>JAMPFM010000004.1 GCA_023664455.1 Blautia sp.
TCGCAGGAACAATTTTGATTTCTGTTTTTATATCCGGGTATAATGGATGAAATGTTTTGTATATTTCTTTAATACTTTCTATTTCTTGTGAAGATATAACTTCATCTCCCACGTTTTTGAATAAATGAAATGATTTTCTCTTAAAAACCATTTCATATAAATCGATATTTATAGTCATACTATCACCCTTCAAACAGGAATTTTAACAAACTTTTCAGCTTCTAAAGCTTTACCGCATTACCCGTGAAAGGCTGTTCTCTCTCGAAATCAGATGCCTCATCACTAATTTCTTCCGGCGTTTTTGCATCAAAATACTCTCTCTGCCACTTTGTATAATCAAATTTTTCCCGAATAATGGCAGATATGAACTGTTCAGCCTCCACAATACCCATTTTTTCTGTCAGGCACCGCATTCCCCGATTCATAATTTCTGACGTACTTGTCATCATTTATTCCCCACCTTCCATTTCCATAACAAATTCTATCGGTGTTACCATTTTTATCTCGTTTGTATGATATTTCAGCAATCTGAATTGTATTACGTCTCATTTCAAACGGATTTTTTCCACATTCATATCTAAGCATATAGGAAACAATCAAATCTAATTTTCTATCTTTTATCAATGTCTGAATATATAATTTGGCCTGTGTTTCCATAGCAATTTTTATTTGCGATTGATCATCGTATGGTCTGTTATAACAACACATATCAAGATAAATTCTCAAATCAAATCCTCCTGCAATAAATGGCTGATAACCAATGTATCTAAATATACTTTTAATTTTCTCATAAACACGCCTTCTATACGACTACCCCAATGCTTCGCAAATGATCTTTATACCCATTTGCATTATACTGTATTTTCTCCATCTTTTCAACGTTACAATCGCAGCCAAACTCTTTGTAAGAAATCCGCTGATTATTTTCTTTGCCCTACAAACAGGAATTTATTTTTTCGCAAGCTCCAAATCCATTGTATAATACACTGTCATAGTTCCAGCATTGTCCACTATGGCATGAAAAATTCCTTCAAACAGCTTTTCGCGGACGACTGATTCTAAATTCATGTGATCTGGGTATGTTTTCAGTAGCGATATATATTCATCGGCTGTGAAATCTTTCGTTGCATGATACAGCGTATGTTTTACATCAACAAAACCGTAAACAAGCGCTTTATCAGCCAGCCTTTTTGCATCCACATCACTGAACGGGGCGGGAGGGTTCTCTTGATACATATATTTGCGGTAGAGTTCCTGTATTTCATCAGCCAACTCCCTGCGTCCTTGATCGGCACCAGCATGATAGGCGAAACGAGCAAACACACCGCCGCTTTTTAGCAGATTATAAACTCTCCTGTAACCATATTCTTCTGGAATCCAGTGAAATGCAGTAGCCGAATATACTAAATCAAAAGAATTATCTGCACATATATAATCTTGCAAGGTCAGATTATATAATGAGAAGTTTGCATATTTCTGTAACTTCTCTTTTGCTAGGGCTGCAAGGTTCTTTCCGGGTTCAATTCCAACAAAATGGCAATGCGTATCAAGAATTGGCTGAGTCGCCTTTCCGGTTCCCATGCCAATTTCAAGCACATGGCTATCTTGATTTATTTGTTTGTAGTTAAATATATCCTCATATATCTCTTTTACATACATTGGACGACTTTTATCATAATCCATTGTAGCATTATCAAAGGTTTTTTCAAAATTTTCCATATTGATTACCCCACCCCCACCCCACCCAAAAAAAATCCCGATTTACTGAATTGTTCAACACCATCATTCTACCACATACACGCTCGCAATTCCACTGGACTTTACTTAAGACATTTATAAGTCAGGCACAAATTTAATATATGCAATCCTGTTTTTCACACTATTATTAATCGAACTCGCAAGATTGCTAACCCACCATCTGATCCAAAGTGTGTCTTGTTTGTCTGTCTTGTAAGTGTCTTGTACGAGTCTTACAGTGCAAAAAAGAGGACTCCTCAAACCGTACCACGACTTGAGAAGCCCCCAAAATACGCCATTTCTTTAGAATTTGCCAGCCTTCGCTGCTTCCTCAATGGAAACCGCAACCGCAACTGTCGCACCAACCATTGGGTTGTTGCCCATACCGATTAATCCCATCATTTCAACATGTGCCGGTACGGAAGAAGAACCTGCGAACTGTGCATCGGAATGCATACGTCCCAATGTATCCGTGAAGCCATAGGATGCAGGACCCGCCGCCATATTATCGGGATGCAGGGTACGTCCTGTACCGCCGCCGGATGCTACTGAGAAATATTTCTTTCCGGCTTCTGTTCTTTCTTTCTTGTATGTACCTGCTACCGGATGCTGGAATCTGGTAGGATTGGTGGAGTTACCTGTAATGGAAACGTCAACGTTTTCTTTCCACATAATCGCAACGCCTTCCGGTACAGAGTTCGCGCCGTAGCAGTTAACTTTGGAACGAAGTCCCTCAGAATAAGCAATTCTCTCGATTTCTTTTACTTCATTCGTATAAGGGTCATACTCTGTCTCAACGAAAGTAAAACCGTTGATTCTGGAAATAATCTTTGCAGCATCTTTTCCAAGACCGTTTAAGATAACGCGAAGAGGTTTCTGGCGTACCTTGTTCGCTTTCTCAGCAATACCGATGGCGCCTTCTGCTGCTGCGAAAGATTCATGTCCTGCTAGGAATGCGAAGCAGTCTGTCTCTTCTTCCAGTAACATTTTTCCTAAGTTACCATGCCCTAAACCTACTTTACGGGTATCTGCAACGGAACCCGGAATACAGAAAGCCTGAAGACCTTCCCCGATTGCTGCCGCCGCATCAGCCGCTTTCTTACAGTCTTTCTTAATTGCAATCGCAGCGCCTACCGTATAAGCCCAGCAAGCGTTTTCAAAACAGATAGGCTGGATTTTCTTAACCTGCTCATATACGTCTAAGCCAGCGTCTTTTGTAATTTTCTCTGCTTCTTCGATAGAAGAAATACCATAATTCTTTAATACAGAATTGATTTTGTCAATTCGTCTTTCATATGATTCAAATAAAGCCATCTTATCTTATTCCTCCTGTTTATTTTTCGTATTACACTCTGATACAAGGCAAAAGCTGATTTAGAAAATCTGTTTGCCCTATTATTCGCATCTAGGGTCAATAATCTTAACAGCGTCATCAACGCGGCCGTACTGTCCGCATGCTTTTTCATATGCGGTGTTCGGGTCGTCGCCTTTTTTGATGAAATCTGTCATTTTGCCAAGGCTTACAAATTTGTAACCGATGATTTCATCATTTGCATCAAGCGCAATACCTGTTACATAGCCTTCCGCCATTTCAAGATAACGAGGGCCTTTCTTCAAAGTACCATACATCGTGCCGACCTGGCTTCTCAAACCTTTCCCAAGGTCTTCAAGACCAGCGCCTACCGGAAGACCTTCCTCAGAGAAGGCAGACTGTGTACGTCCGTAAACAATCTGTAAGAACAGCTCTCTCATTGCTGTATTGATGGCGTCGCAGACAAGGTCTGTATTCAGCGCCTCCATAACCGTCAAGCCCGGTAAAATTTCGGATGCCATAGCTGCTGAATGCGTCATGCCGGAGCAGCCGATGGTCTCAACGAGCGCTTCCTGGATGATGCCCTCTTTTACATTCAGGGTCAGTTTGCACGCGCCCTGCTGGGGAGCACACCAGCCTACGCCGTGTGTTAAACCGGAAATATCTTTTACTTCTTTTGCCTGAACCCATTTTGCTTCTTCTGGGATTGGAGCACAGCCATGATGTACGCCCTGTGCTACAGTACACATTTCTTCAACTTCTTTTGAATAAATCATGTGATAACTCCTTTCGATTATGTAATAATATTTGTTAACAGATTATCCGGCGCCACTCTCTGCGCCCTTCCATAATCTGTCATAACCGCTGTTTTTATTTTCGCACATTATAGAGAAAAAATCAACTGTTGGAATCTTATGGATAAAATTATTCGGTGTATTTTTTATGACAAAATCATGCGGTCATTTGCAAATTCGCCGCCGCTGACCTCTTCAAACTTCGCAAGCAAATCGGAAACTTTTAATTTCTTCTTCTCTTCCCCGCGCACGTCGTAAATAATGTTTCCTTCATGCATCATAATCAATCTGTTTCCATGCGCTATCGCATCTTTCATATTGTGAGTGACCATAAGCGCCGTCAGGTGGTTTTCTTCTATGATTTTATCCGACAAAGCAAGCACTTTTGCCGCTGTTTTCGGGTCTAAGGCCGCCGTATGCTCATCTAAGAGTAAAAGCTCCGGTTTCTGCAACGCCGCCATTAACAGCGTGACCGCCTGTCTCTGCCCGCCTGAAAGAAGCCCCACCTTCGTTGATAATCTATCTTCCAGACCTAAATCCAGCGTTTTCAGTTGTTCTTTATATTGGTCTTTTTCTTTCCTGGTAACGCCCCATCTCAGTGTGCGGGCTTTGCCCCTTCTTGCTGCAATCGCCATATTTTCATCAATCGACATGGTAGCCGCCGTACCCGTCATCGGGTCCTGGAATACACGTCCGAGGTAACTGGCGCGTTTGTGCTCTGGAAGCGATGTGACATCCTGTCCGCCAATCAGAATGGAACCTTTATCAATGGACCATACACCGGCGATCGCATTGAGCATCGTAGACTTACCGGCGCCGTTTCCGCCGATAATCGTTACAAAATCGCCTTCCTGCAGATTGAGGGACAATCCGTCCAGGGCTACTTTTTCATTGATGGTTCCGGGATTGAACGTCTTATGGACGTCTTTTAATTCCAATGCGTATGTCATGATGCCGTTACCCCCTTCTTACCGTATTTCCCCTTCAGATAAGGAATCGAAAGGAAAATTGCTACAACGATTGCCGAGAATAATTTCATATCATCCGAAGGCATCTTCAGCCATAATACGAAAGCGATAACGATATAGTAAACGACAGCCCCTGCAATGACTGCCAACATCGTATAGGCAAATGTAAAACGTTTTCCTACGCACAATTTTCCAAATAAAACCTCGCCGATAATAACTGCCGCAAGACCGATGACGATAGCTCCGCGTCCCATATTGACGTCCGCCGCGCCTTGATACTGTGCATATAAGCCACCACAAAGCCCCACAAGCCCGTTGGATATCATCAAGGCAAGCACGGTATGAAAATTGGTGTTGATGCCCTGCGCCTTCGCCATACTCTTATTGCATCCAGTGGCGCGGATTGCAGACCCCTGCTCTGTCCCAAAATAGCAATACAGGATTGCTACCAAAAGAATACAGCCAAGAATCACACCGCCGTAAAATTTAAGCTTCATAGCAGCATCCCCTGAAATATAACGCAATGATACTACCAAACGGTATTGATCTACATTAATCGCCTGATTCGACTTACCCAGAATATTCAGGTTAATCGAATACAAGGATATCTGGGTCAGAATACTGGATAAAATGCCAGGAATCCCAAGTCCCGTATGTAATAATCCCGTTACAAGACCTGCCGCCATTCCCGCCGCAAAAGCAGCAACCAATGCAAGCACCGGACTGACCCCGGCACGTATCAGCATAACCGCCACTGCACCGCCGGTAGCAAGAGAACCGTCTACCGTTAAATCTGCAAAATCGAGAATCCTAAATGTTATGTAAACCCCAAGCGCCATAACACCCCATATCAATCCCTGCGCACATGCTCCTGGCATTGCCCTTAAAAGCGACAGAGGCGATAAGGAAAATGATAATAAAATCATAAAAATCCTCCTCTACGTCAAAATATGGGGATGGCAGATATGTCCTCCCCATATTTTATTCCTATTGTTTCCCTGGCATTCCGATATCCAGACAAAAGAAAATTTCTTATTTGTCAGAGTTCTTATTCGCCAATCGCGACATAATCCTCTGGTACTTCAACGCTTAAAGCGTCGCACAGCGTCTGATTATACTTTTTCACTACCTGAGGCGCAAACTGTACATCCATCGTAGTGATATCTGCGCCATTTACAAGAATATCATATGCCATTTCACCCGCTGTATATCCGATATCATAATAGCTGATAGACAGTGTTGCAACACCACAGCCTGCGCAAATGCCCTCTTCCCCTGCTATAACCGGTACGCCTGCCGGCTGGCATACGTTATTAACCGTTTCGGTATTAGAAGCCATCGTATTATCTGTAGGGATGTAAATTACATCACAATCCTGACATGCGCTGGTAGCAACAGCCTGAATTTCATTGGAATCTGCAGCTGTATAGATTTCATAAGCAATCCCGTCTTCTTCCAGACAACTGCTGAAAATGTCTGCCTGATATTTGGAGTTTGCTTCTGCGGAGCAGTAAAGAATCCCTACTTTTGCAGCATCCGGAAACAATTCCACAAGCATATTTTCCTGCTCTTCGATAGGCGCTAAATCAGAGGTACCTGATACGTTACTCCCCGTCGCACCTGTCCAGTCAGCAATATCAAGCGCTGTCGCATAGTCTGTAATGGAAGTTCCCAGAATCGGAATCTGGTTTGTTGCCGCTGCTGCAGCCTGTAAGGGCGCCGTAGCGTTTGCAAGAATCAGGTCCACATCATCCGTAACAAACTGGGTACAAATCGTTGCACAGTTCGTCTGTTCCCCCTGCGCATTCTGGAAATCAAAAGTTACATTGCCTTCTCCAAGTTTCTCGGTAAGCGCCTCTTCAAACCCCTTCGTAGCCGCATCCAGTGCATCATGCTCTACAAGCTGGCAGATACCGATTCTGTAAACTTTGTCAGAAGACGCAGCAGCAGCGCCATCTCCTTCATCAGAAGAAGCAGTATCATCGTCTGCCACGTCAGAAGTCTGTCCTTCCGTATCCGCTGTCTGTCCTGCATCTGCTATTCCCTGCGCGCCGGAATCATCATTGCCGCATCCAGTCAATGCAGCGGCTGCCATAATAGCAGTCATCCCTAAAGCCAGTACTTTCTTTTTCATCATAATTTCCTCCTCAATTCCATTTTGCATTTTTTCACTTTAATGTGTTAAAGTTACTATCTATCGTAGAAAATATACACGAAAAAAGTGATTTCGTCAACTACCCGATAAAATATTCTGAAATATCGATGCAATTTAACAGCCCCAGCGTGTTTTCATTCCGGCATTCCAGCCAGCCGGCGCTGCACCGGCACCAGCAGCGCAAGGAATAATTGAATATCTCTTCCGTCCGTCTCTCATGAGGATCTGTTTTATTCATGCGGTTAAAAATACAATTCTCACAGGGCGTATCCCGATGTTGAATCGCCTTGTAACAGATATCACCGATTTTAACATCAGGAGCGTGCATCAGCACTTTTTTATTGACAAAGCTCAGTTCATAAGTGTCCACATTGACAATATAGACAAAACTATCCAGGTTATCCAGCATTTCAATCTGGGTAGCAAAATCCTGTAACCTGTCCATCAGACCAATCTGTAAAATATGCGCTTCTAAAATCCTAAAGAGGGAGCGCAGCTCTTCCATGACAGTATCGTCAAACTCCAGCTGGACGTCTTCGTGATTTTCAAAGATAATTGCGCCCTGAAACTCCCCTTTGGAAGTAATCGGATAGTAAAGCAGACTCTTGATGCCTTCCGACTGAAGATAATAGCGCAGCTCGTCTACCAGCACATCATACTCATGGATGACGCTGCAGTTTTTAAAGGAATCATATAATACCTCATAAACGACCCGCCGCAGTTCATAGTGTTCCTTGCTTTCCAGTCCCATCTCATATCCGTGGACAGAAAACTGTACCTGTTTGGAAAGGGGCAGGCTGCCTTTTTCATTTCCGCAGATAAAGCCTCTGTGAAATTTATAATGAACCGTTATTAATTCAATGACAGATTCCAGTGCAGACTCCAGTATGTCCTCTTCAAAGAGTACCTGCATAACCATGTCTTCCATGTTCCAGTCCAGCTCCATGCCTTTTTCTGCATCATAGGGCACATTGTTATGCTTTCTGGTGGCGTGGTATGCCAGCGTAAAAGCGGCGTCGTAAATACGATATCCCTGTTTTCCCCGTGCCTTGACCCTGGATATTGCCCTGTCCGCTTTCTGATACAACTCCTCATAAGTGAGTCCATGATAAGGAACAAGCGCAATCCCAATGCTGCAGGTGACATGAATATCCCCAGCCTCAGATGGCAGTACATAATCGACTTTATGGACAATATCAGAAGCCAGTTTATCGATTTCGGAAAAGCTGTGGATATCCCTGATATAGAGGACAAATCTGTCAATATCCACTCTTCCGACCACGTCAAGCCCTTTGACGATTCTGCTTAAATAGATACCGGTTTCCACAAGAATATTGTCGCACTGTGCCTGTCCTAATAAAGTATCGACTTTATGGAAATCATCCATATCAATAATCATGAACGCATTCAGCGTCTCACCGTCATACTCCTCTAAAAGCAGGTTCTGGATGAGCTGTAATGTAGCGTCTTTTTCATGCAGCCTTGTCAGCGCGTCCCTCCTGGTACGGAGCTGTAAATTGATTTCCTGCAGTTTCTTCTCATGAATATTGATACATCTTCCTACGACTCTCGTCACATAGCCTTCCGGCCCAAGCAAGGAAGTCAGATTCATCTGATACCAGGTATACTCCTCGTCAAAGCGCTCCGTCCTGATTTCAATGGTCTCATGACCAGGGGATTTCAGCAATTTATCCCATGTCGCTTTGTACCTGTCCGCATCCGCCCGATAGAGTTTGCTGCTGTCAAATTGCTGGATATACCGATCCAGAATCAGCTCCCCGGTAGATGTATAGTCGCCAGAAGCCTTCAAAATCAGTACGTCCGTCTTGGCATTGTAGTCTACGATCCGCTCTCCTTCCGCTTCCATAAGAATATGTAAACGTTCCGCCTGCTGATGCAGCTCCTCTTCCACGTTTTTCTTTTCCGTAATATCCTGAATTATGGATACAATGGTATATTTCGTGCCTTCCCTCGCATAGAGGTTGCCTCTGACCTGAAGCCATCTGAGACCGCCGCTTGCCGTTACCGTGCGAAATTCCACTTCTACGGAACCGTCATCTTTTAATACGTCTTCGATTGCCTGTTCAAAAATCGGCAGATCTTCCTGAATGATACTCATCTTTACATTTCTGAGATATCCCATCCCACCGGCCCTGGAATACCCAAGCATACGGAAAAAGCCGTCGTTGACAAAAACCGGCGTAAGCTCATTGTCTTCATATTCAAAGAAGCAAATTCCTGCAATGATGTTGTTAATCATGGAGCCAAAATCTTCTACATTCATTTCAATCGCCATATTCTTATCCCCACTACTATTTTTTTTCTACAACCTCGCCCTGTTTCTTGTAAATACTTCCTGCCGGAATAAATCCTCTGACCATAGACGCCGGATAAATGTTAGTTTCCCTGCCTATGATGGTTCCCGGATTTAAAACCGAATTACAGCCGACTTCCACGCCATCGCCCAGCATTGCGCCGAACTTTTTAAGCCCTGTCTCATAACGCTCTTCCCCTGCCCTGACCACGACCAGCGTCTTGTCGCTCTTCACATTAGAAGTAATGGAACCCGCTCCCATATGCGCCTTAAAGCCCAGAATGCTATCCCCCACATAATTGTAATGAGGCGCCTGTACCTTATTGAATAAAATAACATTCTTCAATTCCGTGGAATTTCCCACCACGGCGCCCTTTCCTACAATCGCATTCCCTCTGATAAAGGCGCAATGCCTGATTTCCGCATCTTCATCAATGATTGCGGGACCGTTGATATATGCGGACGGATAAACCTTGGCGGATTTAGCAATCCAGATATTGCCTTCCCGTCTCTCATACTTCTCTTCCGGCAGGGTGTTGCCGAGTCTGACGATAAACTCCCCTATCTTCGGTAAAACTTCCCAAGGATAGGTAACGTCCTCGAAAATTTCTCTTGCTATTGTCTCATCCAACGTATATAACTCTTTTATTATAACATCTTTTAGCCCTGTTGACATCTCTTTTTTTCCCTTTTCCTTTCTAAATAAATTTCATTTTTTATAAAATTGGGAAGCATAGCGGAATCTTGCATTCAATGCCGCCTGATTGTTCATCCCTTTTACAATATTC
This sequence comes from Blautia sp., assembly GCA_023664455.1. Classification (GTDB taxonomy): domain Bacteria; phylum Bacillota; class Clostridia; order Lachnospirales; family Lachnospiraceae; genus UBA3282. The sequence continues at coordinate 10,069 of JAMPFM010000004.1, forward strand.
GTTCTTCTTGTCACGAAATCGTCCAGCTTTACCATATATTCATCCTCGGAAATTTCACCTTGCGCCACCAACCCCAGTCCTTTTTCCCAACTTGCCGTCAGCCGGGGGTCTAAGAGCGGTTTTATGGAAGCTGAAACCACCTCGTAAATCATCTCGCCAAGCAGCGTGGGCGTAATTATCTGTGTTTTTTTATTCAAATCCAGATATTTGATATGTACCAGTTTTTTCAAAATTTCCGCCCTCGTCGCGGAAGTACCGATACCGCTGCCCTTAATCTGTGCCCGTAGCTCCTCGTCCTCGATAAATTGTCCTGCATTTTCCATCGTCAGAATCATCGTGCCCGAATTATAACGTTTCGGCGGGGAAGTCTCACCCTCTTTTACCGAAAGGACGGGCATGGGAAACGCTGCGCCTTTTTTCAAGCTCTGTAAGGTCTTCATAAAGGAATCGTCGCAGATTTCCTCCGCTCCTTCCTTATCCTCTCCGCGTTCTTTCTTGTCGCTGTCATCGGTATTATCCGCCTTTTTCTTCAAAAAAGAGCACTGCGCTGCTTTCAGATATCCTGCATCTGCCAATACTTTAAAACTGGAAAAGAAATACTCTCCCTTGATTTGCAGTTTCAGACTGACTTTCTGATAAATCGCCGGCGGGTAAAAAATGCTTAAAAACCTTCTGACAATACATTCATACACTTTCGCTGTGGTAGGATGTAAACTGCCAAGCGCACCAAATCCCTGCCCCGTCGGAATGATGGCGTAATGGTCGGTAATCTGTTTATCATTGACATACCGGGTTTTTCCGATTTTTTTATAGCTTTCCATAGAAAGCAGCTCCTGCGCCAACTCTTTCACAAGCGGATAGTTCCTTAGTCCGGCGATATTTCCATGAATTTCTTTTGCCACCGCAGAGGATAATACTCTCGCATCCGTTCTCGGATAAGTGGTCAGTTTTTTCTCATACAATTCCTGCGCAATCCGCAGGGTTTCATCCGGGCTGATTTTGAAAAGCTTAGCGCAGTCGTTCTGTAATTCCGCAAGGTTATACAGAAGCGGCGGGTTTTTTGTTTCTTTCTTTTTTTCGATGCTTTCCAGACGCGGAATCGTTTCTTCGTCCTGCGTCAGAAACCGGATAAATTCTTCCGCCGTCTGCCGCTTTAAAAATCCGTTGTCTTTATAAAGTTCTGGCGAAGCATAATATTTCGTGCCTTCTATGGCTTTCCATTCAAAAGTGCAGCTTATTCCCTGGATATCTGTCTTGGCGAGAATCTTATAAAAAGGGGTTTTCACAAACTCCCTGATTTCTCTTTCCCGGTTGACGACCATGCCAAGCACGCAGGTCATCACCCGCCCCACCGATATGACCGCCCGTTCCGCTTTCAGATAAGATTTCACCGGATTACCATACTTTAACGTCAATACCCTGGAAAAATTAATCCCCATCAGATAATCTTCTTTCGCCCGCAGATAAGCCGCTGCCCCTAACGTATCATAGGCTGATAAATCCTTCGCCTCTTTGATGCCGCGGAGGATTTCTTCTTCTGTCTGGGAATCAATCCACACTCGTTTCCGCACCTTTCCGGTCACATGCGCCTGCTGTTCCACCAACCGGTAGATATATTCGCCTTCCCGCCCGGAGTCGGTACAGACATAGATGGTTTCCACATCTTCGCGGTTTAACAGTCCGCTCACAATCTGGAATTGTTTCTTGACGCTGTCGATTACTTCATATTTAAATTCCTCCGGTATGAAAGGAAGCGTATTAAGCGACCATTTTTTGTACTTTTCATCATAGGCTTCTGGATAGCTCATCGTCACCAGATGCCCCACGCACCAGGTAACCAATGCCTCTCCAGACTCCAGATATCCATCCTTCTGACTCATACGGTATTTTAACGCCTTGGCAAATTCCCTGGCAACGCTCGGTTTTTCTGCAATAAATAAATTTTTTCCCATAATTCCTCATCAATATCCACTATATATCCGAAATATGGATTAATTTCAGATTGTGTTTCATCTTCGCTTCCAGCGTCAGTTTCTCGTCAAATCTGGACGCTGTATACAGATAAATATAGTCCACGTCGATTTTCGCCTTCTTTGCGCAGGATAGTACCCATTCGTAATCCTCATAAGACATCATCGTCTTTTCCCAGTTGCAGAGTGCAATTAACGTTTTACCTTCTTCATCCTGTGCGATGATATCTATCGTTCCGTCTTTGCCAACCCATTCACCGCTTCCTTCAAACCGAATTGGCAGTCTTCCCCGCTCGTTCATCTTTTCTAAATGCTGGCGGCATACCTTTTTAAAATATCCTGCAACATATCTCCCGAAACTTGTATAAATATATTTATTATAATAAGCCTCTGTTGACGCCATTTGCAAGGCGCTCATATTCGGATACATATAAGTATAATAGAAATCGACAAAAGGATATATAATCCTGTAAATCCCTTTTTGGACGTTTTCTTTTCCCACCGACTCATAGGAAAACACTTTTTCTACCAGCTCCAGCTCCATCAGATTTTTCAGATAGACACTGATTTTGGCACGGGAAAACTCCGTATGGCGGTAGATGTCGTTTAGCTTATGGTTCCCGGCTGCAATGGAAGCAAGAATCGTATTATAGACGCCGGGTTCCCTAAGCTGCTCCGCTACCATCCGTTCCCCTTCTTCAAACAAAAGGCAGTTTGGATTCAGAATATTCCGGCAGATATTCTGCTGTATCGTCAGTTTGTCGTCAAATTGATTCCATAGTCCTGGAATGCCGCCTAATATAGCATATGCCTCCACGCATTCTTCCATTCTGAAATTAGGATAACGGTGCACCAAATCCAGAAAAGAAAGCTCCCGGATTTTCAACAGTCCAGCCAACTCGTAAGCCGCTTCGCCAATCTTGTTGACCATGCTATTTTCAATCCAGCCGACCAAAGAGCTGCATAAAAGTACAAGAACATCTACTTTTTTCTCTTCACTATGCACAAAATGAATTAATTCCTGCATAAAAGAGCTGCTGGCCTTGACAATATTTTGAAATTCGTCAATGACAATGACCTTCTTGCTGCCACCACCGCCACAGATACGCATAAAAATATCATAAAATCCCGGAAAACTTTCCCCTTCGCTTCCATCATTTCTCAGTTGTAACCCCCACTGATACATCTGTTCTCTTTCCGAACAGGGCTTCGCAAGATAATAATGATTCGGCTTATCTTCCGCAAATTCTTTTATCAGCGTCGTTTTCCCAATATGTTTTTGTCCGTATATGACCAAAATCTGACTGTCTTTGCGGTCATACGTCTGATTCAGATATTGTACTTCCGATATCCTGCCTGATAGCATAGACACCTCCAAACGGTTATCTGTCTGCGCAGATTATACAAGCGCTTTTTGTATCAATGTCTCAATTCCTTCCGGCGGCATTGGTTTCCCCAGATAGTATCCCTGTATGATATCACAGTCGATGGCGTTTAAGTAATCGAACTGCTCTTTCGTTTCCACTCCTTCCGCAACGGTTTCATATCCTAATTTTTTCACCATATAGATAATGGATTCCGTAATGATTCTTGTATTTTCATCCGTAATAACCGTGTCGATGAAGGATTTATCAATTTTTAACGTATCAATCGGAAGTCCCTTTAAATAGGACAGTGACGAATAGCCCGTACCGAAATCGTCCAGCGATATCCGAATCCCAAGGTCTCTTAACTTTATCAGTTTATCCGTAATTTCCTTGAAATCGTCGATTAAGATGGACTCTGTAATCTCTAACTCTATCTCACCCGGAAGAATCTTATATTTTTCCAGAATCTGCATGACTTTGTCGATGAAATCCGGCTGTTTATACTGAATTGCCGAAACGTTTAAAGACATCAGCATCGGATAATGATATTTCGCTTTCCAGTCTGCATAGATACGGATACTTTCTTCCATGACCCAGGTGCCGATTGGCACAATTGTTCCGTTTTTCTCGGCAATGGGGATGAACACATCCGGGCGGATCATCTTCCCTGTTTCATCTTTCCAGCGAATCAGCGCTTCCACGCCCCGCAGCATTTTATCTGTCGTATGGAACTGGGGCTGAAAATACATGACGAAATTCTGCGCAAAGACGGCTTCTTTCAATTTATTCTCTATCGTCACATTCTGTAAAAAGTCCGCTAAGATAGCGCCGTCAAAATGCTGAATCGTTGCCTTCCCCAGCGATTTTGCCTTAAACATAACAATTTCTGCACAATTGATTAATTCTAACGTATTAGAAGCGGCTTCCGGGTATTCCGAAACCCCCGCGCTGACTGTCAGCGTCACTTCCTGCCCGCCACTCAATTTAAACGGTGTTTTCAGTCTCTCGGAAATTTTCTGATACATCGTATCCACAGACAGCTCCCCACAGGCGTCATAAATACCGATACAGTAAATATCACTGTTAAAATGCGATACGATAACATGCTCATTTGAAAAATCCGATAAAAACTGTCCGAAGATCTGGACGATTTCATCCCCCACGATAATACCCAGACCGTCATTCAACTTCCTAAAATCATCCAAATCAAGAAACATCACGGATACCGTTTTCTTTTCCTCTTTGGCACGACTCACAAAATCGCCGAGAAGACGCACGAAATAATTGCGGTTATATAAGCCTGTCAAAATATCATAATATGCCATGTATGTTAATTCGTCGTTTTGTGAATTAAATTTCGTTACATCTTTGAACCGCACGATTTTGTCTAAAGGACGTCCGTCATCGTCATAGATGATATTGGTCTCTACCTCGACCCACATCCGGCTTTCCTTCATTTTTACATCTATCGTATGGGACTTTAACCCTCTCTTCTCGATAAAAAGAGCCTCCCGCAGAGGAGCCGCATACTGCTCCTCCACGCAGGCATAAAACTTCGCAAAATCAGAATGAGTCGTGACTTCAAAAGGAAAGAAATAATCCCAGTTCGCAATGGTACGCGCAAGTTTTTCTTCGTAATTATAATAAAGAAACGCACTATTTGACGTATCGCAGATTAAATGGAGCACTTTTGTTTCCTTCATCAGTCTTTTGTTCAATTCATTCAGTTTTTCAATCTGATTTTCTAATTCATTCATAACCAATCTAACCTAATACTACCGCTGCTTTTCTGACAGACAGCAGCCCCCTCTATCACTATCTTCTTATATCATTTTCTGGATCATTTACTTATTTCTTAGCAATGTACCCCTTTGCCTTCAAGGTTTCCGCGCACAGGATGGCGCCCCCTGCTGCGCCGCGCACCGTATTGTGGGAAAGTCCCACGAATTTCCAGTCATAGACGCTGTCTTCCCTGAGTCTGCCAACACTGACTCCCATGCCGTTTTCATAATCCACATCTAACTTCACCTGCGGACGGTTATCCTCTTCCATATACTGGATAAACTGCTTCGGCGCGCTAGGAAGTTCCAGCTCCTGCGGAATCCCTTTATACTGCACCAATTTCTCAATTAGCTGCTCCTTCGTGGCTTTCTTCTTAAATTTCACAAATACTGCCGCCGTATGTCCGTTTAAGACAGGTACACGGATACACTGGCAGGTAATGACAGGGCTCGTCGCAGGAACAATTTCGCCCTTCTCTACTTTCCCCCAGATTCTAAGCGGCTCCTTCTCACTCTTCTCTTCTTCCCCGCCGATATAGGGAATCACGTTTTCCACCATTTCCGGCCAGTCTTGAAATGTCTTGCCCGCGCCGGAAATCGCCTGATAGGTAGTCGCTACCACTTCATAGGGTTCAAACTCTTTCCATGCCGTCAAGACAGGCGCATAACTCTGGATGGAACAGTTGGGCTTTACAGCGATAAATCCCCATTTTGTCCCCAGCCGCTTCTTCTGGGACTCAATGACTTCAAAATGTTCGGGATTGATTTCCGGTATGACCATCGGTACGTCCGGCGTCCATCTATGCGCGCTGTTATTGGAAACAACAGGCGTTTCCGTCTGTGCATAAGCTTCTTCAATCTTTTTGATTTCTTCTTTCGTCATATCTACCGCAGAAAAGACGAAATCCACTTCGGACGCAACCTTTTCCACTTCATTAACATTCAAAACAAGGATATTCTTTACCGCTTCCGGCATCGGCGTCGTCATTTTCCATCTGCCGCCTACCGCTTCTTCATAAGTTTTTCCCGCAGACCTTGGACTTGCCGCAATCGTCGTCACCTCAAACCAAGGATGATTCTCAAGCAGGGCGATGAAACGCTGTCCCACCATGCCTGTCCCGCCTAAAATACCTACTTTTAATTTTTCACTCATTGTATGTTACTCCTTCCTCAATCTCTTGTGTTTGTTCTTTTTCCAGATATTCCCGCTCCGCCTGGATAACTTTCTTCATCGCCACAGGTCCCGGTGCACCTACAGTCAGCCGCTTTTCAATACATGTCTTTAAACTGATTTTATCATAAACGTCTTCTTCAAAGACCGGGCTGATACTTTTTAATTCTTCTATGTTCAAATCGTCAATGCTGCAGTTCTTATCGATGCAATAAAGCACCAATCTGCCTATGATACTATGAGCATCCCTGAAAGCAACGCCTTTTCCCACAAGATAATCCGCTGCATCCGTCGCGTTCGCGAATCCCATTACCGCACTTTTTTTCATCGTCTCAGGATGGAATTTCATGGTCTTAATCATGCCATTAAACAACGCCAGAGCGCCTTTCACCGTATCGATGGCATCAAAAGTCAGCTCCTTATCTTCCTGCATGTCTTTATTATAGGCAAGCGGAAGCCCCTTCATGGTCGTCAGGATGGACACCAGCGCCCCATAGACCCTTCCGGTCTTACCGCGGATTAACTCTGCAATATCGGGATTCTTCTTCTGCGGCATAATACTGCTTCCGGTGGCATAAGCATCATCAATCTCCACGAAACGGTATTCGTTGGAATTCCAGAGAATGATTTCCTCACAAAACCTGCTTAAATGCATCATAATCGTAGAAAGCGCCGCCAGAAACTCGATGACATAATCCCTGTCGGATACAGAATCCATACTATTTAGCGTAGGCGCCTCAAATCCCAATAAAGAAGCCGTATAATACCTATCCAGGGGATAGGTGGTTCCCGCCAGCGCTCCTGCGCCGAGCGGACAATAATTCATCCTTTTATAAATATCCTGCAGCCGCTGCCTGTCTCTCTTAAACATCTCAAAATAAGCGCCGACATGATGTGCCAGCGTAACTGGCTGGGCTTTCTGCAAATGGGTAAATCCGGGCATATAAGTTTCTATCTGTTCTTCCATAATCCCTAGAAGCGTCTCTAAAAGCTCCTTTATCAGACTATCTACCATCAGCACTTCCAGCCTCGTATAAAGTTTCATATCCAGTGCGACCTGGTCGTTGCGGCTTCTTCCGGTATGCAGTTTCTTCCCTGCATCGCCAATGCGCTCTATCAGATTCGCCTCCACAAAACTGTGAATGTCTTCATATTCTTCCGTAATCTTTAACGTACCGTTCTCAATATCCTGCCGGATGCCGGTCAGTCCTTTTACAATCTCATCCTTCTCTTCTCTTGTAAGGATTCCTTGTTTTTCCAACATTACGACATGCGCAATGCTGCCCTCGATATCCTGCTTATAAAACTTCTTATCGAAGGAAATAGATGCGTTAAACTGATATACAAGCTTGTCCGTTTCCTTGGTAAAACGTCCGCCCCAAAGCTGTGCCATGCCCTGCTCCTCCTGACTGTTACTGACGCGGCAGCTTCTATTTTTGGCCCATCATAACAATTTTTGTTAAATCTAAATTTGATGATACCATAAAAAATTTCCTTTTTCAATCAAAACCGCTCTGGAAACATAAATCGAAAACACAAATCTGTAATTTCTTCATAAAATATTTTATAAATACAGGGAGATGAACAGAATGCAGCCTATTTTATCTTTAGAAAACATTTCTTACTCTTACCACAATCTCAAAGGAGAAACCCCCGCCCTTAAACAGATTACTTTTCAGGTGTCTGAGGGGGAATTTCTTGCGATTGCGGGACCGAGCGGCTGCGGCAAATCAACGCTTCTATCCATTATAGCGGGTCTGTTAGAACCCGAAAGCGGCGCTCTTACATTCGGCGCCTCTTCTTCTATCGGTTATATGCTGCAGCATGACCATTTGTTTGAATGGAGAACCATTTATCAGAATGTGATTCTGGGATTGGAACTAAATAAAAATGTGACAAAAGAAAATACCGATTATGTCCTGCGGCTTTTAAAAGACTATGGACTCTATGCCTTTAAAGATAAAAAGCCTTCGGAGCTTTCCGGGGGGATGCGGCAGCGCGCGGCGCTTATCCGCACGATGGCAATCCGTCCCGATTTGCTCTTGTTAGACGAACCCTTCAGCGCCCTTGATTTTCAGACTAGAATGACGGTATCGGCGGATATCGGCAACATCATCAGGAGCGCCGGGAAAACCGCCATTCTAATTACCCATGATTTGTCCGAGGCAATCACCTTGGCAGACCGGGTATTGGTTTTATCAAAACGTCCGTCCGAAGTAAAATACGAACTGCCCATTCATTACGATATAGACCGCTCTTCCCCGCTTGCCATCCGCAATACCAAGGAATATCAGACTTATTTTAATCTTTTATGGAAGGAGTTATCCGATGATTCTATCTAATAACCATGCGGACTGTCTGACCGTTCAACAAGCATACATTCTTGCCCATCGCAGGCATCATCATAAAATCGCTTTTTTCCGTCTGCTGCTTTTAGTTGTTTTCCTCATTCTCTGGGAATATACGACGCGGGCAGGATATGTGGATATCTTCTTTTTCAGCTCCCCGTCCGCCATTGTGAAATATTTATATAAGATGATTGCAGATGCCTCGTTTTTTCGCCATACCGGGATTACGCTTTTAGAAACGATTATCAGTTTCCTGCTCGTTACCGCACTCAGTCTGCTTTGCGCCATGCTGCTTTGGTATCACGGCAGCTTATCCGAAATTCTGGAGCCCTATCTGGTCGTACTCAATTCGCTTCCCAAATCCGCGCTCGCGCCTCTTTTAATCGTCTGGCTTGGCACCGGTGCAAAAACCATCATTGTCGCGGGAATTTCCGTCGCCATCTTCGGTTCCATTATCAGTCTCTATACGGGCTTCTGCCAGTCTGATTCGGATATGCTGAAACTCATTTATACACTGGGCGGCAGCCGGAAAGACGCCCTCTTCAAAGTCATCCTCCCCGGTTCTGTTCCGTTGATTATCAGTAATATGAAAGTCAATATCGGACTTTGTCTGGTGGGTGTGATTATCGGGGAATTTCTCGCAGCAAAACGGGGGCTTGGCTATCTGATTATCTATGGTTCCCAGGTCTTCCAGCTCAATATGGTCATCACTTCCATCATGATCCTATGCGCCATCGCTATGGGATTATATAAGATTATCCAGAGTCTGGAGCATCATTATAAAAAAGCGTCGTAAGAAATCGACGATTCTAATAATCTATACAGCAGATTCCTGATACTGTCTAAAAAACTTCACGACTGCTCCCACAGCACGATTTCCTTTGCCGTCATAGATTTTCTGACGTCGATAATCCGTTGATTGGAAGAACCCCGAAACTGTAAACTGATGTCTTTTAATGCCTCCACAAACTCACCGTCTACAATAACGTCAAGATATTGCAGGATTTCTTTTGTTTCTTCCCATTTATGACAGAAATCCTGCAAAATATCTTTATCAAAAAGATAACCCGTATAGCACCATATGTTTTTATCGGGGTATTTTTCCTTTACGCTTCGTAAGAGCGGCAATAAGCCCTGCTGATTAGAGTATTCCATCGGTTCGCCGCCGAGCAGCGTAAGCCCTGCAATATAGGAAGGCTCCAGCTTATCGAGAATCCATTCCATATCCGGCGCTTCAAATATCCTGCCGTATTGGAAATCCCATGTCATTTCATTAAAACATCCTTTGCAATGATGGCTGCAGCCGCTGACAAATAAGGATACTCTTACTCCCGGACCATTTGCAATATCGCAGTCTTTAATTTCCGAATAATACATTTCCGCTCCCCCGATTTTCTATAAATGCAGCACCCTTTCCTTGATTTCCTGCGTGCGTCCCTGATTCCAGAACTGCGTGCCAATATAACCGCAGGTACGCCTTGCCACATTCATCTTGCTCTGCTCCCTGTTTTGGCAGTTGGGGCACTCCCATATCAGTTTTCCATCTTCGTCTGTCACGATTCTTATTTCCCCATGATAATCACAGACCTGGCAATAGTCGCTCTTGGTATTTAACTCCGCATACATGATATGATCGTATATATGCTGCATTACGGCAAGTACTGCGTCCAGATTATTTTCCATATTGGGCACTTCCACGTAACTGATGGCGCCGCCGGGGGACAACTCCTGAAACTGCGCTTCAAAGCTCAGTTTATCAAACGCATTGATATCTTCCGTTACATGTACATGGTAGCTGTTTGTGATATAACTTTTATCCGTCACCCCCGGAATCATGCCAAAACGCTTCTGTAAGCATTTGGCAAATTTATAAGTAGTAGACTCTAAAGGCGTACCATACAGGCTAAAATCAATATTAGTCTCTTTTGCCCATCTCTTGCAGGCATCGTTTAAATACTGCATTACTTCTAAAGCAAAGGGCGTCGCTTCAGGGTCCGTATGGGATTTGCCGGTCATATATCTGGTACATTCGCACAGCCCCGCATACCCTAAAGAAATCGTAGAATATCCGCCATAGAGCAGCTTATCAATAGGTTCCCCTTTTTTCAGTCTTGCCAGCGCGCCGTACTGCCATAAGATGGGCGCTACATCCGAGGGCGTGCCTCTTAGACGTTCATGTCTGCACATAAGCGCGCGTTTGCACAGCTCCAGCCTTTCATCCAGAATCTGCCAGAATCTATCCCTATCTCCATTTGACGAACATGCAGCATCGACCAGATTCAACGTGACGACGCCTTGATTAAACCTGCCATAAAATTTCGGCTTGTCATTTTCATCATGGTAGACTGTCAGGAAAGAACGGCATCCCATACAGGTATAGCAGTTGCCGTCTTTTAACTTTTTCATGATTTTCTCGGATATATAATCCGGCACCATCCTTCTGGCGGTGCACTTCGCTGCAAGCTTGGTCAGATACCAATATTTGCTGTCTTCATGAATGTTGTCCTCTTCGAGCACATAAATTAATTTCGGGAACGCCGGCGTAATGTAAACGCCTTTTTCATTTTTGACGCCGCGGATACGCTGGTTCAGCATTTCTTCAATGACCATAGCAAGGTCGTCCCTTGTCTGTCCTTCCGGCACTTCGTCTATATACATAAATACCGTGACAAAAGGCGCCTGCCCGTTGGTCGTCATCAAGGTTATCACCTGATACTGAATCATCTGCACGCCCCGGTTGATTTCTTCCCTTACCCGCATTTCTGCAATGGCATGAATCTGCTCTTCCGATAAGGATATCTGCATTGCCTCCATCTCTTCCCGGACTTCCCTGCGCAGCTTTTCCCGGCTGATTTGTACGAAAGGCGCAAGATGCGCGAGAGAAATACTCTGCCCGCCATATTGGGAACTGGCAATCTGCGCAATACACTGCGTCGCCACATTACATGCCGTGGAAAAACTTTTGGGCGTATCAATCATCGTCTCGCTGATAACCGTACCATTCTGCAGCATGTCCTCTAAATTCACAAGGCAGCAGTTGTGCATATGCTGTGCAAAATAATCCGCGTCATGGAAATGCAGAATCCCCTGTTCATGGGCGTCTACAATATCTTCCGGGAGCAGGAAGCGTTTCGTGATATCCTTACTGACCTCACCCGCCATGTAATCCCGCTGCACACTATTTACGGTTGGATTTTTATTGGAATTTTCCTGTTTTACTTCTTCGTTATTGCATTCCAGAAGACTTAATATCTGTTCGTCTGTAGAATTGGATTTTCGCACAAGAGCACGCTTATAACGATAGGTGATATAGTTTCTTGCCATTGCATAGGCATCGTATTTCATCAGTTGGTTTTCCACCATATCCTGAATTTCTTCCACGCTGGGAGAGCGTTTCATTTCAACACAATTCTCCGCAACCACTTTCGCTATGGTCTGAATCTCATCCTCCCCAAGTTTATCCCCATCGCTGACACTGTTATTCGCCTTCACAATGGCCGCAGTGATTTTTTCTAAATCAAAAGTCACTTCTGCGCCGCTTCTTTTAATTATCTTCATACCCAACCCCCAACATTTTCTTTTGCATGGTATCCTGTTTTTGATATACTATATATTGTACCATGATAAACTTTTCTGTCAAGGTATTGTGGCATAATATTTACAAATAATATTTTCACTTCTTACTTCTATTTTCGGGCATGAAAAAAGAGCTGGAAAAGGGACTCGAACCCTCGACCTACTGATTACGAATCAGTTGCGCTACCAACTGCGCTATTCCAGCTCAATGCCAAACACAAACTATATTATAATGGGTAATGTCCATTTTGGCAAGGACGAATTTTCTTTTTATCCAATTTTTTTCTGTTTGCGGCATTCCTTTTTTCATCTTTTAAGGAGTCTTGGCAGAAGAATCTGTTTTTTCTTTGATTTTCTTTAACCGCTCCGCTGCTTTTTCTGCTGCTTTTGCTTTTTCCCTTGCTTCTTTTGTGGCTTTCTGGGCTGCCTCTTTTGCCTCTTTTGCCTCGATGGCAGTAACTCTCGCCTCCTCTTCGGCAATTCTTCTTTCTTCTTCTTCTTTTGCCTTACGGATAGCTTCTTCTTTGGCTTTCTTAATGGCAGCTTTTTCTTCCGCCGTATAAGGCGTGTAAGCGAAAATAGACAGGGAAAGCGGTGCGCTGACCATCTCTATCGCATAGGGCTTTCCGTCCCACTCTTTTTCCAGGGCGCGCTGTTCTTTCGTATTCACGATTCCGCTGCCGCCGTAAGCTTTGGCGTCTGTATTCAGAATTTCCTTATATTTGCCTGCATAGGGAACGCCAACGGTAAACTCCTGCTTCACATTGGCAAAGTTAGCAACTACGACCAGCGTATCCGCTTCTTTCTCATCTTTGCGCAGATAGGACAGCATACATGCCTGCGGCGTAATGCAGTTAATCCATTCAAACCCTTCCCAGGAATCATCCTTCCGATACATCGCCGGGAGCGTCGTATAGAGTTTATTCAAATCCGAAACCAGTTTATTTAACTTCTTATTATCATCATTTTCTAACAGCTCCCACTCCACCGCGCGGGCTTCGTTCCACTCATCATATTCCCCGATATCCTGTCCCATGAAAAAGAGTTTCTTGCCGGGATGGGTTATCAGATAGGCATAGGTCAGGCGCAGGTTTGCAAACTGTTCTTCTCTATTGCCGGGCATCTTGCCAAGCATGGTCGCCTTCCCGTGTACGACTTCATCATGGGAAAAGACGAGCACAAACTTCTCACTGTATGCATAAATCATGCTGAATGTCAGATTATTGTGGCATCCTGAACGGAAATACGGATCGCTCTTAATATAGCTTAAATAATCGTTCATAAATCCCATATTCCATTTCAAATCAAAGCCCAGTCCGTCATCTTCCACGGCGCCCGTAATCTTCGGCCACGCCGTTGACTCTTCCGCAACCATCAGCACATCGGCATTCCGTTTCTTGACGATGGAATTTAAATGTTTCAGGAACTCTACCGCTTCTAAATTTTCATTGCCGCCATACATATTGGCAACCCACTGTCCGTCGCTCTTACCATAATCCAGATAAAGCATGGACGCCACCGCATCCATACGGATACCGTCTGCATGGTACTGCTCAATCCAATAGAGCGCGTTTGCTATCAGATAATTTCTGACTTCCGGTCTGCCATAATTATAAATCAGGGTGCCCCAATGGGGATGGCTTCCCTGTCTAGGGTCCATATGCTCATAAAGGCAGGTTCCGTCGAAATTGGAAAGTCCATAGGTATCTCTTGGGAAATGGGCGGGCACCCAGTCCAGAATAACGCCGATATCCGCTTTGTGCATTTCATTCATAAAATACATGAAATCATCCGCTGTACCGTATCTGGATGTGGGCGCATAATACCCGATGACCTGATATCCCCAGGAGCCGTCCAAAGGATGCTCCATGACCGGCATCAGCTCAATATGGGTATAATTCATTTTCTTCACATAACTGATAATTTTAGGCGCAAGTTCCCTGTAATTCAAATAAGGGCTTCCGTCTTCCGGTTTGGCAAAAGAACCCAGATATAACTCATAAATACTAACCGGCGCATTCACCGCCTGTACCTTACTCCGCTTTTTCATCCATTTGGCGTCTCCCCATTCAAAGCCGTCCAACTGCCTGACAACAGAGGCAGAATCCGGCCGCAGCTGCTGTCCGAATGCATAAGGGTCAGCTTTTAAATAGGTCAGACCGCCTTTTACCTTCAACTCAAATTTATAGCAGTCGCCTACGGACACTCCCGGAATAAAGATTTCAAAAATACCGGAATCCCATAATCTTCTCATCTGATGCACCCTGCCGTCCCAGCCGTTAAAATCCCCGACCGTGCTGACACGAATTGCATTCGGCGCCCATACGGCAAAATATACGCCGTCCACGCCGTTTATCTTCATAGGATGGGCTCCCAATTTCTCATAAATCGTATAATGGATTCCTGCATTAAACTTTTCGGTATCCTTTTGCGTAATCTGTGGCTCAAAATTGTAAGCGTCCTTTACTTTCTTTAACGTCCCGTCTTCGTATTCCACCACATACTCGTAAGGAAAAACCGTCTTTCCGGGAACCATTACCGCAAAATAGCCCGCCTCGTCAATGCATTCCATCTCATAGTTTTTATGCCCCGTATCAGGCTGGACGCGCACGCTTTTTGCTCCTGGCATGAAGGTCTGGATTAAAATACTGCTCCCCGCCACATGCGCTCCAAGTACATGATGCGGATTATCATCTTCCGAATAGATAATCCCCTCAATCTCAGGCCAATTCATCATCTTATAAAGCTTTTTTTCCATATCGAACCTCCTTATTATAAAATACTTTCTCTAATCTTCCAATGCATGTATCAAAATGCCGCTGCGAAGCTTCGGTTCAAACCATGTCGATTTGGGCGGCATTAATTTCCCTGAATCGGCAACCGCAAACAACTCGTGAATATCCGTAGGATACATGGCAAACGCCACTTCTGAATCTGTCTTTACTCTCCGCTCCAATTCCTCAAGTCCCCGGATGCCGCCAACAAAATCAATCCTGCCGTCGCTCTTCGGATCCAGAATCCCAAGAATTGGCGCCAATAAATGATCCTGTAAAATTGCTACATCTAAATCCTTAACCGCATCACCCGTAAGCATTCCTTGTCTGATGGTAAGTTTATACCATGTATCCTGCAGATACATGCCGATTTCGCCCTTTTTCACAGGATGGTACGGCGTCTTTCCAACTTCTGTCATATCAAATATTTCACATACTTTGTCCAGAAATTCTTCTTTCGTATAACCGTTTAAGGATTTGACTACCCGGTTATAATCCATGATGCACAACTGCTCATCCGGGAACAGGACGGCCAGAAAATAGTTAAATGCTTCTTTTCCGGTATAATCCGGCTGCTGTTTGCGCCGTTTCTCAGAAACTTTGACTGCGGAAGCGCACCTGTGATGACCATCCGCAATATAAATCTTATCAATTCCGGCAAAGCCTTCCCGAATTATCCGTACCGGTTCCTCTTCATCAATCCGCCATACCCTATGGGTAATGCCATCATCCGCCATAAAATCATACAGGGGCGGCTTCCTTTTCGCAATATCAATCTGTTCCTGGATAGTCTGCTTCTGCCGATAAGCCAGAAAAATCGGTCCCGTCTGGGCATTGCAGATATCCACATGCCGGATTCTATCAGCTTCCTTCTCCGCTCTCGTATTTTCATGCTTCATAATGACATGATTCTCATAATCGTCCACAGAAGCGCAGGCGCCAATGCCGGTCTGCGTCCTTCCATGCATCGTCAGCTCATAGACATAGTAAGCCGGTCTTTGCTCTTTGACGAATTCTCCCTTCTCTACCATCTCCCAGAGCATGTCTCTTGCCTTCTCGTAAACTTCCGACGCATACATATCATACCCCCTGGGAAACTGGGTCTCTGGGCGGTCTATCCTTAAAAAAGAATAGGCGTCTCCCTCTACTGCTTTTCTTGCCTCTTCCCGGTTATAGACATCATAGGGTAGCGCGGCAATTTTCTCAACGAGCTCCAATCTGGGTCTCAGCGCTTCAAACGGGATTACGTCTGCCATGTTTTTTCTCTCCGCTTATCTGAATTTTTATTTTATTTTATCAAATATACTTGTCCAACACAAGTGTCCGGTGCTAAAATATTTCTAGGAAAAGAAGAAGGAAGTGAGCAGATGACTACAGAGAATGCAGAAATACTCCATAGAATCAATGAATATGCCGAGAAGACGCTGGCGGATATCGACCCACAGAAAACCCCCGTTTCTTATCAGCTTGAAACATTGAAACCTGTTATGGAAGAAATTGCCAAAGAAAAAGGAATGTCCGTCGAGGAAGTTTTCATCCTTTATATGGATCTTGCCAGTGAAGTCGCCGTAAAAGCGGAAGCCCAGTTTCAATCGGAATTAGAAAGCGGCTCTTCCCTATAAGCTAACCCGCCAGATAGGCGGGTTAACGCTTATTTGATGACTCTTACCCGGAAAACGCCCGGAATAGATTCCAGTTTCTGAATAATCTCTTCGGAAGCGGGCGTTTCAATATCTAACATGGTATAAGCTACTTCCCCTTTGGATTTGTTGGTCATATCGGAAATGTTGATACCGTTATCGCCAAAACATGCGGTAAATTTCGTAATCATATTGGCGATATTTTTATGGAAGATACCGACACGTCCTGCCTGTGTGCAGACGCCCATATCGCATTTCGGATAATTGACGCTGTTAATGATATTTCCGTTTTCCAGATAATCCATCAGCTCCCTGACCGCCATTTTCGCGCAGTTATCCTCTGCTTCTTCCGTAGATGCGCCAAGGTGCGGAATTACAATACAGCCCTCGCTGCCCGCTGTAACAGGATTGGGGAAATCAGAGACATATTTTCTGACTTTTCCAGCCTGAATGCTGTCAACCACTGCCTTTTCATCTACTAGCAAATCTCTGGCAAAGTTTAACAAAATAACGCCGTCTTTCATCTTATCGATGGCTTCCTGATTAATCATTCCTTTGGTAGCGTCCATCAAAGGCACATGGATGGTAATGATATCGCAATTTTCATAAATTTCATCCACATTCAGAACATGTTTTACATCGCGGCTCAAATTCCATGCCGCATCTACGGAAACATAAGGATCGTACCCATAGACTTCCATACCAAGATGTTTCGCCACGTTAGCAACTTTCACGCCGATAGCGCCGAGACCGATAATGCCCAGCTTCTTATCGTAAATTTCGGTTCCTGCAAAATTCTTTTTGGCTTTTTCTGCCGTCTTGGCGATATTTTCATCTTTCTGATTTTCCAACACCCATTCAATACCGCCCACGACATCTCTCGATGCAAGCAGCATACCGGCAATTACCAGTTCTTTTACGCCATTTGCATTGGCGCCGGGCGTATTGAATACAACAATTCCTTTCTCGGCGCATTTATCTAACGGGATATTGTTCACTCCCGCACCTGCACGGGCAATGGCGAGAAGCTTATCCGGCAGTTCCATATCGTGCATCGCTGCGCTTCTGACCAGAATGCCTTCCGCTTCCTCAAGATTGTCCGTCTGGGTATACTGCGCGCTGAATTTTTCAATTCCTACTTTTGATATCGGATTTAAACAATGATATTTAAACATTTTTATAACCATGCTCCTTTCTCAACATGCGAATTTATGTGCCCAAGACATCTACGATGCCAGCACAAATTTGCGCTACAACAAGCATTCCAACCAATCATGAAAACGTTCTTCTTTCAAGCTTTCTTCCCTAATTTTTATCGGTTATTGTTTTCAAAGTCTCTCATAAAAGCAACCAACTTTTCCACGCCTTCGATTGGCATCGCATTATAAATGCTGGCGCGCATACCGCCTACGCTGCGGTGTCCTTTCAAATTGACAAAACCTGCCGCTTCCGCTTCTTTTACAAATTTCGCGTCTAATTCCTTATCCCCTGTCACAAAGGGAACATTCATATAAGAACGGTCTTCTTTTCTGACGGTTCCCTTAAATAAACTGCTCTCATCCAGAAAATCATACAGGATTTTCGCCTTCTTCTCATTTAATTCCTTCATTGCAGGAAGACCGCCGTTTTTCAACAGCCATTTAAATACTTTACCGCAGATATAAATACCATAGCACGGCGGCGTATTATATAAAGAATCATTATCCGCCTGCACTTTATAATTCATCATCGTAGGCGTCCCCGGCAGTACATCGTCTGTCAAAAGGTCTTCGCGGATAATTACAATCTGCGTACCTGCGGGACCTACGTTTTTCTGCACGCCCGCATAGACCATGCCATATCTGGATATATCCATCGGCTCCGATAAAAAGCAGGAAGACACATCCGAAACAAGAATCTTCCCTTTCGTATCTGGCAGCGTGTGGTATTTCGTTCCGTAAATGGTATTGTTTTCACAGATATACACATAATCCATATCATCGGTAATCGGAAGATTCGTACAGTCCGGAATATAGGAAAAGGTCTTATCTGCAGAAGAAGCAAGCTCTACCGCTTCCCCGTATATTTTTGCCTCTGCAAACGCTTTCTTTGCCCACTGTCCTGTCAGGATATAGCCCGCCTTGCGGTTTTTCATCAGATTCATCGGTACGGACGCAAAAATCAGACTTGCTCCGCCCTGTAAGAACAACACCTTATAATTATCGGGAATCTCTAACAATTTTCTTAAATCTGCTTCCGCCTCTTTGATAATCGTATCATAAACTTTGGAACGATGACTCATTTCCATAACCGACATGCCGCATCCCTGATAATCCAGCATTTCGTCTGCAGCTTCTTTTAAAACCTCTTCGGGCAGTACCGCAGGACCTGCAGAAAAATTGTATACTCTAGCCACTCTTTTTTCCTCCTCGCAATCAGACAACAGAAAGTACGCGTCACGGACTTTTTATTATCCTGTTTTTAAAACTAAGCAATATTGTACATACATCCACTGTTTTCGTCAAGTTTCTATTCTCATAAAATTGTGTGAAATCCTAATAATACATAATTACCGGCGTCCCGATTTCCACCATCTCATAAATTTGACTCATCGCCTCATAAGGCGTGTTAATACAGCCGTGGGAACCGTTTGTCTGATAGATTGTGCCACCGTAGCGGCTTCTCCAGGCAGCATCGTGAATCCCGATATTTCCCTTGACCGGCATCCAGAAATTAACATGGGAAGCATATCCTTCCCCTCGCAGTATCCGGTTCGTCTGTTTTAAATAAACGAAATTGACGCCCTCCGGCGTGCCCATACGCCTTGAGGTATTTCCGGTCACGACAGGCGTTTCGATTTCCAGTTTTCCATTCTGATAATAATACATCATCTGCTCGCCCATATCGATTTCGACATAAGTATCGCCAATATCATCTTTTCCCTGTTCCTTCGCACTCTGCAGATAGACAGGTATATGTACTTCATCGGCTTTTGTTAAAAATGCCTCTGTCAGATAGGCGGTTTCCGCTTTCTGATCCAGCCGGTTCCCATAGGTTCCGCCCTCTACGGTAATCATTCCTCTTTTCGTTGTGTAAAATTCCCTCGGCGCCCCTACGGTATCGTATTGTTCGGCAAGCGACTTAATAAACTCTTCTATGGCGTCTTCTCGCAGTTGCAGGTTCCCATTTTCATCCGGTAAAAAATCGCCCTCTTCATCTAACAAAATCCAGTCGCACACGATAGAAGCATCCACCGAAATCCGCTCTTCCCCCATCTGATACACGATATGGCAGTCCTGGAAATCCCTGACCTGCTCCCATTTTTGCAAGATTTCCTGCATTTCTTTTGTCAGTTCCATATCATAATAACAGCCCGCTTCCGATAAAGATATCGAGTTTTGTGCATTTTGAAGCGCCGCCGCTACTGCATTTCTTGCCGCTGTTACATCTAGAACGTTTGTTCTCTCATTCAATAGCTGATAGCCATCTTTGGTCTTTATAATCTCAAATTTCCTGTCTTTCCCGTCCTCTTCCTGCACAAAGGGCAGCCTAGAAAAACATTCTTCCAATAAAGTCTCATCATAGGACACAACAGGCGAAATCGTATCGTCTCTGACTTTCCAGAAACTATCAATCCACAGCCACGCGTTCTGCCTGTCCAGATACAGTTTCAGCGCCGATTCAAAATCATACTGGCAGCCAATCTCTTTTGCCGATATCTGATAAGCGTTATTTTCCTTATCATAAATCGTAATGCCATCGCCCTCATACTGCTCGGACAGCTCCCGGTTTACCTCTTCAATACTCTTACCGGTACAATAGATACGGTTAATCCATGTCCCATATTCAAATGCATTCCGATAATAATAGGCAAGACCGATATAGGCAATCACAATCTGCAATAGGGCAATACAAAGCAGTAAAAAAATTTTTTGAAATACACGTTTTCTCATAATTCCTAACCATGCTTGTTACCAATCTTTTTAACTAATTCTATGACTGTCCTGCACCTTTTTCCAAGTCGTGGGCGTCGAATGCATCACTAATCGGTGCGCCTGCAGGCACCATCGGGAAGACTTTATCATCTTCTGGAATGATACAGTCTAATAAAACGGGCGCGTTCATGGCAAGCGCTTCTTTAATGGCCGGTTCTACTTCTTCTTTCTTCGTCACACGGATAGCCTTGCACCCAAGCCCTTCTGCCACCTTACAGAAATCTACTTTATCCTGCAAAACGGTCTGGGAGTAGCGTTTCTCATAAAATAGTGTCTGCCACTGTCTTACCATGCCAAGCACATGATTATTAATCACTACCTGTATAATCGGAATGTTATACCGGCTTGCAGTCGCCAGTTCATTCATATTCATGCGGAAACAGCCGTCTCCTGCAATATTAATACATATTTTATCGGGATTGCCGACTTTTGCACCGATACAGGCGCCAAGTCCGTATCCCATCGTACCAAGACCGCCGGAAGAAAGAAATGTCCGCGGGCTGGAATATTTATAATACTGCGCCGCCCACATCTGATGCTGCCCCACGTCTGTCGTAATGATTGCCGCTCCATCAGTAAGTCTATCCAGTTCTTCCATGATATAGGGACAGGACAGTGCGGAATCATCATAATTGAGCGGATATTTTTCTTTTAATTCCATAATATGGGAAATCCATTCCGGGTGCTCTTTCTTATCCAGTCTGTCATTTAATTTCTGAAGCGCTTTTTTCAAATCCCCTACGATAGATACGTCGGTGTGGATATTTTTATCAATCTCCGCAGCGTCGATATCGATGTGAAGCACTTTGGCATTCTCGGCAAATTTCTTCGGGTTTCCTACGACACGGTCAGAAAATCTTGCCCCTAACGCAATCAGAAGGTCGCATTCGCTGACGCCGAAATTGGAAGTCTTCGTCCCATGCATTCCAATCATTCCGGTGTAAAGGTCATTATGCCCGTCAAAAGCGCCTTTGCCCATCAGCGTATCGCATACGGGCGCCCCCACTTTAGCGGCAAATTCCCTGACTTCCTTATAAGCGCCTGAAATGATGGCGCCGCCACCCACATAAATAAAGGGTTTTTCGGACTCCTGAATCAGGGCAATCGCCTTCTCTATGTCTGCTTCTTCTAGGTTACTTGCGTTTTCCTCTATCGCATCTTCCGATACCTTCATCTTTTCATATTCGCATTTGTTCGCCGTTACATCTTTCGTAATATCCACCAATACGGGACCCGGTCTGCCACTTTTGGCAATATGAAATGCCTTGCGCAGTGTATCCGCAAGAATCTGGACGTCTTTTACGATATAGCCATGTTTGGTAATCGGCATGGTAACGCCCGCGATATCCACTTCCTGAAAAGAATCTTTTCCAAGTAAAGGCAGATTCACATTACAGGTAATCGCCACCATTGGCACGGAATCCATATAAGCAGTGGCAATTCCGGTCACAAGATTGGTCGCTCCCGGACCGCTGGTCGCCATACATACGCCCACTTTCCCGGTCGCTCTGGCATACCCGTCCGCCGCATGGGCCGCGCCCTGCTCATGGGAAGTCAGAATATGAGTTATTTCATTACTATGCTGATATAAAGCATCATATACATTCAGAATCGTCCCGCCCGGATAGCCGAATACGGTATCTACGCCCTGTTCCTTCAAACATTCCACAACAATTTCTGCGCCTGTCAGTAACATTTTCTTCTCTCCTTTTTGCTTGTTTTACCGCTATTTATTCCGTTTTACCCGGTATCTGCAAAATTGCGCCTCTGTTTCCACTTGTTACAAGTTCGCGATATCTTGCAAGGTATCCGGTGGTAATTTCCGGCTCCCTGGGCTGCCATTTTTCCTTTCTTGCCGCCAATTCTGCTTCGGATACTTTGATATCCAGTTTCATTTCCGGTATGTTAATGCTGATGATATCGCCCTCTTCTACGAACGCTATCGGACCGCCCAACGCAGCTTCCGGGGAAACATGCCCGATGGACGCCCCGCGGGAAGCGCCTGAAAAACGTCCGTCCGTAATCAACGCAACGCTGGATCCCAATCCCATACCGGCAATTGCAGAAGTAGGATTCAACATTTCCCGCATACCCGGTCCGCCTTTCGGTCCTTCATAGCGTATCACAACAACGTCACCCGCTACAATCTTACCGCCTTTGATGGCTTCAATCGCATCTTCTTCACAATCAAATACGCGCGCCGGTCCTTCATGCACCATCATTTCCGGTACGACTGCAGAACGCTTCACAACGCTACCATCCGGCGCCAGATTTCCTTTTAATACGGCGAGCCCGCCTGTTTTAGAATAGGGATTATCTAGCGTCCTGATAACTTCCGAGTTAAGGTTTCTTGCATTCGCAATATTTTCCCCAATGGTTTTGCCAGTTACGGTCATACACTCCGTATTTAACAGACCTGCATCTGCCAATTCTTTCATAACGGCATAAACGCCGCCCGCTTCGTTCAAATCTTCCATATAAGTTGGACCCGCCGGCGCAAGGTGGCACAAGTTCGGTGTTTTCTCACTGATATCGTTGGCAAAGGCAATATCGAAATCAAAGCCGACTTCATGGGCAATCGCTGGCAGATGTAGCATAGAATTGGTGGAACAGCCCAGCGCCATATCCACAGTCAACGCATTTAAAATCGCTTCTTTGGTCATAATATCTCTCGGCTTGATATCTTTTTTATACAGTTCCATAACCGCCATGCCCGCATGTTTGGCCAGCTTGATTCTATCAGAATATACGGCGGGAATCGTACCATTCCCCCGAAGCCCCATACCCAGCGCTTCCGTCAGACAGTTCATGGAATTGGCTGTATACATACCGGAACAGGAACCGCAGGTAGGACATACTTTTTCCTCAAACTCCCATACTTCCTCTTCCGTCATCGTCCCCGCAGCGTGGGCGCCGACTGCCTCAAACATAGAAGAAAGACTTCTCTTCTGTCCCTTGACATGCCCTGCTAACATCGGACCGCCGGATACGAATACAGTAGGCACATTAATCCTTGCCGCCGCCATCAACAGTCCCGGCACATTTTTATCACAATTAGGCACCATAACAAGCGCATCAAACTGATGGGCAAGCGCCATACATTCCGTAGAATCTGCAATCAAATCTCTTGTCACAAGGGAATATTTCATTCCAATATGTCCCATCGCAATACCGTCGCAGACTGCAATCGCAGGAAAGACAACCGGTACGCCGCCCGCTTCTGCAACACCCAGCTTTACCGCATTTACAATTTTATCCAGATTCATATGTCCGGGTACAATCTCATTATAAGAGCTGACAATCCCGACCATCGGTTTTTCCATTTCCTCCTTGGTAAATCCAAGTGCATTGAACAGACTCCTGTGCGGCGCCTGCTGGATACCGCTTTTTACATTATCGCTTTTCATTTTTCATTTGCTCCTTTCACAACCCATGATTTTTTTACTTTCTTTTATAAAGAATAAATCTATCGTTTTCATAAGTAATATCCATCTCTTTTTCCAGATAGTCCCAAGGAATATCCGCCCCGGATAAATAAAATTTCCAACTATCCGCCCCTGCCGCGTCACGGGTTTGTCTTTCTTCTTCCGATAAAAACAGTTCCCTATCCAGAAGAAGATAATCCGCTTCTTCCATTGGTCCACGCACGTCTTCCCTGTCATAGAGAAATTTCATCAGATACTCCTGGTCACAATCCGTCACGCAGACTCTTTCCCCATGCGCAAGTTCCATATGGGAAAAAGCATCTTCAATCGCGGATTCCCTTTCACTGTACTGCGCATTTCTCGCAGGCAGCATCAATAGGACAATACATAGAACGCCGCAAAACGCTGTAACAATATAAGCCGCCGCTTTGCCCCGGAATAATCCGGTAAGCTGTCCCAGAAACCAGACAAGTAAAAGCGCCACCAGACTTCCAAAAAAAGAAAATACCCTGTAATAAGGCAGCGCCGCCTGTATGATTAACATCAGGGGCGTTAATAAAAACGCCAGCAACAGATACCACTCGAAAAATCCTTGTTCTTTATCCTGACTGTCCCTGCCTTGGAAGACTTTATAAATAAGCGCCGCCAGACATATCCCGATACAGAGTAACAAAACGATGGAGCAGCCTTCATAATAACTTCCCATTAACGACCTTATCCATAAGAAAAACCGGGACAGATACCCTTCTCTCCCCACACTCTGGATATAGGGCGTATCCAGCATATAGTTTACACCGGTTTTTACCGCCAGTAAAGGATTGTGCAGGATAATGGACACATGCCCCTGCCCGTAAACATCGCTTCCCGGCGTCTTAGACAGCAGATTCGAGCCGATGGCAAGCCAGATGATGGCGTATAACCCTACCGTGCATAGGGCGCTGATAAGGGATGTGATAAAAAAGGCAAAAAACTCTTTTCTACGCTTCTTCACAAACAGCCATACCCCGCCGATTACACAAAGCGGCAGTACAAAATAGACACTGCTTGGCAGCGTGTAAAGCGACCAGATAAGGGCACACGCCAGAATGATATAATGTTTTTTCTGCCTTTTTTCAAATCCAATAATCTCTATCGTCTCATAAAGCGCCGTCAAGAAAAGGCAGGACGCCAGTGCGTATCCTCTTCCCTGTACTGCCAGCGTATTAACAAGTCCCATCGAGGCGGTTAAAAATACCGGAGCCAGCGCCAATCCTTTCGGAAGACACTTCTTCCCAATCGCAAATAAAAGACCCAGACTAATCAGACTGCATAGCCACGATACACCCCTTAACCCGATTGCAGGACTGCCAAAGATAGCAAGGACCGCTGAAAGCACGGAAAACCCTACATGATTATTGGGAAGAGGCCAATGAATCGCCGCATAAACAGGACCGCGGCTTATGAAATAATAATAGGTATAAAGCTCATCATACCAGGGTGTTAACGCAAAAAGCCTCCATCCGTAATAGAATGCCATTCCAACCAGAAAAAGAAAAAAAAGGGCGCATTCCACATCCTTCTTTTCCCATATTTCCCGCAACCGCTTCATCGAAAAACTCCCAGACTAATTTATTCTCTGCGCCAGCAGTTCACCCATCTGCTTGCAGCCTACCTTCTTACAGCCCTCAGACATAATGTCTGACGTCCTGTAGCCTTCTTTCAACACCTGTTTTACGGCGTTTTCAATCGCGTCTGCTTCTTTGTCCAAATCAAAACTGTAACGAAGCATCATGGCTGCGGATAAAACCGTGGCAATCGGATTGGCGATATCCTTACCCGCAATATCCGGCGCAGAACCGTGGCTCGGCTCATAAAGCCCGAATTTGGTGTCATTTAAAGAGGCTGATGCCAGCATTCCGATAGAACCGGTCACCATACTTGCCTCGTCGGATAAAATATCCCCAAACATATTCTCTGTTAATATCACGTCAAACTGCGCCGGGTCTTTTACCAACTGCATCGCGCAATTATCGACTAACATATGTTCTAACGTCACTTCTGGGTAATCTTTTGCCACTTCTTCTACTACGCTTCGCCACAATCTGGAAGAATCCAATACATTTGCTTTATCCACACTTGTTACTTTTTTCTTTCTTTTCATGGCGATATCGAATCCCTTTATCGCAATGCGGCGGATTTCGTTCTCATCATAGGTCAGCGTATCAATTGCTTTTCTTACGCCGTTTTCCTCTATTGTCCTGCGTTCCCCAAAGTAAAGGCCGCCTGTCAGTTCCCTCATAATCAGCATATCGAATCCGGCGGCGGAAATTTCCGGTTTCAAAGGACACGCCCCGGCAAGCTCCTCATAAAGCACTGCCGGTCTTAAATTTGCAAATAAATTAAGCGCCTTCCGAATCCCTAGAAGTCCTGCTTCCGGTCTTAGATTCGGGGGCAGTTTATACCAGGGGGAAGTGGTCGTATCCCCGCCGATAGAACCCATCAGGACAGCGTCTGCGCCTCTTGCTGTCTCAATTGCTTCTTTTGTAAGCGGCTCCCCATATGCGTCAATGGATGCCCCGCCCATCAAAATATCTGTATATTTCATAACATGCCCATATTTTGCAGCTACCGCATCCAACACTTTTTTGGCTTCCGTTACGATTTCCGGTCCGATTCCATCCCCCGGAATACAGGTAATCTTTAATTCCATTGTATACCCTGCCCCTTTCCGTTCCTGTACATAGTATTAAAGAAGATGCATCGAAATGCATCTTACTCTTTTTCATCTTACTTATTAGGAAATTTCCGTCTCTATTCAGCGTCCGCCTTCTCTACCTGCGCTATCGCCGACTTCTGCATCGGTATCCGGCAATTCTTGTTATTTCCAAATTCCACGATAACCGTATCGTCCGTGATATCAATAATGCTTCCATAAAAACCACTGTTTGTCAAAACCGCGTCTCCTACGGACAAATCCGCCAGCATTGCCGCAACCCGCTTCTGCTCTTTCTTCTGTGGACGAATCATAATAAAATACATGACCACGATAAGCAGTATGATATATCCAATCATAAAAAAGCCGCCGCCCGCTGCTGATACATCCTCGTTTAATAAAATTCCATGAATACCCATAATAATAAATTTACTCCTTTCACAAAGCGTTCCTTCCATCATTTCTATTAACAATCTCCATATAACTATACACAAATCAGCGTCAGAAAACAAGTATTTTATACGCACTCCAGTTTCTTTTTCTTATAAGCTGCAAATTCTCCTGCATCCAATGCTTCCCGGATTTCCGTCATCATCGTATTATAGAAATAGAGATTATGCAGTACGCAGAAACGCATCCCCAGCATTTCCTTCGCCTTCAAAAGATGCCGGATATATGCTCTGGAATAGCCCCGCCGACAGACCGGACAGCCGCAGCCCTCTTCAATCGGTCGCTTATCCAGCTCATATTGCGCATTAAACAGATTCAGCTTGCCGTGATTGGTATACACATGCCCATGTCTTCCATTTCTGCTCGGATACACACAGTCAAAAAAATCGACCCCACGCTCTACTGCTTCCAAAATATTGGCGGGGGTTCCGACACCCATCAGATAAACAGGCTTGTCCACGGGCAGATACGGCACGGTTTCTTCTATAATATGATACATCTGCTCATGGGTTTCCCCAACGGCAAGACCGCCCAACGCATAACCGTCCAAATCCATTTCCGTAATTCTTTTGGCATGGTCGATTCTGATATCCGCAAAAACCGCTCCCTGATTAATCCCAAATAACATCTGATGCGGATTGACAGTATCTTCTAAATGGTTTAACCGGTACATATCCGCTTTACAACGTTCCAGCCATCTCGTCGTCCGCTCGACGGATTGCTGTACATACTCCCTGTCCGCTGTACTAGACGGACACTCGTCAAACGCCATAGCAATTGTAGAGCCAAGGTTTGACTGTATCTGCATACTCTCTTCCGGTCCCATAAAAATCTTCCTACCGTCGATATGGGAATGGAAATAGACACCTTCTTCCTTAATTTTACGAAGTTGTGCCAGCGAAAAAACCTGAAAACCGCCAGAATCCGTCAGGATTGGTCTGTCCCATAGCATAAACTTATGTAAACCACCGAGCTGCTTAATAAGATAATCGCCCGGTCTGACATGCAGATGATAGGTATTGGATAATTCTATCTGGGTTCCTATCTGTTCCAAATCTTCTGTAGAAACGGCGCCTTTAATCGCCGCAACCGTTCCCACATTCATAAAAACAGGCGTCTGTACTACGCCGTGCACGGTCTGTAATTCTCCGCGCTTCGCCCTGCCTTCCTGTTTAAGAACTCTATACATGAATTGCTTCTCCACTTTAGGGGGTAATCTTTTTTATAAATATTTATCCCAAAATTCTTCCAGACACAGATTTTCCTGCGTCATAATGACTGCGGCATCCTTCCCTACATAACGGAAATGCCACGGTTCATATTCAATGCTGGTAATGTATTCTTTGCCTTCCGGATATCTCAAAATAAATCCATACTCGCAGCTATGCTCAGCAAGCCATAAACCTGCATCGGTTTCCCCGAATCCCTGCTTCAGCGGGGAATAGGTGTCACAGGTGATGTCTAATGCCAATCCAATCTGGTGCTCGCTTGCACCCGGTATGGTAATAACTCTGGAAGTAGTCTTATAAGCTTCCATATAAGAATAGCCCTCTTGCATATATTCCTTGATTCTTTTATTAAAATTGTTTTCCTGCCTGTCGTCAGTCCGATAAGGAGATTTAATCATCAGATTAATGCCATCGTCCTTGGCAGCCTGGAGCATGGACAACAGCTCTGGAATAATCCTCTCGTCACACCGCAGTCCCCCTGTAATAACGCCCAGGTTAAAACTATAGTCATCCGGTATCGGGTGCTGTTTATTGACTAAAACAAGCTTCCAGTCACTGCTGTCAAATACGGGCTCGGAAGTGTCTTCCGCCACCGCCTTACCATCGCTTCCATTCTCGTCTTCTACCGTATAAGAATTGGAATCTTCCAGAATATCCTCCAAGGTATAAGTGTCAGAATTTACGATATCTTCCGTATTTTCATATTCTTTTGCCGCCGTTACTGTTTCCGGTAAAAGCGTATCATCCAGCGTCACCTCTTTTTCAATAGCAAGCGTTATTTCTGAATCCTCTTCCACCACTTCATGATAGACCGCCTGTGCATCAATAAAACCGGACTGCCCCGAAAATACGGCAAAAGAAAAACTGCAGCTGGACATAAAAAACAACAGGGAAAACGCGATACTGATATATCTGCGCCCATTGCCTGCAAAATGTTTCCTAATATACGAGATACCATGATATATGGCTAATATCGCAAGCATCATAAGAATGCACGGATATTTCAAAATCGGGTGTTTTCTTGCAATATTCATGCATCTATGCCTGACATTTTCACGAAATGTTTTCTTCATTTATCTAATTGACCATGCCTTTCCACAGCCTGCGAACTTTAAATCGCAGATACAAGGTTGCAGTTGAAAATTTTAATTTCCAACCTATGCATCACTCTCGAAAATATGAAAAAATAACAGTAAGTACGAGAAATCTAATTTATATGATAACATATAATTTTTATTTGTACATCTCTTTTTTTACGAAAATTTAAAATTTTTATGTAAATCATTTCCTACTTTGCCCATTTATAGTATAATTTATCCATCCGAGTTACTTATTGTTCCACTTATTTATGATACTGATACAAAAATACTGCAAAGGAAGGTTTTTAATTATGGCAGGTTCCAATTATGGTACAATCTTTCAGATTACTACTTGGGGAGAATCTCATGGAAAAGCGCTAGGCGTCGTAGTGGACGGCTGTCCTGCGGGGCTTCCTCTTTCAGAAGAGGATATCCAGATATTCTTAGACCGCAGGAAACCGGGTAAAACAAAACTATCCACTCCCCGCAAGGAAACGGATAAAGTAGAGATTCTATCCGGCGTTTTTGAAAAAAAGACGACGGGTACGCCCATTTCCCTTATCGTCCACAATACTTCCCAGCGTTCTACAGATTACAGTGAAATCGCAAATTATTACCGTCCCGGACATGCCGATTACACCTTTGATATGAAATACGGTTTCAGGGACTATCGCGGCGGCGGACGTTCTTCCGGCCGGGAAACCATTGGCAGGGTCGCTGCCGGCGCCATCGCTTCTAAACTATTAAAGATGCTCGGCGTCAGACTGACCGCTTATACCCGCTCCATCGGTCCTGTTACTATAGACGACGGCGTTTTTGATGCACAGGCGATCGCAGATACGCCGACCTGTATGCCGGACTATGAGGCGTCTAAAAAAGCGGAAGCCTATCTCGCTGACTGCATGAAATCCTATGATTCTGCGGGCGGCGTTATTGAATGCAGAATCGAGGGTTGTCCTGCGGGTATCGGCGAACCTGTCTTTGAAAAGTTAGACGCCAATCTGTCGAAGGCAATCATGTCCATCGGCGCTGTCAAAGCAGTGGAAATTGGCGATGGCATCTTAGTTTCCCAGAGCAGAGGTTCCGAAAATAATGATGCTTTTACCACACAAAATGGTAAAGTTGTCAAAACTACCAATCATGCAGGGGGCACCTTAGGCGGCATCAGCGACGGTTCCACAATTTTGTTGCGCGCCTATGTAAAACCCACCCCCTCTATTTTCAGCAAACAGCAGACAGTGAACCGCCAAGGAGAATCCATTGAGGTTTCCATTAAGGGCAGACATGACCCGGTAATCGTCCCAAGAGCCGTCGTCGTTGTAGAATCTATGGCGGCAATTACCCTGCTAGACGCTATGCTCGTCAATATGGGCGCAAGGGTTGACTATCTGCAAAAAATTTATGGCAAATCATTGCCTGATTAGAAATATTGCCTGATTAGAAATTATCCAAAAGCTCCAGATAAAAATCATGATAGTCCTTGCGGCCTTCCTTCGTAAACTGAATTGCTGTCTTAGGATGCTGATTCAGGATTCCTGTCAAAAGGTAAGGAACGTCATATCCCCATACAACGCCGGATTCCTTCATCGGTACAATATGCTGCTCGATGAATTTCAACAGCGGATTAATCCGGTACTTCGGATTCTTTAAAAATCCTAAGAGCAATTCGCTTGGACAGTTGCCGCATCCTCTGCCAAGGCTGCTTACCGTCGCGTCCAGATAACTCACGCCCCGCCGCAGCGCTTCGATGGTGTTGGCAAAGGCAAGCTGCTGATTATTGTGCGCGTGGATTCCTACTTTTTTCCCATATTTATCCGCCACTTCCAGATATTTATCCGATAATCTGCTGACCTGTTCAGGATAGAGGGATCCGTAGCTGTCCACCAGATAGATGCAGCCTACACTGCTCTGACAGAGAAGCTCTAGCGCCGCATCGATATCCAGCTCGTTTGATTTGGAAATCGCCATGATATTGACGGTCGTTTCATAGCCTTTTTTCGTACAGTCTTCAATCATCTCGACTGCAGCAGGAATGGTATTGATATAGGTCGCAACCCTGACAAGGTCGATGGGGCTGTCCTTTTTATTCAGGATATCCTTTTTAAAATCGCATCTTCCCACGTCCGCCATAACGGATATTTTCATATCGGTTTTATTGTCCCCGACAATCGCCCGGATGTCTTTATCGTCGCAGAATTTCCACTTCCCGAATTTCTT
This sequence comes from Blautia sp., assembly GCA_023664455.1. Classification (GTDB taxonomy): domain Bacteria; phylum Bacillota; class Clostridia; order Lachnospirales; family Lachnospiraceae; genus UBA3282. Next base: position 41,762 of record JAMPFM010000004.1, read on the forward strand.
GACGTCAAACATTTCCTTTGACGCCTTATAGCCAAATTCCATATAATCTACGCCCGCCTTGATATTCGCCTGATACAAATCCTTTGCAAATTCATCCGAGAAAAAGAAATCATTGACCAGACCGCCGTCCCTGAGCGTACAATCCATTACTTTAATTTCCGGTGTGTAGGACATCAATGTCCTTTCTTTTTTTGCCATACTTTTTTCCTCTTTCCTTTTTCTTTTCTCTTAGTCCACTATGATTTTCTTAAAACTCTTCTTTCCTTTTTTCACAAGAAACTCTTCTTCTGCAATTTCCTCTTTGCTGTATACTTTTCTGACATCGCTTACTTTTTCTCCTTTTACGGTGACGCCGCCCTGTTCTATGGCACGGCGCGCCTCGGAACGGGAAGCCGCCAGACCTGCCGCGGTTAAAATTCCAAGAATATCGATGCTGCCGTCTGTGAAGTTCTCTTCTGTAAGTTTCGCCGTCGGCATGTTTTCAGAGCTTCCGCCCCCTGCAAAAAGCGCCTTTGCCGCATCTTTTGCCTTATCCGCCTCTTCCTTGCCATGTACGAGGGTGGTCAGCTCATACGCTAAGATTTCTTTTGCTTCATTTAACTGACTGCCTTCCCATTTGTCCATTTCATCTATCTGCTCCAAGGGCAGGAATGTCAGCATCCTAAGGCATTTTAAAACGTCCGCGTCCGCTACGTTACGCCAGTACTGGTAAAACTCAAAGGGGGAAGTCTTATTCGGGTCAAGCCATACTGCGCCTTTCTGTGTCTTTCCCATCTTATTTCCTTCAGAGTTAAGCAGCAGCGTAATGGTCATGGCATAAGCGTCCTTGCCCAGCTTGCGGCGGATTAGTTCTGTACCGCCTAACATATTGCTCCATTGGTCATCCCCGCCAAACTGCATATTGCAGCCATAGCGTTGATACAGTTCCAGGAAATCGTAACTCTGCATAATCATGTAATTAAACTCCAAAAAACTCAATCCTTTTTCCATCCTCTGCTTATAGCATTCCGCCGTCAGCATCCGGTTCACGCTAAAATGCGTCCCGATATCGCGGATAAATTCGATGTAATTTAAATTGGTCAGCCAGTCCGCGTTGTTAATCATAAGCGCCTTGCCGTCGGAAAAATCAATAAACCGGCTCATCTGCTTTTTGAAACATTCGCAGTTATGAGCAATGGTCTCTTTCGTCATCATGCTGCGCATATCGCTTCTGCCGGAAGGATCTCCTATCATCCCCGTACCGCCGCCGATTAAGGCAATCGGTTTATTCCCGGCTTCCTGTAATCTTTTCATCAGACATAGCGCCATAAAATGCCCTACATGAAGACTGTCCGCAGTCGGGTCGAACCCGATATAGAAAGTCGCCTTCCCTGCATTAATCAATTCCCGGATTTCTTCCGGGTCCGTCAACTGTGCAAGCAATCCCCTTGCCTGTAATTCTTCATAGATTTTCATAATCAACCATTCCTCTCTGTTTCTTGTAAATAAAAAGACCCCATCCCTTGAAAGGACGAGGTCAAAAACCCGTGTTACCACCTGACTTCGCAAACGGCTCGCGCCGCCTGCCTCACCAAGTACAACCGCACTGCGGCAATACTCTCCTGCTATAACGTGCATTCCTCCGTCACAACCTACTAAACAGAAAATATAATCTGTTATTCTGTCATGAAGCTCCAAGATGTATTCATAAAAGATTTCCCGCGCGCCTCTCATCCACCAGCTGCTTTCTGTCCGTTCCGTCTTTTACTACTTGTTCTTATCAACGCCTGTTTCTGTTATTTATGAACTGATAGTCTGTATCTTAGCTGATATTTTATGGTTTGTCAAGCAGAAATTTTTCCGTTTGTCAATGTTCGCTAGAAATAATATACATTCTTTTTCCCAATATCAAATTTTACCGTAACACTTCCTCCATATATGCCCGTTCCCGTAACGGTAACGGTTCCTTTATTTTTCCCTGCCTGCATATTCTTGCTTCCATAAGTAATCTTATAATCCTTTACAGTGAAAGTACTGTCTGCAACAGCTTCTTCCCTACCAGCGTCATTATTCGGATAGTAAGTAACCTTTATCTCCGGCTCCACATTAGAACCAGTATAAACTTTTTCCCCGATTACCTCAATCTTAATATTCCTGGACGTCAATTTTGTCACATAAATATATTCTGCTAAGGAAACTTCCTTTTCACCCGTATAATTACCGATGCCTTTAATTGTCACCTTCGGTATGACAGCCGTAGTATCCGCCGTTCCCAAAGACCTGGCGTAGGCATTTATGATTTCTTCCGTACAGGCGGTCTTAACAAGCTCATAATCTTTTGTCGCGCCTTCACGCAAGACCGTCCTGCCATCTAAAAGTTTGAACTTAAAATCTGCAAACTTCATGTTATCTTTTCTTGCTATAGGCGTACAGGATACCGTCAATGTCTGGACGTCCAGCGCCGTGCCAATATCGGTTTTCGCAATCTTAAACCGCACATTCAGCGTTCCTGCATAATTACCTTTTCCTTTGATTTTCATGACAGGATATTTATCCTGCACCATATCGGAAGTCGTAACTGCTTTATGATTGGAATAGCTTACCGTATAATCCGTTCCCTGCTTTAAAGCAATTCCTTCCGCATTAACCAGGCGGAATGAAAGCGTCGCGCCGTTTTTAGAATAATTCGCGCTTTTTTCCTCCCACATAAGGGTAATACTATTCTTTTTAGCGTCCTTTTCAATTACGGACACATTATGGACAATATTTCCAACATTCCCATCGATTTCCACAGTCTTGTCAAATAGTGATTCCGATAGATTCTGCGCCGCTATTTTAAAGGTCTTTTTAAAACTTCCGGTATAACCTGATGCCGGATTTGCTGTAAAGGTCATCGTCGCGGTTCCCTTTTTCAGATTATTCTTATAGCTAATCGTGTAATGAGTTCCATATAGCAGCGTTTTTGTTTCTGGAGTATCCACAGTCGGCTTTGTGGTAAGCGTGACCTTATTCTGGGTCACCGCCTTCCCTGTATAGGGCATGGAAACTTTCAAATCATTTTCATTTGGATTCTTATCTGCATCATATGTCTTAACCTCAATTGTTTTGGCGCTAAAAGCCATGCCGGTAATCTTAAAGGTAACGCTTTTTGAACCGAAATATCCCTTCGCCGGATTCCCTGTAATCGTCATCGTTGCAGTCCCTGCCCTATCGTTATTCTGATAGGTAATGAAATAATCTCCATCACTTTCTTTCCTGCTATCATATTTCAGATAAGTAACTGTTTTCCCATTTTTTACGCTTACAGTAAATATATCATTTCCGTTCTCTTTTTCAACATCCTTTCCATTATCCAAAGCATAATATTTTTTTCCGTCAGCGTCATAATACCCAGCCTTAAGCTGGACACCGCCTTCTTGATAATTTATGCTTTTCTGGTTTTTGCCTAACTTGATAGTGGCATTTTTTATCAGACCGCTTGCACTTTCCGTCACATAAATGCTTTTTACCACTTCCCCTGTGTAATTGCCAATTCCTGCAACAGTCATTGTAAACGTTCCATAATACCCTTTTGGAATCGTGGGAATATTATACTTTTTATTTTTACTGTTATATTCAGTCATGCCAACCCATTCCTGGGGCTGTATATTTTCTCCGGAAGCGACGCTTGCATCGCATTCCACGTTTCCATTGGCTTTCAACGTCACCGTATAATCTATGCCCGGTTTCATCGCTTTTTTATATTTAAAAGAATTAAGCGCGGTCTGTACTTTTTTCGTATCTTTTATCATCTGCCCGCTATACTTCAAAGTAAAACCGGGTGCAAGCACGCTATCCCCATTTTCATCCTTTACCGCTATATCCGCGGGACAAATATAGAAATTTTTATAGATAGTTTCTGAATAGTTTCCTTTGCCTGTAATGATTACATAAGGATATTTTTTGCTAAAACTACCGGTAACATTCTGCGTTGTCTCGTCTTTTTTTCCTGCGTTTGTGACTACAGCAGTTCCAATATCTGGAAGCTTCCCAGATTTATTCGTCAAAACCGCTTCCGTATTCTGGGCATATTTAATCGTATAATCTTTTCCTGCCTTTAATAAGGTCTTCCCATCGCCATCATAGACGGTAACATTCGGTTTGAGGGCGCTTCCAGTATATGTCTGCATCGGAATATCCTGGATGCATAACTGCAGACCACTTTCCTTTTCTTTCGCCGCATTCACAAGCCAGCAGGCATATAATACAATATCCGACTGCACGATATCTGTATCAAAATTCCAAGCTTTTGCCGCAGCAAAAGTCTGATCTTTATACCATCCTGCAAAGGTATACCCTTTCGCTATAGGAATTTCCGGTCTGGTAATCAGACTTCCCGCTTTAACAGACATAGACGGTATCTGATTATTCCCGCCTTCATGTCCCGACAAATCAAAAGATACGGTATAGGCAACCTTTTCTTCCGCTATAACCAGTCTGCCTCTACGGTATTCCCTAATTTCATAATTCATGCCAGCATCTGCATTGTCGGGAATAATCTCATAAACCCCCGGCGTTTCTAAATCGATAGACTCCTTATCTACATTATAAGTAAAGACAGGTTCCTTTATCAGCGCATCCTGATTCACCAAACCTGTTACCTTATAGTCATAAGATGCGGGCAGGGATTCTCCTTTCACCAGAGTTATGTCTTGTGCCGTAATCGTTATCGGTGCAGGTAATATCTCAAAAGGATATTCTTTCATTCCCACATACTTGCCGTATCCAATATCCCGCACGGTTATCGTCATGATATATTTGCCGGCATTCACAGGCGCGACGCTGCTTTCTTTCTCATTCTCGTCTTTATCGATAGCATCCTCGTCCGCCCCATAAGGGGTTCCATCAGCCTGTATTCCCCGATAGCTGTACCAACACCCATAGCGTTCTGTCTCATCGACAGCGACGCTTCCATCCTCATCTGTTTCAATAAACAACTTGCCGCTATAAGAAATCGGACTGCCATTATAAACCCTGTCATTCATCGTAATACCGGATATGGTAAGCGGTTTCTCATACTTCTGGATTAACTTGACATCCAGCAGGGAATCCTGATAGTTTTCAAAAGATACCTTTATCGTAATGATTACCGAATTGCCGCCCGTTCCCACATTTGTACTATATGCAAGAATCCCTTTTGTATTGACAAACGGTTTACAAGACAATACATTGTCAACATACTCATCAGACTCCGTAACCGCTTCTACTTTATAATTCGTCTTCTTTCCATAGGAAGCAAAACTGCCGGACATATCATAAGTCCGCCATGTCATCTCTTCTCCACACTCCGGTGCATAAATAACCGTCTTTTCCCTTACTGGGGCTTTTGCCTTTTTGATGGGAAAGACTTGCGCAACTGTCCCGCTGTATTCTCCCCGTCCATTGATAAAGACTGTCGGGGCATTCTTTGCCATGCCTTCCTCAAGGCTGCCTTCATATGCGTTTACATTATTCCGGTAAGACAGCGTATAGTCCCTGCCTATTTGTAATATCTTTTCTTCCTCCCCCAACAGGAAAGATACAATAGGCACCGGCGTCTTTTGCCTTCCATCATACACATAATCCATTTCCGGCAGCGTAACAATCAGCCCAGACGTTTCTAACGCGCTGGCTATCGTCAGCTCAATCCTGTCTGTCAGGATAACGCCGTTTTGTTCATAAGTAACAACCAATGCCGTCGTTTTACTCTGCGTAGTATCAATGGTATCTATATTGGTACGATATTCCGCACTGTCCAGCTTTCTGACGCTTCCGTCCTTTCCATAATAGGTTACTGTCAGGTCTTCCAGTGTCACTTTTTCCCCTAATCCGTAGACAGTTTTTGTTTTTTCCGCCTTAATCGATGAGGATACATCCGGCTTCCTGCCTTTCGACAATAGGATACTATAATTCAGATTTTGCGGCAGTTTTGTATATTTTGTCCCCTTGGCATCATACCAGGTTCCAGCTGGCAATTTTAATTCATCCCCATCAAGGTTAGACGGAATATTGTATGGCGTATAAAGAGTGGCAAGATTACCGCACTATCCTAAGATATTCAGCCCACTTTCCAGATTCTTTAGATTAAACCCACTCAAATCCAAACTTGTCAGGCTATTACACTCATAAAACATATCGCTCAAATATATAACTTTTGATGTATCAAAACTGCTTAAATCTATGCTCTTTAAACTTCTACACAAAAAGAACATATAGTCCATTCTCGTGGTATTACTGGTACTAAAATTACTCAGATCCACCTCCGGCAAGCTATAGCATTCCGTAAACAAAAACTGCATCTCTTCCACATTACTGGTATCGAAGCTGCTCAAATCTACACTGACCAGATTATTGCAATAAGCAAACAGGTATGACATATTTTTTACATTGCGGGTGTCAAAACTGCTTAAATCCACACTGATTAGATTTGTACAAAAAGAAAACATACTGCTAATATCAGTCGCGTTGCTGGAATCAAATCCGCTTAAATTCACATTGACCAGACTTGTACAATGCTGGAACATTTTACTTAAATCCGTCACTTTTACAGGATTAAAACCGCTCAAATCTATACTTTCCAAATCACTGCTGCCATAAAACAGATATTCCATATCAGTCACATTTGAGACGTCAAACCCGCTTAAATCCAAGGTTTTCACACCACATGCACTAAACATCTCTTCCATGTTGGTAACATTGGAAGTCTGAAAACCACTCAAGTCTAAATAGTCTACAGAACATGCCTCAAACATGGCCTGCATATTTGTTACATTTCGGGTATCAAAACCGCTTAAATCCAATACCTCCCCCGGAATGGCTGCCTCACTAAACATATGACTCATATCCGTCACGCTGCTGGTATCAAAGTTTCCTACATCTTCACTGACACCATTGCACTTATTAAACATATAACTCATATCTGCCACATTGCCAGTATCAAAACTACTTAGGTTCATTCCTTTGACATAGCAATAACAGCGTTCAAACATATGGCTCATATCCGTTACATTGCTGGTATCAAAACTACTTAAATCCAATGCATTCCACTGGTTATAAGCATAGCCGCTGAACATATAGCTCATATCCGTCACATTATCCGTATGTAACTGGCTAAAATCCAGAGTTCCATCAAAGTGATAACTGACATCTCTGTCACAATTCTCGAACATATGGCTCATATTGGTGACACTGCTGGTATCAAAGCCGCTCAAATCCATACGAATCAGCTTCTGGCAGTCATAAAACATATAGGATGCATCGGTCATCCCTGTCACACGGACTTCTGCAGATTTAATGGATTTTGCATAGGATTTCCAGGGCGCCCTTGTATTGGAATCGGTAATCGGTCCAAACTCGCCTGTACCTTCCACTGTCAACTTCCAATCGGCATCAATCGTCCAGGTAATACCCTGATAACTGCCACTTGCAATATCTCCTTCGGAAGCTGTCAATTCCGGCGCTATTTCCGGTTCTTCCAATTCTTCCCCCGGCATTTCCTCATCCTCAGTTATTTCTTCTTCATTATTGTCTTCTACAGTATTACCCTCTTCAGGGTTATATTCCCCAGATTCTTCATCCGATTCTTGCTCTTCTATTGCTCCTTTGCCGGATTCATCTTCTAAAGTTTCACCGGACATAGAAGGTTCTGTCCCATCCTCGCCGGTGCCGGTATCCGGTAAGCCGGGCTTCCTATCTTCATCTGACTCCCCTTCTGATGGAGCTTTTGGCATTTCTGCTCCCACGATTCCCTTATTAGACTCTTCTGTATTGCCTTTTTCCTGTTGGGAATCCAAATGCTCCCCACTAGATTCGATAGATTCCGCCTTTAGCCCGGCTGCCTGTACTGGCATCCCGACCGATAGAATATTGGTAATCACCAACACGATGCATAAAAACCTTGCTAAAAGACCATATTTCTTTCTTCCCATTCCTTTTCTCCTTCTACTTATTCGTCATCAACTTCACCATCGCCCGATTCAGTCCGTCCACCGTCAGCTTATACATCGGAAACATCCCTTTGATGGCGGTTTCCGCTTCCCGCCAGGGCGCATGTCCAGGCGCCATCTTGGGATTGAGCCAGACGATTTTCTTATAGTGCTTCTTCATAAGCTGCAGCCATTCCATACCGGAAAGCCCCCCATTTGGGCCCCTGTAATTGCCGGACGTGGAATACAGCTCTTCTGGCGCCATCGCGGCATCGCCCACGATAATCACTTTATAATCGCTGTCTAAGTTGCGGAACATCCATTCCGTATCAATCCAATCCCCATTTTCACATTCCGGGGTCTTATAGAGTTTGGAATAAATACAGTTATGAAAATAATAAGTTTTGACATCTTTATAATGATTTGACTTGTGTACCGACTGGAAAAGCTCGTTTAACAGATTGCTATAGGGAATCATCGTACCGCCGGAATCCATCAAAAGCAGCAGTTTCACCGCATTTTTCCGTGGTCTTTCCATGACAATCTGAAGACATCCGCCGTTGTTGCATGTCTTATCGATTGTGCCGTCGATATCCAGTTCAGTCTTAGGGATATCCAGTTTCGAGGAAAACTGGCGCAGTTTCCTAAGCGCCATCTGGAATTGTCTATTATCCAGAATCCTATCGTCCCTAAAATCCCGGTATTTCCTTGCACCGATGACCTGGAATGCGGACTGATAGCCAGTGGAACCTCCCACCCGGATTCCGCCCATGTTGCCGCCGGTGTTTCCAAAAGACGTTTTCCCCATCGTACCAATCCAAAAACTTCCGCCGTTATGCTCGGAATCCTGGTCCCGCAAACGGTCCTTAAACTTCTGCTCCACGTCTTCTTTATCCACCTGAACCTGCTCTTCGTTCATGACATGGCGCATTTCCTCATGCTGCTCGTCTATCATATCCGACTTATCCAGCCACCTAAGCATATTCTTGCTGATTTCATTTTCTGACTGGATTCCTTTAAACACCTCGTCAAACGCCATATCAAATTTGTCAAATTCCGTTTCCGATTTTACTAAAATCATACGGGATATATAATAAAAATCCGTCAGGCTGCTATTACAGAGTCCCTGGGAAAGCGCTTCCTGTAAAGTCAGCCATTCCGTCAGGGTAACATGAAGTCCTTTTGCTTTCAATGTGTAAAAAAATTTACTAAACATATACAGCGCGCCTTTCTGCCTTTTTGGTCACAGCGTTTATTGCGTCTATTAGTCCACCCGATGCTTCAATGTTTCCAAATCCTCGTCCTTCTTTACGACCACGCCGATAAAGGGCAGCTCTTCCCGCAGTCTGTCCGTAGGGATTCCGCCGATTTGCAGAGCGTTAATCCAGTCAATCAGTTCCGAAGTGCTTGGTTTCTTACGGATATCCTTAATAGAACGAATCCAGTAAAATACTTCCATAGCATCTTTTAACAATTTTTCTTCCACATTCGGATAATGGGTTTTAACAATTTCTTCCATCAGTTCCGCATTCGGAAAATCGATATAGTGGAAAATACATCTTCTCAGAAATGCATCCGGCAGCTCTTTTTCCGCATTGGACGTAATAATGACAATCGGTCTATGTTTTGCCTTGACGGTCCTTTTCGTCTCATGGATATAAAACTCCATCTGGTCTAATTCCCATAACAAATCATTGGGAAATTCCAAATCTGCTTTATCAATTTCATCAATCAGCAGCACAACTTGCTCTTCGGAGTCAAAAGCCTCACCTAATTTGCCAAGCTTGATGTATCTGGCGATATCGTCTACGCCCTCTTCGCCAAACTGTCCATCATAAAGTCGCTGTATCGTATCATAAACATACAGACCTTCCTGGGCTTTCGTGGTAGACTTGATATTCCAGATGACAAGTTTCTTTCCAAGCGATTCTGCTACCGCCTGTGCAAGCATCGTCTTCCCGGTGCCCGGCTCCCCTTTAATCAATAGCGGTTTCTGTAACGCAACCGCAACGTTTACGCTGGCAAGCAGCTCTTTGGACGCTACATACTGTGAAGTGCTGGTAAATGTGTTTTTCTGTTCGCTCATATTCTGATTCCCTTCCGATTCTTGATAAATATCTAAATTTATGTTACGATATTTTGAAAATAAAAGCAAGATATTGTTAGGACAACCTACACAATAATGAGAAAGGATTGATTACAATCATGATAAGCAATTTATTGGACAAAACCGGGCAGTCCCTCTCTTTTGAGGTTTCCCCGCCCAAAACAGAAGAAGAATTTCAGGCGATTTTTGCGAAACTGGACGTTATGGCGTCCCTGCACCCCGACTTTATCAGCTGCACCTATGGGGCGGGCGGTTCCAGGGCAGGAAAGACCGTGGAAATTGCATCTTATATCAAAAATCAGCTACATACCGATACCATTGCCCACATGACCTGTGTTGGTTTTAAACAGGATGACCTGCAAAAGAACTGTGAATTGCTGGAAAAAGAAGGGATTTCATACGTTATGGCGCTGCGCGGCGACAGACCGCAGGCAATGACCGACGAGCAATATAACGGCAGGGAATTTTTCTATGCTTCCGATATGATACGCTATCTGAAAGCCAACACCTCCTTACAGATTGCGGGAGCCTGTTATCCAGAAAAACATTATGAAGCAGAAAGCATAGAAAGCGATTTGACCCATCTGAAAGAAAAAGTTGACGCCGGTGCAAGTTTTCTGATTACGCAGCTATTTTTTGACAATGATATCTTTTACCGTTTTATGGAACGGGTTCGTGACAAAGGCATTACCGTCCCGGTCTGTGCGGGTATCATGCCGATTACAAGCGCGAAACAGATTGGTACAAGCATTACCTTATCCGGTTCCTCTGTTCCGAAAGAGCTTTCCGATATGATTGCCACTTACGGGGATGATAAAGAAGAGATGCGAAAAGCGGGTATCGATTACGCCATACGCCAGATACGCAGCTTAAAAGAGCACGGCGTAGACGGCATTCATCTCTATACGATGAACAGACCGAAGACTACGGCGGAAATTGTGGCGCAAATCTAAGAAGGAGCCGGCGCATTAAGTGATTAGTGCGCCAGCTCCTTTTCTTTCATCCCAGATAACAATCATTTCTACTCTTCCCAGGGTATTAACGGATTTTCAATCTTCTTATCCCGAAGCATCAGGCTTCCTACCGCTTCCGCCGCCGATTTTCCCTCAAATAAAACCTCGTTCACCTGCTCGATAATCGGAAGCTGCACATCGTACTTCCTGGCAAGTCCTATAGCGGCTTTCGCTGAATAAACGCCCTCTACCACCATTTTGACTTCCGCCATCGCCGCTTCCATTGTATAGCCTTTTCCAATCAGGATGCCGGCACGCCGGTTTCTGGAATGCATGGAAGCACAGGTAACAATCAAATCCCCAATACCGGTCAGTCCGCAGAAAGTTTCCCATTTGCCGCCCATCGCGGTTCCCAGTCTTGCGATTTCAGCGATTCCCCTTGTAATCAGCGCGGCTTTCGTATTGTCCCCATAACCAAGCCCATCCGCAATACCGGCTGCAAGCGCAACGACATTTTTCAGGGCGGCGCCAAGCTCGATACCAAGCACGTCTGGGCTGATATATACACGGAAGACTTTATTCATAAAAATATTCTGCAGATATTCCGCCGTCTTTTTTTTCTGTGCGCCGACTACAATTGTAGTCGGGATTCCTTTTCCGACCTCTTCCGCATGGGATGGACCGGACAACACTGCAACTTCCGCCTGTGGGATTTCCTCTTCAATGATTTGGGACAAGGTAAGCAGCGTAGACTCTTCGATGCCCTTCGCCACGTTGACAATCAACTGACCCTCTTTTACATAGGGCGCCATGCTCTTAGATGTGCTCCTTGTAAATGGAGAAGGCACCGCCAGCACCAGAATTTCTTTCCCTTCTACTGCCGCCTGTAAATCCGTCGTAAATTCCATATTCTCCGGTAACTTTACGCCCGGCAGTTTCTCTTTATGTTCATGCTCCCTTCGCAGCATCTCGATTTCCTTTTCCATAATCGACCAGACTGTCACCGTATGCCCGTTATGGTGAAGCAATAATGCCAGCGCCGTTCCCCAGCTTCCCGCCCCGATGATACTGATATCCGCCATGCTGATTATCTCCTTTCCTGCTTTTCCTTGATTTCCCATGAAATTTTGTCTTTCCCGCTTCGTCTTCTTTTCCTGCTCTGTCTATGCTTTTCACTTTTCTTTCTCTGTCTGCTTTTCCGAATCCTTCTGCTCTTTATGCGTCAGATAAGTCTTGCGCTCTTCCCCTTTTAACAGGCGGGCAATATTTTCCCGGTGCTTATAATAAGCCATAACCGTTAAAAATGCCGCAAGGATATAAAGTTCGGTTAAATGTGCCTGACTCATTCCGAAAATCCCCATCTGCCCCAACACTACGATTTCAATGATGAAACCCGCATAAACAAGCAAAGACCCTAAAGAAACATAATGCGTCGTAAAGAAGGTGACAAAAAACAGCAGCACGCCCATCGGTATGAAATAAGGGTGAAAGGATAAAATCAGCCCTGCTGTTGCCGCGATACCTTTCCCGCCCTTAAATTTCAGGTAAAAGGGAAAATTGTGTCCCAAAATCGCGCCTGTCGCCGCATAAAGTTTCAACAGATAGATCATATCTGGATGACTTTTTCCAAATAATACGCCCGTAATGACAATCGCAAGAATACACTTGATAATATCACCAAAAAGCACAAGCAATCCTGCTTTCGTCCCAAGTACCCGCATGGTATTCGTAGTGCCCGCGTTTCCGCTGCCATAATCTCTGATATCTATCCCATGCAGCTTCCCGTAGATATATGCCGTCTGAAAAAGCCCGAAAACATAGCCTATCAATAAACAAATAATCCGTTCCACTTTACTTTTTTTCCTTTCTCTCTCTTATGATGAATTTCAACGGGGTGCCTTTAAATCCGAAGGCTTCCCGAATCTGATTCTCGATATATCTCGTGTAGGAAAAGTGCATCAATTCCTTATCGTTTACAAAAATAACAAAGGTAGGCGGTTTTATCGCTACTTGCGTAATATAGTAAAGGCGCAGTCTTTTCCCTTTATCCGAGGGGGGCTGCTGTAAGGCTACCGCTTCCGCCATAATCTCGTTTAATACGCCTGTGGCTACCCGCATTGCGTGGTTTTCATATACCGCATTGATGATGTCATACAGCTTAAACAGCCGCTGTCCCGTCTGCGCGGATATAAAAGTAATCTCTGCATAGGACATAAAAGAAAGTATCTGTCTGATTTTCTGGGTGTACTGGTTCACGGTTTTATTATCTTTTTCTATCGCATCCCATTTATTGACTGCGATGATTGTCGCCTTTCCCCTGTCATGGGCGATTCCCGCTATCTTGGCGTCCTGTTCGGTAACGCCTTCCTTCGCGTCGATGACAAGCACGACGATATCCGCGCGCTCTACTGCGGATACGGTACGGATAATCATATACCGTTCTAATTCTTCCTTGATTTTATTTTTACGCCGCAGCCCCGCCGTATCTATGAAAACATATTCTTTTCCCTGATAGGTGATATCCGTATCAATCGCATCCCGCGTCGTTCCTGCAATATCGGATACGATAACCCGGTTTTCCCCAATCAGTTTATTGATAATGGAAGATTTTCCCACATTGGGTTTTCCTACGATAGCGACTTTGATTCGCTCATCTTCTTCCTCTTCCGTATCCAAATCTTCTTTAAAATGAGAAACCACCTCGTCCAACATCTCTCCCAGTCCCAGCTTATTGGTGGAAGAAATCGGAAATGGTTCTCCAATGCCCAGATTATAAAATTCGTAAATATCCGCATTATATTTCTGAAAATCATCCACTTTATTGACAGTCAGCACGACCGGCTTGGCGCTTCTGCGCAGCATATCCGCAACTTTGGAATCCGCATCTAAAAGTCCCTGTCTGACGTCTACCATAAAAATAATAACATCCGCGGTGTCAATGGCTATCTGCGCCTGTTCCCGCATCTGTGATAAAATAATGTCTTTACTGTCCGGTTCGATGCCGCCCGTATCAACCAACGTAAAATATTTGTCTAACCAGGATACATCCGCATAAATTCTGTCTCTGGTAATACCTGGAGTGTCTTTTACAATCGATATCCTCTCTCCCGCCAATGCATTAAACAGCGTGGACTTTCCCACATTCGGTCTTCCTACTACTGCTACAATTGGTCTGGACGTTTTCTTCGCCATAGTTTCTCCTTTAATCTATCCTACTCTTATTCTACTTCGCCTGTTTTCTTTTCAGAATCGTATTTACAAAGTCATGTCCGCTTGATTTTACAATATCTGCCTTCACTTGTAAAGCTTTTTCCAATTCCGGCAGCGTAATATCATCCAGGAAATAATCTGCCCCGCTTCTTAAAACATTCTGTGGCAGAAGAATCCGTTTTCCCAATGGTTTCCCCTGTAATTGTCCGATGATATCCTGTCCTGTCAGCAGCCCGGACACCGTAATCTGTTCCCCAAAAAAATCATTGGTAATCGCATAAACACGGATTGTCAACGCCGGGAAACGCTGCATCATGGCATCCGCCATCCGCTGGATATAAGGATAGGCCAGTCTGCCTGTCACGAGGGATAACTCTTCTTTTGGCACTTGTATCCCATCTTCTTGTAAAAGCGCATCCATTGCCTCTCTAAATTCTTCCATTTGCAGACGCAGCATTCCTACCCCGTTTTCCAACTGTAAATACCCGTCGTAGCGCTCCTCTTCCGGCAGTTCTTCTTCCGCCAGAATATACCATTCATCGGAAGCATGTACAAAATGAACGCCATATTCTTTATAAATTTTTTCCTGCCATCTATGAATACACTCCAGAACACGGACCGCGTCTTCCTTTCCAAAAGGCTCAAGCGGAAACAATCCCTCCCGATACTTTGAGAGTCCGACCGGAACCACGGATACGCTTTCCAAATGCGGCAGATACGCCGTCAAATCTGAAATGCTCCTTTCCAGCTCCTTGCCATCGTTAATCCCTTTGCATAAAACAATCTGTCCGTTCATGGCAACGCCCGCCTCATAAAGTCTCTCAACCCGTTTCAAGGCTTCCCCCGCAAAACGGTTGTTCAGCATTTTGCAGCGAAGCGCAGGGTTCGTCGTCTGAAAGGAAATATTAATCGGCGATAAATGGTATCGTATGACTCTTTCAATATCCTTATCGGACATATTGGTCAGCGTCACATAGTTACCCTGTAAAAAGGACAACCTGGAATCATCATCTTTAAAATACAGCGTATCCCGCATTCCTTTGGGCATCTGGTCAATAAAACAGAAGATACATTTATTATGACAGGAGCGGTACTCATCCATTAATCCATTTTCAAATTCCAGCCCCAAATCTTCACTGTATTCTTTATCGATTTCCAGCAGCCATTCCTCGCCGTTTTGTTTCTGAATCAATACTTCAATATATTCATCCTGTATCAAATATTGATAATCAAAAATATCCTCTATCCCGTTACCGTTTATCTGCAGCAGCGTATCGCCGGGCTCTATGCCAAGCTCCTCGGCAATGGATAAACGGCGGACTGTTTTAATGATATGTCTGGTGTCTGCCATGTGGTCTCCTTCCTTGAAAAGCACCATGCAACCTCGATTCCGCTGCGCTTCATCCTGGTCCGGTCTGGCGCCCTATAGAAAATTATGCACAATTTCCGCTTAGAAAGCAAGCTTTCACGCGGAAATTGCGCATATTTTCTGCATGGTCTGAGAGCACGGAAATCAATTTTCAGTCAGCTCTTTCACACTAAACCGGCAGGACAGATAGAAATCCCGCGAAGGTCCTTGAAAAACGCCGGCACTTAGTGAAAAAGGCGCAACGCGGCTTTTGAACTTAGTACCGCTGCGTTTTTCACGGCGCGAGAGCGTGCCTTCGAGGGATTTCTATCTGCCCTGTCTCAATATCTACATGCTGACTGAAAATTGATTCTTATGGTCTGAGGTAGAAACAACTTGACGTGTGTGCGGCATAATGTTATAAAGTAAGTGACAGACTTAATTTACAGATAGGAGAAAACTATGCCTAATATAGAAGAATTGAAAACTGCAATGCCGGTGGCGCCTATTATGATTCTGACTACGGACGCTGCCATGCCATTATCCCGCAAGATTAATAATTACTTAGTGGAATTTCGCCAGAACCTGAATAACAGCTTTAAAAACGACCCTGCATTTTATGGATATATGGAAGAGAATTATCTGCTTAAAGTGGATTGTCCCCGTTTCGAGAATGGCGAAGGGAAGGCCGTCCTTAATACTTCTGTCCGGGGAAAAGATATTTTTATTCTGACGGATGTCTGTAACCATAGCATTACCTATCAGATGAATGGTTTTACCAACCATATGTCCCCAGACGACCACTATCAGGATTTAAAAAGAATTATCGCTGCAATCAACGGCAAAGCCCACCGGATTAATGTCATCATGCCCTTTCTCTATGAGGGAAGGCAGCATAAAAGAACTGGACGGGAATCTTTGGACTGCGCATACGCGATTGAGGAATTGATGGATATGGGCGTTTCCAATTTCATCACGTTTGACGCCCACGACCCGCGGGTGCAAAATTCCGTTCCGTTAAAGGGATTTGACAATTATACGCCCCACTATCAGTTTATGCGGGCGCTGCTTCATACGGAAGATGACCTTTTTATTGATAAGGATCATATTATCGTAATCAGCCCGGATGAGGGCGCGCTTGACAGAGCCGTATATTTTGCAAACGTACTCGGCGTAGATACGGGTATGTTTTACAAACGCCGCGACTACTCTACCATCGTAAACGGTAAAAACCCGATTGTTGCCCATGAATTTCTCGGCGACAATATCGACGGTAAGGACGTTATCATCATTGACGACATGATTTCATCCGGCGGCAGTATGATTGACACGGCGAAGCAGTTAAAAAAGATGAATGCCAAACGGGTTTTTATCTGCGCTACTTTCGGTCTGTTTACAGACGGTTTAGCCGCGTTTGACGACGCCTACGAGAAATGTTATTTCGACCGTATCATTACGACGAATATGTGCTACCAGCTGCCGGAATTAAGGGACAAGCCCTACTATCAGGAAGCGGACATGAGTAAATTCATTGCTTCTATCATTAATTTTATGAACCACGATGTTTCCATGTCCAATATTTATACGCCTACGGAAAAAATTAACCGTATCCTTGCAAAGTATAATAACCGGGAAATGGACGCGCTTTATAATTAAGTTTTAGAAAAAAGGACTTTCGATGGACATGGGTTTTCTGTCCTTGAAAGTCCTTATATTTCTAATCTTCCCTACCCTTTTTCCACCGTCTGAAACGTTATCACTACCTTAAACAAATCCCCGTCCAGCTGGATTTCAAAAGTACCGTGTTGTGCCTCCACCAGATTCTTAGCTATGGAAAGACCGAGTCCGCTTCCTTCCGTCGTTCTGGATTCATCCCCTCTGATAAAGCGCTCCGTCAGCTCTTCGGGATTGCAGTTTAGCGCCATTGCGGAAATATTTTTGATGGATATTTCAAGGGTTTCCCGCTTCTGTTGATTATCTCCAAGCGTCTTCATCGTGATATAAACCCTTGTTCCCTCTAACGCATACTTATAAACATTATTAAAAAGATTTTCCATAACACGCCAGATACTTCTGCTATCCGCTTCAATGAGGGTGTGGGACGCCTTGATGTCCATAACGGGAGTCAGCGCTTTCTGCTCAAATTTTTCCGAAAACTCGCCAATGGTCTGATGCAGCAGTTCCGTCAGATTGATTTTCTCAAAGTGCAGATTGATATTGCCGGAAGAAATTTTGCTGGCTTCCACCAAATCGTCTGTCAACTGTTTCAAACGCTGGGATTTCTCATCCAGAACCTTGATATAACTCTGCACGCGCTCATTATCTACTTTTTCCCGTTTAATTAAATCCACATAATTGATAATGGACGTGAGCGGCGTCTTAATGTCATGGGACACGTTGGTAATCAGATCCGCTTTCATACGCTCGTCTTTCATACTGACTTCCACTGCATTTTTAATGCCTTTTCCAATGCTGTTTACGGATTTTGCCAGTACCAGATTATCGCCATGCAGTTTTTCCTGCTCTATCTGATAGGAAAAATCGCCTTCTGTGATAATCTCAATGCCTTTTACGATATTCTGCCGTTCTTTTACATCTTTATACAGCATAGCGCCAATCAGCATATCAATAAGAAAAGCAATGAAAATCCCCAAAAGAAACATGATAACATTGCCTGCCCGGTAAAGTAGCGCCATTCCAAACGCCACGACAAAACAGTTAAAGATAAGGAAAATCAGATACGGCACCCAGGTACGGACCACAATATTTCCATTATCGTATAATTCCATCAGTAAGTCCGAGCATTTTTGCAAAATCCCTTTCAGATAACTATTGCTCCATAGTGTTTTTGCTTTCACTCTTCTGACCAGGCTATAATAGAAGAAGCAGAAAATAATATCCATGACAAACGCCACGATTCCGATTCCTATTTTGAACCAGAACGTATAGATATCTTCATAATGCAGAATATTGCCCCAATTCATATCATAGGCTTCCATTGCCCCAATCAGAATGACTGCCGCAGAAAAGATTCCTAAGAAAAGCGCTGCTTCTGTAGGCATCTTATCAAATTTACCAAGACTGATGCAGCTATTTCCCTCTTCATCAATATCCCTGCCGGTTGTGCTGGTCAGATAAATAAGCAGTACAAAATAGAAAACAACCGCCGTCACCGCCAAAACAACCCACTGCCAGAAATAGGGCAGATAATTCTGAAAACCGGCTTTGCCCTGTACCAAAGCGTCATTTACCGGATAGGAAGAATCCACGCCAATCCAGATTTTGATATTTTCGGGATAAGCGTAATCGTATTCTTTTACAATACTCTGAATCGTACTTTCTTTAATCGAAGAATTGCTCTCATAAATCATTTCAGAGGGACTATAATACAAATATTTCCCATGAAACCCACCCTGAAATTTCTCTTGCAAGGCAGACGTCATGCCGTTTTCTTCCAAACGTTCCAGCGAAACACTGTCATCTATAAGACCTTCTATATTAGTGAAATATTCTGTATGCTCTCCCACCGTCTTTTCGATGCAGTAACGGATATTGGTGTTCTGGGCATCATAATATTCCTGGTAATCCAGATATTCATTGTAATTATAGGACAGACTATACATCGCCGCCCTGAGATTCTCACAAAGCCCCTGATAGGACGTAAAATCTGACGTATACTCTTCGATGTTTTTCCCATCCGCCGTCTTATAACGATTGATTAAGACATTGACATCCAGTGTTTCTTCTTCATCATACCATCCATTATATTCGTCGATGGGCAGCATCACGGAGTTGGCGGATACATCATCCACAAACGTATAAGAACCGATATCCGACTTCATATAATTGGCGTCCGAGGTATTATAATATTTACTGTTCGGGTCTATAATTGTCACCATAGTCTTGTCGGCCAAAAAATCTTTTGCCTGCTTCGCCGTCATGGATACGGTGGAATATTCCATTCCGTATTTCTGCCATTTTAACAAATCTTCCAGATAGTATCTTGCCGTCACATACTGTTCGGGCACTCCCTGTTCGCGGTAATTGTATGCCGTAATATCGATAATTTTGCTACCGTCGAATACGCCGTCTGTTTCTAACTGGCTCCTGATGACGCCAAAGCGTATGATATCCGCTACCGCCTTACCATACAAGGTATTAAATAGCGTGGAATCCTCATAAATTTTTTCCTGGTCAGAAGCATGCAGACTATAACTTTCATTGCCCGATAATCCCTGCACTATGACTTTGGAGCCTGTCGTAATAATCAATATCGAAATTACCGCAATTACGATAAGGCAGTGCTGAAGTAACTGTAGAAACCCTCTGATCTTTTTCCCCGTTTTCGGCTTCTTGTTTTCATGATTGTCTTCCATTCCCATATCCTCCTAAGCGCATTCCTATGACTGTTTTTCGATTTTATATCCTACTCCCCATACAACTTTCAGATAACGCGGCTCCTTCGGGTTAATTTCAATTTTTTCCCGGATATGTCTGATATGTACGGCTACTGTATTGTCAGCGCCTATCGCCTCTTCGTTCCAGATACTCTCATAAATCTGGTCAATGGAAAATACCCTGCCGCAATTCTTCACAAGTAACAGTAAGATATTGTACTCTATCGGCGTCAGTTTCACGCTTTCCCCATCCACCGTCACTTCCTTGGTATCGTCGTCGATCACCAGTCCGCCTACCTGGAATAAGGCGTTATTTTCTACATTAAGATTGCCAAGCATCGTATACCGTCTCAGATTGGATTTGACCCTTGCCACCAGCTCCAGCGGATTAAAGGGTTTCGTTACATAGTCGTCTGCACCGATATTCAACCCCAGAATCTTATCACTGTCCTCTGATTTGGCCGAAAGAATGATAATCGGAATACTGGAATACTCCCGAATTTTCAAAGTCGCATGAATGCCGTCTAACTTGGGCATCATGACGTCGATGATGAGTAGATGGATAGTTGTTTCTTTCAAAATCCTGATTGCCTGCTCCCCATCATAGGCCTTGAAAATCTGATAGCCTTCCTGCAATAAATAAATCTCGATTGCATCTACGATTTCCTTATCATCATCACATACAAGAATATTTGCCATCTTTATAACCATGTCCCTTTCTCAATGTGTAAATTTCTAAACGTTAATTTTATTGAATCATGAAAACTTAAAGGAATCTATAGGAAATTTTTTAATATTTTCTTAATTCCATTCTGATTTCATTCCAAAAGCCCTAAAAATGCACCCAGATTTCCGCGCTTCCCGTGGCTTGCCCTATGGGAAAACAGATAATCCGGATTACAACAGGTACAAATGTCCGTTACCTGTATCCTATCCGTATGCACGCCCGCTTCTTCCAATACAATCTGATTGGCTTTCCATAAATCCAGCCAATATTTGTCGTTTCCTTTCTCGTATAAAATAACTTCCGCCTGTCCGGGCTTAGAAAATTCCTGTACAAAAGCCGCCTCCACTTCCCCGCCGACCTCATAACAGCCGCGGCAAATGGAAGGCCCGATAGCTGCAACAATATCTTCCGGTTTTGTCCCATATTCCCTGCCCATGACCTCTATTGTGCGCGCGCCTATCCGTCCTACCGTGCCCCGCCAGCCGGAATGGGACAAGCCTATCGCTTTTTGCTTCGTATCAATAAAAAAAAGCGGCACGCAATCCGCATAAAAAGTTGCAAGTACGATACCGGGCGTCTTCGTAATCATCCCGTCCACATCTCTATAATCTTTCGGATAGAAAATGCCTTTTCCCCTGTCCCTCTCATCCACCACACGAATATTCGTCGTATGGGTCTGGTCAGAGCAGACGATATCTTCCAGGCTGCACCCAAGCGTATCCGCTATCCTGCGGTAGTTCTCATCGACCGCTTCTTTTTTATCCCCTCGCGTATAGCTGAGATTCATGGAAGAAAAAATGCCCTCGCTGACGCCTCCCAACCTGGTTGAAAAAAGATGCCTGACGAGTCCTGTTTCATCTAAAAGCGGAAAGGTTAAATACTCCACCTTTCCGTTTTTCCTTCTTTCCATCTGCAATTTGCTCTGTTTTCTATTGATATTCATACGGTTTAACGTCTCCTTATGTTATGAATAGATGATAGTTTTCTTGTGATTGGATTAACGGTAACAATAATCAAAAGCATTCTGAATCCATTGTATGTCGTCGCCCTCAAACGCTATCACATCATAGCGCACCGGCGTATCTGAGGGAATATTGTGTATCATCCGGTAATAATCGGATACCCTGCATATTTTCTGCTGTTTGGTAGTTCCTACCGCTTCCACGGCTTTGCCCTTAGAGGAAGCAGCGCTTCTATATTTTACTTCAAAAAAGACCAGATATCCCCTATCATACCCGATGATATCGATTTCCCCCTGTCTGCACCGGAAATTTCTTTCCTTGATGCGGACTTTTCTTTCTGCCAGATACTGACACGCGGCCGCTTCCTTTTCGGCGCCGGTTTTCCGTGTATTCATTCTTATCCTCTTCTATTCTGCTGTTTTCAGGCATATCCTTTTTTATCCGACGTAATCCTAATCTTGCAACGTTTACTTTTTCTGCTATTTTCCAAGCTTCGCCTTGATTTTGTCCATCGCATCTACAAAGACGAGAATTTCCGCCACTACTTCATATAATTCCGGCGGAATCATTTCCCCGATATCCAGTCTGGACAAGGTTTCCGCAAGTTTATCGTCGCGATGTACGGGAACGTCCGCCTCCATCGCCTTTTCAATGATTTTTTCCGCCAGCGCACCTTTGCCGGATGCAATGACCCGCGGCGCCTCATCTTCCGGATCATATTCCAAGGCAATCGCCTGTTTTGGTTTATTTTCCTTTTCCTTCGGCATACTTTCCCCCACCTTTTATTATTTTTCAATCTATGCCCTCATATCAAAGGAAGTCCTGCTCAGCACGGATATATTTTTATTCTGTTCCAGAATTTCCTGCATAATGTTTGTTTCCTCAGCCTCCGCGTCTTCTTTTAGCTGGAAATTCGCGTTCATGGAATAGCCCCGTTTCGTCAGCCGCTCATCCAGAATATGGATATGCTCCGCAATCAAATCCAGCGCCGCTTCATCCTTTAAGGTAAAATTGGTATTGATTTTCTGATTCTGCTGCATCGTCACATAAACGTCCAGCGGTCCTAAATGCTCCATATCCAGATGCAGCAGCGCACTGACATTGCCGTCATTTTTGGCAAGACTCTTCTTATTCGTATAGACATAGAGGTCGCCATGCGCCTGATTTCCCGCCATCATAAGGGGAAGCTGCACATAGGTAAACATCTGGTTCATCTGATGCATAAAATCCAGATTCCCCTGCAGATTCTGGACGCTTTTTACTCCCGCCGTATCCGCCTTATCGATCATCTGAAACGCTTCGTTTATCTTTGCCGTCTGCTCCCGGATTCTTTCATAGAGCTGCTCCACTTTTTCCTTCTGCGCCACATCTTCCGGCTTTAGCAGCCATTGATTCTCTATCTCTGTCCGCAGCAGATTCTGAAACCCTCTACTGCCAAACAAATCCCTGACAGACTCCTGCAGCCCGTCTTTCAAAAGCTGCGGGGAATGCTCTGATAAAAACGTATGAATCTGGGTAAGCGCCTCTTTCGGCGATAAGGTCCCGGTTTCAATCTGTTTCGCCAGTGAGGAATCCATCCCCAGTTTCCGCAGCATATCCCCCAATTCCTGCCATGACTCTGTCAAAGACCCTGCCTGATTTGCCTGACCTGCCGCGCCTTCCTGGTTTTTTAATGCACCTGCCTCTTCCTGTGGGATACCGCTATCAGGCATTCCTGCATTTATTGTATCCCCTTTGGGCGTGGCGGAATTTCCTGCATTGGTCATCTCTTCCTGTGCGCTTTTGGGCATTTCTTCCATGAGATTCGGCTGCAGGGTTTCCGTCGTCTTTCCTTCGGTTTCCGCTTCTTGTATCAGGGAAACTATGCCTTCCGCATCGGCTAAACTGCCTTCGCCGACGAATGCCTCCAGAATCTGTCCATAAAAAGAAACCGCCTCTGCCGTCTTTCCTTCCGAAAGCAGCTCCGTATATATCTTAGGAAGTTCTTGTGTCAACTGCTCCATGCTTTGTAAAATCTGATGTTCATTGTTCTTATATAATTCAAACTGTTCCAGATTCAGCTCCGTTATTGGCAGGCCAAGACGTATCATCTGGATAATGGAAGAAGGATTGGCATTCGGAAAATCCGCAAGCTGCCTGTTCACATAGGCAATCGTATCCCTATCAATCGACATGCCTTCCTGCATCATATCCGATATCATTTTCATGTTAAAAGGACTCGCCGACATTCCCGCCGCCGATAACGCTTTCATAATCGTGGCCTCGTTCGCCATATTGGCGTAAAGCGGCGTCAGGGACAGTAAGGAGCCGTTGTTGCTCTTTACTTCAAAACTCATACTCTGCCCCAGCAAAATATTCAAATCTTTTTCTAATCTTGCCGTCAGAACGTTGTCGGAATCCAGTGCAATCTGTACCGTATTGCCGTCTTTTCCAACCACTTCGCCCTGGATGGTCTGTCCGGGCGCTACATGCCGCAGCCCATTGACTGCCTGATAGTTCTTTTCCGCTGCCGCAGCTGTTGCCGTCTGTCTGACAGTATCCGGCTGCGTGACATTCTGGTTTCTCGGCTGAAAAATATCTCTTAAATTCAATGTCAGACCCCCATTCCCTAAACGAAATGTGTGATGAAAGATTTCCGGTGAATCGGACACGGACCGTATTTTTTCAAAGCTTCAATATGCGCCTGCGCGCCGTATCCTTTGTGGGCAGCAAATCCATATTCCGGGAAAACCTCGTCGTAGCGCCGCATCAGTCTATCCCTTGTCACCTTTGCCACAATACTTGCCGCACCGATGGAAATACTTTTCGCATCGCCTTTGATAATCGGCACCTGTTTCATCGAAACTTCCGGTATCGTCACTGCGTCGTTCAATAATAAATCCGGCTGAACCTGAAGATTGGAAATCGCTTCCCGCATCGCCTCATAAGTTGCCTGTAAAATATTGATTTCATCGATCCGTTCAGGCGCGCTGTATCCGACGCTTACCGCCACTGCCTCATCCATAATCACATCATAAAGCTCTTCTCTTTTTTTTTCGGACAGTTTCTTGGAATCATTGATATATAAAATATGACAATTTTGGGGCAAAATTACCGCACCTGCCACCACCGGACCTGCAAGCGGTCCCCTGCCCGCCTCATCTATGCCACAGATATATGAATAAGAGGCGTATTTTTTCTCATAATATTTTAACTGTTCTATGCGCTCTAATTCCTTTTCATAGGCAAGAAGGCGCTTTTTTGCCCGTTCTAATTCCTTGATAACCCCGGCTCTCGTATCCTGTTCATACTGATTCAATAATTCAGGCAGCCTTTCATAATTAGCTGCCTGTAAGTTCCGTTTTATCTCTTGAATTGATTCCGCCATCTAATGATTCTCTCTCCTATCCTGCCACAAGTCTGACCGTTAAAATCATCCCACTTATACACTTAGCGATGCTTAATAAACCCGAACTTTCCAAAAGGCCATATCCGAAGCCATGCCCGCCCGATAATATTGTCTCTTTTAATGTTCCCGACTGAAATATCCCTGCTGTCGGTACTGTTATTCCGGTTATCTCCCATCACAAAATACTCGTCGTCTTTTAACGTAATCGGGGTAGAAGCCCTGCCTGCATCCAGGATGACTTCTTTTCCGTAGCTCTCATCCAATATCTCATCGTTGATATAAATCTGTCCTGCTCCGTCAATATAGATGGTTTCCCCCGGCATTCCGATAATCCGCTTGATATAATAAGTATCTTCTTTATATTGGAATGGAAATACAATAATATCAAACCGTTCCGGCTCTTTAAAATGATAGCTAATCTTATCCACAATCAGATTATCCTCATCGCTCAATTTCGGTTCCATAGAGCTGCCGCTTACCTGCGTTCTCTGTCCCACAAAATGAATAACCAGATAAGTCACACACAATACCACCAATAAATATAGGCTTGTGCTTAGAATTTCCCGCAATACTTTTTTCATCTTAATCTATAACCATGCCTTTCCTACCCTATTCGTCCGGTCTTTCCAATGTAATCCTGTCGATGCGCCCATTCCTGAAATCATCCAACAGCAGCGTGGCGCCTCTCTCATAATCGATTCCGCCGCCCTTCTGATAGCATTTTCTACTTTCGCAGACAGCCTCTAAAATACGGGCAGGTTCCCCGATATCCTCCGCAAGCTGATAACGCTCCATAAACGCTTTTTTATAGTGTACCACCAAATAGGTAATCAAGTCTATTGCAAGTTCTGTCATCTGTAAAATTTCATCATTCATAGAACCGATCAGGGCAAGTTTCCTACCCACGTCCTGATTCTCAAATTTCGGCCATAAAATACCTGGCGTATCCAGAAGTTCCAGTTCCTTATTCAGACGAATCCACTGCTTTCCTTTCGTCACTCCCGGCTTATTTCCTGTCTTGGTACAGGCTTTCCCTGCATAGGAATTGATAAAGGTAGATTTCCCCACATTGGGAATACCCACCACGATCGCGCGCACCGGTCTGTTCACAATGCCCCTCTTCCTATCCCGCTCTATTTTTTCCTGACATGCTTCTTTCACTGTACCGCGGATGGCTTTCATCCCTTCGCCCGTCTTCGCATTGATTTCCAGCACATAAAAACCTTTTTTCTTAAAATAATCCATCCATTCCCGGTTGCATTGCCCATCTGCCAAATCGGATTTATTCAGTAAAATCAATCTGGATTTGTTCTTTCCAAGTTCGTCAATATCCGGGTTACGGCTGCTGAAAGGGATTCTGGCGTCCACCAGCTCTATCACCAAATCAATTAATTTGATGTTTTCCTGCATCATGCGCTTTGCTTTCATCATATGACCCGGATACCATTGATAATTCATATTGATTTCTTCCTTTCTCTGCCTTATTCTACAAAGCCCATTTCCGTCGTTTCATTTTTCAGATGAAACCATGCCTGACCTATGATATTCGTCCTCTTAATGGCTCCAATATTGCCGGAGCGGCTGTCTTCGCTACTATTGCGGTTGTCCCCCAACACAAAATATTCATCCGTTCCAAGCAGAATATCGTTTTCTGCAATACCGGGGTCTGCAATTTTATCATAGATATCCTCTTCTTCCTGTAAAACGCCATCTATATAAACCTTTCCGTCCTGAATCCTCACCGTCTCACCCGGAAGCGCAATCACCCGTTTTACATAATAATGCGTCTTCTGGTTCCCATTCGGAATAAATACGATGACGTCGCCCCGTCCGGGGGATGAGAATTTATAAATCAGGCGGTTTATTAAAATTTCCTGTCCGTTATAGAGCGTGGGTTCCATAGAATCACCAATGATGCTCGTCCGCATTCCTACAAAATATGTAATCGCCAGCGCCAGAAAAATAACAACAAACGTACCGAGCAGCATTTCAAAGATATCCTTTATAAGTGCGGAATTTAATTTCTTTTCTTTCTGATAAAACTGCAATCCCTTTTTCCTAGCCAAACCAACACCTCTTTTATCACATATCGTCGTATTTCCTGATAGTCAAAAACAGTTACCTTAAATTGCTTTAAGGTAACTGCTCCGGTTCATTACTTATCTTACCAGTTCTTTTACTTTCGCTCTCTTACCGACGCGACCTCTCAGGTAGTTCAGTTTCGCACGTCTTACTTTACCTCTTCTTACCACTTCAATCTTCTCTACATTAGGGGAGTGAAGGGGCCATGTCTTCTCAACGCCGACGCCGTTTGACAATTTTCTTACGGTAAAAGTCTCTCTGTTGCTTCCGCCCTGTCTCTTTAAAACAGTTCCTTCAAAAATCTGGATTCTTTCGCGATTACCCTCTTTAATCTTTCCGTAAACTTTTACAGTATCGCCTACATGAAATTCCTCTACCGAATCTTTCACCTGAGCTGCTTCAATTTCTTTAATAATTGCATTCATCTGTATAACTTGCTCCTTTCGCCTGTTTCTGATGTTCTTAATACCTTCCGTAACAGAGGACCATCTTTTTCACAACATTAATAATCTACCATATTATGAGGTAAAATGCAACCTCTTTTTGCAAATTCCACCGATTTTCCGTCGATTTGGATTTTGCCAATCCGCCGGTTTCCAATTCCGCGATTGCTACAAAATACGATAATCCACCGTTTTCGTTCCAGTATAGTTTCCCGTTCCTGTTACCTTAATGGAAGCGAGACCCCTGTTCTTGTTATTCATATAGGACAGCGTATAATCTTTTCCCCTTTTCAGATTCAATTTCCCATAGACTGCCTTTTTAATTTCTGCAAAAACTGGGATTCCATCCCCTGCATAGGTCATTTGTTCCTGCTTTAGCGTCATATTTACTTCCTCTATGCTGCGAGGCTGAATCGGAAACTCAATCCGCACTTTTCCGGTGTAATTCCCCGTTCCTGTCAGAATCATAACCGCTGTTCCGGCATTGGTATTATTTTCATAACCAACCTTATACTTCAGGGAATCTCCATCCACTTTTGCCGTCACAGCTTTCTCAATTTCTGCATTCTTATAGGTCTGTTTCTGACCGGTATAGGTTTTGGACGCCAGCTTTGTCTGGTCTATCGTTACCATATTTCCCAATTCCGCTTTGGTAATTTTGAATTTTTTCGTGATGCTTCCAGAGTAAATACTGTCTGCTTTAGCCTTGATGGTAACGCTTGCAGTTCCTGCTTTCTGGTTATTTTTATAAGTGACATTATATTGGTCTGCCGGAATAATAACCTGACTGTTGCTTTTCACAGTAAACCCCGAAAATTCAATAGGCACGCCGGCATATACCCTGTCGGTAATTCCCGTTACTTCTGCCTTGGACAGCGGCTCTTTGGCAATCTTAAAATTAACAGTCTTACTGCCTTGATAATTGCCCTTTGCAGTAACAGTAACTTTTGCCTTATTATTCAAGGTCTTATGCCCATCATAATAGGCGTCGTACTCTGTATCATCCAGTACAAGTTTCCCCGCCTTTACAGTTACCGCAGGCTCCACGGGAATATTTTCACCCAGATAATAGCATCCGCCCACCTTTACGGAAGTAATCCTGGCGGGATTGATTTGGAAAAACCCGGTTATCTCAGTGTTCTGGCTATTATCCGTATAATTTAGCAGCGTAACAATTACCCTAGCCTGCTTATCCACCGTACCGTTTACATAGGATACATCCGTATTATTGGCATAAGTATAGGTGTAATCCGTGCCGGCTTTTAACTTCTTCTGACCCGCCTTCACCGTAACAGGGGATTTAATTTCCGCGCCTGTATAAGTCTTATCGGGTACGGTAACTACAAGCGTATCCGCCACCTTCTTACGGATTGTAAAGGTAAGTTCCTTCGTGCCGTTATAATTTCCCTTTCCGGTTATCACCACAGCCGCTTCGCCCGCATTGGTATTATTTTTATAAGAAATGGCATAATCTTTGTTTTTCTTTAATACCGTTTCACCGTCTTTTACTACAACGGCGGGTTTATAGGCGCTGCCTTTATATTCGTAAGATGCAGCCTCCCAGCCTGTATCAAAAGTCACTATCAGACTACCCGCAGACTTTTTACATTCCACATTTTTCATAACTGCCGGCTTTTGATTGGCATTTGCATAATTTGCCCGCAGTGTTACGGTAATATCATATTTGCTTCCAAGCTGCAGACTGTCTTGCAATGTTTCTGACGGAATCGCTTCCTGCGTTCCGGCTTTTTGGATCGACAGCGTATAATCGGACGCACTTATCGTTTTTCCGTCAACAGATACCACACAGACAGACTTCATTTCCCCATAGCCATAATTTAACGTCGCCTTGATTTTATTTGCCGCCACGCTCCTGGGTTTAATCGCAAATTCCTTCGTCACTTTTCCGTCATAATTCCCGATACCCTCTAGAAAAACCTTCGCCGCCGCGCCATCTGTCGTTGCGTCAATATTATCCGCATAGCCTGTAATCTGGTAATCCCGGTTTGCTTTTAAAACGGTTCCGCCGACTTTCACTGTTATCCCCGGCTTCACTTCCCCGCCGGTATAAACCGAACCGGATTTTACGGTGATATTTTCGCTACTCAGCGTTTTCCTCGCAATCTCAAAACCCTTAACCACTGTCCCCTGGCAGTCTGTTTTCCCTGTAATGGTAACGCTTGCCGTTCCAGGGGTCTTGTTATTGCTGTACTTTATCGTATAATTAGCGGCCGGAATCGTTGTTTCCCCACATCTTACGCTGACTGCAGGTTTGATATCCTTTCCGGTATATTCTGTCTGCTGCATGGATATGGATACCATCCCATCCGTCAGGTCTCGCTTTTCGATTGTAAAGCTTTGCTTCGCGCTTCCGCTATAGTTAGTCCCCTTTCCAGTTACAGTCACGGTATATGTTCCGGCATGTAACGGACTCTTATTATATTTTATCGTATAATCCGTGCCCTCCGTCATAGGGGTTCCCTGATTGGTAACTGTAACGATATTCTGGTGCGTCGTCCCATCGTATACCCAGCCTTGCACAGATATCATATCCGCACGCAGGACTTTTTTCGTAATGGTAAACTCCGCCGTAATTTCACCGACATAATTACCAATTCCCCGGATGGTCACGCTGGCTTTTTTATTTGCGGCGCTGACTTCCTTGTTATTCTGGAATGTCGCGGTATAATCCCTATTTTTAATAAGACGCTCCCCGTCAAACACAAGATGAAGCTCCGGCTCTATTTCTTCCCCGGTATATTCCTGAGGCATAATATCCTCAAGCATATCCAGCCTAAGCTCCCTGTTATCCACTTCTACCGGTATCGTATAATCGTTGGTATACGCTTTAATCCGCATAGTACAATTCTGTGCTTCTCCGGCGCTCACCCATGCATTTCCTGTTGAAAGGAAAGTATTATCCTGCTCCGTATTAGCAGTAAAACTAATCCAGTCACCATTTGGATAAGAAGAATCCACAAACAGTTTGATCGTCTGACCATTTTCTTTTTTCGCTGTTATGACAACGCTAAAGAGCTCCCCTTCTTCTACCAGGACAAAATCTTCTATCTCAATCGTATAAAAACCCTCAAAACTCGTTCTTCCACTCGTCGTTGCCGCCAGTGTTCCAGACGTCGGATTGTTCTTGTTCGATAAACCTGTATAAATCTGCACCGTATAATCTGTACTGGCGGAAGCAAAACCAATGCCCACCGCCGATACGGTCTGTCTGCCGCTTGCCGTATAGACTGCGGCTGCCTTCATTTCTCCACTAGTAGAGCCAAGCGACTGCATGCCAGTAGAACCGTCATACTGATAGTTATGGTCATAATTATCCGCCTTTGCAAAATCAAAAGCAAATGCCGTTCCATTATTTAAAGATAAATCCTCATAAGAAATCCAGAAATAGCCTCCATCCAGTACACTGCTTCCCCAACTGTTCCGAATCAGCCATGCGCCGTTATTTTCCGGCAAAACCATTTCCTCTCCCGACGCTGCCTTGGAAGCATTGGTATATGTATACCGGAACTGATTCCTATCAAACGTATCGTCCCACCCGACAATCGCCACCGCATGGTTCGTACTTGCATAGGCAGGATTATAATAAACTGCAGGTCCGTCATAATCCGGCTCCACATATTTATAAAGGTCGCTATCAAAATATTGACTATAATAATAGCTTACGCCGACTGCCCCATAGTCCATAATCGCCTGTTTTACGCTTGTTGCATCTGAAAGCGGAATCCAATACGCATTTTCTAAGTGCATAGCGTCCGTATAGGCATACTCGCCGCTTATGGACAAATCATTCGTATTCGCAGTCGCTTCTACCGGATATACTAGCGATGCGTCCGTCGCCTCGTCTGCGATTCCCGTCCATCTTGCCAGTGCAAAAGTAGTGAAAAAACTATTCCCGCCCTGCTGGACAGGCGTATCCGCTAATGCCTCTGTGCTATCCCCCGAAAGTCCGCCGTCCGGTCCTTCCAAATCAATCCCTGCATTGCCATTGTAGAAAAAATTCACCAGATGGCTTTCCGATAAATCCGCTTCTGTTCCGTTTAATTTCAGATAGGCGCTTTCCGCCGCCGCTACCGCAGAAAAAGACCAGCAGCAGCCCCAATTTGCCTGATTCTTTACAGAAGAAAGCTGTCCTTTTTCCCTCGCATCGTACTTTACAGGCGTGAATACCGCACAGTTGGCAGCCGCAAAAGAATTATCCGAGGCAGCCACCGGCGCTGTCAGGCTTTCTACGTCGTAATCGATATCCTGATAACCGTTTGGTACATGCCCTGTTTTCTTTGCCCAGGCTTCGATTTCTTCTTCTGATACCGGAGTGATTTTTTCTGTTTCTTCCTCCGGTGCTTCCTTTTCCGATTCCGCATCTGCTTCTTCTATGTCAAGACTATCCTCTTTTGTCCCCTCTTCCTCTGAAGCGGTTTCGTCCTGTCCATCATTCTCATCGGCATCTTCCGGTTCTTTTTTATCCTCAGTCTCTTCCTGATCCTGCTCTTTGTCAGTATCTTCCTGTCCCGGATTATCGCCGCCCTGTTCTTTCTTACCGTCGTCTTCCTCCGTCTGATTGCCGCCATCTTCCTGTATATCCCCGCCATCGGGTTTTTCCGGTTCTGTCTCTCCGCCGCCCTCATTCCCGGAAACAGTCTGCGCAAGATAATTTTCCCGCCCGGAATCTACGGTTCCTGAACCCGGTGCATTCTCTGCTGCGGTTAAGGAAGGGTCCGTTCCGGCTTCCCTGGCATATACGGTAATAGGCGCCGCCACAGGCTCCATAAACAACGCTGCCGCCAATAACCATGACAGCATTGCCTTACGCTGCCTTTTCATGTTTATCCTCATTTTCCCTTTCATACTCATTCTGATAACCCCCTCATTATTTGCCTGCGAATCCTATCCATCGCAGTGCATTACCTCTGTCCTGTGATATATTATTCCTGCCTTGCCGCCCACTTCTCATACAAATCCGGGCGAAGCTTCCTTGTGCGCTCTAAAGACTGTTCCAGCCGCCATGCATCCACTCTGGCATGATCTCCCGATAGCAAAATTTCCGGCACCTTTTTATCCTGCCAGATTTCCGGGCGGGAATACTGCGGATACTCCAATAAATCATGGTAAAAGGACTCTGTCTGCGCCGATTCCCCATTGTGCAGAACCCCCGGAACAAGCCGTGCAACGGCATCTATCATCACCATAGCAGGAAGTTCCCCGCCTGTCAACACATAATCCCCTATCGAAACATAGTCAGTAACAATTTCCTCTAACACCCGCTCGTCAATGCCCTCATAGTGCCCACAGAGCAGAACCAAATCTTCCTCTCCTGCCAGTTCCTTCGCCATATCCTGTTGAAACGTCCTGCCCTGCGGCGTCAGATAAATGACCCGTACCGGTCTGCCAGATACCGTATCCTGACCATCCTGTCCGGTCTGCCCGTTACTATCGGCTCTTCTGGCACGGATTTTGTCCATTACGGCAAGATAGGCATCATAGACCGGCTGCGCCTGCATCAGCATCCCTGCGCCGCCGCCATACGGATAATCGTCCACTTTTCCATGTTTATTCGTAGTATAATCTCTGATATTGATTGCCTCTATGGAAATGCAACCCTTCTCTACGGCTCTACCAAGAATACTAGTATGCAGTCCCTGCAGCACCATCTCCGGGAAAAGCGTCAGTATGTGAAAATTCATTTTGCCATCCATGCCTTTCTCTCAGTTTCATAATAATCCATCCATTACATGGACACTCATCACTGCCTGTTCCATGTCAATGTCCAGAATACACTCTTTGATTGCCGGAAGCAGCAACTCCTTCTTATCTTCCATTTCTACCACATAGACGTCGTTTGCTCCGGTTTCCAGCACGTTTTTCAAAATGCCAAGCATCTCGCCTGCTTCCGTAACCACCCGCATTCCCAGCAAATCGGCTACAAAATACTCGTCCTTTTGCAACTTTACTGCCTTTTCCCTCGGCACAAGCAGTTTACCATTCTTATATTTCTCGATATCGTTAATAGAATTATATCCCTTAAATTTCAAAATTACAAACTTTTTAAAAAATTTGACACTCTCAATCGTCATGGATAACCGCTCTTTTCCGGTATCCAGAACGACTTCTTTCAGTCTCTTGAAACGCGCTGCATCATCCGTCGTCGGAAATACCTTCACTTCCCCGCGGATACCATGCGTCTGTGTAATAACGCCTACCTGAAATTCCTCAACCAACTATCATCCACCTCCTTGATACTGCCTTTTGCCCCATCCTACAAGAAAATCGCTTACGCGATTATCTTGGGAAGAATGCTTCGCATTCTTCCGCGTTGTCGTTTCATACTTTATATGAAAAACAGCCCCATGAAATCCCATGAGGCTGAAATCTTTAAATAATTTCTACATCCACTCTTTTATTTTCTTTGGATGATGCCGCCTTGACCACTGAGCGGATTGCTTTTGCAATACGTCCTTGTTTTCCAATCACCTTACCCATATCATCCGCCGCAACATGAAGATCTATGGTAATATTCCTTCCTTCTTCCTTCTCTGTAACAACGACTTCATCAGGATTGTCTACAAGTGCCTTTGCAATTACTTCAACTAATTCTTTCATAACCCACCTCCAAAAGTGCGATTAACTATTTCCTTCTACTTCTCGATAATTCCCGCAATCTTGAAGATCTTGCTAACAACTTCTGTAGGCTGCGCGCCGTTTGCAAGCCACTTCTTCGCCGCTTCCTCATCTACTTTGAATGTACTTGGATCCGTGTTCGGATTATAAGTACCGATTTCCGCGATACATCTTCCGTCTCTCGGAGATCTGGAATCCGCAACTACGATTCTGTAAAAAGGAACTTTCTTTTTTCCCATTCTTCTTAACCTGATTTTAACTGCCATTTTTCTGCCTCCATTGTATATTTTCATTTTATTTGAATAGAAATGATACCTACTATAAACAGATATCTCTCTAAACTTCACAAATACATCCCTATCCGCCGTTTTTTTAGGAAAATGGGAATTTTCCCATACCGCCGAACATTCCGCCGCCCCGTTTGCCGCCCATCATGCCGGGCATTTGTTTGAGCATCTTCTGCGACTGTTCAAACTGTTTGATAAACCGGTTCACAACACTGATATCCACGCCCGCCCCTTTTGCAATGCGGTGTTTCCTGCTCGGATTCAACAGTTTCGGATTCTGCCTTTCCTGGGGCGTCATACTCAGGACGATTGCTTCCATCCTGTTTATCTGCTTCTCATCTATCATGGACTCCACATCGCCCATCTGTCTGCCCATGCCGAGCATCCCTAAGATACTGGAAATTCCGCCCATATTCCGCATCTGCTTCATACTTTCCAGATAATCCTCGAAATCGAATTTCCCCTTCTTCATCCGGGCTGCCATCTGTTTTTCTTTTTCTTCGTCAATATCGATATTCTGCTGTGCCTTTTCAATCAGCGTCAGCACATCCCCCATGCCCAGAATCCGATTCGCCATGCGGTCAGGATAAAACTGTTCCAAATCCGAAAGTTTCTCGCCCATACCCACATACAAAACAGGCTTTCCTGTTACCGCTTTTATGGATAACGCGGCGCCGCCTCTGGAATCACCATCCATTTTGGATAAGATAACGCCGTCCACGCCCACCTTATCGTCGAACTCCTTCGCCACATTGACCGCATCCTGTCCGGTCATGGCGTCTACTACAAGCAGCGTCTGGTGCACTTCTACCTGGCTCTTAATTTCCTGTAACTCCGCCATCATTTCTTCGTCAATATGAAGCCGTCCCGCCGTATCGAGAATCACGACATTGTGCCCATTCTTCTGTGCGTGTTCCAAAGCTGCCTTGGCGATATCTACGGGTCTATGGTTTTCCCCCATAGAAAACACATCTACCTGCTGTTTTTCCCCGTTAATCTGTAACTGTTTAATTGCCGCAGGACGATAAACGTCACATGCGACTAACAGGGACTTCTTTCCCTTTAATTTCAATTTGCCCGCAATTTTGGCTGTCGTGGTCGTCTTACCGGCGCCCTGTAAGCCACACATCATAATAACTGTAATCGCTTTACCGGGCTGCATCTGGATTTCCGTCGTCTCGGAACCCATCATGCTGACCATTTCTTCATTGACGATTTTGATAACCATCTGACCGGGATTCAGACCGTTTAACACATCCTGCCCGATTGCCCGCTCTTCTACGGCTTTTATGAATTGTTTGACAACCTTAAAATTGACGTCGGCTTCCAAAAGCGCCATTTTTACTTCTTTTAAGGCGGTTTTCACATCTTCCTGCGTCAGACGTCCCTTACTTCTCAAATTTTTAAAAACATTTTGCAGTTTATCTGTCAGACTTTCAAATGCCATGCAAACCCTCTATCTTTCCCACGCTTCTATAACTCTTCCAAAATCTCTGCGGACAACTGCCTCAGTTTACGGCAATACACCGCCTTATCTTCCGTTTCATTCTGCTCATAAAGCTCGGACAGTCTGTCAATCTTCTGAATCTGTTCCCTGATTTTCATAAATCTGGCAACCAATTTCAATTTTTTCTCATAATCTGCCAAGGTTTTGTCGCAGCGCTTTACAATATCGTGCACACCCTGTCTGCTGATTCCCTCTTCTGCAGCAATCTCTGTCAAAGAAAGATTCTCATAGACGACTCCTTCATAAATCTGTCTCTGGCGCTCTGTCAGCAGTTCTCCATAAAAATCATACAAAAGACCCTGTTCCACGATTTTTTCCATGACTCTGCTCCAATCAGGGCTTTGAGTGGACATTCCGCCCGGTGTATTCAACCTTTGCTATTCTACTATACCATCGGATATGTGTCAAGTATTTTTTCTTGACAGATGTTTTTCTGAAAATAATTTTTATGCTTTCATAATATCCTCGTCAAGAAGGAACTGTTCTATCCCCATATACTGTATGCCATGTTCATCCGTCCACGGTTTCAGATAGTCCTTCACCACCACAATCTTTTTGAAAGAATCCGGAATACGCAACAGCGACGCAATCTCCTGTTCTTTTTTCTTAGGATCGGCGATACTGAGCGCCGACTGGACATAAAACCGCTCGCTTCCCCTGTTCACCACAAAGTCAACCTCAAGCTGCTTTCTTGTGCTTATTCCATCCATTCCTCTCATGTTATACTCAACAACGCCAACATCCACATCAAATCCCCGTCTAACTAAGTCATTGTAAAGTACATTTTCCATGAGATGCGTTTCTTCCAACTGACGAAATCCAAGCCTTGCATTCCTAAGTCCCGGATCGGAATAATAGTACTTAGCAGGGGTTTTTATATACTTTCGTCCTTTGACATCATAGCGTACTGCTTTCTGAATCAGAAACGCATCTAAAAAGTAAACAATATAATGTTCTATCGTTTCCGGCGCTACATTAATTTTCCGTTCGCTTTTAAAAGTATTCGATAACTTATTGGGATTGGTTAATGAACCGATACACGACGCAAGGATATCCAGCAAAATCTCTAACACTTCATCCTCATTCATAATCTTATGGCGTTCAAGCACATCCTTGATATAAGTTCTGGCAAAAAGATCACGAAGGTATCTGCTTTTTTCCTCATGCACATTTAATGTTGTCACAACAGGCATCCCGCCGTAAGTATAATACTCCTGCCATGCCCCGCGCTTATCTTCCTCATATGCTTCGTAAAATTCTGCAAAGGAAAGCGGAAACACCCTAATCTCATCACCTCTGTCACGGAACTGTGTCAGAATATCGGAAGAAAGCATCTTTGAATTACTACCGGTTACATAGACATCTACATTCGGCATCTGCATAAGCCCAAGTACCACATCAATAAATGAAATTTTTGCCTTAGGATCATCCACATAAGGATTCTGTATTTCAGATACAAACTGAATTTCATCTATAAGCACATAGTATTGCTTATTGCTGTTTGTGACCCGTTCCCTAATATAATGATCCAACTCTATCGGATTCCGGTACTTTGCATTTGCAAGAATATCCAAAGCAAGACATATCATCTGCTCCTGCGCTACCCCTTCGCTAATCAGATAGTCTCTGTATAGTTGGAAAAGTAAAACAGATTTCCCACATCGGCGCAGACCTGTAATTACCTTTACCCGTCCATTATCTCTTTTTCGTATCAATTTTTCCATATATTGTTTTCTTGGTAACATGCAAATCACCCCTGAAATTTTTGCGTATTGACGCATTTTTTTCATCCCTTTATGGTCTGCTTATAACATTACCATATTTTGAATGATTATGCAAGTTATAGAGCTGAAATTTCTGCGTATTGCTGCAAAAATTTCAGCCCCCTTCACTTTACCTATATACCAAAATTCATTATGACACTAAAACAACAGACAAAGAGAAAAAGATGTAAAGCCTTCCTCTTTCCAAGACTCTACATCTTTCTTATTCTTTCCACAATCTGCTTATCGGCGCTTTATAAAATTTCCAGATAGCCGATAACTTTTGTCAAATCAAAATCCTTCAACTCTCCTAAGTTCGGGTCATAATATTTTCCTGCATAGCCAACCAGATAATGACTGTATCTGCCCATCTTTTCCATGATAATGCAGCAGTTTGGAAGCGCCACTTCCCTGCCCAGCGTGTAGACAATCTTTTCCGCATGGGAAATGCCAAGATATTCCAGGGTGCCTATCATCTTGCCCATATTTGCCTGCCATTCCCTGCATTTCATGATATCGCATGCTTCATCCAGTGTAGTGCCCGCTATCATGGCGATACATGCCTGTCCGCAGAGTCCGTCCCAGGGCTGCGTTACCAGATTCACGCCATCTATCTTCCTGATGGGATGTTCCTTGCTGTAGGGGCTGTTTTCGCTCACTTCAACCGCATTTCCTACAATTTCAATCGAAATCAGATATCTTTTCCCCAGCTCTACTTTCGATAAAATGCTTTCCTCTACCGGAATATCATAATATCCTTGTCCTTTGGGCAGCAATTCACAAGTAAAACATACGTCATCAAAACATACCCTGACCGGCGCGTCGCCAATTTTCTCACACACTTCCCATACATTAAAGGGAACTGCGATGGAATTTTCATTTTCCCTAAATTCTACTGTACCCTCAAATTCATACTTCATTCTGCTTTTACCTCGTCTCTTCCCATAATTGATTAATACCTACATGCCCATTGTAACATGAACCATTCCAGGCGGCAACCACTTATCCATCTTTTCCACGGAAAGGAATTTTCAGTCGCCAAATTCCAAAAAACTGATATTCATATCAACGTCCGCCCTGATACCTTCCACTTCCCCGGAATCCGTATACTGCCAAATCTTAAACTCATAGGGAAAATACAGGTTTGTATCATAACTTGCCAGCCATTTATCATAATCTTCCAACTGTTCTATATCCAGCATCAGCATAAAAGTCTTCAAATTACCGTAAATCATCGGCGTATACCCCGCTGCTCTTATCATCTCACAGAAGGTAATACAATATTCCGTCCGTTCTTCTTTCGTCAAATCTGCGGTTCTGGCATTCTGCGCGGATACCGCTTCCACATCTATGACGACAGGATAGGTAATCTGATACGGCTCAATCGCATCCAGCACATATTTCGCTTCTTCTTCGGCCTCTTCCACGCTGGTCGCCTGGGTGAAAAAGTAAATACCCGCCGCGATATCATTTTTCAGCGCCCCCTTGATGTTCGTTTCAAACATCGCATCTTCCACGATTTCCCCTTCCGTATATCCACGGACGCCTAATCTGATAAAGGCATATTCCACACCGTCCTTCGCCACTTCCTCCCAGTCGATTTTTTCCTGATAGCGGGATACATCGATGCCTTTATGGGAAACAATGGTCTCATCCTCATAATATTCCATCAGACCATCCTCTGTCAGTGTAAGATTTTCCTGTAAATATGTATGCTGTTTTAACGTATCCAGAATTGGAAAGAAATAATATTGGTTGCTGTCCACAAGCACGATATCCTCTGGATAGAAATGACGCAGCATTTTCAGCGTGCCATCCCCCGATAGCATCAGTTCCTTCATCTCATCCAGAATTTCCTGCCGGGTATCCTCGGAAACTGCAAGTCCTACTTCTTCCTCTTTCTGCGCAAGCAAGTAATCCACTTCTTCCTGCGTAAAAGTATTCTGCAACGCTTCTAACTCACTCATGACCTCGATATTTTCCTGCTGTGTGGCACGGTACTTAAAAAACATGACCATACAGACCGTGACCGCGCTAAGCGTAATCAGACAAAGAATAATAGAAGCAAACAGCGTAATATTTTCAGCCCGCCTTTTCCTTCTTCCTCTGCCTTTTATCTGTGCATTATGTTCCTGCATCATATGTTTTTCTCCTATATTCTGTCGCTAAAATAGCTCTTATACCCTTCCCCGAAAATTTCTGTGGCGCTTGTAATCACCATGAAGGCTTCCGCATCTTCTTCTTTTACGATATCTTCCACCTGCGGGGAAATCTGTTTTTTGGCTACACACATCAAAACCTTTTTTTCTCTGCCGCTAAACGCCCCATGCCCTTCAATCTGGGTGACTCCGATATCCAGCTCCTCTAAAATCCGTTTCGTAATCTCCGGAGCCTTATCGCTGATAATATAGAGCAGTTTCGCCTCGTCTTTTCCATATAGAACGATATCCAGCATCAGGGAGCTGACTACCACCGTAATCCCCGCATATAAAGCGGCGTCGATATCCTTAAAAACAATGCCTGATATGGTAATGATGATAACATCCGTGATAAAAAACAGCACTCCTGTTTTCAGGTATGGTAATTTTCTGCGAAGCCATTTCACAATAATATCCATGCCGCCCGTGGTGGCGCCCACCTTCATAATCATACCGATGGAAACCGCGTATAGTACGCCACCCGCAAGGGCTGCTAACAGTATATCATCTGTCGCCGCGCCCAAGGGCGCTAAAATATTGGCAAAGATGGAAATAAGCGCCGTGGCATAAATCGTCGAGACCGTGAACCTGACGCCGAATTTCCAGATGGCAAATAGCAGAATCGGTATGTTCAGTATAAAAATCAACGTACCGGTTTCTAAGTGCAGCGATTTACTGATAATAATTGCAATCCCCGTAACGCCGCCCGGCGCCATATTGTTTGGGTCGATAAACAGACTGATCGCCGCCGCATTGATAAATGCTGAAACGGTTATGACGGCATATTTTTTCCAACTTTCCATTTTCATATGCTCTTACAAGCTCCTATCGGTTCTGACTTCTACCCCTGCCGCTGGCGGCAGCATTTTCCCCATATAGTATATAAGTTTTCCTTCAAATCATACGTCTGCTTTATGAACTGTTTTATGACCGCTTCATGGATATGCACTCTATGGCGGCGTCAAATGCTGGCACGTACCAATTCTGGATGGTAGCCATTTTCTTTCAGGGCTGTGATAATCTGGTTTTTATGCTCCGTACCATAAGCTTCTAACGTAATCCGCAGCTCCACTGCGGCATTTCTGTTTATCGATACAAACTGATTATGCTCCAGCTTGATAACATTGCCATTCTCCCTGGCAATGACGTCGGCTACCCTGGACAATTCCCCTGGCTTATCGGGAAGCAGCACGGATACAGAAAAAATTCTATCCCGCAGGACAAGACCCTGCTGTACGACGGAAGACATCGTAATCACATCCATATTGCCGCCGCTTAGAATCGCCACGGCTTTTTTATTCCTGATATCCATATGCTTGAGCGCAGCAACCGTCAAAAGCCCTGAGTTTTCTACAATCATCTTATGATTTTCCACCATATCCAGAAAAGCTACGACCAATTCTTCATCCGCCACGGTAATGATGTCATCCAGATTCTGGCTGACATAAGGAAAGATAACCGTCCCCGGCGTCTTAACCGCGGTTCCGTCTGCAATCGTATTCACCACGCTAAGGGTCTGTACCTTGCCAGCGCGGATGGATTCCTGCATACAGTTTGCCCCCGCAGGCTCTACACCGATTACCTTAATCTTAGGATTCAGCAGCTTGGCAAGCGTCGAAACGCCGGTAGCAAGTCCGCCGCCGCCAATCGGAACGAGAATATAATCCACCAGAGGAAGCTCCTTGATAATTTCCATCGCAATCGTGCCCTGTCCCGTCGCCACATCTAAATCGTCAAAAGGATGGACAAACGTATAACCTTTTTCCTCTGCAAGCTGATAAGCATAGTTGCATGCCTCATCATAAACGTCGCCGTAGAGAACCACCTCTGCGCCGTATCCTTTCGTGCGGTTTACTTTAATCAGCGGCGTGGTCGTCGGCATAACGATGGTCGCTTTTACGCCGTAGCATTTTGCCGCATAGGCAACCCCCTGTGCATGATTTCCCGCAGAAGCCGTAATCAGCCCTTTCTGCCTATCCTCTTCCGATAAGGTACTCAGCTTATAATAGGCGCCCCGCACCTTATACGCCCCGGTAAACTGCATGTTTTCCGGTTTCAGATAAACTTTTCCACCCGTCTGCGCACTGAAATAATCGCTGTATACAAGTTTTGTCTCCATTGTCACCCGCTTAACGACTTCACAGGCTTCTTCAAATTTTTCTAAGGACAATTCTTTCTCTTCCATCTTCCAATCCTCCCAATTGCCGGTATTCTGAAATTTCTCCTGCATCATTCTGAATTTTTCCCCGATGATTTTGAATCACTCCTGTATCATTCTGAATCTTTCCTGGATGATTCGGAATCACTCCTGTATCATTCGGAATCATTCTTGGTCAAACAACGCGTTCACGAATTGGTCTGCGTCAAATTTCTGTAAATCTTCAATCGTCTCGCCAACGCCGATATATTTCACCGGAATCTGCAGCTCTGACTGGATTGCCACCGCAATTCCGCCTTTTGCCGTACCATCCATTTTCGTCAGGATGATTCCCGTCAAATCCGCCGCTTCCCCAAATTCCTTTGCCTGCTGCAGCGCATTCTGTCCCGTCGTTCCATCCAGTACGACCAGATTTTCCCGATGGACGCCCGGAAACTCTTTATCGATGATACGATTCATCTTTTTCAGCTCTTCCATCAGATTTTTCTTATTGTGAAGCCGTCCGGCGGTATCGCACAATAGCACGTCCACATTGCGGGCTTTCGCCGCCGTCACCGCATCGAAGATAACGCTTGCCGGGTCGGAGCCTTCTTTGCCGCCTATAATATCTACGCCCGCACGGTGCGCCCATTCTGTCAGCTGTTCACCCGCCGCTGCACGGAAGGTATCCGCCGCCGCTATCAGCACTTTCTTATTCTGGGCTTTCAATTTCCCGGCCAATTTTCCGATGGAAGTTGTTTTACCCACTCCATTGACCCCGATAACAAGTACGATAGACTGTTTATGCTCAAACTCATAAGCGGTCTCGCCCACCTGCATCTGCTCTTTGATATTGCGGATTAAAAACTCCTTGCATTCGCCCGGTTCCTTGATATGGTTTTCTTTGACCTGTTCGCGCAGTTTATCCAGAATCTTCCCTGTCGCATTCACACCGATATCGCCCATAATCAGAATTTCTTCCAGTTCTTCATAGAAGTCTTCATCAATGTACGAAAAACCGTTAAAAACTGCATCAATTCCTTGTACAATATTCTCTCTCGTTTTAGACAGCCCGGCTTTTAACCTGCTAAAAAATCCTTTTTTTTCTTCACTCATTAATCATCCAATTCCTTATCTATTAAATTTACGCTTACCAGCGTAGAGACACCCTTTTCTTGCATCGTAATCCCGTAGAGCCTGTCCGCTTTTTCCATCGTGCCGCGTCTATGGGTAATCACGATAAACTGCGTGCTTTTCGTCAGTTTATGTAGATACTTTGCAAACCGTCCCACGTTATTTTCATCCAGCGCCGCTTCAATCTCGTCCAACAGACAGAAAGGAGAGGGCTTCAAATTCTGGATGGCAAACAGCAGACTGATTGCCGTCAATGATTTTTCCCCACCGGACATCTGCATCATATTGCCCAGCTTCTTTCCCGGCGGCTGTGCAATAATGCGGATTCCTGCTTCCAAAACATCTTCATCCTCAATAAGCTCCAGCGTACCTTTCCCGCCGCCGAACAGCTCTTTAAATACTTTGTCAAACTCCCGGTTTATCTCGGCAAATTTTTCATTAAACTGCTTGCGCATGGAAGTATCCAGTTCTTCAATAATGCCAAGCAAAGTCTGTTCCGCCTCAACCAAATCATCATGCTGCGTTTTTAAGAATGTATAACGCTCCATTAGATTCTTGAAATCTTCGATGGCGTTGACATTGACGTCCCCCAGCTTCCTGATGGCGTCCTTTAGGGCGGAAATCTCTTTTTTCATGGCGGATAAATCCGTCATTTCTTCATCCCGCATGGAAGAAGCATCCGATAAGGTAATCTGATACTCGTCCCACATATAATTAATCTGGGACTCTATGGAATCCTCTAATTTTTCCTTCTGGCTGCTTAGACGATAGACTTCTTTATCCAGCGCGCTCATCTGCTTCGACAAGTCTTCCCTTTCCGTAAAAAAGTTTTTCTGCTTTGCCGACAACTCTTCTTTTGCCGCGATATCCTCTTTTAACTTAGCTTCCGTATCGGACTGGGTCGTATGGGAAGCTAAAATCGTCTTTTCCAGTTCCAGAATATTTGCTTTCTTACGCTCGATTTCTTCCTTGCCAAGCTCCAGTCCGTCCTTCACTTCCTGCAGCTCTATCTCATGGCGTTCGATTTCCCCCATGATACGCCCCACATTCTGGTTGTGAAACCCTGCCTTCTGGCGCATTTTCTCGACTTCCACATCCCACTCGGAAACTTTCGCCGACTGTAGGGATTCTTCGGCGCGCTCTTCTTCTAACTGCTTCTGTAGTACGGCTATCTGTGCTTCTACGTCTTTTTCCAACT
Source organism: Blautia sp. (assembly GCA_023664455.1). Lineage (GTDB taxonomy): Bacteria > Bacillota > Clostridia > Lachnospirales > Lachnospiraceae > UBA3282. The sequence continues at coordinate 86,161 of JAMPFM010000004.1, forward strand.
GCTCGGAATTTTGAAGTTCCGCTGCAATTTCCTCTTTGCTTTCCCGGATTTCTTTAATCTGCCCGTCCATTTCCAGCTCTTCGGATTTCAGCTCTTCTGAACCTTCCGCCGCCTCGTCTTTACGCTCCCTCGCCTGACTCACATTCAGCCGCGCCGTATTCTGCTCGATAAACTTTCGCTGTAGCTGCCCCTTAATGTCTTCAATTTCCAGACGCAGTTTATTCCTCTGTGCCTTGGTCTTTTCGATATCTTCCAGAATGTTATCAATCTCTATGACATATTGCTTTACTTTTTTTTCAAGCGCTTCCATTTCCCGCCGGCGTCCCAAGAGATTGCTGTTATTTTTAAAAGTACCGCCGCTGATGGCGCCCCCCGGAACAAGCAGTTCCCCTTCTACCGTCACCATGCGGATACTGTAATGAAATTTCCCGGCTATTTTCACTGCATTATCTATCGTATCCACGACGACGATTCTTCCCAGCAGTGATTTTGCGACGTTTTTATATTTCTCGTCTATCTTCACCAACTCATCCGCCATACCGATAACGCCTTTTTCTTTCAAAGCGTCCGTATTTTTAAATTCCTGCGGCTCCTTGATGCTGGTCAGGGGCAGGAACGTTGCCCGCCCGGACCGTGTCTGTTTTAAAAAGGAAATCATTTTCTTGGCAGTCTCTTCATTTTCCGTGACAATATTCTGGATATTACCGCCCAGCGCAACTTCTATCGCCGTCTCATATCTGGCGTCTACCTGGATAATATCGGCTACCACGCCGACAATCCCTTTTTCCCTGCCCTTATGCTCCATAACCGCCTTCACGGCGCCGCCGTAACCTTCATACCGCTCCGTCAGATTCACAAGCGCATCCAGTTTGGACTTCTCCTGATGGTAAGAAACCTGTGTGTCCCGAAGCTTCTGATCCTTACCCGCCAGTTCTTCCCGCATTCCGGCAAGTTTTTCTTCCGATACTTCCTGATTGTCCTTCAATCGCTGTATCTCTTCATTCACTCTTTCAAATTCTTCTTCCAGAGTCTTAATGGTTTCCGCCTGCGCTGCCTCGTCCGATTTTGCCCGCAACAGGCGGGAATTTAATTCCGCTTTACGAATCTGAATCTGCTCCAGCATCGTATCGAAACGCCCCAGCTTGGATTTGATGGTAGCCCGGTTGTTTAAAGCATCTATAATCGTATTCTTATTGCCCTCAATCTGGGCGTTTAACCCTTCTATCCGGCTTTGCACGCTTTCTAAGAGCTGCCTTGCCTCTTCCCTTGCTGTTTCCAATGCGGAAAGCTTTTCATCAATTTCCTCTTTTTCCTGTAAAATACCTGCCTTTTCCTGATTCTTTTCCGCAATCACGGACTGAATTGTCTCGATTCTGTTCAATAAATGCTCTTCGTTGCCCTGGGCGGAGTTAATCTGCTCTTTTAAGACATTGACCTCGCCTTCTAACTTAGAGCGCATAACGCCCGTATCGGTCAGTGTCGCCCTCGCCTGCTCGATTTCCTGGTCAAGCAGCTCTATCCGGCTTTCGATTTGCTCATATTCTTCTTTTATATTCTCATATTTCTGCGTGGTATCTTCCAAATCTCCGCTGGCAATCTGCAGTTTTTCTTCCAGAGAATCCAGTTGTTCTTTAATCTTGACGTTTTCCACGAGAAACACATTCACATCCAGCGTTTTTAATTCTTCTTTTTTCTTTAAATAAACTTTCGCCTTTTCCGACTGCCGCTCCAACGGCTCAATCTGTTTTTCCAGCTCGGAAAGGATATCATTGACACGGACAAGGTTCTGTTTCTCATCTTCCAGTTTCTTCTGTGCCGCATATTTTCTTCTCTTAAACTTGACGATCCCCGCCGCCTCATCAAAAAGCTCACGCCGCTCTTCTGGTTTTCCGCTCAGGATTTTATCAATCTGTCCCTGCCCGATGATGGAATATCCCTCTTTCCCAATCCCGGTATCATAAAACAATTCATTGACATCTTTTAGACGACAAATCGTCCCATTAATCATATATTCGCTCTCACCGGAACGGTAGAGTCTTCTGGATACCGTCACTTCATTATAGTCGATGGCAAGCTGATGATCCGCGTTATCCAAAGTAATCGCCACGAAAGCAGAACCCAAAGGCTTACGCATTTCCGTACCTGAAAAGATGACGTCCTGCATGGACGCCCCACGCAACTGCTTGATACGCTGCTCCCCTAATACCCATCTGACAGCGTCCGCGACATTGCTCTTACCGCTGCCGTTAGGTCCTACGATTCCGGTAATCCCGTTATGAAATTTGAAATTGATTTTATTTGCAAAAGATTTAAATCCCTGTACTTCAATACTCTTTAAATACATAGTAACCTCGCATCTATAACCGTCATTCTTTCTAAGACTGTAAATCTGACTCTCCGGACTCTAATGTCTCGGATTTTAGCGCTTCATAAGCCGCTTTCTGTTCCGCTGCCTTTTTGGTTTTCCCACAACCCGTTCCAATTTTCTTATCACCGACCCGCGCTTCCACCATAAATAATTTATCATGGTCGGGACCCGTTTCAGACAAAAGCTCATAGTGAAGGGTTCCTTTATTTTCCCGCTGCACATGCTCCTGCAAAATGGTCTTCGCATCATAAAACAACTGCTTATGCTCTAAATCCGACAAAATAACCCGGCGGATATAAGCCGCTGCCTGTTCAATGCCGCTGTCTAAATAAATCGCCCCGATAATCGCTTCCATAACGTCTGAAATAATAGAATCCCGATACCTGCCACCTGTCATCTCTTCCCCCCTGCCAAGCCGGATATATTCTTCCAGTCCAAACTCCCTTGCACAGTAAGCAAGCGCCGATTCACATACGATGGAAGCACGCAGACGCGTCAACTGCCCTTCGGACATGTCTTCATTCTCATGAAAAAGAAATTCGCTGGATACAAGCTCCAGTACGGCGTCCCCCAGAAATTCCAGCCGTTCGTAATCCTCAAATTTATTAATTTTCTGTTCGTTTGCAAAAGAGCTATGGGTCAGCGCCCTTTTTAATAAAAGCTCATCTTTAAACTGATATCCTATCTTATTTTCCAATTCTGCCATTGATTTTTGCTGCATCATAATCCCTATCTTTCCCATTCCCTGAAAACAGCCAGCCATGCATACCTGTCCGTTGTTTTTCTATTACGCAAAAAAACCCTTTCCAGAAAGGGTTTTTCTTCTTTATTCTGCCGAACCAATCGAATCCTTCATTAATTGAACCGCTTCTTCCACCGTTGTGATATGCTCTGCTTTTTCCGCCGGAATCTCGATATCAAATTCCTCTTCGATTCCCATAATAATCTGAAAAACATCTAAAGAATCCGCTCCCAAATCTTCCACAAAAGTCGTTTCCATTGTAATCTCTTCCGGATCCACATTCAAAATTTCTGCAATCACTTGTTTTAACTTTTCAAATTCCATACTGACAGCCAGCCTTTCTTAATCTTGTACAGTAATTTTTTCCTTGATTTTCTCATTGATTTTCTGTTCTTTAAATGTTACGCACTGTAAAATAGAATTTTTAATTTCGACTGACTTAGAACTGCCATGCGTCTTGACCACAAGCCCATTCAATCCCAGCATCGGCGCCCCGCCGTACTGCTCCAAATCAAACGCCTTCAAAGTCTGTTTGAGGGCAGGTTTTACCAAAAGTGCGCCAATTTTGCTGCGCAGGGAAGTCATCATGCCCGCCTTGACTTTCTTAATCAAGGTGCCGCCGACGCCTTCATACATTTTCAATATCACATTGCCGACAAACGCTTCACATACAATAACGTCCGCCATACCGGCAGGAATGTCCCGTGCCTCAATACTCCCGATAAAATTGATGTCCGGGCAGTTTTTCAGAAGGGGGAACGTTTCCTTTACCAGTGCATTTCCTTTTTCCTCTTCCGCGCCGATATTGACAATCGCTACTTTCGGATTTTTAACGCCCATAACATTTTCCATATAGATAGAACCCATTTTGGCAAACTGCACCAGATGGGAAGGTCTGGCGTCCACATTCGCACCGCAGTCCACCAATAGCGCACATCCGTCTTCCGTCGGGATTAACGGTGCAAGCGGCGGCCGCTCCACTCCTTTGATGCGTCCTACGATAACCTGTCCACCCACCAGCGTCGCGCCAGTACTTCCCGCAGACACATATGCGTCGCAAGTGCCATCCTTGACAAGATTCAGCGCCTTCACCAGAGAGGAATCTTTTTTCTTACGGATTGCCATAACCGGCGGCTCCGCCATCTCGATGACTTCACTCGCAGGAACGATGACGAGCTGCTCCTCAGGATAAGTGTATCCGGCCAGTTCCTTTTTTAACGCCTCTTCCTGACCCGTCAGATAAATCCTTACTTTCTGGCTCTCATGGATGGCTTCTATGGCGCCTTTCACGATTTCGCCCGGCGCATTGTCGCCGCCCATTGCATCCACTGCCACATTTACATATTCTTTCATGCCAATAACCGTATCCCTTCCGCATTCTGTCTTTTATCACGTATGCGCTGCGAATCCGTTTTGCAGACGCACGCTTCTGTCATTTTGCATGTCTTATACTAATATACTAAACCATAGTTGAAAAATCAAGCTGAAAGCCAAAAAAAGCACGGAAATCAAAATACCGGGAATACAGTACTCCCGGTATTTCAAATGCCTATTCATTTTCCATGCTTACTCAACAGCAATGATTTCCTTTTTGTTATAAGTTCCACATTTCTTACAAACTCTGTGGGGCACCATCAATGCGCCGCATTTACTACATTTTACTAATGTAGGAGCAGTCATTTTCCAGTTTGCTCTTCTCTTATCTCTTCTTCCCTTGGAAGATTTGTTCTTAGGACAGATAGACATTGTTACACCTCCTTATTCGCGTTGAAGATATCTTTTATCACTGCCATACGGGGGTCGGGAACAAATGTATCGCATGTGCAGCTCCCTGTATTTAAGTCCTTGCCGCATTGGAAACAGATTCCTTTGCAATCCGGCTTGCACAATACCTTCCGAGGCCAGTTGATTATGATTTCACTGTTCAGTAAGTCATCTACATTCAACTGATATCCTTCCATGAAAGCCTGTTCTTCATCCGCTATATCCGCATCGTCCGACGTTTCAAGAACTGCGTCCGGCGCATATATTTCCCTGTTAAAATGAAGGGACAGCTTCTCTTCTACAGGTTTCAAACACCTATCGCAATTCATGGCAAACGTAAACTCCGCCTGCCCTTCCAGCTCCGCTTTCTTCTTACCAATCCTGGTAAAAGTAAGGGATACGGGCGATTTTTCAAGAACCTGAAACGTTTCCCCACCGATAGAAACTTCCTGCATATCTGCCTCTACCTGCATCGTAAGCGTCTCATCCCCGGATGTTAAGATATCGGTTAAATTTATGAACATAGTTGACTCCTATCCACACTCAAACTATTATACATAGGGCGTCTTGGTTTGTCAACCATAAATTTCCTTGCAAAATAGTCCCTATAAATATCTTACAACTCTTCCGTCTTAAACGTATAATATCCTTCATAATAATAACTCGCATCAATCCCCTTCCTATATACTTCCCTATCGTCAATTTTGTCTGTCAATGCATCTTTCAGCAGCACTTTAATTTCCACATCTTTAACCGGGCTTCTTTCCATAGCAAGTAAATAATCTTCCTTATCCACCCTGCTCCAGTCAACCACTGACTGTAATTCTTTTTTCAGCATCAAATCCAGCCATATCCGGGTGCTCCGACCGTTTCCTTCCCGAAATGGATGCGCAATATTCATTTCCACATATTTTTCAATGATTTCATCGTAAGTTGACTGGGGCATATTATCAATATGTTTTAACGAAGCTTCCAGATACATTACCGGTGCGAAGCGGAAATTTCCTTTTGCAATATTCACGGTTCTTATCTGACCAGCAAAATGATATACCTCTTCAAAAAGAAATTTATGGATTTTGGCAAGTCCCTGAAATTTTCCAACTTCCACATCTTCCACAATGTTATTTTCATATAATGCAACTGCTTTTCGTTTACTTATTTTCTCTTCCACCCTTGCCAATTCTACAAAATCAACGATACCTAATTTATTTTCTAACGCCATACTCGTACCATGCCTCTCTCAACCTGCGGCATTTACCGCCCTATTTTTATTATAGCAGTTACCATCGTCTTTTTACAACATTCAACCCAGAAATTCCCCTTTCCTATCCTGATACCTTTTCAACCGCTCATTCAGTACCTGCGATATCTTCTTATCCCGGTGCCAGACTGCCCAGGATACCGCCGTGAAAATAACCGCAATACTGATAAACAAAAATCCCGACTGCTTCCAGTTTCTAACATCAAACCAGTCAAACAGGACTGCGCAGCCAAATACTACCACATTGATATAGAGATAGTGCAGCCCCCGGCGCAGGATAATCTGTTTTTTTGATATCTTGCGGTTCGGATATAGCAGATTTCCCCATACACAGATAAAAGCCGTCCCTAGAATCTGCCATAACAGGGCGATTGACAAGGAATCATCTCTATAAAAAACCGTAATAAATAAGGCGCAGGCAAATAAAACGCCTGTCACAACATAGGCAAAGGTATTCATCATCTCTTTTATTTTCTCTAACATGCCGTCTGATTACACCTCTCTTTATCCATATCATCTTTATCTTATCAGAGCGCTTACATCTTATCGTAAGCCCGCCTTCTAAATGCCAAGCTTATTTTTCAATATCGGCACATACTGCCTCGATATGACGACTCTTTCCCCGTTTTTCATCAATGCCTCAAATTTCCCATTGAACGCCGGATAGAAATTCTGTACTTTTGCCAGATTCAGAATGACGGACTTAGACGCCCTGAAAAAGTCCGTTCCCTCAAACCGCCTTTCCAGTTCGTACAATTTCAACCTGATTTCGTATACGTTTTCTTTTGTATAGAGAAAAACTTTATTGTCTACCGCTTCAAAATAATAGACTTCACCGGGTTCTACCTGTAAAATCTTATCGCCTTTTTTCGCCGTCAGCTTTTCCCTTTTGACCTTAAATCCATTAACCAGCTGCAGGAGCGACTCATCCATTTCTCTGCACCGGATGATAATCGCTTCCTCGTCGTCTGGTCCGATATCTTCTATAATAATTTTCATGCCACTCCCTCATGTCAGAATCATCTGCTGCAATGACATCGCAGGAAATCTCAGATTCCCAATCTGTGTTCAGTATACCAGCCTTTTATCTGTCGTGCATCTCTTTTTTCTTACTAATTAAGACTGCCGCGGCAATCACCAGGATACTAAGCAGGATAAGATACGCAAACTGCATCTGTAAAGAGACCATTTTTCCATCAAACGTAATAGTAATGCCCATATTTTCCTGAAATGCGGTAATGACTTCTTCTGGCATATCCGCAAAAGTTTCTTTCACCGCCTCTTCCACACAGACGACACGCATCATTGCCGCACCGTGCAGCACGGGAAGGCATTTTAAGATATCCACAACTTTTTCGGGAAGCATCGCCATTGGCAGATAAATGCCACCCACAAATCCCACCAGCGTGCCAATGACTGTCAGCAGACCACTCCAGGAACTTTCGCTATGGACAAAAAGAGCAACAAAATAAGCAATTGCCGCGTAAACAAAAGTATTTAAGAAAATCATTCCCGTCAGTTGAAGCCATGCCGTTACCGAAAGCAGCTTCGCGCCGGTTATTGCCATATATCCCTGCGCCACAGCCAGGGTAAACAGACACATCATGACGCCGATAATCCATGCAGATAAAATATAGCCCAGCGCAATCTGCCCGCGTCTGATAGGTGCAATGTAAAAGCTAAAAAGCCGGTTTTGCGCATCATCCTTTATCATGTTTCCCATGACCGTCATCGTTACGGTCACGGAGTTGACAATTAGTATCCCCGCCAGCGTCCACATCTGTACAAGGTATTCTGCATTTTCTTTATCCTCTTCCAAGTTTCTGACACCGCCCCATTGCTGCAAAACTTCCAAGATATTTTCGCTATTCATATTGCCCAGAAACAATACCATCAGTCCCAGCACAATCAGCATCGATAAAATGGAAAAAAAGACTGTGCCTTTATCCCTCATAAAAATTAAAAAATTCCTCCAAAACAGTTTGCCTACGACTCTCATTTTCACCCTCCGATTTACATTTCATGTTTTCCATTACATTCTATTACGTCTCTTTCCACGTTTTCTCACCATATTCTATTACGCCTCTTTCCACGTTTCCTCGCCATATTCTATTGCGCTTCTTCTAAGGCTTTTCCCGTCACATTCAAAAAAACATCATCCATAGAACCCTTTACCAGCTCGAATCCACCAAGCAACGTGTGAATACGCTGTATCATTGGCAGCGCTGAGAGACTTTCTTTTACTTCAATCACTGCACAGTCTTCTTTCCGGTAAAAAGGAATCTTCTCTTTTTCCAAAGCAGCCCAAAATTCCTCTTCCCTCTTATCCGCCGGAAGCAATGTAAGTTTATCATTTGCATATTTTTCTTTCAGGGAATATGGCGTTCCCTGTTCCTTGATATGCCCGCTATCCAGAATCGCAATCTGGGACGCTCTAGCTGCCTCTTCCATATAATGCGTCGTCAGAAACACCGTCATGCCTGTATCTTTTTGCAGTTTTTCCACGCTCTGCCAGACATTCTTCCTCGTCGCCGGGTCAAGCCCGGTCGTCGGCTCGTCCAGAAACAAGATTTCCGGCGTATTGACAAGCGCCCTTGCAATCTCGCAGCGTCTCTTCTGTCCGCCGGATAATTTTGCAAAACGCCTCCCATACACCTCGCCTAAATCCAGGATTTCACACACATCCAGGATTCTCTCTTTCAGTCTTCCCCTGTTCGTTTCATAAAGCGCGCCTCTGACAAAAAGATTTTCTCTCACACTCAGTCTTTCATCCAGACAGTTGTTCTGATAGACCACCCCGATTTTCCTTCTGATTTTTTCATCCTCTTTGCCTAAACGATAGCCGCAGATAGTAACCTCCCCCTGCGTTGGCATCAAAAGGGTGCACAGCATGTTGATGGTCGTTGACTTTCCTGCGCCATTGACGCCCAGAAAACCAAATAGTTCTCCCTTTTTTATCTGAAAACTAATATCATCCACCGCTTTTACTTCTTTAAAATATTTCATAAGATGCGACACTTGTATTATCGTTTCCGTAGTTTCCATAACAGTCCTCCTCTCTTTTTGTCTATCATAAAGATTCCGTTTCTTTATGACAATAAAAAAAAGGCAGCTTACCTCTGACACATGGTAAGTTACCTGTCAGAAGGGTAAGATGCATAGATTTTTCGGGACTATGCTTCTTTGCCGTTTTGGTTTCTATTGTATGAGGTCTTAACATTTTCCCTGCCATCACCGGCAAAAATATCTTATTTTTTTAAATATATTATTATCTTTTTGCCGATAATGTGATATACTATTACCGGAGGCGATAAAATGAATTATTTATCTGTTACCGAAACTGCCAAAAAATGGGGAATATCCGAAAGAAGCGTCAGAAACTACTGCACCACGGGAAGGGTTGACGGAGCGTTTCTTATGGGAAAAACCTGGAATATTCCCGAAAGTGCAGTTAAACCTGCAAGGAAAAACGCTAATAACAACTTTTCCGAAACCCTGCTTGAAATTCTTGCCGAGGAAAAGAAACTTCAGCGCAAGGGCGGTATTTATCATAAAATCCAAGTGGACATGACTTATAACTCCAACCACATTGAAGGCAGCAGACTTACCCACGACCAGACGCGCTATATTTATGAAACCAACACAATTGGATTGGAAACTGACACCGTAAATGTAGATGACATCATAGAAACCGTAAACCATTTTAGATGTATTGATATTGTAATAGAAAACGCCGGAAAAAGACTGTCCGAAAAGCTGATAAAAAAGCTGCACCAAACTCTGAAAAGCGGTACAACAGCCAGCCGCAAAGATTGGTTTGCTGTTGGAAAGTACAAAAAACTACCTAATGAGGTAGGCGGTATTGAAACGACAGCCCCCGAAAAGGTTGCGGATAAAATGAAAAACCTGCTTGAGCGTTATAATAGTCAAAATATGCACACCTTGGAAGATATAATAGAATTTCACTATGAATTTGAACGCATACACCCTTTTCAGGACGGAAATGGGCGTATAGGCAGACTTATCATGTTCAAGGAATGTCTGAAAAACAATATTGTACCATTTATATTAAGTGAGGACTTAAAACTGTTCTATTATCGAGGCTTGAAGGAATGGCAGAGAGACAGAATGTATCTTACCGATACAATCCTTACCGCACAAGACAGGTTTAAGGCGTATCTTGACTATTTCAAGATAAAATACTGACTGTTCGCTGTCCTTCTCTGTTTAAAAGTTGTTTATAACTTAAATCCATTCCGATTGCCCCAAGCGCTGCCTGTACAGTCGCTTTCGGAAAATATGCAATAATACAATATACCGTTCTTTTGTGTTTAGCTGTGGTTCCGTACAAGATGTTGGTGAGAATAATTCGTTTCAAAAAACCATGATAGAAAGGCTCCTGCAACCGCGCGTTCCATCAGGTCAACCATACGCGGAACTACAACAGCAGGATATACTGCTCCAAGAGCGGCCCCATAATCGCCGCTTCAATCCGATTTACACTAAGTATTAACGGTGCGAAAAGAACAAATTACCAGCATACCAATAATACGGGGTAATTTTATTCTTTGACAAATAGCAGCTAAAAATAGTCCTACCAAAAAAACAATGCAAGTGATGTTAACATATAAATCCTCCCTATAAACGCAAAAAACTGATGCTTTCTGCGGCAAATTAATCGCAGAAGTCATCAGCTTGTAATAAGCGGTTTAGGTTACCCAAGGGAGAATATGTATCCGATTTTTCATCAAATGAATACATCAGAATTAAACTTCCGTTTGGCAATAGTACATTCGCCGTTTGAATAGCTCAACCGTGTATGGCTGATTTGAAATGTTTTTTTCTTCATTTGATTTAAGAGAGTGTGCATAAAAAATCCATGTGTAACAATAATGCAGTCTGTATCCCTTTTTGTTATCATTTCTATAAATTGCCCTGCACGATAGATAGTTTCTCTTCTACATTCCTTTTGTGCATGAATATTAAAAAACCATTGCAATCGCCCTGAAACATTCCAAAATATTAACGGCAATTTTTTACTTGAAGTAATACTTGCACACAACGGCACTTCATCAATTAACTTTGTAGAGATAAACTCTTTTTCACCAAACAACTGATTAGCAGTTTCTCTACTTCTTCGCAAACTGCTAATATAAATATTTTGATAACCAATCCATGAACCATTAGATAACAACGAAATAACCGGCGCTTCATCATACATTTTACAATCTTCGTCAAATTGTTTTGATGTACTCCATTTTTTCCATTGAAAATCCACTTTCCCATGTCTAATAATAACTGCTTGCATGTCTATTTTTCCTAAATTTCTATTCCTGCACGATATTTAGTTGTTAATTTTCAAATGTAATTTCATTTATTGAGATTCCAAGAAGTTATGAAAGCCTTGTCTGCTGTTATCTGATAACTGCAAGGCTTGCCTGTATCAGAGGA
>JAMPFM010000050.1 GCA_023664455.1 Blautia sp.
TTTGAACGTAGCGAGAGCGTGCCTGCGTTGGATTGTATATTCTGCACAACGGACGACTGTAAAATCTTAGTTTCGCAATTATCTACTTGCTGCTAGACATTGTGATTTCTTTTATATCAAAACTCTCTCTTATGGCGTCTCTTGCGCTCTGTAAATCCTCAAACTCGCCGTTTGCGATAAACTGGACAATCAGGTTGCCAATCGCCGTCCCCTCGATGGGTCCCGCCCAGACCGGAAGCCCGGTCGTCCTGGCTATGATGTGATTGAGGTACATGTCCTGACAGCCGCCGCCTACGATATGAATCCCGGTGTAGAGCCGGTTGGTCAGGCTGCTGAGTCTGATAATCGCATCTTTATAGCAGAGTGCCAGACTCTTGTAGACGCACTGCATCAGCTCCCCGATACTTTCCGGCGTCTGCTGCCCGGTATTTCCACAATAATCCCTTACGGCATCAATCATACTCGCCGGGGCTAAGAAACTTGCATGGTTCACATCTACCACGGAAGTAAATCCCTCCGCTTTTTTCGCTTCCTTTGCCAATTCCCCGAAACTCCACTGCTTATCCGATTTGTACTTACTCTCGCGCCCCGCCACATACTCGGTTCCATTTAGCTCCCTTCGGATGGACTGAATCATCCAGAGCCCCATGATATTCTTTAAATACCGGTAACGATACCATGCGCCGCCTTCATTTGTGAAATTTTCCTTCCGGGATTCTTCCGTCGTAACCGGCACTTCGCTTTCTACCCCCAGAAGGCTCCATGTCCCGCTCGAAAGATAGACCGACTGGTAATTCTGCGCCGGAACCGCCAGATAGGCGGAGCCTGTATCATGCGTTGCCGGAAGAATCACCTCCGCCGAAAATCCGACCTGCTCCTGAATCGCCGGAAGTAATTGCCCTACCGTCGTCCCCGGCATGGAAAGCGGTCCAAACAATGCCTTGGGAAGCCCCAAGGTCTCGATTAACGGATAATCCCATTTCTTATCCGCCGCATTGACCAGGTTGGTCGTTGTGGCATTGGTATATTCCTGCTTCATCACTCCGGTCAATAAGAAATTGAAGTAATCGGGAAGCATCAACAGGGATTTCGCTTTGAGTAGCTGTTCCGGATTCTCTTCTTTTAACGCTACAAGCTGATAGAGCGTATTGAACAACTGCTTCTGGATTCCCGTCCTCTGGTACAGTTCCTGCTCCGATATCAGGCTGTCCACAATCTGATCAATTCCGTCTGTCCGGCTGTCCCGGTAAGCTACTGCGTCGCCTATAAGTTGACCATCTTGGTCAAGCAGCACATAATCTACGCCCCATGTGTCGATGCCAATCGTCTTCGGTATCCTGCCCAGCCTGCCGCAGCTTTTCATGCCTTCCAGAATCCCATTCCAGAGGTTTTCCAAATCCCAGCAGACATGTCCGTTTTTCTGTATCTGTTTATTGTCAAAACGATAAATTTCTTCCAGCTCTATTTTCCCATTTTCCATATGCGCTAAGATATGGCGTCCGCTGGAAGCGCCGATATCAATGGACAGATAGTAGGTGTGCATGTGAGTTCTCCTTTTATGCTTTATTTTACTGGTTCATGAAGCCGCCCGTTGTACAGAAGATACAGTCCAACGCAGGCCCGCTCTCGCTACGGTTCAAACGCAGCGGATACATAAGATGCCAAAATACGGCATCTAAGTACCGGCGTTTTCACAGTACCTGCTTATGGATTGTATCTTCTATACAACTACACATTACTAAGCCTCGTTTCACAATTATCTATTTCTTTTACTTATTAATAATATTTTATCAGTTTTGTTTTTCGATTTTTAGGTCTTTATCCGCTTGATTATAGGACCTTTCTTGCAGCTTTTTTTTAACCGTGTTATACTGCTGATGATACAGAATTTTTCCATCTGCTGGTTTTTTGCATGCAAATGGTTCTGGCATAGGAGCGCGTTATTATGAGGGATAAAATTGTTGAATATTTAGGAAAAATTACAGAAGAAGAACAGGCAGTTCTGGATGGGAATCCGGAAGTGCGGCAGGATATTTATACATCGGAGCATGAATTTATCGTAGACAGTCAGAAGCTCCTCGCCAATGGAAAGCTTATCGGCATACGCCCGCACACCCGGTTTGTCCATTTTCCACGCCACAGCCACAACTATATTGAAATGCTGTATGTGGTGCAGGGGCAGCTTGTTACGATTATCAACGATACCGAGCGGATTTCCATGTCCGCCGGGGATATTTTGTTTCTGGGGCAGCACGCCGTCCATGAAATCCTGCCTGCCAAGGAAAATGACATTACTGTCAATTTTATTATTCTGCCGGAATTTTTCCGCTATCCTATCGGTATGATGGACAGTGAAAATATCCTTATTGATTTTATTGTTTCCAGTTTATCCAAAGCGAACTCTGTCACTGACTACATTTACATCCAGACAAAAGATATCCTTCCCGTGGAAAACCTGATTGAAAACATGATATGGACTCTGGTGGACAAGACTTCCGCTTCCCACACGATTTTACAGGTTTCTATGGGGCTTATTTTCCTGAATCTGTCCCGGTATGCAGAGCTGATTAACCGGAATGCACCGGACGTTTCCCCCGACCGCAACCTGCTTTTTTCCATTTTGAATTATATAGAAAATCATTACCGGGACGGAAGTCTGCAAAGCATCGTCAGTTCCAGCGGATATCCTGACTATTACATCAGCCGGCTTCTGAAAAAGCACACCGGAATGAATTTCAAAGAACTGCTCCAGAAAAGGAAACTCCAGCAGGCTATCTACCTACTGGAGCATACAACACTGCCGGTTGACCTTATTATAGAGCGCATCGGATATGAAAACAGCAGCTATTTCTACCGGAAATTCCGGGCGCAGTATGGCTGTTCGCCTAAGGAGTATCGAGGGGCGCATTCGTTGATTAATTAGTATTGCAAAAATAAAGGTTTATTTTCTTTCCAGATTTTGTAGCAGTTTCTTTTCCTTTCAATGTCTGGAACAGCTTTTTCTGTTCATCATCTACCGATTTTTTCTTAAAATATCCAGAAACAATCTTTCACTTAAAGCAAGCATATCTTTGCCCTTATCTTTGAAAGAGTCTTGTAATAACATTGCGAAGAATTTTCTCTTTCTTTTCACCCCGGCAGACTATCCCTCACACAACAAGTTGTCCTGTTTACCACACTAAAACTCCAGGCTGTCTGCATTGAGAAGGAAATATTTCATCCCCATGATCACAAATCCCTCCTCATTTCTCCACGGTTTTTTTGTACCATTCACAATAACAATTTTCTTAAATGAATCTGGAATATTTTGAAGCGAATTAAACTCCTGTGTCTGCTTTTCCTCAGAAACCATATCATAAGCTACCTGAATGTAATATCTCTGACTGCCCTGATTTACTACAAAATCAACCTCCAACTGCTTACGGGTAGTTTTCCCTTCGCTATTCTTTGTATACACCTCTATAATACCAACATCCACATTATAACCTCGTACAAGTAACTCATTATAGACAATGTTCTCCATAATATGAGTAGGCTCTTGCTGTCTAAAATTCAATCTGGCATTCCTAAGTCCTACATCCGTAAAGTAATACTTTTGATTTGCACCCACATATTTTCTGCCTTTAATATCGTATCGGCTGGCTTTAGAAATCAGAAAACTCTGTGCTAAATAATCAATATGGTTGGAAATGGTTTTGTTACTATAATTGATACCACGTTCTGATTTGAATGTATGCGATATTTTCGTCGGATTTGTAGGCGCACCTATCGCAGAAGCAAGTATATCCACTAAAGTTCCGATCTCATCCACATTCTGAATCTTATTTCGCTCAACTACATCCTTGAGATAAACATTTGCAAAAATATTTTTCAGGTACTCTGCCTTTTGGCGTTCCACTGGAAATTGTACCACCTGCGGAAGTCCGCCATATATCATATACTCATTCCATGCACCATCATAATCGCTGTCAAAAGCTGCGTAAAATTCAGCAAAGGACAAAGGAAAGATTCTAATTTCATCACCTCTGCCCCTAAATTCAGTTATAATATCACTGGATAAAAATTTAGAGTTGCTTCCGGTTACATATACATCAATATTACTTATGCGAAGCAGACTGTTCAGTACTTCTTCAAATCTAGGCATAAACTGCACTTCATCCAAAAGCAAATAGTATTTTCCTTCGTCCTTCATTACATGCCTGATATACTGATAACATCTTTTTGGATCTCTCAATTCCTCATTTTCAATTCCATCTAATGCTATCTCAATAATATGGTTGCTATCCACGCCATTTTCCAATAAATACTTCTTATATAGCACAAACAACAGGAATGATTTTCCGCATCTTCTGATTCCGGTAATAATTTTGATCATTCCATTATTTTTTCTCATCTTTAATTGTTCAAGATAAAAATCTCTTTTAATTTCCATGCTCTCGCTCCTTATTTTTGTGTATGGCACATTTTTAGGTAATGCCATTGTATCACTCAATGATTTTCAATTCAACAGGCATTACTATTTTATGTGTGTTAACACAATTTTATGCAGCAATAGAGCAAACATATAAAAAAAGGATACTCAGATTCTACCCCGGCAGACTATCCCTCACACACAGCGCCCCATACCCCGATTGAGTCAAGTTAATGTCACGAACTTTTTTTTGATTGGAAATCGCTGAAACCCGCAATACCGCCACTATTTTCTTCAGGACTGACACAAGAAGCGGCATGGAAGCGAAGCCTTCTACATATATGGAAAAGCCTTTTAAGGAAATATGCAGAGACAAAAAACGAACGATGAGGCTGTCACCGCTCTATTTCTTTTTTGCCTTTTTGGAGTTGCCGCCCAGGAGCATTATCCGCTTTCAGAGACGCAAGTATCTCATTCACATTAGACTGCGCAGCGACACCGGGATACTTTTTTCCAAACTGAATCAACATATCCTTGGACTTCTTTTCTTCCTCCATAACCGCCGCATAAATGGTTTCATAGTTCCCCTTTTCCAGCGCATCATGGATGAAGGAAACTGCATCCGCGGAAAATCCGTTCCAGTTTCCATAAAGATTGCGCACTGCTATTTCAATCCTGTCTTTGGAAATCGGATCGCCTCTCCGCTCATGTTCCGCAAGGATTCCAATAATGTCTGAAAGGTCATTCTTGTATTTTCTGCCAGAACGCAGCTTCATGGCTATAAGATATTCCGCTGACACCGTACGAATCTGGAGGACATTTGAAAATGTCTTGTAATAAACAGAAAATTGCTCCAGCTTCGGTGAATAAGAATCGGTACACATAAAATCAGAATTTAGCCATCCATGAGGAAGGTTATACCTGTCACCAACCTTGCCTACAGCCTCCTTCATGGCGGAAGAAGCATGGATTACCGCATCCACGTCCGTTGTCATTTCACGGAACCCATAACCCATAAGGACAGCGGCTCCGCCAATTAGGATGATTTCCGCCGGGACTGCCGTGCCATTTTGCTTCTTAAATTCCTTTGCCAATTCTTTCAATATGGTATCAAGGTTCTCTTTTGTAAATATACCTGTTTTCTCAGACGACATTACGCACCTCACTCTCCACAATGTTAAACTGCAAAAACTCAGGGATTGCCTCCTGCATTGCTTTTCTTTTCGGTGCATCGCTGCCAGAGACAAGCGCTGCTGTCAATATGCCGGTGGGATAAATCGGCTCCTTTAATTTGCAGCAGCGCAAGTCATCATAACTTGTGCAGACCGGGACATTGTTCATGCGACTGATATAGTCCAGCATTGCCAGCAGATACAGACATTCCCGATACCATCCACGCTGATAATACATCCTGATATCATCCTGTTCCAATGTATCTATGATAAAATCAATGTCGCCCATTTCTTTTACACGATGACACACACTACTTTTATAAAGTTCAAAGCTACCCCGCCCTTCAGATGTAAAATCCAACAGAGATTCCATAGACACCCCAAGCGCCTTTGCAATCTTATAGACTGTCTTCACGGAGCAGTTTTCCAGCCTTGTCTTCCCATTGCATATATCACAGACTGTAGTATATGGAACTCCACTGTTTTGAGAAAGCCGATATTTTGTGATAGCTTTTTGCTCCATCAGTTTATTCACATTCATGAAGCGCACCTTCCTTCTATCAATGGAATTACCAGAAATAATCCGGTTGTTTTTTAGTATAACGGTACACCGTAGCAAAGTCAAACATAAAAATTTCAGACAACATTGCGAAGAATTTTCTCTTTCTTTTCACCCCGGCAGACTATCCCTCACACACAGCGCCCCATACCCCACTCTCTCATTCGGATACTCACTTTCTCCCCGTATCGGCGTCGCTCCTTTCCGCAGATACGCTTTCACTTTTTCCCCATACAGATAAGCATCGTTGCCGTTTACAATTCCCCACTGCATCAGAAGCGCCGCTGCGCCGGTCACAAAGGGCGTGGCAAAAGAAGTGCCTGTAACGGGTTCGTAAGTGCCCTCTCTCGTGGGCGCCAAAATACCAACCCCCGGCGCCACAAGGTCGGGTTTGATAAAAGAGCCTTCCGTGCGTCCGCCAAGTCTGTCCTGATATAGATATCCGCGCCCTGAAAAGTCCGCGTATGCTTCAATCGAGGTCTGATAGGCGCCCACCGTGATGACCTTGGACGCCGTGGATGGAATGGTCAGCGTCACCTGGGGCGTAGGTCTGACGAAACGGGTCTGTTCAGAGCGCACGGTCTCCGATGGCAGGTAAAACGTGTAATTTCCGGTCACGGTTTTTACCGCTTCTAAGACAAACGTCCAGACGCCGTTGTTTACATAACTCTGATTTGCTGCCGGTAAAAAGTCAAAATAAATTTCCTGGCTGGTCAGATAAGGCGCGGGTTCCCCGTTGTAAAGCAGAATCTTCGTCTGTTCTAACCGGTAAGTCTGCTTTCCGGGTCTGTCCGTATCTACCATAAGTTCTTCCCCCACAGGAGATATCAGCCGTATGCGGTAACGATCCGTATAATCTTTCCAAAGCTGGACGTTTAATCCTGTCTCATAATTGCCTACCGTTAGTTCCACGACCGCCTGTAAATTTCTTCCGATGGCGCTGCCCGCTGCACCGCCCGCCACGGCTGTTGGCATGCCGGATACACCGCCTCTGCCGCTTTCCGTTATTCCCACGCTTCCCCCTGTATGCCCGGCGGAAGCGCCCTCATTTCCACTGCCTACGCAAATGACGTTTCTTCCGATTTCAGAAACATTGTCGATAAACCGTTCCAGTAAAGACGTCCCATTGTGCGCGCCATAGGTATTTCCGAAACTTAGATTGACTGCTACCGGCTTACGCAGCTCCACTGCCTTTTTTACAACATAAGTGAGCGCCCGCATCAATTCCGTTGTCCTGGGAAAAGAATCTGGTCTGGGCGTTCCCAGTTTGACGATGAGCAGTTCGCTTTCCGGCGCCACTCCCGCATATACGCCGCCGGAATCGGCGCCGTTTCCAGCCGCAATCCCGGCAACCGCCGTTCCATGTCCCGATGTGTCCACGCTGGGAACCAATAAATTTCTTTCGATTTCAGATGCAGCATTCAAAGCTGCATTTAACATGGACTGGCTAAATTCTACGCCTGTTAGGAAACCTGCCGGCGGCGCATACTCCTCCTGGTTTTCAGAAGAAAGCAGTCCGTTTGCCGCAATCCTATCCCATACCTGTCCTGCGTCCAGACTCTGATCCCACAAATACCGGATTCTGGTAGAACCGTCCGCATTACGAAAGTCTGAGTTCTGCCATGCGATACCGGAGTCGATGACTGCTACCAGCGTTCCCTGCCCACGCAGGGAAGTTGCAAGCGTACTGCGCGGTATGATGCAGGAAGCAATTTTGCCTTGCAGCGTCTCAAAAAACAGTCTTTTCGGTTTTTCAATATATTCGATTTCTTCCACAGCCGCCAACGCGTCCATCAAGGACTCCGGGACTGTCAGAATCGCGTATCCGGCTATCAATTCTTCTATTTGTAACAGATTCCCCTGCGGTAATGCAAAAAAAGGGGACAACCCCTGTTGCAGATTCCCGTGATATTTCACGATAAGCTCCCAGGTATTGTCCTCTTTTTCATATCCGACATTTAATTCCAACGATTGGTCACGCTCTTCCACCGGCGTATCCAGTGCAAGATTCAATAAATTTTCAAATTTCTGGGAGTCCATATTATGCTCCTTTTGTGGATTGACTCATCCGGTCACTTCTTCATCTATAATATATGAGCACCCCACTTATCCTATACCGGATAATACACTCCCGTCATTTTCTTTTCTACTCATGACACGGATGTCTTATGGGCAGAAACTCCCCTATTGCTGAATGGATACCACTTCGTAATCCTTATCTTCCACTGCCTTTTTCAGTACGTCGTCTGCAATGTCAGATTCCAGATTGACTACAGCAGTCCCTTTCTCGTGGCTTACAACTGCTTCCTTGACTCCCGACAGTTCCTCTAACGCTTTCTTAACTGTCGCCTCGCAGTGCCCGCACATCATTCCCTTGATTTCCATTGTCTTTTCCATGTTTTTACTCTCCTTTTTCTTTGCATTTTGTTGATTATTTTCAGGGTTTTGCTCCAGTGTCTGCTTCTCTTGATAATTGCGATTCGCATCCTGTCCCGGATTCTGCCCATCCTGATGCTTCCTGCCCGGCTTTCGCTTCTTATCCTTCTTCGTACTGTATATCTTCAAGAAATTGAGTCTGAGCGCGTTGCTTACCACGCAGAAACTCGAAAGACTCATTGCCGCCGCCGCAAACATAGGATTCAGTTTCCAGCCGAAAATAGGATACCACATTCCGGCGGCAAGGGGAATCCCGATTGTATTGTAGAAAAATGCCCAAAACAGGTTTTCATGGATATTTTTCAGCGTTGCCCTGCTTAGGCGGATTGCCGCCGGCACATCGACGGGCCGGCTTTTCATTAAGACAATATCCGCTGCATCGATAGCAATATCCGTTCCGGCGCCGATGGCGATACCGATGTCCGCTCTGGTCAACGCCGGCGCATCGTTAATGCCATCCCCTACCATTGCCACTTTGCCCTGCTTTTGCAAATCTCTGATAACGTTTTCTTTTCCGTCCGGCAGTACGCCCGCGATGACTTCATCAACACCTGCCTGTGCGCCGATTGCCTGTGCCGTCCTTTCATTGTCACCGGTTAACATAACAACCTTAATGCCCATATTCTGCAATTCCCGCACGGCTCTTGCGCTGTCTTCTTTCATGACGTCCGCTACCGCAATCATTCCCTGAAAAACACCGTCTTTACTGAAAAACAGGGGGGTTTTTCCTTCCTGGGCAAAAGCCGCCGCCTGGGCAGCCGCCTTTTCGGGTACTTCGGCCTTCGTCTGTATAAAAGACAGATTGCCGCCCGCCAGTTCCTGTCCCTGCCAGGTTCCAGTCAGTCCGTTGCCCGGCACCGCCTGAAATTCTTCCACGGTCTCCGCCTGTAAACCTTTTTCCTGCGCCAATGTCAGGATTGCCTTCGCCAGAGGATGCTCGCTCTTTTGCTCCAGCGCGAAGGCGAGCTGTAAAAGCGCTTCGTCCTTTCCTGCTTCCAGCGGCGCAATATCTGTCACTTTCGGTTCTCCGCTTGTAATCGTACCGGTTTTATCCAACGCCACGATTTCTACTTTTCCCGCCAGTTCCAGAGACTGCGCGGTCTTAAACATGATACCATGTTTCGCCCCCATGCCGTTTCCAACCATAATCGCCACGGGCGTCGCCAGCCCCAGGGCGCAGGGACAGCTAATCACAAGCACGGAAATGGCTCTCCCCAGAGCGAAACTGAAACTTTCGCCCACAAGCAGCCAGACCAGTCCGGTCAATACAGCAATTCCTATGACGGCAGGTACGAAAACACCGGACACTTTATCCGCCACTTTGGCAATCGGCGCTTTCGTGGCGGCGGCGTCACTGACCATCTGGATAATCTGGGATAACGTGGTATCCTCGCCAACTCTGGTTGCCTCGCAGCATAAAAAGCCCGACTGATTTAACGTCGCCGCTGAAACAGTGTCTCCCGTCTTTTTATCCACGGGAATGCTTTCCCCGGTCAGCGCAGCTTCATTGACTGCACTGGTCCCTTCTATTACAATGCCGTCTACTGGGATATTTTCTCCGGGTCTTACGACAAACTTATCACCTTTTTTCACCTGCGCTATATCTACTTCTATCTCTTGACCACCCTGGACAATCACCGCTTTTTTTGGCGCAAGCTTCATCAATCCTTTCAAAGCGTCCGTCGTCTTCCCTTTGGAACGCGCCTCCAACATTTTCCCCACCGTAATCAGGGTCAGAATCGTGGCGGCGGACTCAAAGTAAAACTCATCCATGTAAGCCATGATTGCATTCATATCCCCTTTTACCTGCGCATCGGTCATGGCAAAAAGTGCATAAACACTGTAAACTAGGGACGCACCCGCGCCTAATGCGACGAGAGTATCCATATTCGGCGCCCCATGCAGCAGCCCTTTCGTCCCGCTTACGAAAAATTTCTGGTTGATGATAATAATCACCATCGTAAAAAGCAGCTGCAACAGCCCCATTGCAACATGATTTCCTTCCAAAAAAGAAGGCACTGGCCATCCCCACATCATATGTCCCATAGAAAAATACATCAAAGGCAGCAATAGGCAGAGGGAAATGATCATCCGTCTTTTCAGAATGGGCGTTTCCTTATCTTCTAACATTCCTTCGTAGTCTGCATTTCCGCCAGCTTTGCTATCCTGCGTTCTCGCCCCGGTACTCTTCCTATCTGCGCCGTATCCCGCCGCTTCTACCGCACGAATCACGGCTTCTGCAGACGCCGTTCCCTCTACGCCCATAGAATTGGTCAGCAGACTGACGGAACAGTTTGTGACGCCGGGAACCTTCAAGACCGCTTTTTCCACCCGCGCAGAACATGCCGCGCAGCTCATGCCGGTAACTGTATATTGTTCCATACTTTACCTCCTTTCTCAGCGCATCAGTTTTTGTAATAGTATTACCAATTCGTCTATAATTTCATCATTGCCCGCGCGGATATTATCCGCCACGCAGGTGCGCACATGATTGGCAAGCAGCGCCTTGTTAAAACTGTTCAGCGCCGCGTTCACGGCTGCTACCTGCATCAGTACATCCGTGCAGTAAGCGTCCTGCTCCAACATTCCCTGAATGCCCCGCACCTGCCCTTCGATGCGCTTTAAACGGTTCATCAAATCTTTATATTCCTTCTCGGAACGCTCTTTTGTCTTATAAGAGCAGCCGCAAAGCCTATCTGTATCCAGTGGCATTTCCTCAATCGTTTCCGGCTCCAACGGCTTTGTATTAACCTGTTCCTGAATTTCTGCCATGTATTGTCCTCTTTTCTAAATTTTTTCCTATGATACATTCCATTGATACATTCTATTTTCTTAGGCATCACTCCAGCGTGTGCAAATACCCCTATGGGGTATATTTTTTTGCAAACAATAGAAAGTGCGCCCGGCGAACTTTCTGTTGTTATGAATTATATACCCCTTGGGGGTATCTGTCAAGGATGAAATGTAAAAACCGGAAATAGTGAAAACTGGAAACAGCCTACCCTACCGGTAAAAAACCTTAAACCCTTCTATCAGATATCCCACATCCTTCGTCCCCGCTGTTTCCAAGGCGGAATGCATCGCCAGCTGCGCCAGTCCGATATCCACTGTATTGACGGATACCTGCGCCGTGGAAATATTTCCCAGCGTACTGCCGCCCGGAATGTCCGAATGATTGGCATAGGATTGATAGGGCACGCCCGCCCTCTGGCAGATATCTTTCATGACCGCCGCCGAGTAAGCGTCCGTAGCATAGCGTTGACTACCGTGGTATTTAATGACAATTCCCCCATTTAACAGTGGGCGGTTCGCCGCGTCTGCTTTTTCCGGGTGGTTGGGGTGCAGGGCATGGGCGTTATCTGCGGAAATCAGGAAACTGTCCGCAATCATGCGGCGGTACTCTTCCTCCCCCGCTCCCAGTCTGTTGCTGATTCTGATTAATACGTCCTTTAAAAAGGTGGAAGCCGCTCCCTGTTTCGTCCCGCTTCCGACCTCTTCATTATCAAAGACTGCGCAGAGATTCACATGTCTTTCCGGTTCACTGTTGACCAATGCAGTCATTCCAGCAAAAACGCACATTAAATCATCCAGCCGCGGTCCTGTAAGGAAATCGTCTTCCAGCCCGACTAGACGGCACTTGTCCCGGTTATAGACAAAAATGTCAGCTCCCAATATCTTGTCTATCTCCACGCCCGCTGCTTTTGCCAAAAGCGCCGCATACTGATCCTTAGAACAGGCTGCTCCAAGGATGGGCTGCATATCCGACTGCACTTTATACTCCACGCCTTTATTCATATCCCGGTTCATATGAATGGCGACATTGGGGATAACCGCCATGTCTTTATCCAGATTGATCAGGCGGCTTTCCAGACCATCAGCTCCTTTCACAATCACCCTGCCGGCAATCGAAAGCGGTCTGTCAAGCCAGGTAGAAAGAATCATCCCGCCGTATTTTTCCACATTCAATTTCAGATACGCATTTTCTACAACTACTTCCGCCTCTTCCTTCACTTTAAAACACGGTGAATCGCTATGCGCCGCTACCATATGGAATCCCTCCGGGTTTTGTCCCGGCAATGTGAAGGCAATCATGGAAGAGTCGTTGCGGGTTACATAATATTTCCCTTTAGGCGAAAGATTCCAGGCGTGTTTTTCTTCCAGGCGGATGAAACCTCCGTCCTGCAGGGTCTTTTCTATATTGGATACTGCATGGAAAGAAGTTGGGCTGTTGTCGATAAAGGTGCATAAGGATTGTAATTGACTTGGTTGGTTCATGAGAAAAGGCGTCCTTTCTGTTGGTATTGTTATATTGTTGGGTGTTATGTTATTCATTATAATTCGTTATATTATTAGCATTAGGGATATGAAAAATTCGGGGGTTGAGATAAAAGCCCGTCGTGCGGGACGGCATATCCTATCCCTTCCACCCCTTCCCATAATAGCATACCCCAATGACATCCGCAAGAAACCATCCAATCGGCACCGACACCCAAATACCCGTCACGCCGATACCGGGGATTGTGGATAAAGTGTATGCCAGAATGACGCGGGTCCCAAGGGACGCTACCGTCAGAATCACCGAAATGCCCGGCTTATTCATGGCGCGGAAATAGCCGTAGAATAAAAACAGCAGACCGATACCGAAATAAAACGCCCCCTCAATCCGCAGATAACTGATTCCTACGGCTATCGTTTCTTGACTGTTCTGGTCAATAAATAAAGTCATAAGCTGCCCGGCAAAGCCGATTACGACCGCCGTAATGATAAGACAGAATAAGAAAACGCTGATAACCGCGTCCTTCATCCCCTTGCGGATCCTGTCATCTTTCCCGGCTCCGTAATTCTGCGCCACATAAACAGAAAAGGCATTCCCAAAATCCTGTACCGGCGCATAGGCAAAGGAATCTATTTTGACCGCCGCCGCGAACGCCGCCATAACTACGGGGCCGAAACTATTGACCAGACCCTGCACCATCAGAATCCCAAAATTCATGATTGACTGCTGTAGACAAGTCAGCGCAGAAAGTCCGGTAAGTTCTTTGAAAATCCCTCCGTCCCAGCGACAATTTTCCTTTTTTACCCGCAGCGACGGATATTTCCAGAGGTAATAGATGAAAATCCCGATTCCAGACAAATATTGGGACAATACCGTTGCAAGGGCAGCGCCGCCCACTCCCCAGCCGAGACTACGGATGAAGAATAAATCCAATCCGATATTGACGATAGCGGATATCCCCAGAAACCAAAGGGGAATCAGGGAATTGCCCACTGCCCTGAGCAGACCCGCCACAAAATTATAGAGAAAAGTGCCCAGAATCCCGGCAAAAATCCATAGAAGATACTCCCTCATCAAAGGCAGCACGGACTCCGGCACCTGCAGAAAGAACAAAATTTCATCGATTCCAATATAGACCAATACAGTCAACGCCACAGAAACCGCACCGATTGACAAAAAAGCAATGAAAATCCCCTTTTCCAGACGCTCGAATCTTCTGCCGCCAAACTGCATGGAAAAAAATGCGCCGCTGCCCATGCAGAGGCCCAGCAGAATCGACGTCACAAAGACCATGAGGGTATAGGCGGACCCCACCGCCGCCAGCGCCTTTTCCCCAAGATAACGCCCTACAATCAGCGTATCCACAACATTATATAACTGCTGAAGCATATTTCCCGCCATAATCGGCGCCGTAAACTTCAGCAGTTTCCGTATAATATTCCCTTCTGTCAAATCATATCCCGTCATCCGCAGCTCCTCTTCTGATTCCAGATTCAAGCGAATTATAGCATACTTATGAAAAAAATTCATCGTCCACATAAGCAATGACACAAAAATCCATTTTCCATCCATAAAGGGATGCCGGCAATGATTACAGTCTTTTTCATATGATAATTACCATGATTATAACTAATCAGGTTTTAATGGGATAAATATCATTGGATATAAAATTATGGCGTTAATCCGCAAGTGGGTTGGTAGGGGAAACGCCTTCGCTGTCACTGTCAACAGGGCTAAACCCAGCACAAAGAAACTCGTCAGCATCTTTGAAGGACACATTGCCGATGGGACTCTTGCCCTCTGTGATGGATTAAGAAGTTGCCACACCCTTCCCGGAATCGTAGACTGTACAGTCAGGGGCTGCGTGAACCAAGAGGGTGATGATGCCCGCGATGAGTATCAAAAGGCACACTATCATACTCGCACCGAATCTGTCCTCGTTCAATCCCATTCTCACAAACATATCGTTCTGTCATGCCAATTACCCGCATGGTTTCCGCAGCACAAGGTTCTATCTCAATCAAAACCGTACCCTTATAAATCGGGTTATTCTCTATCAACTGCTTAAATCCCTCAAAATAAAGCGGTTCTGTTTTTTCTCTCACAAAAGATATCATAACGGTGTTTCTTCTTCTCAAGATATTACTTGCATCTTTTCTTCCTCCACTGTGTTGTCCCTATCTTTTTAAGCATTGACGTCACTCCAGTCAATAATTAACAGCCCCTTTATCTATGAATTACATTCCTCCGTCCCGCAGCATGCGATTCATTGTATCGAATCTCGATGAATATGCCAGTTCGATCACCTTCCAGCGCTCTAATTCATTTTCATAGATCTCAAATGTTTTATTATCAAAAAGCACCCACTTTATAATATCCAGTTTTCCCGGATACTCTGCAACAAATTTTTTTGCAGCGCCGACAGCAATCTTAGCCGCTTCATCCAGTGGGAAATGATAAATGCCGGTAGAGATGGAAGGAAAGGCAATGCTCCGTATTCCGTTCTTGACAGCCAGTTCAAGACAAGACTGATAGCAGGACTCAAGAAGCTTATATTCCTTTTTCGATTTTCCGCCGTTCCAACGTGGCCCGGGTGTGTGTATAACATACTCACAAGGCAAGTTGTATGCCTTTGTGATCTTTGCCTTACCGGTTTCGCATCCACTCAGCAGACGACATTCCGCCATAAGCTCTGGTCCGGCAGCACGATGAATCGCTCCGTCAACGCCTCCGCCTCCAAGCAGGCTTGTATTAGCAGCATTTACGATAGCCTGAACACCATGATCTTTGGTAATATCGCCTCTTGTCATGACGAATTCAGTCTTATTGACTGCTTCAAGCCGTTCGTCTTTCCACCGCATGTCCATATATTTTCTTATCCAGTCCGGATCTTCATAATGGCTGTATTCGCTCATCTGGCAGCCATGACACAGGTCATCCGCCATCTCTAAGATGACGTCCGCAAGTTCAAGATTATTCTTCCATTTTTCCTCTATAGCATCATATCCGAGAAGCGCGCCCAGAATATTTCCCGTTACCGCTCCTGTCGAATCACTGTCTCCTCTGTGATTTACAGCGGCAGCCACTCCGGCAGAGAAATCATTCTGATGCCGCAGTGAGCAATAGATTGCAATACCAAGTGTTTCTTCAGCAACCCAGCCTTCACCGATTTGATGAATATTATCAAGATCGCTTTCATCATTTTCTGAAAGCATGATAGCAAGATTGATAATCTCTGTCAGTTTCTTCAAATAACTGTCATCAGCATAAATATCTGCAATGGTATTGCGTGCCTCAATAACAATTTCTTTCAGACTCTGCTGCTTATTCGGATAAACAATGCGTCTGATGATATGCACAAGCGCTGCCGCAGGCATATACCCAAGGGAATGTTTGTGTGTAATCTTTGCAATATTGGCTCCCTCCTGGTCAAATTTCTTTATCTGAACATTTGAATAATCCATCAATGCAAGCGGAGCAACACGCATGATGCCACCACAACCCTTACTGTTATTCTGCGGAATCTCATCATTCTTATACTTGTCTAATGCAGACAGGCATGTATGCCCCGGCGCTCTACGGCTGTATAGCCCAGGAACATCCGACAGCCACGAAATACAGTTGTCCAAGTATCCACGTGGATGCTTTCTGCCTTCTTCAAAAGTCATCTCCTGTGTACGCAGCCAGTCCAAATATGACATTAGAATATAATCGTGCGGAAAACCAGCGCTGTTTCGCATGGAGGCTCTTGTATCATATATCAGAATACCGTTTGCCGTAAAAAGCGTCATCTGCGTATCATCCGAGATAAGCGCTTTTCCACTTTCCGGATCAAGCTCGTATTCTCTTATACCGTTCCTGCCATAGCGGGAGAAAATTTTCTCTTCGCTTAAAAATTCCACCGGATACCCCAGTGCATCGCCGACTGCCCCGCCAAAAAGACTCCCTCTGACTTTATTCAAATATACTTCAGTTTCCCCGATTCTTTGCAACACGGCATCATTCTCTTTTTTATTTTCATCTCTATAGAAATTATCAAAAGAAAAATTGCGATAAAATTCTTTGAAATTATACTGTTCATCTGTTCGGTCAAGGACGGCGAAATCAATTCTGCGGAAAAAGTCTTTCTCGTGCATCCCATTAAATTCCATATCTTTAAGCGCCCTATAAAACAGATCCGAAATCACATGCGCATCATTGCCAAAAGCTCCGCATCCCCACGCACCAAGGACAAGATTCCTGTATCCGAAATAGGCGGCACATTTTAGCATCCCCATAATCCTGTTATAGACCATGTCCTGATACTCGTCTTCACTCATCCCTTCCCTGCCCTGCGTGATCATCGGAGCCGCGCAGGTAAGTACCGCAACAACCACGGTTTCATCCAAAAGAGCTCCGTTTTCATCCCGGATAATTTCCACCTCCGGCGTGAACATCATGGCATCCGAACCCATATGTGAATTTAGATTTTTATTATATTCATAGTATTTTGCCGCATGGCTGCTCTCCAACGACAACAAAAGTGAACTTTTTCTGCAAAGGTCTTCTTCCTGGGCTCTTGCACCACGGTGGACGCCACCTCCCGGATGCACAGGATTAGCAAGATTCAGAACAAGTACAGGCTTTTCATCTCCTTTATGGAACATATAACTGCATTTTTTATACTGTTGTCTCGCAACTGCAAAAGAGTCCATATTTTCACATCCATGACCGCATCTTCCTATTACAAAGACCTTTTCAAAATCTGTGCGGCTGCAGATATCTTCTACATCCTCCGGTAACAGTACATGGACTGTTTCCATAGCTTCTTTAGAAAGTTTCAGCTCCACAGTCCTTCCGTTTATCTTATAGCTTCCACGCTTCAGTATATTCAGCGTATGATGAAGCATTTCTATATTATCATTTTGCATATATGCACCTCTGTCTATTTCTCAGGAACAAACTCTGTCCATAACGGAATCTGCTTCCTATCAGCCATTGCTTTTATCATTGCAGCTCTCATGGCTTCGTATTCTTCTCTGGGACTATCTAAATGGCGGATATCCCAGGTAGAAACATCATATACACAGGGGACTCCGGAAATTGGCTGAAAGAACTCATCCATGTAATACATATCATAATAAGTTTCCGCTCCAAAGCCATCCTCGTCAGCCGGTTCGTACCCTCTCTCCTTCCATATAAGCGCAGTCCGGTTTTTATCAAGTCCGGCTATCGTATAGTATTCATTTTGCTGAAACGCCATAAGTCCCGCCGCATTAAGCGTCTCGCCGGAATAAGAACCCGAATGCCAGTTAGGCTGCTTTCCGGGTATAAAATTCTCATATGGAATGAGACTATTTTCTAAGAAATACCGGTTTTGTTTTATCTCGTCCCATACCCTTTCCTGTGCCACAGTGTTTCCATACATAGCGGCGCGCAGCAGCCACATAACGGCGGCTTTTTTATTTGGCTTTTTTTGGCTAAAATATTCTGAAAGCTTCAGCATGGCATCGGCATCCCCTTTTGTGCAGTCAGCTGCCAGATATCTTAAATCCATATCTGCAGGCTCATATGGGGCGTCCCATTTTTTTTTCTTTCCTCTGTTGCAGATTAAGCTGCAAAGATTTTTTATTCCCTTAATCATAATTATCGACTTTTCCCTTCGTTGAATTAAAAAGCGCCTGATATCCTCATTATTTCAATAATAGGCGGCAAAATTCCAGGCTTCAGTTTACTGCGTAAATCCTGCTTGTTCCGCGGTCTCCCAGGCTGTAACGCGCCGCACCAAAATCAAGCAGCTTAACCGTATGGTCATTTGAAATAAATATGTTATCCGGCGTCACATCACGATGGGCAAGGCTTTTCTGATGTACAGTTCCAAGCGCTTCCATGATAGGGGACATTATTTTCCATACCTCTTCCCATGACAGTTTTCCGCCATGCTGCCAACATTTAGCTGATCAAATTCGTTTCCAAGATTAAATGCTGGCATAACAATGTTATTTTTTATTGCATATTGAAAAAAATCCTAAACTGAACCCGGTTTCCAATGGAAACGATATCGCCGCTGCGCAGCCGGTTTGGTGCAAAAATCCTCATTCCGCCTATGACCGTACCGCATATTGAATTTAAATCCTCAATGCATACAGTGCCTTCATGTACAAATATCCTTGTATTTTGTCCAGCAACATCAGGATCCATAAATATAATGTCACACTTTTTTTCACTGCCAATTAGCAATGTATGTTCCAACGAAAAATCTTTCTTTTTGGATCCATACCGCCCCGATATCACTTCCACGCGCAAATGATTTGACGCTATCTCACCCTTTCCTGGCATAAGCTTTCTTAAAATGATGATAACTACCACGCACAGCACAATGCCGCCTAAGAAAAATGCTCCATAAACAGGCAGATTCTCCTTTATTTTTTGGACAAATGTTTCCTTATCAGATATTGAGTCTATTTCAGATCCAGATATATTTTTATCTAAAATCTGTGCCTCATCTTTGTCTGGTGTCTGCTCCCGGTCTGCCTGTGTTCCGTCATCCGTATCCTGTAATTCCTCTTCTTCCTGTGGATTGTCAGTAACACCCGGCATTTCACTGTTTCCTATAACGGTAAGATTCTGCTGCTCCAATATCCTGTCATCGCTCTCACTTCCTCTAAGCCACAGCCTTATATCAAGCGCGTTTCTCTGAACCGGCTGGCTTAGTTCAAAGCATACGGAATACAGATTATTCGTTTCAGCGGCAAGTTCTTCAGCAGCATCAACAGCCTGGCTTCTATCCTTAACAACGGCTGCCTTACGACCTGACATCGGAAGTTCTTTTTCAATGTTCTGATTCCAATTCCCAATCCCAATCACATCAAACACAATATCTGTCCTTGCCTCGACGCGCTGTTTCACCGCTTCCGGCTTCGGCTTCTCCG
Organism: Blautia sp.; assembly: GCA_023664455.1. GTDB lineage: Bacteria > Bacillota > Clostridia > Lachnospirales > Lachnospiraceae > UBA3282. The sequence goes on from JAMPFM010000050.1 coordinate 19,766, forward strand.
TTATTCCGTCAGGGCTGCCATCTGTGATTAAAATCAGCCGGTACAAATCTCCTCTGCTTCTTTCCTTTTCATCAATATAATTTATGGCAGAATCAATTCCTTTGTACAGATTTGTCGTCTGATCAGCGTAAGAAATTTGATTTAATGCCCTTTTTACTGCATCATCCTCCATTGATGCCGCAATCACTTCATCAAATGATTCTCCAAGTGTCATGACTGTAACCAGAGTCTTCACTTCCGTATCTTCTATAAGCTTCATCACAAAATCTTCTATCTGATCCTTTACCCGTCTTACCGAACCGGATACATCCAGCAGGATAAAATAATGCACATACTGCCCGCTATCTGTAAGTGGATATGCCTTTTCATCTATCTTCGCATTATTAAGTATTGTAACCGTCACATCTTCTCCGGCTTCAAAAAAGGCATAGAGTTTGTTTTCCAGTACAAAGCCTGCAAACGGAGCCTCTTTTACAATGCCATCCGAAAAAGCATCCTCCGTTTCCTGCGCCGCATACACTGGAAATACCATGCTAAACGCCAACAGGCACACCAACCATATAGTCCATACTTTTCTTTTCATTGCTAAACCATTCTCCTTTCATGCCGACGCTCTACAGTGTATGTTATTGCACCATAACTGCAATAAATGTTAGGTTGTCACTATCCGGCTTCATCCGATTCATTGCCCGGATAAGCATCTGCTCGCCCCACCTAGAAGCAGTGTCCGATTTCAGGCAATCAACAAGTATTTCCTCATCATAAAGATATTCCCAGAAACCATCAGAGCACAAAAGAAACGCATCCCCCGGCATGACAGAACGTTCTGCATCAAGGCAGCCGCACTCCGGATTGCAATGTCCCTCATCCCCCATGACGCGCAGGAGACTGGAACGATCCTCATCAAAATTCATGCCGTCGCGACTGATTTTGCCAGACTTATACTTTTTATAAGTGACGGAATGGTCCGCTGTCAGACGCATGATACGGCCTTCCGACAGATAGTACAGCCTTGAATCTCCCACATGCGCCCATGATGCCATGCCCGCATCAAGGCATAATGTTACCACCGTACTTTTCATCTTCCCTTTCTTTTCCTTCTGAAGTTCGATAAGCGTATCATTTGCTCGTAAAATATTTTTTTCAAGCCAATCGACCCGTGATATTTTCTCTTTGTCAGTTTCCCATGAGGCTGTCAGGTTCTCTACAATGCAGTGTGACGCTATTTCACCGCCAAAGTGTCCGCCTAGTCCGTCGGCAAGAATGAAAAATGCCTGTGCATCATCTATACGGTAATCTGCAAAGTCTTCGTTGTATTCTCTGCCACCGTTATTTGTAAACATATAAACATCCAGTTTCAAAATAACCCTCCATTCTGCAAGCTATCCAAGTTCCGTGCGAATCTCATTAGCACGGTCGCCCAGATAAAAGCTGTCGCCTGACCTAAGGTAATAAGCTGCCCCAGGATTTAATTTCTGTCCGTTGCTCAAAAATGTACCATATGTTGATTTCATATCCATCAAAACAAATTCCCCTCTTGATGCATCCCATGATATCTGGCAGTGAAGCTTACTAACACCAGGCGTACCATCACGATATACAAGCTGACATGAAGACGGGTCACGCCCAATCTGCACCTGACGGCCTTCAAGCTGTACTTTCATGCCTCCATGCTGCTGCGCCACTGAACAAATCATGGGTTTACCCTGTGGCTGCATGGGCTGCTGTGCCATGGATGCGGGTTGTGACTGTGGCTGCCGCTTCTTGCCTTTCATTGCCAAAAACACGACAACGCCTGCTGCTATGATTACACCTGCCACAATTGCTACAATTATAATAGTAGAATTATTCTTGCCTGGAACCGGGTCTGGATCCGGGTCATCCGGAATCGGAACCGGATCCGGGTCATCCGGAACGACCTCCTTTGAACTATCGTCCACGTAATCATATGCTACGTTATTGCGGTCAAGGAGCGGAATCACCTCTTCCATACTTACCGCATAATTCATGTTCTCACTTTCAGCAGCTCCCATCGTATTTATACCTATTACATTACCGTTGGCGTTTACCAAAGGTCCGCCGGAATTTCCGCCAAATATAGGCGTATCCATCTGAATCAGCCTTCTTCCGGTTCCACTTTCGGTAATTATCCTGTTAATTGTTCCACTGGTCACAGAAGCATCCTCTATGCTTAAGTTACTGGTAGAATTTATTACCTCATCTGAAAGTCCCGGAAATCCAACTGCATATACCTGACTGCCTACATTATATGTACCTTCTACTGTTAATGGTTTTCTTTTTGAAGTTGCTTTTGCCAGACGTAAAAGCGCCACATCCATTTTGTCGTTATATTCAACAACATATGCCTCTTCAACATCATTTTGGTCAAATGCCACATATAACCTGCTCTGGCTGCCTGACTGCCCGCCTCCTACATACACGAAATCCTCTATAACGTGGTAGTTGGTCACGATATATTGTGGATCCTCTCCTTTCTGTCCCACGAAAAATCCCGTTCCCCTTGCGGCTCCGATATATTCGCCATCAAGAACAATATCTTCTTCCACATACACGATACTTTCCAGCGTTTCCTGATTAAACTCTGATGCACACACAGGCATGACCCATAAGACTGTAAGCATCAATGCCAGCAACATACTTCCTATTCTTCTTTTCATTCTAAATTCCTCTTTTCTTTTTTATTTTTAAACTTAATATCTGCAGGCAATCACAAGTGCAGTATAATTGTCCTGATGCATACGCTTTTTTGTCTTTATTTCCTGTTCCATCCTCCTGCATGCCTGCTCCGGAGTCGGTTCCCCTAAACACTCCAGCAATTCTGGTTCAGTCAATACACCTCCCACTCCATCAGAACATATCAGTAAAACATCTCCCTCCTGAATACGCCACGGACGACTAAGCGTATCTACTTCTTCCAGTTCGTCGCATCCCAAAAACTGACTCAGACGCAGACCGTCCTCATCCTCATCTGCCTGAGTCGTATCGAGGCTTCCCTCTCGCAGCAGTTCAAGATATTCATCTTGGCGGCAGGTCTGTTCCCTATTCAGACGATAGATGCCTCCGTCGCGTTTCAGATAGAGAAAGCTGTCGCCCACACTTGCAAAATACAGTCTTTCCTGAAAAAATATGCATGCCACAATCGTTGTCCCTCCATTGCCTCTGAACGTATTAAAAAGGGCGCTGTTTGCACGAAATATGCTTTCCTTCAACTGTATTCCCATATTCTTTTTCCTGTCCATCTTCCTGAAATCGTCCGTAACCGCTTTAATTGCCGCCTCGCTTACAAGCTTTCCATCCTGCATGCCGCCCATGCCGTCAGCCAACAGCGCAAGAAGTCCATTGTTTTTTATCTCCATGACGTCCATCGCATTTACAAATGCAAAAGAATCCTCCTGACTCTGGCGCGTTCCTATTCCTTGCAGATTAGCCATCTGATAACTTAAAAAGCGCTGCATAGGCTGCTGATTCTGTACCGGTTCCGGTTGTTTCCGTTTAAAAAACTGCATTGTCTCCTCCTCCTCTGTTCAATCCGCCGCTCCATGAAAATTTTTCTCCACATAGAGGAATAAACAATAGCTTAGTAGCGCCCATTTCAATTACGTCGTATGCATTCAGTTTTATCTGCACGTAGACTGGTTCATCATTGACATAGGTATTGTTTGCACCATTTCCCGGAATAATATGAAACCTGTTATTCTTGGGGTCATACCCTATCTTTACATGAACATCCCTGGTGATGCCAGAATCGCCACGGATGCACACATCCATTTTCTCGCTCCTGCCAATCGAGTTGATTCTTCCGTAAAGACGATAATCCTTTCCCTTGCTGCTCCCTTCTATACATACAAGCCATCCCACCACCGGCTCAACGCCCTTATAACTCTTTAACATACCTGTGGTCTTGTTTTCTGCATCAACGCGCATCTCATATCCCCTTGGCGGCAGGGTCTTGCTTTCATCATCAATAACACTGCGCTGCATGCTATTATACATACTGCTTCCGCCCGGCATTGTCACACTCCCCTGTGAGACGGACGCTCCGCCCGGCATCGTCACGCCGCCCTGTCCGACAGGCACTCCTCCTGGCATCGTCACGCCTCCTTCTCCGACAGGCATCCCGCCAAAATCAACCGTCTGAAAATTGCCGCAATAAGGACATGACGAATACATGTCTGCATCATAAATATGCCCTTTTTCACACTCTACTCTTGTCATAGGTTCTATCGTCGAGTAGACAGTCTCGACACTCCTTTCATTTTATTTCTAGCGTGAAAGGC
>JAMPFM010000051.1 GCA_023664455.1 Blautia sp.
GCCCATAAGGGCAAAAACAAGGGAAAATACATAGCACTTCACTGTATGAGGCTCTAAAAGCCTTAAAAAATAAGGAAAGTTCAAGAAATTTATCTACAAATTCCGATTTGTAAGTACAATTATAATCTGTTTTTAACAGATACGCAATCCCAAAAGAGAAAGCGTATTCTTTTATAGCCGATTATATTTTAATTTGACTACATGAAAAAACGTCAGAAAATAAATCTCTTCTGACGTTTACACTTTGTTTACACACCCCAAGCCAATGCCCCAGAATGCTCCTTTCTATCAATGTTTCCGGTGATGGGCTTCTGTTCAAGTCCCATCTTCCGCAGTTGTTTGATGTGTGGGAAACCTTGATTTTACTAAGGTTTCCCGCTTTTTAATTTTTAACGCTTTCAGGTTACACTTTTTGCCTGCTTTCTCGCAAGGGATAATTTTCTTAGAAAATTTCTTATTAAGAAAACTATACAGGAATGCAAAATTATGCTATAATTTCATATTGTCATACAATACACAAAATAAAAATATCATTCGAGGTAAATAACCATGAAATGCCCTATATGCGGAAAGGAAATGACAACAGGAAAGGTTGAGAGCAGACGGGAAATTATGTGGATCGAAGAAGGACACAAGCGGGGAACGCGGATTTCCTCCCGCCTGTTTGCGGTAAGCAATGCCTATGCCGAAAGATGCGAAGACTGCCAGATTGTTGTCATAAAAGAATCCTAATCCAGTGACGGCGCCGCTTGTCCGTCTGCCTGATTACGTTCTTTCATAAATTGCTCTTCCCCTTTTTCTCCCAATTTATATTTTTCCTCTGCCAATATCATGTAAGTACCTTCCTGTCACACTGTCCTGATTTTGCGCAATTTCCTGCGGCGTTCCCATCGCGACAATCCTGCCGCCGGCATTTCCGCCGCCTGGTCCCATATCGATAATATAATCTGCATTAGCAATCATGTCAAGGTCATGCTCGATAACAACCACTGTCGCGCCATTGTCCAATAAAGTCTGGAAAACGTCAATCAATGCCCTGACGTCTTTTGGGTGCAGTCCAATCGTGGGCTCGTCAAAAACAAAAAGCGTATCTTTCTGCGATTTTCCCATTTCCGAAGCAAGTTTCAACCGCTGCGCCTCCCCGCCGGAAAGAAGCGGCGTCGCCTCGCCGAGTGTCAAGTAGCCAAGCCCTAAGTCACAAAGCGTCTCTAAACGCCCACGGACATTTTTGACCTCCTTCATCACAGACAACGCCGTTTCCACCGTCATTTCCATGAAATCACTGATGGAATAGCCCTTATGGCTTTTCTTTGGCTGGTAAGTAATTTTTTGGGCGCTCTTAGCATATCTGCGTCCGTTACACTCCGGGCAGGCGATTTCTACATCGGGCAGAAACTGGACGTCCATAGTAATCTGTCCTGTCCCGTCGCAGGAAGGGCAGCGAAGTGAGCCTGTATTATAGGAAAAGTCAGAAGCTTTCAATTTCTGCTCTTTTGCCGCGTCCGACTTTGCAAATAGTTTTCTCAAATCGTCTAACACATTGCTGTAAGTCGCCACAGTAGAACGAACGTTAGCGCCTATGGGGGCGGCGTCGATTAAGTTGACCCTTTTAATGCCTCTGCTATCATCAGAAATATTGCCAGATATGTTGCCGTCAGTATCGCCGGAAATGTTACCGGATAGGTTGCCCCCGGTGGATATTTCTACGATATGTTCCGGCAGTTTTTCCCCGGATACAATACTTTGCAGGGCGGGCACGAGGCTTTCTAAAATCATCGTTGTCTTGCCAGAACCTGACACGCCTGTCACAACAGTCAGCCTCCCTTTGGGAATCTGCAAATCAAGGGCGTGTACCGTATGCAGCGGCTTTGTTTTGAGAACAATTTTCCCCTTGTCAAACAACTTATCAGCCGGCGTCTGTTCCCGGACGATCGTCTGTTCCATGCCGTTTAGGAAATATCCAATGAGGGAATCCGGGTTTCGCTCCACATCTTCCACACTTCCCCTGGCAACGACATTTCCCCCGTGCTCCCCTGCACCCGCGCCAATCTCTATCATATAATCGGCAACCCGCAGCACCCTGATATCATGGTCAACGAGAACAACCGTATTTCCGTATGCGACCAAATCCTTGATGATATGCAGAAGACCGTCCACATTTACCGGGTGCAATCCGATAGAAGGCTCGTCCAGAACATACAAAACCCCTGTCGTATTGTTTCTGACCGCCCTTGCAAGCTGTACCCTTTGACGCTCCCCGGTCGATAGTGTCGCTCCTTCCCTATCAGGGGAAAGATAGCCCAATCCAAGCTCCTGCAAACGGATTGCCGTGCGGATAAGCTGTCCTGCAATGCTTTGTGCCATTTCCTTTAGCGCCGCCGGATACTGATCCGGTACATGGCACACCCATTTTGTCAGCTCGTCCAAAGGCAGGGCAAGGACTTCCGGCAGGGTCTTCCCGCAGACTTTCGTCAGTCTGGCTTCTTTTTTCAGTCTGCTTCCACCGCACTCCGGGCAGATATCCTGTTTTAAAAACTTTTCCACACGTTTCATGCCCTTTTCATCTTTTACTTTTGCCAAGGCATTTTCCACTGTATAAACGGCGCTATAATAAGTAAAATCCATTTCCGCCGCCTGATTACTGCTTTTGGCTTTATAAAGAATATGCTTTTTTTCCGCTGCACCATGAAAAACAATATCCCGCTCCTTTTCCGTCAGCTCCGAAAAAGGTACATTTGTCCTAACGCCCATTTCCCGGCACACATCCGTCATAAGCGACCACATCAGGGAGTTCCAGGGGGCTACCGCGCCTTCGTCAATCGTAAGGCTCTCATCCGGCACAAGCGTGGTTTCATCTACCGTCCGCACGATGCCCGTACCGCCGCAATTCATACAGGCTCCGCTGCTGTTAAAAGAAAAACTCTCTGCACTTGGCGCAGGAAAAGAAATCCCGCAGACAGGGCAGACCAGCGGCTTATCCAGCGCAATATCCACTGTCGGCTCCAGGCGATGCCCATTCGGGCAGACATGACTTCCAAGACGGGAAAATAACAACCGCAGACTGTTGGAAAGCTCCGTCATGGTTCCAAAAGTCGAGCGTACTCCCGGAATGCCTGGTCTCTGATGAAGCGCCAGCGCCGCCGGAATGTTCTCAATACTGTCTATCTTCGCTTCCGCCGCCTGCGTCAGTCTACGTCTCGTATAAGCGGAAAGCGCATCCAGATACCGCCTCGAACCTTCGGCATATAAAACGCCCAGCGCCAGCGAGGATTTCCCTGAACCCGATACCCCGCAGATTGCGGTCAGCTTATTCAGGGGCACTTCTACATCAATATTTTTCAGGTTATGTACCCTGGCTCCCCGTACAATGATTTTCTCATGCGCGTTATTTTCCTGTTTCAAACTTAACCCACCTTTATTTACTTCCTCTCATACTTCGTCCAACTACATAAATACCAATCAGCATCTCAACAATGGACAGCCCCAGCAAAAGCCCGGAAAAGAAGTCTTTTACAGCAGACCCGCCAACGGTGTAAGAAATCGCCTGTAAAGCAACACCTATTACCATTAGCAAAATTCCATACAATATGTCCTTTTGCTTCTCTAATTCCTGTGTCCGTTTTAACAAATCCACAATCCGCTCATCATCGTATGTCCGCACGCTTTTTTCTTCCGCTTCCTCGCCGTCCATCAGTTCCGCAATCGTAATTTCCAATTCCTCGCACAAATCCTTTACAACGCCATAATCTGGCATACATTTACCCGTTTCCCATTTTGAGATGGTTTTATTGGAAATGCCGAGCTTTTCCGCCAGTTGTTCCTGCGTCAGGTTTTTCTCTTTTCTTTTCTGGGCTATAAATTTCCCTGTCGTCAATTGATTCATTTGTTTTGCCTCCATTTACATTGATTGATAATTTTCAATGGGAGAATAGCTTTTTTTCTATGGAAATGACATCCCTTATTTAGAGAATTTAGGGGGAATTGGGCGGATTCCGTTTTCTTTTATCATACTATTCTATAAAAAATGAATCAACCACAAAATTTTTGCAGAAGTTTCAGCTTGCAGAAGTTTCACCATTCAAAATAATTCTTCTCCATTCCCCTTCCTTCTATGTTATAATGGATAGTAGATATCATAAAGCACAAAGGAGAACTTTCCATCATGTACATACCACGAGAAGAACGTTACAACATCATCACGCATTTTGACCTTGCGAATCATTATGGTCCGCCCTATGGATAGGCGGAAAGAAATTTCAGACGATTGAAAGTCAAACACCCCGCAGCAAGCTGACGGGGCATCAAACTTGCAGCGCAGCAAGCTGCGGGGTATTAGACCCTCGCGGCAGTCGCCAAATGCCTGCAGGCAGTCACTTGGCTCGTTGCTCGTGGGAATAAAGAAATAGAACGAGGAAATAAAATTCATGAAAAGATTTAAATTACAAACGGTTACTTTTATTTTTTGTTTAATAACATGTGTTACCTTTTCCACAATGCACGTATCTGCTTCTGCAGATGCAAACGCGACACCCGTCGCCCTTGAAAACGCAGACGCCAATCAAGACTCTGATTCGATTTCCCAGACAACGACGACGGTGCGCGTCGGCTACTATGATGATGACGAACCGGCGTTTCAAGACGGTTTTGCTGATGATGTGCGCAAATCGGGATACGCATATGATTACTATCAGATGCTGGCGCCGTTTGCGGGATGGAAATATGAGTATGTATATGGCAGCAAAGAGGAAATACGCCAGATGCTGATTGCCGGCGATATTGATATCATGGCGGGCGCGTATAAAACAACGGACACGCTTTCCGATAAAGTCAATTTTTCAACGATGGATATGGGACTGGAAGACAACAGGTATTTTGCAGTCAAAAAGTCGGATACTGCGCTGCTTGACGAATTGAATTATGCCATGTCGCAGATTGATATATTTTTCCCGACGTTCACGCTGGAATTGCGTCAGAAATATTACAATCAGTCATCGCTTCAGTCTTTGACTAAGCGCGAAGAACAGTGGCTGCATCAGAAGAACACACTGATTTTCGGATATACGCGCTATCATCTTCCATTTTCGGGTCAAGACGATGATGGCAATCCTGTCGGACTTGCAGGTGAGCTTATGCGCCAGCTTGAAGAGTTTGCGGATATAGAAGTCGTTCCGGTGTGTTTTGATTATGTCTGGGATATGGAAAATGCATTGAAAGACCATACGATTGATATAGGATTTCCGATGTATTCAGACACCTGGCTTGCCGAGAGCAAAGGCTTAACCCAGACAAACGCCGTTGTTACTGACAGAATGATGATAGTTTATCACGGTGAATACACAAGCGATGTTACCTCAAGCTTAGCTATGCCCAAAATGTCGCTCGGATTAAGGGACTATCTTCCGACCAATTATCCGGATGCGACTGTCACGGAATATGATAATTTCCATGATACATTCGACGCTGTGTATCATGACGAGGCTGGCAGTTTTATTGCCTATTCAAGCATAATCCAGCGTCAGCTAAGCGGTTATGACAAGGCTGATGAGCTTAAAGTAAGCTATCTTGACAAAACCGAGGAGCTTTGTCTGCTGGTCAATCGGGATACCGGTATTTTAGCCGTCATCCTCAACAAAATGCTCAACCAGATTAACCGTGAAGAAATAACGGCTATCTTGATGCAATATGCAAGCATTGAAAAACCGCAACCTACTTTTATGGATTTTTTCAAGCAGTATTCCTACCTTATCGCAATCGTGTTTATCATATTTTTTGCCGTACTTGCGCTGACTTTTGTTTCTTACATAAGAAAATCCCGCGCATATAATAAGCAGCAGGCCAAAATGCAGCTTTCGCTTCAAAATGCACTCGACATGGCAGATGCGGCAAACAAGGCAAAAACAAACTTTTTATCGAGCATGAGCCACGATATCCGTACTCCGATGAATGCCATTGTCGGCATGACGGATATCGCCAAAAAGCATACGGATGACAGGGAAAAATTAGAAGACTGCCTTGATAAAATAACGCTCTCAAGCCAACATCTTCTGACACTCATAAATGATGTCCTGGATATTTCCAAAATAGAGAGCGGTAAACTCAACCTCGCCCCGATTAACTTTTCCCTGCGCGAAACAGTGGAAAATCTGGTCAATATCGTGCGCCCTATGATAAAGTCCAAAAATCAGGAATTTGACGTGCATATTCATAGTATAGACTGCGAGATGCTCTACGGCGACGAACTGCGTGTCAGTCAGGTGTTTATCAATATTTTAAGCAATGCGGTCAAATATACGCCGGAAGGCGGCAAAATCATACTTGACTTGTACGAGGAACACACCGATGAACAAATGATACAGCTTACTTATATCGTCAAGGACAACGGAATCGGCATGAGCCAGGAATATATGGAACGTATGTTTGATGCATTTACCCGCGCTGATGACAGTCGTACCAACAAAATACAGGGCACAGGGCTGGGACTTGCCATCGTGAAACAAATGGTCATGCTGATGAACGGTACGATTGATTGTGAAAGCGAGCCGGATAAAGGAACTACGTTTACGGTAAAACTAAAACTGCCTATAGGCGAAGAGGACAGCCGCATTTACACGCTTCCGCCAATCGACATTCTGCTGGTGGATGATGACGATATCTTCCTTACCATCACGAAAGAAGTTATCGAAGAAATGGGGGCAAACGCAGAAACGGCTGGCTACGGTGAAGAAGCTCTTACACTCGTCAGAAAGCGGCATGCAGAAGACAACGATTATGCCGTTGCCTTAGTCGATTGGAAAATGCCGGAAATGAATGGTGCGCAAACTGTGCGCGCCATGCGGGATATCGTAGGGGAAAATACATCTATCATACTTGTAACCGCCTATGATTGGTCCGATATCGAGGAAGAGGCGAAAAGCAGCGGTGCAGACGGATTTATATGCAAACCTTTGTTTAAGTCGTATTTGTCCGAAAAGATAGGACATCTACTCAAAGCCGAAGAAGGAAGCCTTGTGGTTGCGGAGTCCAGAAACGAGGACCTCAAAGGACTGCATATCCTCATAGCCGAAGATAACGACATTAACTGGGAAGTCGCAAGCGAGATACTTGGTATGTTCGGGGTTATGACCGAACATGCTGAAAATGGAAAGATGGCTGTAGAAATGATGCAAAATGCAGCGGATAATCAATATGATTTGATACTGATGGATGTCCAAATGCCCATCATGAACGGCAGGGACGCGACGATGGAAATCCGCAAATCCTCACGGGAGTATGTAAAAAATATCCCCATCATAGCAATGACGGCAGATGCTTTCGCCGAGGATATTGCGGCTTGTCTTGCCGCCGGCATGGACGGTCATGTGGCCAAACCCATCGATACGGATAAACTCTGTCAGGAAATCCGGCGTGTCCTAAATAGTTAAATCTTAAAATAGGTAAAGCCCCTTTCAAGGCTGGGGCGATTTCCCCAGCCCTGAAAGCAGCTTATATAAAAGCTGATACAATAGCTGCGCTTCTTGCGGCTCTACATTCACACAGGCGCTAAGACTTGCCGGAATCGAAACCGCCTCATCCTTTAAGGCTTCCCCTTCCGGCGTAATCGAAACAATCAGATTGCGCCCGTCTTCCTTGGAACGCTGCCTTATTACATACTTTTTTTCTTCCAGCTTTTTCAGCAGCGGGGTAAGCGTGCCAGAGTCCAGATAAAGGCAATCCCCAAGCGCCTTGACCGTTACCTCTTTTTTTTCCCACATAACCATCATTGCAATATACTGGGTATAGGTCAAATCCAGCCTATCCAGATAGGGTTTGTATCTTCTGATGACCTCTTTGGAACAGGCATAGAGTGGAAAACATAGCTGATTTTCCAGTTTTAAGCAATCATACTGATTCTCGGACATCGTCTCTCAACTCCTCATACCATTATCATACATCCTGTAATCCATCTGCTTATCCTTTTGCCAGTTGCGCTTCATATGCTGCCCGGCAGGCTTTGGCAAGCTGGTCTGCACAGGAAGTCGGTCTGCGTCCACAGAGTACGCCTGAGAGTTTCTGCTCAATCTCTTCCACCGTCCAGCCGTCCACAAGCCGCGGTATCGCTTTCAGGTTTCCGTTGCAGCCGCCTGTAAAAGAAACATTGGTAATCACATTGCCGCGGATATTCAGCTTGATTTCGCTGGAGCAGGTATCCTGTGTCTTATAGATGTATTCTACGGTAGTTTCCTGTTTTAATAGGTTTGCAATCTTCTCTTCCACCATATCCATATCTGCAGTTGGCTCAAAACGCTCTACCACATTCCCCTGACGGTCAATCAGAAATTTGGTAAAATTCCATTTAATGTCACTGTTAGACGCATAATCCGGATCCGTTCTTTCCAAAGCGCTCTCTAACATTGGCGTCAGCGGATGCTCGGAATCAAAACCCGCAAACCCTTTCTGGGATTTCAGATAAGTATACAGCGGCGCTTCGTTTTCTCCATTCACTTCTATTTTGGAAAATATTGGAAAAGTAATGCCGTATCTGGAATCGCAGAACTTGACAATCTCTTCATTGGTTCCAGGCGCCTGATGTCCGAACTGGTTACATGGGAAATCTAAAATGACAAATCCGTCATTTCCATATTTCTCATAAAGATCCTGTAACTTATCATACTGCGGCGTAAAACCGCATTCTGTCGCTGAATTGATAAGCAGAATCACCTTTCCTGCATAATCCTTCAGTGTTACCTCATTCCCATTCGCATCTTCTACTGTAAAATCATAAATACTCATAATCACCTTACCCCTTTCCCTTTCTTGCAATCTGCAAATTTATTTTTATGGTATCTTCTATACAACTACACATTTTTAAACTTTCGTTTCACAATTAGTTAAAGCTGTAAATCTATTTTTTGCTTACTATAGCAGTTCTTTTATTTTATCCTCTATCTTCTCCGGCGTCACCGTAGGCGCAAACCGCGCAATAACATTGCCTTCCTTATCAATTAAGAATTTCGTGAAATTCCATTTGATATTATCTCCCATCACGCCCTTCTGCTGCGATTTTAAAAAGGTATATAAGGGCTCTTCGTTTTTCCCGTTTACCTGGATTTTCTTAAACTGGCGAAAAGTCACACCGTAACGCGATTGGCAGAAATCGGTAATTTCCTCGTCGCTGCCGGGCGCCTGGTTTCCAAACTGATTGCAGGGGAAATCTAAAATTTCCAATCCCTGCGGCTGATATTTCTCATACAAATCCTGCAACCCTTCATACTGCGGGGTAAAACCGCATCCCGTCGCCGTGTTGACTATCAGAAGCACCTTGCCCTGGTAATCTGCAAGCGCCACGTCACTGTCATCCTGCGCTTTCACGGAATAATCGTAAATTCCCATGATCGTTTTCCTCCTTTATTGAACTGTTATTTTAATTTTTTAAAATTAAATTGTGTGCAACCTTTTAAATAGATTGTACACAACCGATTTGAATTTGTCAACAGCTTTTTTCCCAGCCCGGAACGCTTTTTCCGTAAATGGCATAAACTAAAAATATACGCAGCAAACGAGGTTTTCTATGGATTCATCTATTTCCATCGCCATCGCTGGCCGCACGCCGGATACTGTCAACTACGAAAATGCCTTGCGGATTTTAGGCGCAGACACGCTTACTTCCCTCGACCCGGAGCGCTGTATCGAATGCGACGCTCTCTTACTTCCCGGTGGCGGGGACATTACGCCCGCCTTCTTCGGACAGCAGAATCACGGTTCCCGCTCGATTGATACCGAGTTAGATATCCTGCAATTCCAGATATTAGACCTATTCCTAAAATGGAAAAAGCCCATACTTGGTATCTGTAAAGGGCTTCAGATTATCAATGTCCATTTCGGAGGCACCATCTGCCAGCATTTAAAAAACGCCGGCATTCATGAGTGGAAAGGCCAGGACCAATTCCACTATGTCTATCATATCGGCTGCAGCCGCACGGACTTTTTTTATCAAGTATATGGAAGCAGCGCCTTCGTCAATTCGGCGCACCATCAGGCGATTCAGAAATTAGGAAAAGAACTGCTTCCTATCTGTCAGGCGCACGACGGCACAATCGAAGCCATCGCACACACCGCCCTCCCCGTCTTCGCCGTCCAGTGGCACCCCGAACGGATGATGGAAAAAGGCGGGGCGGAGCTTCTTTCTTATTTTTTGAATAGTTGTTCCAAATGACCGATTCCTTCTTCCAGTTTCCCTTTCTGGATATCCCGTTTGTTCTGCCTATCTTCTTTGATATGCTGGGAAAGCATTTCAAACAGCTTTTTCAGCATATCGCCCATAATTTGCAGGTTTTCCGCATCGACGTTTTTGACCGCTTCCAGAATGCCCTGGATACTCTTTTTCCAATTAGCGGTAAAATCAATCAGATTATCCGATTCCGACGCCAATACCACTTCATAGAGCGTATCCACAAAAATATGCATCTGCTCCTGGCTTAAAGACAGAATCCAGTCATTGAGCGCCGTATCCATCAGCAGATTGTGGGAGTACACCCTTTTTACCACCCGGAAAGCGTCTTTTTCCACCAGCCAGGAATAGGGGTCATGCTGCGTCAGACCGATATTCTTACTTTCTACCACCCGGTAGCTGCCTTCCGCATAAAGAATCATCCCCACCAGCGAAGAGTGGGGAACCGTCCGATAAACCCTGTCCTCGATAGCGCAATATCCGCATTTTTCTTTGACTTCCGGCCGAAAACCCGGTCCGTCATGATTAAAGATGATTTTAATCTTATCCTGTATCTCTTTCTTACAATTCATGGCGGCATAGATGGCAAGGTTTCCGCCCTTGGAATGTCCGCCCATATAAAAAGGCGTTGTTATATCCTGCGCTACCTGATTCAAATATTCCACACTCATAACCTGCCCCGGAACCGGCTCTGAAAAGGCGAGGTTCAAATCCTCTTTCCATCCCACAATCGTCTCGTCCGTTCCCCGATAGGCAATATAAAAGGCGCCGTCCTCCATCTGCAGTGTTACTGCAGAAAACTGCGTCTCTTTGTCAAGTTCAATCTTGTTTACATAACTCCCCAATTTTAATGTCTTAAACCGTCTGCTGTCCGCCATCGCCAGATATAATGCCGTATTCTGTTCCCGGTAACGTTCGTCGGCATAGAGATTATCATAGTCTTCCCGCTCTCTCAGCGTCTCCAGCGTAACCATGCTGCCACCCGTCCCAGCCTCTGGTACGAGACCGTCAAATTTCAAATAGGATAACTGGGCAAAAATCAGACTATCAACCTCACCGATTGGCTTTTCCATGAAGGTATATCCGCCATATTCCTTAATGTAATCCATCATTGTCCCCATATAGACACCGCCCTATGTTTATAGTTTTGCTTCCAAATGCTCGATATTCTTAATCAATACCGAAACCGTCCCGTCGGGATTGGTGATAAATTCCACGCTCCGCGGATTCTTATACTGCTCCATCGGAATCTTGATTTCAATCCCCGTATCCGTATAAAGATGCTGACTCTGGTATTTTTTGATGGTATTCTCACTCTGCGGCTGTATCTCTTCTTTTACCATATCATACTTTTCCATTTTATCCTGAAAAGCAACTTTTAATTCCGGTTTTTCCACGAAAATCTTCTCTGCAATTTCTTCTACTTTAAATCCGCCGTTTTCTTCTATTTCTTCCTGGATAATGCTTTTTGCCTCCATCTGCTTTGCAAAACGCTCCGTCTCATCGTATCCTTCTCTCTGTACGCTTTCCACTGCCTTGCTTACGATGGAAAGCTTGGACTTATGGGAAAGATGGCTGCTGCACTTTAGGAAAAGGAAAGAAAAATAATTCGTCTTTTCCCCGTTGACCTCATATTTTTTCTCAACGACCCAGACGGCATAGTCCTCCAGGCGAATCAGCGCCGCTTCCGTAAGCCGCTGCCCCTCGGAAGGCAGAATGGATTTGTGGCGGATAATCTCGTTTCGGTTTCCTTCTTCTAATGCCATCGTCCTGTGGGTATAGAGGGATTTATAATTCATTTTCAGAAGTGCAAGATACTCTTCCCCCTCATACTGGAACCGCACAATGACAAGATCCGCCGCCGGAATGTCAATATTGCTGCTCATAATCTCATACAGAAGGGACGCGATATCCTTGCTGATATCCACGAAAGAATCATCCGCATACTCCTCCAAAATATGATAAACCTCCGATTCCTCCTGATAAAACCGGCACATTTTGGCATCGTCGCCGGAACTGATTTTCGCAATATGTTCTTTTAAAAAGTCTGCAAACTCCGAGCCATATTCCAATTCCGTATCAGATAACACCGGCATTCCAATCGTAGAATCCATGATGTGTACAATCACTTTTTTTATCCTGATGTCTTCTTTTATCATCCTAATTCCCCATTCTGATAACTATACCTTTCCATAACCTACGAATTTTAGACCGTAGACGTAAATTCGCGATTTTGTATACATTTCTTATATGCATAGATTCTCATATCTGCTCAACTGTCCTGTTTTCTGTCTTCATCCATCACCGTTTAATATTTCTTCCACGTCTTAGGCGAGAATAAAATCAGCATCGGCAGAAGCTCCAGACGTCCTGTCAGCATGTCGAACATCAGTACGATTTTGGAAAAAATAGAATATCCGCCGTAGCTGCAGGTAGGTCCCACATCATGAAAGCCCGGTCCTGTATTGTTTATAGTCGCCAGCACTGCTGTAAAATTCGTCGTAAAATCAAACTTATCCAGCGATAAAAGCAGGAAGGAAACAATATAAATCATCAAATAAATCATCAGATAGGACTGAATCGAACGCACCGTGCCATCGTCCACCGCCCTGCCTTCTAAGTGGGTTTTCTTCACAATCTGCGGATGAACCACCCTAAGCAGCTCCTTTTTCACATCCTGCACCAGAATCATGACACGGGACACCTTAAATCCGCCCCCCGTACTGCCCGCACAGGCGCCGACTGCCATGACGATAAACAAAACCGCCTTGGAAAACTCCGGCCATAAATCAAAGTCCGTGGTCGAAAAGCCGGTACTGCTGCCAAGGGACGCTACCTGGAAAAGCGCATCTTTAAACGCCAGCAGGATACTGCCATATCTTCCCCTGATATTCCAGGTAATCAATACCGCGGCGCCAAAAAGAATAAGCAGGTATTTCCTTGCTTCCTCGTGCCTTAGCGCATCTTTCGGTTTTCTGGCAATCAGAAGCAGATAATACACATTGAAATTCATGCCGCCTAAAATCATAAAAATAATAAAAATAACCTGAACCGGTATCGTATAACTGCCAATACTCGTATTAAGAACGCCAAAACCGCCGGTGCCCATCGTAGAAAAAGAAAGCACGACAGAATCATAAAAACTCATTCCCGCGGCTTTGAGCAATATCATCTGCAAAAGCGTAATCCCGATATAAATGCCATAAAGAATTTTCGCCGTCGTCTGTACCCTGGGTACCAGCTTGCCCACTGTCGGTCCCGGACTTTCCGCACGCATCAGGTGCATATTATAGCCGCCCGATAAAGGCAGTACCGCCATAATCAGTACCAGCACACCCATACCGCCTATCCAATGGGTAAAAAGCCGCCAGAACTGGATACTTTTGGAAAGATATTCCACATCCGGCAAAATACTGCACCCTGTCGTCGTCAGACCGGAAATCGTCTCAAAGAGCGCATCCGTAAAACTTGGGATTTCCCCGCTGATATAAAAAGGCAGCGCCCCAACGACACTGAGGACGATCCATGTGGCAGATACCGTAACAAAACCTTCCCTGGCATAAAAAACATTGCTTTTGGGTTTAAACCGCTTCCCAATTTCCGCTACAATCAAACAGCCTATCATGACCGCCGCAAAGGCAAAACCTACTTTTTCCTGATAGATTACCGCCACAAAACAGGGCAGCAGCAAAAAGAGCGCGGTAAATTCCAACACACGAAATAATATATATCTGATAATAGAGTAATTCATAAAATCCCCGATTCTTACCCGACCCGTAAAGTCGGATTTCTGTACTTATTCCATCCTATTTTTTTCTATAGCATTTCTATTTCAAAATATCCTTGATATCATTCAGCCCCGGCTCCGTCGTGACCACAATTACCATATCGCCCGCCTGTATCACGCTCTGACCGCTGGGAATGCTGACCGTTCCCCGGTGATTAATGGAGCAAATCAGGATATTCGGCTTCGTCTTTAAGTCCTGCAAGGCAATCCCCACTATCGGCGAATCTTTTTTCACCCGAAATTCCAACGCCTCGACGCGGTTATCATTCAGACGGTAGAGACTCTCGATATCACTCTCAAGGGAGCTGTCCATCGCCCGGACATATTTAATAATATGCTCCGCCGTCAGATATTTCGGATAAATAACGCTTCCGATGTCCAGACTGTCGATGATTTCATCATAGGATATCCGGTGTACGTGAGTAATCAGTTTTGCCTTCGTCATACTTTTGGCAAATAAAGAAAGCATGATATTCTCTTCATCCACATTGGTCAGCGCCACAAATGCTTCCGTCTGCGCCAGCCCTTCCTGCATCAACAGATTCCTATCCGTTCCATCGCCCTGTATGATGATGGCCTGGGGCAGTAACTCGCTCAGTTCTTCACACCGTTCCTTGTCGATTTCTATGATTTTAATCTTGATTCCCATTGCAATCAGATGCTTTGCCAGATAAAAAGCAATTTCCCCGCCGCCGATAATCATGGCATTTTTGGCTCTCGTTACTGCCGCGCCCATTTTCTTAAAAAAGGCTAAGGTTTTCTGCGGCGTCCCGATAATCGAGATTTCATCCCTGGCGCGGATGATGAAATTCCCTCGCGGAATATAGACATTCTCATCCCGCTCTACCGTACAAATTAGGATATCGGACTTTAGTTTCGCAGAAATCTGCTGCAACGACTGGTCGCAAAGCGGAGAATCCTCTTCTACCCGGTATTTTACAACCTCCACCCTGCCTTTCGTAAACGTATCAATCGTAATCGCCGAGGGAAATTTTAACAGCCTCGCCATTTCTGCAGCCGCCGCAAATTCTGGATTGACTACCATAGACAATCCCAGCTCCTCTTTGATATAACCGATTTCCATATTATAAATCGGATTTCTGACCCTCGCAATGGTATGGCAGCCGCCGGCTTTCCTTGCAATCAGACAGCACAGCAGGTTCACTTCATCGGAACCCGTTACCGCTATCAGAAGGTGCGCGTCTTCCACGCCCGCCTCTTTCTGTACCGCAAAGCTTGCGCCATTGCCAATCAGACCCATTACATCAAAATTATTGGTCAGGCTTTCCAACCTTTGGTTTTCCACATCAATTACCGTAATATTATGTCCTTCCGAGCTCAGCTGTTCCGTCAGCGTCGCCCCGACATTTCCACACCCTACGATTAAAATCTGCATATCTGTTTCGTACCTTTCTTCTGCCCCATCGAGCAATTTCCACTTATAAAATAGATTATATCACCTTTTTTCAAATCGGCAACCTTTCCCAAACAATATCATGAAAATCTATTTTCAGTCGTTTTTTCATGTTGGACAGATTCCCCTGCGTCAATATTTATCCGGGTAATCCGTTCCTGTTTCTGACTGCATTTTCCGCACATACTCCTCCGGTTCTTTTTCCATTTTTAACATCGTATCGAATGCCATCAGAAGCATCTTATCCCCATTCTGCTTCATATCGTCCTGCCCTCTGTCCAGATACGCCTTGAAGTGGTCCATCTGCCAGACCATAATGTCCACAATCGTATAGCCCGCAACCCGGTACGCGCACAAAAAAGTCTGGTTTTCCAGATAATAGACAAATTCCCGATATACTGCCTCAGACTGCGACAGATTTCGCCAAAACTGCTCATAAAATGCCTCGTCCACCCCCGCATACTGACACAGCGCCGCCGCCCACTGCCTTGCCGCTGCAAGCTGCTTTATTTCATTTTCCTTCTCCTGCATATTCTTTCACTCTCCTATCTTTTAGATAATTGCGTAGTTGTGCAGAATATACAATCCATAAGCAGGTACTGTGAAAACGCCGGTACTTAGATGCCGTATTTTGGCATCTTATGTACCGCTGCGTTTGAACTGTAGCGCAAGCGTGCCTGTGTTGGATTGTATATTCTGCGCAACGGATGACTGCCAAAATCCTAGTCGTGCAACTATCCATTATTATTTTCAAATTCAGTGATTACAAACCCCTTTTCCCCATATATATAAAGTAACAACTTCAATTCCGGTCCGGTAACTTATGCTGCATATCATCCAAGAAGCCAACGATTTTATCTGGGGCGTCCCGCTCCTTTTCATCCTGATGGGTACACACCTCTATTTTACATGGCGGCTGCATATGCCGCAACGCAGAATCCTCTACGCCATCAAACTGTCTCTCGGTATGGAAGAGACGGGAAATAATACATTGTCGCCTTTTTCCACACTCGCTACCACACTTGCCGCCACGCTCGGAACAGGCAATATCATCGGCGTCTCCACCGCGGTTGCCCTCGGCGGTCCCGGCGCCGTCTTCTGGTGCTGGATTACCGGAATCTTAGGCATGGCAACTTCCTATGGCGAATGTTATTTAAGCGTTTTATTCCGCACGAAGCAAAAAGATGGCTCCTATGTCGGCGGTCCCATGTATGTGTTGAAAAATGGTTTACATAACAATATTTTAGGTTCTTTCTACGCACTCTGTACACTGGCCGCTGCTTTTGGCGTCGGCTGTACCACACAGGCAAACTCCGCCACGCAGGCAGCAGTAGCATCTTTTCGTTTATCGCCTCATCTTGTAGGGATTCTGCTCGCTGTATTGACCGGTATAGTCATTCTGGGCGGTGTAAAATCCATCGGCAGTCTGTGCGAGCGAATTGTCCCGGCAATCAGTTTTTTCTATCTGTTCGGTTGTTTTTTGCTGCTATTTCTCTACCGCAAAGAGCTCCCCGGCGCCTGTCTGTGGATTTTAAAAGACGCGTTTTCCATCCGCTCCATCGCGGGCGGTTTCATCGGCTCTACACTACAGCGCTCCCTGCGTTATGGCATCGCCAGGGGGTTGTTTACCAATGAAGCGGGCATCGGCACTTCCGCAATCGCCGCTGCTGCCTCCGGCGTCCACGAGTCGAAACATCAGGCTTATGTGTCCATGACGGCAGTTTTCTGGGATACTGTCGTAGTATGCCTGATTACCGGGCTTGTCATCGTTTCCAATATGCTCTATGATCCTGCTTCTGTACAAAATGTGCCAGAAACCGCCCTGACTTCCGCCGCGTTCGCGCACCTTCCCTATGTGGGGGACGCCTTTTTGACCATTTCCCTGATTGCCTTTGCCGTTACCACCCTCATCGGCTGGTCCTATTTCGGGGAAAAGGCAACGGAATACCTTGTTGGAAGCAAAGGTATTCCGTACTATAAATTTCTCTATATCATTATGGTTTATCTTGGCGCAATTATTCCGATGAATCTTGTCTGGGAATGCACCGACCTCATCAACGGACTCATGGTCATCCCGAATATTCTGGCGCTCTATTTCCTGCGCCGCCATATTAAAACCTGAGTGCGCCAACGTCTTATACCTTGAAACTAGCCACAATTTCCTGCAAAGTACGGCTGCTGCGTTCCAGAATGGACATCTTGCGCAGCACTTCTTCTGAATTGATGTTCGTATTCTGCATGGTTGACGCCAACTGCTCGATATCTTTTACCATTTTTTCGTTGACTTCTGCAATCGTCTGCAAGGATACGAGCATGCCTTCCACAGAAGCGCTCATTTCCTGCGAGGAAGCCCCCAAATCCGTGGATATGCCGCTGTAAAAAGCTGCATCTTCCTTATACTGCACCGCAGTATCCAGCATTGTATGATAATCGTCGATAACATGCTCTTTCATGAAAGTAAGCAAGGTGCCAGAGCTTTCTTTCAATGCCAATACAGAGCCTACGACTTCCTGAATGACTGACTGTATATTATCCACCGCCGTCTTGGAATGCTCGGCAAGATTTCTGACTTCATCCGCCACAACGGCAAATCCCTGTCCCGCTTCGCCGGCACGCGCCGCCTCGATAGATGCGTTTAGGGCAATCAGATTGGTCTGGGAAGCAATCGTCAAAATTTCCTGCGAAAGTGCAGTAATCTCATTTATCTTATCCACTTCCATCAATGCGATTTCCAATTCCTTTTCCACCTTGCGGTAAATCTGGCTTGCCTGCTGTTTCGCATCCTGTGTTGCGTTTAACAACTTCTCCGCACGAATATTGATTTCCCCGGAAGTATCTGCTGCCTCGGACGCCTTCACGGATACGTTATTTACGACCGTGCCGATTTCCGTACTGGCCACATTAATTTCACCTGTTACCCTTGCCGCTTCGGAAACTTTCTGCGTCATTTCTTCCAATAACTGATCCATCTTATCCAGACCGTTATTTAAATCCGCCATATCGTTATATGCTACCGCTGCATTCTCTGCAATACCCGCTGCTTCCTCCTGTGTACCCAGAATTGTGTCGCGAATCTGCTTTCTCACCGACTTGGTAGCATACTCGATTTCTTCCAATTCATCCTTGAAGCCTTCCCCTACTTTATTCTTCCCAGCATCGCTACGGTTTACCTCATCCCGGAAATCACCGCTTGCAAACTGTTTTAAATCCGCTATCGGCGCAAGCAGTTTATTCGCTGTCAGAATCACACTCCCGACTAACAGGATGATTCCGATAATGCTAAACGCCACAGAAGAAACAACCAGACTGGACAATTCTTTCGATACCGTATTCTTCGGCATGGCAACGCCTACCGCCCAATCGCAGTTTTTCATGGCTACCAGAGCGAAATACTTGGAAGCGCCGTCATAATCCGTACTTAAAACAAGTCCGCCGCCCGCTGCAATCGTATCCGCCACTTCATTCAGAACGCCGCCCGCCGCCTCGCTGACTGCGGTTGCCGCATCTTCTGTCGGCAGAAAATCCTGATTGGGGTGCGTTACAAAACAACCAGTGCTGTCCACCAGAAAGCCGTAACCATCCGTTCCACCTACCGCTTCCACTACGTTGACCAATGCTTCAATCGTAATATCTGCGCCGCTTACACCGGCAAACTCGCCCCCATCCTTATACATGGGCGCCGCTACCGTAATAACCATTTTCCCTGTAAAAGCATCTACATAAGGGTCTGTCACAATAACGTCCCCCGCCGCTTTCGCCTGTGTATACCAGCCGCGCTCACAACAGTCGTAATCATCGCCCACTTCCGAATTGATAATCAGCATCGTGTGATCCTCAAATCCATAATAGGCGTCCATAATCGTACCGTCGTCTTTCGCAAGATGCGCCGCCAGATATTCCTTAATCGTCTCATAGGATTCCTGCTGCATCTTTAACTCATAGGTATTGACATTTTCCTCTACCCAGTCAATTTCCTGCGCCATCCATCCGTTAAGTTCTTCCGCCGTCTTCTGCGCTTTTTCCATCTGCAGCTCCTGGACATTCCTGCTCACAACCTGGTTTGCAGTCAGATAACTCGCCAATGCACTGATTGCCAGAACCATGACTGTCGCCAGTGAAATGATTGCAATCAGCCTTCCCTTAATTGTCTTCATACGTTTTCCCTCATATGCCTGACAGATATTTCCCACTGCCAGTTAACATATCCCTTCTGTATTGTAATAAAAGCGTCTAAGCGCTTTCCATTATACACGCTTTTTTTCTCAGCGTCCAGTTATATGAGAGAATTACATAATCGTTTTTCAGATTAACGCTGCCAGACTTAAAATAAGTTTCTTGCCGCCACACTTTCTTCAACACCCCCACCGTCTCGCCAGCTTCCGGCGCACGATGATAAAACAGATAACATGCGCCACAAACGTGATAACCCAGCTTGCCGGATAGGTCAGATACAAAGACGTCGTCGTATGAAAAGACTCTATACGGAACAAGGTAAAAATCCACAATAACCGCAGCCCGCAGGCGCCGATTAAGGATACAATCATCGGCATGATAGAATAGCCGATTCCCCGCAGGGAACCTACCATGACGTCCATCATCCCACATAGCGCATATAATCTACAGATAATATTCATCCGTTTCATTCCTGCTTCCACCACCACCGGATTCGGCGTATACATGCCAAGCAGCGGACGCCCGAAAAAGGCGGCAAGATTGCCAAATACGGTTCCAACGACGATGACGCAAAGCTCCGACAGATATAAGATTTTATTGACCCGCTCGTATTTCGCCGCGCCGATATTCTGACCGGTGAAAGATATCGCCGCCTGATGAAACGCATTCATGGACACATAGACAAATCCCTCAATATTCGCCGCCGCAGAATTTCCGGCAACGACAATGGCTCCGAAAGAATTGACCGACGACTGGATGATGACGTTGGAAAAGGAAAAAAGAATGCCCTGAAAACTCGCCGGAAGCCCTATCTGCACAATCCGCTTCAATTTATCCCCGTCGATGCGAAGCCCGGATAGTTCCAGATGCACGCCGCCCTGCTGTTTCACCATACACCGGACAATCAGAAAAGCGGATATACACTGTGAAATAACGGTCGCTGCCGCAACCCCCGCTACGTCCATCTGTAAAGTAATGACGAAAAATAAGTTTAACAATACATTAATAACACCTGCTATTGATAAATAATATAAAGGACGCCTCGTATCGCCTACCGCACGCATAATCGCGCTGCCAAAATTATACAGCATCGTCGCCGTCATGCCTAAGAAATAAATCCGCAGATAAAGCACTGCAAGCGGCAGCACATCTTCCGGCGTCTGCATCCAGATTAAAATCTGCTTCGCGCCGATGCACCCGATCACCGTCAGCGCGATGCCGCTGTAAATACTAAGAAGCATCGCGGTATGCACCGTTTCCGTCAAATCCTTCTGCTGTTTTGCACCGAAAAACCGGGCAACCAGAACATTTGCACCGACAGACAATCCTAAGAAGAAATTCGTCAGCAGATTAATCAGCGACGTATTAGAACCCACTGCCGCCAGCGAATTATCCCCGGCAAACCTGCCCACCACGATAACGTCCGCCGCATTAAAAAGCAGTTGGAGAATGCTGGAACACATAAGCGGCAGTGCAAACAGCAGGATTTTCCCCAGAATCGGACCGTTGCACATATCTATTTCATATTTTTTTCCATTCCTCTGCTCCTGTGGAGTATCTGTTTTCGTTTCCATAGTTTACATAACTAAACCCACGGTTTCCGCAGGCTTTCCTTCCATCGTTCTTTCTGTTCGGTATATTGCATGTTCAACCAATCCGCCGCCTGCGCTACCCCCTCTTCGGTCAGCGGCACCCGGATGGACTCTTTTTCCTCTTCCGGCGTTTTATGTATGCCAAAAGGCTCTGGCCAGATTGTCACCTGTATTTCATCTTCCGTCCCGCCCTTGACGCGCTTTAGCAGATAGCGCATTCCGTCCATACTTCCCGAATATTCCTCTTTCTTAATATAATTAAGGGGGTGAAAAGTTTCTTTATCTATCATGGTGTTCCCTGCCCCTTTGCCAGTTTCTAATATCTTCCACGTTCTGCACTTGAGATGCTTTTTCTATCATAACCGAATACTCATTCTAGCATAATTTTATTTTTCTCGCAAGTAAGTCTTGCTTTTTCCCTTGGGATTGGGTATAATGATAAATGTTTTCGGGATGTGGCTCAGGTGGTAGAGCGCTACTTTAGGGAAGTAGAGGCCGCAGGTTCAAGTCCTGTCATTCCGATTCACACCAACAATAGAAGGACAGCCCATCCCGGCGCTGTCCTTTCTTTTATCCACTCTTTTCCTATCTATTCTTCTATAAAACCGGCTCCCTCTCATGGGAGTGCTTATCCATAAAAGTCTCAAACTCCTCCTGCGGAATGGGCTTGGAAAAATAATATCCCTGCTGGATTTCGCAGCCTATCTCGGATAAGTAGTTGCTCTGTTCCAGCGTTTCCACACCTTCGCAAAGAGACGTAATCTGCAGTCGTCTCGCCATATCTACCACGCAGGATATGATAATCTTATCGTTTTCCTGAAAATTGTCCGCCTTTAAGAACACTTTATCCAGCTTAATGACGTCTATGGGCAGTCCGCTCAACAGATTTAAGGAAGAATAGCCGGATCCAAAGTCATCCATAGACACTTTGACGCCCATTTCATGAAATCCGTTGACCAATTCCAGCGCCTTCTCGGTATTGTCGATATAAATGCTTTCCGTCAACTCAAACTCTATCAGATTGGACGGAATCTGATACTCTTCAAACAGGGATTTCACATAGGATAAAACCCCCATCTTATGCAGGTGGATTCTCGATACGTTTACGGAAATCGGTACAATCACTTTATTCTCGCGCAGACGGCGCGCAATAAACTGAAAAACTTCCCGGTAAACGAAATAATCCACATCGACAATCTGTCCGCTCCGTTCCACAATCGGAATAAATTCGTCCGGGTATACAAATTTCCCATCCGGCTTACGCCAGCGTACCAAAGCTTCCGCACCGATAATCTTTAACGTTCCGGTTTCCATCTTGGGCTGGTAATACACATGAAATTCGCCTTTCCTGATTGCGGTGGGCAGATAAGAGGTAATCTCGACTTCCCGCTTAATTCCTTCCATCATCCGGTTGTCAAAAAGGACGCAGCAGTCGTCTTCCATTTCCTTCGCTACTTTCCGCGCCAGATTGGCGTTGGAAATAGCAGTCGCCGCATCTAATGACCTGCTTTCCTCCGAAATAATCGAAATCCCTGTACAGAGTTTCAGTCTCTCGTCCAGATAATTATCCCGCAGTTTTCTTTCGATATCCAGATTAATCTTGTTAATCCCTTCCCGGTAATCGTCATTCGTCCACTCATTTTCCATGCGTGCCGCCATAACGATATTATCGGAATACACTCTTGCTGCACATAACATATAGGGGTTGTTGTTCGTAACTTGATGGACAAACTCTTTTAATAACATATCGCCACGCTGATATCCATAGGTGTCATTGATATATTTAAAATATTTGACGTCCGTATAGATAATTGCAATTCGATAACCATCCATTTTGGCAATTTCTTTCTCTACTTTTTCCAGAAATTCTTCATATCTATCCAAGCCTGTCAAAATGTCTTTCATTTCCACCATAGCTATGCCGTCGAGTAGACAGTCTCGACACTCCTTTCATTTTATTTCTAGCGTGAAAGG
>JAMPFM010000052.1 GCA_023664455.1 Blautia sp.
ACCCCTGTTTCCGCCGTGAGAGGGCGGCGTCTTAACCGCTTGACCAACGAGCCAAATAACAAGTACTTGTTTATTCTATTATAGATTTCCATAAAATGCAAGAGGTTTTTTTAATTTCCTCTGACAGTTTACAGTCAAGGATTTTTCAAATTTTTTTAATACGTGAGAAAATAAGGGGATTTTGCCGTAGTTGTTTTTACAGATAAAGCCACAATAGCTATTTTTGCTTAATTCTTTACATTTTTTACGTCATATGATAATCTATTGGTATAAAAATACGAATTTTTGGAGGTGTTTCATGAAAACTGCAAGCAGAGAACGAACCTTACAGTGGATTTCTAATCAATACAAAAAAGGAAATATATCTTTTTCCCACAAGTTGCAACGGCCAATTGGACAATGGAGTCCCCGGATGAAATCTTTATTAATCCATAGTCTCTTATCCGGTTTTCCCGTAAATCCTATTTATACGGTGGACGAGGGCGGAATTATCTATACGCTTGATGGCTCACAAAGAACTTCCACATGCATCGCCTATGTAAATAACGAGTTTGCGTTAAGTAAAAGCACCCCCAATGTGATTATCCAGGTTACAGAAAATGGTGATTCTACCGCCAGGGAATATGTCATTGCAGGGAAAAAATTTAAAAAACTCGATGAAGAAGTGCAGTCTACCCTGCTTGCATGCAGCCTGGAATTTTGTACGCTATCTGATTACACCGATGAGGAAGTCAAAGAAATGTTCCGCCGCCAGAATGCGGGCAAACCCTTGAATCCCAAGCAGCTTCGCATCGTAAAAGAAAGCGATGCATTCAGCGATGCCGTTTACGCCCTCGCCAACCATCCGTTTATGGATAAGTTAATGACGAAAACGCAGCGCAAAAACGGCACTGACAGAGACCTTATCATCCAGACGCTCATGTTAATTATGACAGACCAAAACAACGATTATACTTCTTTCAGAAGCAAAGCTATCGATGCGTTTGTTATGGAACGGGCAGATGAATGTCTTGATAAAATGGATACTTTAAAGGACGCTATGGATAATTTTGATGCTGCATTTGAAACGATCAAGATACCCATAACTTCCATCCCCATGATCTTACAATCTGGCTATCGTGTGGAAAAAGACGAAAAGTCCTTTGGCAAATTAGTTGATACTCTCGAACAGTTTTTGAATGGTTATGATAATAACGAGGAGTATAAGAAATTTGTGCAATCTGGAACTTCGGCTAGTGAGAAGGTTCGCGGAAGGTTAGATTATTGGAACGGACTTGTAAATGCCATGTAATATTGGATTTGTAATCCGTAGAGGGAAGATAAATTTCCTCTACGGATTACATTTCTTACATGGTTCATATCCCTGCGCAACAATACTGTCCCTGCTTTCAGAAGAATCTTTTCTGTTTGCCGTAGGCAGATAAGCGCATGACGGTCTATGGAATTTCCCGGTCTTCGTATTAAGGACGTAAGTCAGCTCTGTGGTGACCGTGTTGCCTGCCGGTTGCACGGTTTCTTCTGTTGGCTGCAGCGTTTCCTGATTTTGGTCTTTCTGCGGCTGTGCTGGCTGTTTATTTTCTTGAGTCCGGTCTTTCTGCGACTGTGCAGACTGTACTGCTTCCTTATTCTGATTTTCCTGTGACTTTGTCTTCTTTGCTGCGCTCCCACTGGGTTCCCCTGCCTTCCATGTTTCGGAAGCGGGCACGTTAAACTCTATTTTCTTTCCATCCGATACGGCAACTATGGTGCCTTCCTCGTCTGTCCGGTATACATTTATTCCGCCCATCCTGAGTTTATTGAGTGTTTCCGCATGGGGATGACCATAAGAATTTCCTTCTGCGCAACTGATTACTGCATAGTCTGGATTAACTGCTTCGAGAAATTCTTCCGAAGTGGAGTATTTGCTCCCATGATGTCCCACATGGTAAACATCGGCGGATATATCCTGTTCCGTGCCCAGAATATCCTGTTCCGCATCTTCTCCTGCATCGCCGGTAAAAAGGAACCTGGTATCTCCGTTTTTAATGATACAGGCGATGGAAGAATCATTGGGATTGTCATAGATATCGTTTGGCGCTATGAAAGTAATAACCGCCGTTCCCAGAAAATACCGGAAGCCAACCTGCGGCGTTTTATATTCCATGCGTTTATCATCCAACGCCTGTATCAATTTCTGGTAGTCTTTGTTATCCTTTTCATAATTGGACATAAAGACCGTTTTCACATCAAACTTGGTAAGAATGACCGGTGCGCCGCCGATATGGTCTGAATCGGGGTGGGTTAAAATAAGGTAATCCAGTTTTTCAATCTTTTGTTTCTGTAAGTAATTCTGGATGGCGGTCCCTTTCGAGCTATCGCCTGTATCGATTAGCATCGCGTGTTTTCCACAGATAATCAGCGTTGCGTCGCCCTGTCCGACATCCATAAAGTGTACTTCCATTTTATCCGTGTCTGCCGCAGATACAGTGACGGTTCCAAGAGAAAATCCGCACATTAAAATGGATAAAATAAGTATGGCGTTTAAAAGATAGCAATTTATTTTTTTCATAGTAACAATTTCCGCCTCCATTTTTATATCCGATTAATTTTTCACTTGCTTTTTCGACCTAATATGCTATACTTATATGGATGGGGCATTAGCGCAGTTGGGAGCGCGCAACATTCGCATTGTTGAGGTCACGGGTTCGAATCCCGTATGCTCCATTTTAAAAGCCTGATTTTATGCGGCTTTCAACTGCTAGGTAATCAAAAGGCAATCAGAACATTCGTTCTACTTTTATATACTTATTTGAAATTCGGGAATATTATTAAGTATTTCCGCTTTTTCTTTGATTCCAGCTTCCGTTTTGGGCGATTCTTTTACTTTATAAACATATGAGCCAGTATCGTTTTTATATCTTACTTCTGTCCTTTGAATTTTTATGGAAGAACACCCATCGTAATCAGACCATATTTCTTCTGAATCATTTATTCGTTTGTGTTTAAATATTTTTTTGATATTTCCATATTGTTTACTAATTCAGTTATTCCGAATGTTATATATCTTTTTCTCTTTGCTGTCCTAAATATCCCATAAATGATAAGTCTTAAATTGGAATATCCTTTTTGAATTAAATTAAATTTCACAATTGAATCATGCTACTTGCAACTATTATTCTACAAAATATCCCATATATTGTCAATTAATATACTAATTACTTATCTGATCTATATAAAAAGTTTTAATTTTTCAGTATAATTTAAACTGTCGTATCTCAAATTGCCAGAGAACCAATATGGCGCAAGAACTAGATTCATTAAACGGTGCGCAAATAGTAACAATCAAAACTATAATAGGCTGACAACTGCCATAGTAAGCGTTGAGAGGTAAAAAATGGGAAATGTCCTCATATAAAGGTTTGCTGAAAAGTCACGAGTGAAAAGCATAAGTTTTTAACGGTATGGGAAGCACGGTGATATTGATAGGAATATGGTTAAAGTATCACAAGTGAATTAGATAGCAGAATAATGATGATAATTCAAAACTAGACATCCGGAGTCCAATAATGGTTAGTTAGCGCTTTATACCGTTTTTACACCTTATTATATTGTCGGTTGTCTGATAAACAATCAACTGCAGGAATTATCAGCTTGTTAATAAAGGTGTGGTTAATAAGATATGCAGCTCAGCTCGGCAAGAACATCCGATTCGATAAACGAAAGTCACAGGTTCAAATCCTGTTGTATCCTTTATTTAAAACCAAAAATATTAAATTGTCAGAGTTATTAAGAATTCCTACTCCTGCGGCTGCTTCTTGATTGAAAACAGGAAAACGGTAAATGGTTACAGGTTCTATTTCTACTGGATTTGATTTAATGTCATACTCTCTTATCCCCAGTATAAAGTCTGCTATCCTTTTATCAGAATCAGATAAATTTCGATATGCAGAAATAACTTGTTGTTCCTGCTGAGTAATTTCACTACCACTATTCTGCTTTATACCAGGAATCAAATAATACATATCTTTATTAAAATATTTACATATTTCAATGCTGATTTTAGATAAAAAATATTTTTTGAAATATATGTTTTTATAGAATTCTGTCAATTATTGGTATATAATGTATAATTATAATACAAATGATTGGAGAATAATGATGGATATTGAAAAATTATATGATGATTTAATTCATATTTTACGTCAATTTACAAATTCGATTAATAGAAATAATATTAATGAAAAAGAAGAAGTTATATCAACATTATCTGATATGATTAATAGAATTGCTTTTATTATGAAAAACGATTCAGAAAGTAAAGTCATTGATAAAAGATTGGTAAAAGAACTCAGAAAATTATCGAAAGAAATGTTTGTAAAAACAACTAATAAAGCAATTTATTTAGAAAAGATGCAAAAGAATATAGATTATCTATCATGGATAAATAAAGCAAGAAATATAAATTTAAATGCAAGAAAATATACAGTTGCACAAAAAGAAATATTTTATGCTAATTTAGGAGATAATATCGGTAGTGAGCAAAATGGCCGCAGACCAGTAATCATATTACAAAATAATATAGGAAATGTTAATGGTAATACTACAATTATCGCTCCAGTAACAACGCATCAAAAGAAGATCAAATGGGATGATGTAAAACGTAAATATTATATAGAAATAGTTAAAGATGGGGTGACTAAAAATAAATACTTAGATTTTTATGAAGTACCTTTAAGATTGGAAGCAAATACTAATGGATTATATGGATTTGTAAATGTAATGCATATACGCGGAATAGATAGAAAACGTATAGATAGCCGATGTTTGGGAATTGCTACTGATGGATGTTTTAACAATATCATAAAAGCAATAAATAAAAATCTTAATTTATAAGTTTGTAATTGACATATTATCAAAGATGTAGTAATATAATATTACTAAGGTGAACGATAGAGTTTGCCGAAAGCATGTCTATGCTATGCATAGATTAGTGGTAAATCAAATGTAGAAAATCATAACTAGGTTATGATTCCAAAGGGCATCTACTTCGGTAGATGTTTTTTGGTATTTTTATTAATAATTGTGAAAATTTTATCTAAAATCAGAATGCGTAGAAACTGTAATACCGTCCGATCAGCCGAAAGGTTCCTTTATATTGAAATGCATGATTGTCGCACAATAATCCCAAATAAAAAGAAATAAGTCCCTTTATGAATCCAACTACAATATCACATAGTACACAGGCATATTTCAGAAAACCTTGATATAAAACCCTTCATAAATCCCAACCGGAATATCCGTCCCAAACGGATACTCTTCTACTAATTCCTTTTCAAAAAAGTATACCGTAACGCGCTGTTTCATCGGGTCTACTATCCAGTATTCCCTGACGCCTGCAGTACGATATTTGAATAACTTCGTAAAATAATCCATTTCCTTGCTGCCCGGTGATACAATTTCAATAATCCAGTCGGGTGCGCCATTGCAGCCTTTCTCTGTCATCTTGTTTTTGTCACAGATAACGGATATGTCCGGCTCTACATAGTTCCTATCATTTTCATTCAAAAATACGGCAAAAGGAGCCGGAAGTACTTCACATTCACCTTTATGGTTCTGAATATAATTTCCGATTTCCCTATCAAAAAAATGGACAAGCCTTTGATGTTTCGTATTCGGCGGCGCCATATAATAAATCCGTCCGTCAATCAGCTCGGCTCTTTCACCGTCCGGCAGCTCATAAATATCTTCAATCGTATAGAGTTCTTCCCTTGATGCATCCATCCTAATCCCTCCGCTTTCCTAATAATATTATATAGTATTCCTTGAAAAATTAGCATAATTCAAGCTCCAAAAAACTGTTTTTAGCCTACAACTCCAACACCATCAGATACGCTTCTTCCATAACTTTCACGACCTGGAAGCCTAGCTTCCGGTACAGCCAGTAGGCGTAGTTTTCCCGGTTGACGCTTAGCGATGCGCGCGGGTATCCTTCGTTTTTCAAAATGGCAATCATTTCCTGCATGAGTTTCCGCCCGATTCCGTGACGCTGGCACTCTTTCTTTACGGAAATGACAAATTCCGGCGTGCGGTTGTCGATATAACCATAACCTTTTATCTCACCCGCTAAGATTCGCGTCCAGACCATGCCAAGCACATGTCCTTCCGACTCCGCCACCAGACAATAATCTCCCTCTTTTCCGAAATCTTGGATATACGCCGCAAGCTCCGGGCGTTTTAGAAGCTCCTGCCCATTCATGGGATTGCCGGGCTGATAAATTGCCCCGCGCAGGAAATCTTCCATAAAAATCTGTTCCTCTTCCCGCATCGGACGAATGACAATTTCATTCAACTCGCCCGTATTCTCAGCATTTCTCAGAAATTTACGGAGTACGCGGTACAGTTTCTGCGTATCGAGCGGTTTTTCCAGATGTCCGTCCATGCCGCTTTCTATTGCCTTCCTTTTATCTTCATCGAAAGCATTTGCCGATACGGCGATAATCGGAATCCCGGCTAAAACGGGGTTCTCGATGGCGCGGATGGCTCTTGCGGCATGATAGCCGTCCATGATGGGCATCTGGATATCCATCAGAATTAAATCGTAGTCGCCGGGCTCAGACTGCTCTATTTTCCGGACTGCAATGGCGCCATCTCCCGCCGTATCTACGAGAAAACCGAAATCTTTTAGCACTTCATTCTCTATTTCCAGATTAATTTCGTTATCATCCACCACCAGAATCCTTTTCGGGGTCGTAAAGGCAAAGGGGGTATCTTCCGTCGTTTCTATTTCCAATGTCTTTCTTTCGTGGACATAGACGGGCACCGTTACGGTAAATTTGCTGCCTTTGCCAACCATACTGGAAACCTCTATCGTACCGCCCAAAATCCCCGCAAGGTCTTTGGCAATCGTCAATCCCAGCCCCGTCCCATGTATGCCGCTGGACGTGGTATTTTTTTCCCGTTCAAAAGGGGTAAAAATATGTTTCAGAAACTCTGCGCTGATACCAATGCCGTTGTCTTCCACGATAAACTGGAAGGGTCTGTGCTCTTTGGCGGCTTCTAGCTGCTCGATGAGGGTAATCGTCACCCAGCCGCCGTCCTTTGTATATTTGACGGCATTGTCCACAAGATGCTGCAGAATCTGTTTTAATTTCATCTGATCCGTGGAAACCACATCATGTTTCAAATTGGATATATCCAGAGAAAGGGTAATATTTTTGGCGGCCGCCTTCGGAAGGATTGCCATCTGCACCTGCTGGGCGATATCCATCAGGCTGCACTCGCTCTCTTCCACATAGATTTTACCGGATTCTATTCTGGATATTTCCAAGACGTCGTTAAGCAGCTGTAAAAGCTGGTCGCTGGATGCGGAAATGATATCCAGATATTCCTGAATCCGCTCTTTATCGTCGATATGCTTTTTCACAAGGGAAGTGAACCCAACAATCGCATTCATCGGCGTCCTGATATCATGGGACATGTTGGATAAAAACAGATTTTTGGCGTTGTTCGCAGAATTGGCGGAATCTAAAGCCTCTTTCATCATCTGTTTCTGTTTCAGCTCCTGGATAATCTCATCATCAATATTCCGGTACGCCCATACCACCTGGGATACATTGACCTCTTTGCCGGCATTGACGACACGCAGTTGGATATAAGACGGTTTGCCGTTTCTCATAATGCGGTAATTCATATGGAACGCTGTATTCGCTTTCAGTTTCTCACGGATATAGGCGATACGGCTGACACCCTCTAACGCTTCGCGGTCTTCGGGATGAACCCACTTTTCGATATAAGCGGCGTCAAATCCTTCAAAGTCCTGCGTTCTCTCGTCCGCAAACTGTTTTGCAAAACGTGGGCTGACACGATATGCCCTGATGCGGTTTTTATGTAAATCCACATAGAAAATAGATTCGTAATCGATACTGAGCCCCTCAATCATCTCCAGCCGTCTGAGGTGCTCCTGATGAATCAGTTGTAACTGCTGGGTATATTCTTTCGTTCTTTCCTGCAATAGCTGTTCTTTCTGTCGTTTTTCCTGTAAAAGCTGCTCTCTTTTCTCTGTGCTGTCCGCCACAAACACATAGAAAATATCCCCGGCAAAATCGTTTTTGACGAAATGGCTGTAGGCGTCCACCCACCTGACTTCGCCGTCTTTTCGTATAATCCGGTATTCCGCATAATCTAAGTCATACTGGCTGTTTTCAATCTGCTCCCTAATCCGTCTTTCCACGTTTTCCAAATCTTCAGGATGCACGATTCCCCGGAAGGAATTTCCTGTCAGCAGCCAAAATTCCTTCAAGGTATCGCAGCCAAAAATCTGCTGCATCGCTTCATTGACGTAAAGCAGCTCACGGCTTTCATCGGCGCGGTAAATGAAAAATCCTCCCGGTATTCTGTCCAAAAAACGTTTTATATGCATTGCCTGTTTTTCCCCTTCTCCAATCAGGGAAACAAATGTAGATAATTTTTCGTCTCTCATGAGTGTGTCCTCCGAATTACCTTTTTGCTAACTGACAAAACGATTTTGATAACCAAATTCCAATATCCTATTATTGTTATTTTATCATGAATAAAAAGATTATCCTAGAGACTACTAAAATTTTTTTATTTTTTTATTTTCTACAACCATACTTTCTAAAAATAACGGATAAAAGCCGCGCACATTCCTGCCGCGGCTTTTTGCTTACCAGTCGATAACAACCTTAAACAAATCTCCATCCGTTTCGATTCTAAAGCTTCCGCCCTGAAGCTCCGTAAACGACCTGGCTATCGCCAGCCCAAGCCCGCTTCCTTCCGTATTTCTGGAAGCGTCCCCACGCACGAAACGTTCCGTCAGCTCCTGGGGATTTAAGGATATTTCCTGTGCGGAAATATTTTTCAGCTCAATATGGACGCCCTCGCCTTCTTCCGTATCCCTTTTTTCCAATACGATGAATACCCGCGTATCGGGAAGCGCATATTTTGCGATATTCGTATAGAGGTTTTCAAAAATCCGGTAGGTTTTCTGGCTGTCCAGAGACAGGATAATCTTCTCATCGGGAACGGCAAAGCGCACCTGCAGCCTTGCAGCCTGCAATTTATCTTCCTGCTCTAAATACGCCTGCCGCATCAGATTGCAGATATCCACGGGAACCTGCTCCAGCTTCACGTTGCCGCTGTTTGCCTTACTGACCTCAAATAAATCTTCTATCAGGACTTTTAAGCGAAGGGATTTACGCTCCAGCGTCTTGATATATTCCCCCCGCTGTTCTTCCGTGACACCTTCTTCTTTTAACAAGTCGATATAAGTAATGATTGCGGTAAGCGGCGTCTTTAAATCATGGGACACGTTCGTAATCAGCTCCGTCTTCATCCGCTGGCTCTTAACTTCCTCATCCACCGCATTCTTAAATCCATCCTGAATCTTATACAGTTCTTCCTTATAGGATTCAAAAACGCCGAAATCCTCTTCAAACGTATGATTCAGCTTTCCCTGTGCAATCGAATTGGAAGCTTCCAATAGTTTCGCATACTGGCTCTGGATTTTAGAAAGCGCCTTTTTACAAATCAGATAGAGCGCCAGAAAATAAAATACCAGCCCGACCATGCCAAAGCCCCAGAGCATACATGCCGTTTCCACCAGACAGAAGTTGATAAAAATAATTTTCCGCAGCGTTTTGTTCATATCCTCACCCAAATCCGTCCGGGCAAGCTCCGCCCGGAAGCTGCGGTAATGTTTCTGTAAAAATTCCCGGAGTTTTCGTAAGATAACGCAAGTCAAAATCCTTGTTCTAACATACTCTTTTCCATTCCTCAGGACATCGGAAACTTCCAGGCAGACGACATACCATATGCCAAATATCACCGATACCACAATAAAGCTGAATCCCTGCAGGATGAAACTTTTCATTGCCCCCGACATATCTTTGAGACCCCATACAGTATCCAGCCACTCCCGCATGCCGCCGTCAGCTACATACATCACGAAATCCGGCATAAGATTGATGATAAAGCCAAATAGAAACACTGCTGCCACAACGACCGCCTCAAGCGGCGCTTTTCGCTCCCTTACACCTGTCAGCAGACTCCGCTTAAAGATGGCAAGCAGTATGACCAGCACAAAAATCCCGGCTAAAAAGGCAACAAAAGCGATACTTACAGGCTCATAGTAGCCCATGATTGTCGGCACTGCTTTTAGCTGATTCCTTGTGACTGCATAGATAAACGTCGCATTGGCAGGTTTCCTCTGGCTGACAGTCAATCGCTTTTCCCCCACAAAAGAGTCTTCTTCCCCAGAAACCAGAAAGGTTTCCACCTCTTCCCGTTCCGTCAGCAGCCTTCCAACGGAGCTGTTTTCCACTACCTGCACAGTCTTGAGCAGTCTGTCCGCATCCCTTCCCCTGACGCTGATATTCTGCAGGTATCCCGATGCATTATAATCCATAATCACATAATAGAGATAGGCGTCATCGACGTCCGCCATATCCGCTTCCCCGCCGTCTTTTTTCTGCAGCAGTTTTTCAATGGGCAGCGCCGTATTGCTTAAACTTGTTCCCGTCGTCTTATCCAGCGCGTAATAATCTATCAGCGTCGCGATATCCTCATTAAAAACACCTTGTATCTCATTGACCTCTACCTGCAGCTGTTGTGCGTAAAGCTCCAGAATGGCTCTCAGATACCCTGTGCCCGCATTGTATCCATAGTCCAGGACATATCCGTCTGTTTCGTCCGTTTCTGAAGCCACCGTCCCATATACTGTATCCTCCGCTTCTGCATTTTCATAGTCATAAACGGCGGGCGCCTCTTCCACATCCGTTATGATTTCTTCCAGATATAAATCGTCATAAGTATTGATAGCGCTGCCGCTCTTATCCATAAGGTTCTTATAAAGGACATAGTTACTCCGAACCAGCGTTCCGATAAAAGTCTCGCTTTCCATAGTGCTTAGCCCATAAGTAAGTCCATAAGATTCAACATATTCCTGCGCATTTTTCCGAAATGCCGGGAACAATGCCGTAAATAAGACAGAAGCAAGGATGACAATTACTACTCCCGTCCATTTTGCCCTGTTACCATTTTTCAATTTTGTATCCAACACCCCACACCACCTTCAAATATTTTGGTTCCTTCGGGTTAATTTCTATTTTTTCCCGAATCCTTCTGATATGCACCATAATCGTATCCGTATTAATCGCCTGTTCGTTCCAGACGCGCTCATAAATTTCTTCCGCCGAAAATACCCTGCCGGGATTTTTCATCAAAAGTTGTAACACCTTAAATTCCAAGGGCGTCAGCTTCACGGGTTCTCCATCTACCGTCACTTCCACCGTATCCTCGTTCAATTCCAGTCCGCCGATGACATGGATTCTATCGCCCCTTTGTTTCTCATCCACCGCTTCCAGATACTTCTTATAGCGGCGCAGATGGGAATTGATTCTTGCTAAAAGCTCCATCGTCGTAAAGGGTTTGGTCACATAGTCGTCCGCCCCCATATTCAGTCCCATAATCTTATCCACTTCTTCCGATTTGGCAGAAAGCATGATGACCGGGAAGTCATAACCTTTTTCCCGCACTTTCATCATCATGGTAATGCCGTCCATGCGGGGCATCATCACGTCCACAATCGCCAGATGGATTTCTTCGCTTTCGATTTTCTCTAACCCCTCTACGCCGTCGGCTGCCTGTAGTACCTGATAGCCCTGATTCTTTAAATAAATTTCTATCCCTTCACGGATTTCCTTATCATCTTCAACAATTAAAATACGAAATGCTTCCAAAACGCCGCTCCTCCTGTCTGTAATTCTGCATGGCAATATTATAATAAAGAGCCGCGCATTTTGCAATTTCCCTTGTTTCGTATTTCGCTGCGGTTTCCAAGGCGCCCTGTTCTAAGTAGGTCCTATCCTGCTTTAAAAGATCCTCCAGCCTGTCGTTAAATTCTATTTCTGACGCGCGTGTCATATATCCGTTTCTGCCATTTACGACGATATCCCGAACGCCCGACGCATATAAGGCAAGTACCGGCGTCGCTGCCGCCATCGCCTCTAAGAGTACGATGCCCTGGGTTTCTGACAGGGAAGAAA
Source organism: Blautia sp. (assembly GCA_023664455.1). Taxonomy (GTDB): domain Bacteria; phylum Bacillota; class Clostridia; order Lachnospirales; family Lachnospiraceae; genus UBA3282. The sequence continues at coordinate 12,042 of JAMPFM010000052.1, forward strand.
AAAGAAACAAATCTGCTGCCTTGCAGTAATTTTTTACCTGTTCGTTTGGCACTTTCCCGACAAAAACCACTTCTTCCAGAATATCCAGCTCCTTTGCCAGACTCTGTAGTTGTTTCTGATAGGAACCTTCCCCGATGATGGCAAACCGGAAATCGGCGCCGTACTTTCTTTTCCTTCCGGCAAGGGCGCGCAGCAAAAATTCCAGATTCTTTTCCTTCGCCAGTCTTGCCACCGTACAGAACAGATACTGTTTCCCCGCTAATAAGTCTGACCGCAGCTTTTCTATTTCCTCTTTGTCGGTCAGAAAACTATCTTTATCGATTCCCGTAGGCAGGACCACAACCCGCGTTCTACCGCAGATATCTTCCAGATAGGTCTGCATGGACGGCGTGGGCGCAAAAATCATGTCGCAGTCTCTTGCAAATCGGTTTACATAACTTGGAATCAGATTCCTTAAAAACGGCGCCCCAATATAGTGTAGATATTGCTCATACCGCGTATGATAAGTCATGCAAAGAGGTACATGATATTTCCGGGACAGATATTCTGCCGTCCATCCTATTAACATCGGATGATGCACATGGATAATATCAAAGCCGCCCGCCTTAAACTGCCTTTCGATCTCACCATCCAGACTGTTCGGCACGGAAAACCCATTGGCGACGCCTTTGATGAGGGCGTGATAGCGTACCACATTTTCATCCATTTCCTGTCCCTTATAGTTGGGCGCAAATACTACCACTTCATGTCCGTTGTCCCGAAGCCCTTTACTCAATCGCTCGATGGATATGGGCACCCCTGCGACAAAGGGCTTGTAATTGTTCGTCATCATTGCTATTTTCATCGCTGTAACTATGCTCCTTTCTCAGCCTGTAAACGCCGTTCCCAGATAAGTAAACACCGCATCTCCTAAGAAATATCCCGCTCCTACGAATACGAGGTTCCATACGAAAACGCCCAATGCGGAACTGATGGTATATTTCACGAAATCAATCTTTAGTACGCCCGCCGGAATGGATACCAGCGTCCGCACCATCGGAATCAGCTTGCTGATAAAAATACCGAGACACCCTTTCTGGCGGATGATCGTAAAATTTCTATCAATCGCCTCCCTTTGCCCTGGGAATTTCTGTAAGTATTTTTCCAGTAAGAGATTGCCACCCGTCCTGCCCAGAAAATAGAGAATCCAGCTTCCAAGCAGACCCGCTGCCAGTGTGATCACCATGACCATTGGGAAATTGATATCGCCCTTCGCCGCCCATATCCCGGAAAGCGGCATAATGATTCCCGCCGGAAAGCCCGGTAAATTCATATATTCCAATAGTACAATGACAAAAATCGCCACCGCCCCATACCGGGTAAAATAAAAAGTAATCGTTTCTAGTCCCATAATTTCCTCCATTCTCTGCCATTCTGTCTTGATTACAGACATTTTTTCCCACCGGAAGTTTCTGCTTCCAGCTTTTCGTTCAAATCAAGGATACCCGATAAAACGAAAAATGCCCTGGGTAAAAAACGAAAGAATTTCTTAAAATAACATTACGTTTTTCCGTATCCTTTCTTCCCAATTCCGTATAAATATGTTACACTATACATATCTCTTATAAAATTTCCACAAAATCTATTTTCAGAATCGAGGGTTCCCTATGACGCACAAAGAAAAGGCAGTACAACTCCTAAACCAGCAATATCACTGTTCTCAGGCGCTATTTGGCGCGTTTGCCGAAGATTTCGGACTGGACTTAAAGACCGCTTTCAAAATCAGTACCTGTTTTGGCGGCGGTATGCGCCAGGGCGGACTCTGCGGCTGTATTTCCGCTTCCCTGCTTATCCTCGGCATGGCGTTTGGCTTCTACGACGCACAGGACAGAGAGCAGGAAGCCTACGGCAATCAGAAGACAGAGGAATTTGTGCGACTTTTTTCTGAAAGAATGCAAGGCGTCATAAACTGCCGCGACATTCTGGGAAAAGACATTTCCAAACCGGAAGATATGGCGATTATCCGTCAGGATAAACTGATTCTAAAAAAATGTCCGCGGGCAATCGACGTCAGTATCGATATTTTGGAAGCACAGTTATCAGACTATCTAAAAGACACCCCGGAAAGCCATATTTCTTTAGAAGATATCCCGGAAAATGACGAGATGCAGACCTTGTTAAAAGATTTAAGCAGATTGAAACGCTTCCGGAGAAATGTAAATAATCTCCTGCTCTCTGCAGTAAAAGACGTGGCTTTCATCCAGTTTGATATCCGCAAATTTAAAATCGTCAACGATTTGTACGGGGAAAAATTCGGGGATGAAGTTTTGGTCTTTATCCGTAAGCAGTTAAAAGAGGTCTGTAACGATACGCAGTACTATATCAACCTGCGCAGCGATGTGTTTATGGTGGTAACAGAATACGAAGAACAATCAGAAATCATAGAATTGATTCAGAAATTAGACGAACGCATCAATTGCTTTAAAGACGTGAAACTACAGCTTACTTACGGCGTCTATACAGTCGAGGATAAAAGCATGGAGCTGCGCCAGATGGAAGACCGCGCTGCAATCGCCAGAAAAGCTTCCAAAAACGATGTTGTAACCAATATCCTCTTTTATAAAGAGCAATTCAAAGAGTCTTTATACAACCGGAAATTCATCGAAGAAAATATGCAGGCGGCAATCGATGAAGAGCAATTTATGATGTACTTACAGCCCAAATACAGCATTGCCAAAAATGAAATCATCGGTGCGGAAGCACTTATCCGGTGGCGGCATCCGAAGCGGGGCATGATCTACCCCGACCAGTTCATCCCGATTATCGAGGAAAATGGTTTTATTCGGAAAGCGGATTATTATATCTGGGAAAGAGCCTGCCGTTTCATCCAAAAATGTGAGAAAGCAGGACTGAAATCATGCCCTATTTCCGTCAACGTATCCAGAGTCCATCTACGGGACAACGAATGTATCCAGGTGCTTGCCGATATGATTGTGAAATACCAGATTCCTAAGACCCTCTTAGAGCTGGAAATCACGGAATCCGCAGACAACCAGCAGGTCAGCTTAAAAGCGCTTCAATTAAAAGACGAGGGCTTTACACTATTAATGGACGATTTTGGAAGCGGTTACTCTTCCTTAAACATTCTTCTGGAAACGCCCTTCGACGTGATAAAATTAGATAAGAAATTCATAGAAAATATGATGGTGTCCAACAAAGGACGACTGATTCTGGAGCAAATGGTATCTATGGCAAATAAATTACATCTGGGACTCCTTGCTGAAGGCGTGGAAACGAAAGAACAGATTGACTTATTACAAAGTATCGGCTGTGACCAGGTACAGGGCTACTATTACGCCAAACCTATGCCAGAAGAAGACTTTTATGCACTGTTAGAAAAAAGCCAGCGCACAAAAGTCTAATCCGTCAGGTTTTATTAAGCGTTTTTTCGTCTCATTATTTACGATTCCTTGTACCACTCCAGCTCCTCTGCAGGAATCACCATATAATTATCTTCGCCATCCCCTGCCCGCAGTATCACATTCCTGATACCCGCCTGAATAATCATTCTGGCGCATAGAGGGCAGGGCTTTGCTTTATGTACAGAGCCGTCTTCGGGGTTGATGCCCGCCAGATATAAATCTGCTCCCAAGGTCTGCTCCCTGGAACAATTCAGCAAAGCGTTCGCCTCGGCATGAATCGCCCTGCAGATTTCATAGCCTTCCCCCTGATGCATCTCTTTAGAAATCCGCGGACAGTTCCCGATATCGCAGCAATTCACAAGCCCTCTGGGAGAACCGTTGTATCCCGTGGAAATCACGGCGTCGTCTTTGACAATCACCGCCCCGTACTTGCGCTTGATACAGGTACTCCGGTACGCGAAAGTCTCTGCGCAGTTTAAATAAGTATCGTTTTTGGAAATTCTTTTATTCGCTTGTGGTTTTACCATGTGCGATTCTCCTTTTCCGTTGGGTATCTTTTATTTCTTTTGCTTTCTTTTTTTACCTTCTTTTTCTGACTCTTCTTCCTGCTCTATCTGCTCTGTCTGTTCTATCTGCTCTATCCGTTCTTCCTGCTCAATCTGTGCTTCTTGCCTTTGCTGCTTTCTCCGTTTCTTTTTCCGAATAATAAAAACAAGAATAACGATTAACGCAGCTGCCGCCAAAACTATGTAAAGCAGGTAATCTAAAATCCCCTTCTCATGAATGCAGACTGCGATTTCCACTTCCGTGCCTTCCGCCGGGAAAAGGTAGTAGATACCCATAAACTCTGTATCCGCCTTCACCCATTGGTTTTCCTGCCTCAGATAGATATTGACTCCTTTGGTCATTCCCTGCGGCGCCTGATAACGGAATTGATGCGTGGAAGCCCCATCCTCCGGCAGCGTCACTTTCCAGTGTTCCGCGATATCTTCCAATCCCACCTCTGCAATATCCATATCCTGTAAATCCAAAACCGCTTCTTTTAAGAAAGTACCATCCGCTAAGATAATCGACTGCTCATTTTCTCTTACCTGCTCAGAAGCAATCGTCGTCAGATAGCGCACATATTCTACCGTCACATCTTCATCGTTAGAAACATTTTTCAGCTCTTTTCTATCCCAGTCTGCATAGAAACCTTCTTTTGTAGGGATTTCCGGGTACATACCGCCTAATACGGTTCCACCGTAGGCACACTCTGTCGTTCCGATTTCTTCCTCATCCGCATAGAAGGTGATGGTCATCCGTCTGAATTTATTGGGCAGCCCCTCGATTTCTAACAGCGCTTCATACCCGATAGGTTCCGCCTTGCCGCTATAGCTGATACGATCGATACCTGCCAGCTCATCCGACACGAAGAAATTGTTTACAATCGTTCCATTGTGGTCCGTCTCGCCGGCGATTGCCCCCGCAAAAGCGCTCGCGCCCTGAATCCGCACCATAGCGCAGCAGTTGTCAATACTGGAACCCTTACCTGCAATCCCCGCCACATACTCATCGCCGGAAACCGCACATTTTACATAACTTTGTACGATATAAGAGCGGGACTCTCCTGCGATACCGCCCACATAACTTCCGGTAGTGCTATCGACTCTTCCATAATTCTCACAGCGAAGAATCGTTCCCATCTCCTGCAGACCGGTGATACCGCCTACGCTGCTCTTCTGTGCGGTGATACGCCCGGAATTGATATTGTGGCGTAGGACGCATTTCGTCAAAAAGGTAGAATTTAACTTGGCGTCTTCGATTCCCGTCACATCGCTTTCCAAATCGAAATCATATTCGATTGCCATCGTTCCGGCAATCCCGGATACATTGAGATCTCCCCGCACAATCCCCTGATTCTTACAATCGGCAATCGTCGCATCCGTGCTGTTCTCCGCATCTTCCATAGAAGCGTCCTCATAAATATTAGAATAATCCATATCCAGCACGCCGTCAATGGCATCCGTATAAAGTCGCATAACTGTACTAAACTGGTCATTGAGCGCACCTAAGTCTCCCAGCAGCACGTCGTTGGTAGAAGCCATCTCATCATTCAGATAACCGATATTTTCTGAAAGCCCCTGCAAGTTGGAAGTCAGATTGTTGGTCTGCGCACGGTAATCGCTTCCAAGCTGCGGCATATTGACGTCCGGCATACCGTTTAACGTATCAAAGATATCTTTGGCTTCACCGCCTGCTGCCTTCATATTCCCGGAAGCATCCTGCACATGCCCAACCGCTTTTTTCAGCTGCTCTGCCGCATCTTCGGTCATTTCACTCTGATGCAGCAAGGCGATATCGGACATTGTTTTTACAGCATCGCTGATATCATCCACATAGTCTGTCCCATGCGCGCTCTTATACTGGGCGTCCGCATAATCGGCAGCGTCGTTTTCCACTTTGATAATAACATCGGCTTCCTGCATTTTAACATCTACCGCTTCTAATAGCTGATTATCCAGTGCTGCCTGCTCCCCTTCCACTGCCGGGAACGCGCTTTCCACAGCCGTATCCGCCTGATAATGTACCCATGCTTCCACTTCCAAATAATTACGATAATCGCCACTCTTATTCCAGGGATTGACCACTGCTTCCCCGATGCGCGGTCTCAAATCGTCCTCATTGACGGCTTCTCCTGTATAAGGCGCATTGCTGCGAATCTCATCCAGATACAGATTTCTATAAGCTTCTTCCGCTTTGGTATAATACGCCGAATGCTCTTTTGCCGCATTTTCCAACGTTTCTTTTGCCTTGTCGTAACGCTCCTTTTCCTCCGCCGTCATATACTGATAGATATCCAGGGATTCTACCGCTTTCTTTAATTCTTCCGCGGCGATTTCCACATCGCCCGCCGCATCTTCGGTCTTATCGATGAAACCGTCCTGTTTTGCACTTTCATCCATAATATAGTCCAGACGGTTCAGTGCATCATTGGCGGAACCAATCATATTATCCGTCCACTCCACCGTCCTGTCCGCCAGAAATGCCGTAGCGTCCCATGCATTATCGGCAAATCCCTGTATTACGGACAATCTGCCCGAAATCGTATCGGATTCTGCTCCCGCATCATCCAACATTTTTTCCGCCAAATCATGCATCTTATCAATACTTTCGGAAAGCTGATTGGCGATATCCTTCGTCAAGTCGATGGTGATATAAGGCTCGGTCTGCCCTGCTATGCCGCCCACATCTTTACGCCCGTAGACAGTTCCGGTGTTTTCACAGGCATAGACATATCCAGACTGCCTTCCTACGATACCGCCCATATTGTAACCCACATGTTCGTAACCGATTGTCCCGGTATTGACGCTCCGCTGGATAATCCCGGTGGAAAGTCCTGCGATACCGCCGCTGTCAATGGTATTACTGTTGATGGATTCTTCCTTATCAGTGTCTGCGCCGGAATCCAGCAGATTAGAATACTGCGCAATATTCAAATCTTCCAGTGTTTTTTCCCTATCCTCGCCGGATATGTTCACATCTGCTTCGTTAATGCAGCCCGCCACGTTTCCCATATTGTCGCCAACAATCCCACCGGTATAGTGCGCACCCGTCACCTTTCCTTTATTCGTACAATTCATCAGGATACCGCTTACTTCATTAAAGCCTGCGATGCCGCCAACATAATCGTTTCCTTCCAGAATGCCTTCAAACTGACAATTCATCACAATTCCAAAGTTATCGCCCACGATGCCGCCAACGACCATCTGCTGCCCTACAGGACGCACAACTCCTTTCACAGAAAGATTCGCAATGACCGCCTTACGCTGGGTATAACAGAACAGTCCCGTATAAGAGACGGAATCCCTGATTGCCAGACCGCTGATGGTATGCCCCTGTCCATCGAAATATCCGCCAAAAGTCGGGATAGATACAAAATCGCTTCCCGTTAAATCTAAATCTGCTTCCAGATAGACTTTCTTATTCTGGGAAAACGTATCCAGCCTGCAATTTCTGGAAAGGGTCTTCAAATCTTCCACGGAATCTATGAAAATTTCTTCCCACTGCACCTCTTCATCCTCATAAGACTTTAACATCTCATTGGCATCTTCAACGGTGATGACTTCTTCCTCTTCCCCATTTTCCTCGTTTTCTTCTTTTTCCTCTTTATCCGCCGCCGCTATATCCGTTTCTACCGCTTCTACATTCAATACTGGCGCCACGGTAAGTAAGAGCGCCATCAAAAAGGAAATGACTCTTTTCTTACACATACTCCTGCACCTCCACTTCCTTTCTCTGTCCCGCTAACTGCGCCGCCATTTCCCGGTATTCGTCTTCTGTCAGCTCTGTCACATCTCCGGCTTCCACATAAGCGCTGACATTTCCCCGGATAATCGCGTTCATGCTGCCCGTCACCGTACCGTCTATCTTACCGCGCACCAGACCGTCCACTTTTATCAGACCGGTCGCATTCTTCGTCCGAATCGGCATATTCATGACAAATGCGGTCTTCTCAATAATCGTATCCCCGACTAACAGAATCTGCGGCAGGACAAACATGGTAATGAAAATGGAAATCAGCGTGCCCCGCCCCAGACATTTTCCAATGCCAAAAATCGCCACATCGGAGGTCAGTTTTCCAATTAAAATACCCGCTACCGCCAGCATCGTGCCAGAAGTGACAATCGTAGGGAAAGAAGCATTCATCGTGTCAATGATAGACTCCTTCCTGCCCATTGTCTTACGCAGTTCTGTATATCTGCTGGCAATGACAATCGCATAGTCAATATTGGCGCCCATCTGAATGGAGCTGACAATCAGATAGCCTAAGAAAAACAGATTGTCATGCTGTAAGGAAGGCACCGAGAAGTTAATCCAGATACTGCCCTGGATCACCGCAATCAGAAGCACTGGCATTCCGGCAGATTTAAACGTAAATAGCAGCACCACCAAGACAACCAGAATCGATACCACATTGACCACCATGTTATCGCGGGCGAAGGTTTTCTGCAAATCGTACTGGCTCACCGACTCCCCGCATACCAGTATCGTACCGCTATAATACTTTCCCGCTATCTCATGCATCTTATCCAGAAAGGCAAAGGTTTCCTCACTCTCTTCGGGAAGCGTCAGATACACTAACATACGGCTGTAATTTTCCCCCTGCAGCTGGTTCCTGGCAAAATTCATCATCCTATAAGCGTCGTCCAACGTTTCCTGCAGCTCGTCCTCTAACGTCACATATCCCTCTTCCACTTCATCATAGACGAACATAAACATATCAATCAAAGGCACCTGATAGTCCGCCAGACCATTCACTACCTTGGCATAATCCTCATCATTCACGGCATAGGCAGTATAAATCAGTTCCGCCACTTCATAATCCAAGTCAATTAATTCCGAAAACTGCCTCGGCGTCAGCTTATCCGTGAGATTGTATCCATCCATCGCCTCTACATTGGCAAGCCCCATCGTATAATCCACTTCGGGACAGGAATCTAAGTCCCTCAGCAGGGCTTTCTCACTATCATAATCGCCCGCCGGTACGATTAACGCTACCATGTTAGAGGCGCCGAAATTTGTTTCCTGCATCTCTTCCGCCTTCTGCACGCTGTTCTGTAACGGCGGCGTCACCGTACTATAACCGAATACATAAGGGCAGTTTTTGGAAATCATATACCCGGCAATAATGGCAATTAGAAAAAGGGGCGCCACAAGATGCCTGGAAGCATAGGCGAATTTCCCCACAATCGGAATCTCCGGGATAAAGTTCTTATGCTTCGTCGTATCCATCAATTTAGAAAATAACATAATAACGCCCGGCATCAGTAAAAATACCGCACAGAGGCTTAAAAGAATCGCCTTAATCAACACAACGCCTAGGTCAGGCCCCATCTTATACTGCATGAACGTCATCGCAATCAGACCGCCAATGGTCGTCAGCGAGCTTCCCGCAATTTCGGGAATCGCTTTACTCAGCGCGATAATCACCGCCTCACGGGCTTCTAACGTGGCATGTTCCTCTTTATAACGGTTTAGCAAAATGACCGCATAATCCACCGATAAGGCAAGCTGTAAGACAATCGTAACAGAATTGGATACAAAAGAAATCGTTCCTAATAGGAAATTCGTCCCCATCTGGATCACTGCCGCCGATAAAAAAGTAATCAATAAAACCGGAATCTCCGCATATGCCTGTGTGGTCAGCAGCAGAACCGACACGACAATAATCGCCACAAGCACGGAAATTGTATTCATTTCCTGACCAATCAGCTCCGCCTGTGTATTGCCAAGACTCGTCGTCAGATAATAGTCATAATCCGCCAGCAGCTCCTTTACCCCATCCAACGCATCCAGACAGGCGTCCTCCGTTTCGTCATAATCAAACGTAATACTATAATAAGCAGAACCATTCGCATAATGCTCCGCCGTATCATCAAAATCCACGGAAAAAACGCCCGCCGACTCTTCCAGACGGCTGCAGATATTTTCCGCCTGTTCATAAGACACATTCGCAACCATGACGCTGCAGGTCCCGTATGTAATAAACTCCTCTTCCATGAGGTCCAGCCCCTGCCTTGTTTCCGTCGTGCCCGGCAGATAATACGCCATAGAGTTTTCTACGCCGACCCAGTTTCTTGAAATGGCAGAAAAAATAATCAGGATAGCAAAAAGCAGGAAAAAAAGATTTCTCTTATCTACAATAAACCCGCATATTTTCACCATTGCCTGATTACCGTTTTTCTTCTTATTCAATTCTTTATCCATCGTACAAGCGCCGTCGAGTAGACAGTCTCGACACTCCTTTCATTTTATTTCTAGAATAGGCGTTTGCGAAACGCCAGAACCCGCATAATTACGGGATTCTTTTTTCTAC
>JAMPFM010000053.1 GCA_023664455.1 Blautia sp.
GGCACACGCGACGCCAAACCGCATAGAATTGTTTATATGATAAGGAAAAATCCTTTTGGAATACAGGGTGCGTTCCGATTCCGCCGCAACGGATCGCTCCGGTGGGGTGGTATGGTACACTCTGTATGTAGAAAATATGCTTTGACTGGAGCATAACACAATTTCATATGATTTTCAACCATTTTTTGACAATATTATAGAAATATTATAGAAATGGATTTCCAAGGTTATAGGCTTTCCCTAAAATTGAACGGGCGCCACGGTTTCATCCAGCGGCTTCATGGCATATTCCGGGAAAGAATCCAGCAAATCGTTTAGACAAAGGCTCGTATTGTACACGACGTCGTGTGCCAGCATAATTATTTTTTTACGGTTTAACGTTGATTCCATTGCGTTTTGAATCAGACGGTCTGGCGTGACGCCTTTGGCGGCGTCTTCAAGGCTGGCATTCCAGTCGTAATAAATGTATCCTCTCTGTGTCATTTCATCAATAATTGCTTCGTTTATCTTCTTATTATATGCATTGACGCTGCCGCCGGGAAAACGGAACAGTTTCGTATCCACGCCGGTCACTTCATAGACAATCTGATGGGCTTTTTCAAAATCTTCCAGATAACTGTCCACACTCTGGTACAGTGTATTGTAATTATGGATATTACAATGGATGCCGATGGTATGTCCTTCCGCTACAATCCGCCTCGCCATTTCCGGGTATTTTTCCACGTTTTCCCCTATGAGGAAGAAGGTTGCCTTGATTCCCCGCGCTTTCAGAATATCCAGTATCCTCGTCGTATTTTCTTCGGAAGGACCGTCGTCAAAGGTCAGATACATGGTCTTGGGGTGAAAATAGTATGCGACCCCGTTTACAATCCCTTCCGCAAGCTGCTCCTGATACTCCGGCGTTATCAGTTTCCCACGCTCTGCGGCATTGGACAAAAAACCGGTCTCTATCAGACATGCCGGCATTTTTGTACTCCCGGTCACATGAAACTCGGCGTTTCCACGAAGCTCCCGCTCTGCTGCGCCCGCGTTTCTTGCCGTCTGTTGTCCGATTAGCTGCGCCAGTCTCTTGTTGTCGCGCGTTTCATCGGTTCCGTCATACCACACTTCCATACCGTTTACGCTGGCGTCTTCGGACGCATTCTGGTGAATGCTGATATACAGACTTGCATGGGAATCGTTGGCAAGCCTGACCCGTTCTTCTTTTGTCATATAAACATCGTTTTCCCGCGACATGATGACTTCGTATCCCAGCGACAGAAGTTTTTCCTGTACCCGTAGGGCAATTTCGAGATTGATTGTCTTCTCATAAATTCCATCCCTGGAACAGCCGCCATCTTCCCCGCCATGTCCGGCGTCTATAAAAATAACAGGTGTTTTAAAATGTTCTATCAGCATGTCCATGCCCGCTGCTTTATCCGAGATTTCTTCCGTAAGAAACGTTTCCGCCGGCAGGACTCCCAGACCGCTTCCCAGACATTCCTCCGTTGTTTTGCTTGGCGTATCTATAACATCTGTTATTGATATAGTATGCGCCATAGCTGCGGCGCTTCCCAACAGACACACGCTCATCAGTCCCGCCAACAGCTTTTTTCCGGTTTCCAGTCTTTTCTTTTTCCTAAAATACTCGTTGCAATACCGTGATACATAGCTTCCTCCTGCGTACATTTCAATCTTCCCCCTTACTAATAAGAAAATCGCTTTGCATTCTTCCGCGTTATCGAGCAATTTCCTATAAAAAAAACTCTTATGTAATCCTGTTACTATCAGATTACATAAGAGCTGCATCAAAATATCATCATTTTTGTATCAAAGTATCATCATTATTGCATCATTTTTGCATCATGTACGGGATTATCCGCCGATAGGTGCATCATTTTATAACTTATGTTATTTTATTTCGTTTTTCAGGAAATCTTCAAAAACAATTCATTAATTCCTTCATAAAACCCGATTGTCACGATGGTTTTATCGCTGCTCATGCCGGGGAAAACGTATTTCTTATAATAGGGCGTCGTTTCCAGCAGCGGATTGTCCGACTCATAAGGGGCGGCGCTGCCAAGTCCCATATAATCACTCCACTTGGCTATGATATCGTCGGTATCAATTTCTTCCCAACGCAGGGGAGTCCTGACATAAAATTCATAAAGTTTGCCATCCTCTGCGCCGATATAAGCGTCCATCAGCCTGTTTGCCTTATCGGCGTTGACCTGGCTGTTTGACAGGCTCAGTTTCCAGACGGCGATATTGTTTCTCGGCTCCAATACGTCAATCGCGGAGTAAAGCGTCGCATCATAGGACGCCGGCAGCACTTCCCTGATTTCCTCCGGCAGAATGCCCGCTTCTTTTAAAAGCCCTATCGCCGCATTGCAGGTCTCATAAATCTGGTCGTCGCTGATTTCCTTATCCGAAGGACTCCTGTAATTGGCTACGAAAGCGTAAGAATCATCTAACTGCGTCCCGGCGCCCTGTCCGCTTCCTACCGCGCTCTGGCTAATCAGGCATCGGGAAAGAATGTAGAGTTTCTCGTTGGCATTTAATTTATAAAGGTAGCCTTCCCCCGCCGCTTCGACTGTTTCTGCATGGATTTCATTCATCAAGCCCTTATCTTGATACCTGGACATCGCCTCCGGTCCCCAGATGGATACCGCCAGTATCAGAACCGCGCCGAGAAGAAGAGCCGCTATTTTCATCCTATTATTCATCGCTTTCGCCCTCCTCTTGCTCCTTTCCCTGCAGCTTCTCTTCCTGCTGTTCGGTATCCTGTTCTCTCTTTCCCTGCTGTCCGCCCTCCTGTTCTCTCTCTTCCTGCTGTCCGCCATCCTGTCCTCTCTTTTCCTGTTGTCCCGGATTGCTCCGGCTTAAAATAAAACTAAAACAGGAGCCTTTGCCGCTCTCACTTTCTATTTCCAACGCACTGTTGTGGATTTTCAAGATTTCGGCACAAAGCGCCAGTCCGAGTCCGGCTCCGTTCCGGCTTCTTGCACGGGATTTGTCCACCATATAAAAAGCTTGTGTTATTTTATGCTGTTCTTCTTCCGGGATACCGATTCCATAGTCCCGCACCGCAAAGCGGTAGCCTTCTTCCAGCGCATATCCGCTTATTTCTATCCTGCCGCCGCTTTCCGAAGCTTTATGGGCATTGTCAATCAGGTTTACCAGAACTGTCTTAATCAGATTGACTTCCGCCCAAATCTCGCCTTTCTCATATTGGAAATCAAACTCCATATCCCGGCTTCCGGCAAACATATCTTTGAGATACTCAAAAATGTTTTCCGCCATAAAAGGCTGTAATTTCACCTCTTTCTTGCCCGCGACAATAATATCCAGCAGCCGCAGGGACATGGACTCCAGCCGTTTTCCTTCCGTATAAATATAATTTGCCGACATCAGCCTCTGTTCCTCGTCCAGCTTATGAGAGCGCAGCATATCCGCATAGCCGATAATCGCCGTCAGCGGCGTTTTCAGCTCGTGCGCAAAAGCCCCCATAAATTCTTCCCTTGCCTCAATTTCCTCTTCCAGCTTCACGATATTGCCTTCCAGCGTTTCCGCCATCTGGTTAAAATCGCAGGTCAGCTGCCCCAACTCATCCTGGCTGATTTGTTTCGCACGATACGCATAATCGCCCACCGCCATCTGTCTGGTCGCCTTGGTCAAAAGGCGCACGGGTTTCGTCAGCATGGAAGAAATGAGATGCATAATCACGGTTCCGGCAATTAACATAACAAGTGTTACTCTTCGATATAGGGAAAAGCCTGTTTCACGCTCCGTAAAAACGTCGGATACGTCCCTCATCGTCTCCAGATATAAAACCCTGTTCAGGGAAACAACGGTTGCCCCCGTATGAATATAATGCCGCTCCCCTATCTGCGTAATCTGGTAGGTTTTCGTATGGGCATCCGTCTGGGCAAGCAGCTCATCGCCCGCATCAAAACCATCTCCCGCATAAAGCACATTCTTTTCCTCGTCCGAAATGCGAATCAGTCTGCCCGTGCCCTGTCCGCTCCGCTCCAGGTTGGCGGCAATCTCTTCCACGGTATTATCCGGCAGCACGCTGTAAGTTGCGGGCACGCTAAGCGCCGCGGTTTCAAAAGCAAACCCTAAAATGCTGCTTTCGTCCAGCGCCTGTCCTACTTCCCGCTCCAAGGAAGTTTCAAATACATAGTTCACAAAATAGTAACCGCTGAATCCTAATGCCAACGCCATGACAATAATCATCCAGAGCAGTATTTTTAATGAAAATTTCATTATAATAACCTTGCTCCTTTCTTAGCCTGCGGTTTTATGATGATATTTCCAACCGATACCCCACCTTATAAACCGCCACCAGACAATTTTCCCAGCCCAGCTTCTTTCGTAAACGCTGTACATGCAAATCCAGTGTGCGGCTGTCTCCGTAATATTCTTCTTCCCACACTTTCTCGTACAGCGTTTCCCTAAACAACGCCACATTTTTATTCCTGATAAACAGTACCAGCAGCCCAAACTCTTTGTTGGTCAGCTCTACCTGTTTTCCTGCCTTCATGACCCGGTGCGCGTCTATATCTACGACGACGTCGCCCGCCGTCAGTTTCTGTTCCGCTTTATTATAACGGCGCAGCACTGCTTCCACCCGCGCTACCAGCTCCACGACGTCGAAGGGTTTAATGAGATAATCATCCGCGCCCAGCTTTAAGCCTTTTACCCTGTCCCGCACTTCATGCTTTGCGGTAATGAAAATGACGGGAATGCCAAGCGGTCGTATATATTCCATGATGTCGTAGCCGTCGGCTCCCGGCAGCATGATATCCAACAGAATCAAATCGTAAGTTTCCTGCTCGATTTTATCCAGCGCTTCCAGACCGTCCTGTACACAAGTGCATTGATAGCCTGCGGAAGACAAATTCAAATCAATCAAATCGCAAATCGGTTTCTCATCATCCACAATCAGTATTTTAATCATCGCTTAACCCTTCTTTTCCTGTCCAGCCCCAATATGCCCTCGCTTTTTCCACGAGGATTTCCATCGTGTCCTCATCGCCGCAGCGGTATCTGTCCTTGATGTCGGTATCCGCCGAAAAGCCCCCGGTGCGCTGATAATAAATGGAATAATCGCTTTCCACGACAAGCTCGCCCTGCTCGCCTTCGTAGCTGTAGCGCGCCAGTACGATTAAATCCTTCAGCCCATCCCCGTCGATATCCCGGCAGTTGATTCCTTTGAGGGCATATAGATTGTCATAGTCGCCCATCGGACTGAAGCCGGAAATAATATTTCCCTGCTCGTTCACAAGATAAATCATGAAAACGTCGTAGTTGGAAATGCGGTAAGTCCCCGGCACCACCTGCAGCCGCCCCAGCTTCCCGAAGGTGCGGAAATAGCATTGTTCCCAAAGGATTTTCAGCCCGTGGGCAAACAATTCATCCAATGTCGTCGCCGTATACAGGTTCTCTGTCGAGCGCCCGTCCCGGACAAAAGCGGTGATAAACTCCGCGCTTTTATTCATACCAAACCGGTTAATCTTATCGGTAATCCGATAATCCCGATAAAATCCCAGCTGTAATTTATTCTGGAATAACACGTCGCCCACTTTATACGTTTTTCCCATACCGGCGTCCGTTTCTTCCTCACAGGAAACGATCAGAATGATATCCATGCGCCCGTCTTCATCCAAATCCCGGAAGGATACCGCGGCAATCTCGCAGTCCGGCTGTTTCATCTCGCCCAGCACACGGCTGTTTGCCGCAAGCTGCTCCGTGCGATAAATCACCTTACCATTTTCATCCGCAAAAAATAACGCCAGACGGTGATACTGCCTGTCAAAAGCCGGAATCAGCGATACTTCCGTATAGCCTTCCATTTCGATTGGAAAAATCTGTTCTTCCACAATCTGAAAGCCGTTTCCCGCGATATCCGACCGATACTCTGCCGCGGCAAGACGTTTCTGGTATTCCCGATACGCCGCCAGCACATCTGCCCCTTCCGGCTCCGTTGTTTCTGCGGAATATCCTGCCGATGCTTCTATTTCCGCAGCATAGACTATCGGCATTTTTGTTTCTGCGGCATAGGCTACGAAATAAAAATCGCATAGCGCCATCAGCAGGGATATTATTATAACAGTTGTTATGTATTTTAAAGATTTTAAGGATTTCACTTGCAGCCTCCAAATCTCTGTCTTCTTTTGCCTACTTTGCTTTGTAATATAAAAGTGATAGAAAGGGGGCGCAGCCATCGCCGGTTGCCGGCGGCAGCTTCGCCCTTATGTATTGTCTGTCACTTATCCATTTCTCTGTTGAAAAAAGTCGTCAATACCTTTTTTCACTTCTTCCGGCTGCAGCATCTTGGAAAAATAGCCCGCCGGTTTTAAGGCGATTACTTTTTTAACGCTTTCCTTATCCACCCTGCTTGTCAGAAAAATAACCGGAATATCCGCAAATTCTTTTTCCGCACGAATCATTTCCAGCACCTGGCTGCCATCGCAGATTGGCATCTCGTAATCTAACAGTACCAAATCCGGTCTATCCAGCGTAATGCAGCGGATTGCCGCCGTCCCGGAAGAGGCCAGCGATATGTCATAACTTCCGCCTAACAGCTCTTTCATCGCCTGCTGCACGAACTGGGAATCGTCCACTACAAGGATTTTGTTCTTCTTATCCGACTCTTCCTTATTGTGCTCCAGATATTCCTGAATTTCATCCATAGCGTTTTCCGCTTCGATAGTCGTCCCGATTTTGGATTCCCCTATAACCAGATGAGGCGCAATCACACAGTAGGCAAAATATCCTTCCCCGGTATCAAATAATACGCTGTACTGAGGATGATGCTCCTCAAACACCGCCTGAAACTGCTCATAATTCAGAAGCGTTTCTTCTTTTATCTCATCTTCGTCCGCCGCCGGAAAATGCTCTTTGATACTTTGCACAAACTGACGCGCCGCATATCTGACCACATTGATGACCAGGACGCTTAATTCATCCGCCTTGGCATCTATGATGCTTCCAAGCGTATTGATAATCAGCTTTTCCTCAAAAACCAGCAGCGTTTCCCATCGTTCTTCGCTATTGCCGCCATAGGATAACCGGTAATAAATTCCATGCCCGAATTTTTCCCCGCTGTAACTCTCGCTGATAACCTTTGGTTCCAGTTGTAGCAACTCATAAATTGTCTTCGTGACAACCTTTGTCATGACCGCCTGTTCATTCTCCGGCAGAAGTCCCGACCATTTGCTGATGCCCTTGCCTGTAATCGCGTGGTCTTCCGTCAGCGTGTGCCCAATCAGCCAGCCGGCGCATACGCCGAGGAAATGACTGACCGCCTCTTCGGAATACGCCGTCTGTTCCAATTCTTTCTCCAGCGCGGGCAGCGTCTTTTTCCGGAAATCATCATGGATTCTTCTATGCGTCTCAAATCCCATATAACCAATGGACGCCATATACGTTTCTTCTTCCGAAAAATGCCTTATGGCATGTTCCTTAAAATATTTGATGCCTTCCTGAATCTTCCACTTGCTTTTCTCTTCTTTCTTTTCCACCTCAAACAAGCGGTTTATAATTCCGAAAAGTTTTTTGTGTTCTTTGTCAATTATGTCAACTCCTATGTTAAATCGTTCCTGCCACACCAGCTGCTGCCCCATATATATTCCTCCTTTATCACCGCCAAATATGCTTCCTAAAATCATTTATCCTGCGGTATCATTTGACTAAGACAGGTCTGTTTCAGATGATTATATGACAAATATCTCCATATAGTATATCATATATCTTTTCTCTTTTCCAGTATAGCATGAAGGGGAAATTTGGGGGAAATTTTTTCCCAATCTTACTCAAAAAACCCACTCGTATCCACCACAATCTGGCTATCTCTTTCCACCGGATAACACCGCAGATAATTTTCCTCCATAGGTATCCACTTCTCTTCAAAAGCCGGAAAATGGCTGCCTTCCCGCTCTTGCAGCCTTTTCCTCTGCACTTCTTTGCTGCAGGTCAGGAAAATCCGCAAATCATATGCTTCCTTCAAAACCGGGTGTTGTGAATAACTGCCTTCTACAACTATCAATGGATCTGCTTCCAGCAAAACCGCCTTCCCCATCTCGTCCTTCCCGCAATGATAGGGGCGATAAACTGCCTGCCCGCCCTCTTTTAAAGGTTTCAAAATCTCTCTGGAAACGCGCTCTAAATCCATGTTTCCTGCGGGGATATCCATCCAGTTTTCCTGCCGTTTACAGAAAGGCAGATAAAAATCATCCATATGGACTACCTGACAGGAAAACAAAGTTTCCAACAGCCCCGCCAAACGGCTTTTGCCGCTGCCGCAGCGTCCGTCAATCGCGACGAAGACTTGTTTTCTTTCCCTAAGAAGCCTTTTAATTGTTAAAAAAATGTCAAAGTAATCTGCATAGGCTTTTTCTACAAGCCGGTAGTGGGGTTGATACGCCGCATTATATGCCCTGCTATGATGCACCGGCGGACACTGCTGCCGCTTCCATTCTTCCAGCCATTCCCTCATTCCAGGAATCAGCGTTTGCTCCAACTGCTTTATTTTTTCCGCCAATCCTTCTCTGCTTCCATGATGCAGTCTCGCCGTCAGAATAAACAAATCCGCCAACAGGTCAATCTCATCTGACAGCCGGCAGGCAGATAATGGAAAACGGCATAATCCCCCGCCAATAGCCTCCGGCATGTGCGGCGTACTATCCGGCGGAAGATTATCCCATTCTTTTTCTAAAAAATCGATTGCCTGCTGCCTATCCGCAATCAAGTGTTCCGGTCCAAATTCGCTTTGATAAGCCAGTTTACCCAAATCCTGCGGCTCCATACAAGGGTACTTCCCGATATGCTCCGCTATTACTGCTGTAAAATCATCTTTCATGTGTCTGCTCCACTGCGTACTGCGCTTTCCGTCTTCTTATCCTCTTTTTCCGTAATATCTACCTCAAATTTCAAAAGCATCGTCATCAGAAACGCCACCGCAAAACTTACCAGACAGCTCACCAGATAAAGCACAAATCCCTCTCCGTAGAAGACTGGAAACGACGCGATGCTTGGGAATGCGAAGGATATCGCCTGTACCCCGGAAAGTCCGGCAAGCGCGCCGCCGATACCACCGCCGATACAGACCGCCGCCATCGGCTTTTTCCGTGGAAGGTTCACGCCAAACATCGCCGGTTCCGTAACGCCGAACATGGCGGAAAGCGCCGCCGAAGCGCAGATGGACTGGAAAACCTTATCTTTACTTTTCAACATGACCGCCAAAGCTGCGCCCGCCTGTGCAAATACCGCGGGACCTATCAGCGCCAGTACGGTATCGCGCCCGTTTACCGTAATGTTATTCATACTAATTAGAATGAAACTCCAGTGAAAGCCGAAAATGACCATCGGCTGCATCACCGTTCCCAGAAGCAGTCCCGCAATCACCGGCGAAAGCCCATATAAAAATTCATACCCCGCCGCCAGAACATCACCGATAGCCGCGCCGAAAGGTCCGAATAGAAACAAAGTCACAAGCCCGACGATGACAATGGAAAAAAGCGGCGTCAGAAACCCTTTTACCATACCGGGCAGAACCCTATCCAGGAAACGCTCCACGAAATATAAAAGCCCCGCCGCCAGAATCATCGGAATCACGCTGGAATGATAGGTCACGCCTTTTATCGGCAATCCTAAGAAATGCACCGACGCGCCGCCTTCTAAAACCGTAGTCAGCGAAGGGTACAGCAGCACGCCCGCAATGACAACCGCCGTAAATGGGTTGGCGCCAAATTTTTGCGCCGCCGTAAACGCCAGCAGGATTGGAAGGAAATAAAACAGGCTGTCCGCCATCGCATTTAATACAAGATAGGTCCCGCTTTCCGTGGACAGTACTGCTGTCGTCGTCAGAATCGCCAGTATGCCTTTTAGAATGCCAGCGGCACTCAGCAGATTTACGATGGGCAGGAAAATGCCCGATATGGTGTCAATAACGGTATTGATTGGCGATTTTTTCTGGGGTTGGTCTGCCATGATGACTCCTTTCTCCACACGTTCATTATAACTTCAACTCCACCTGAATCCCTTTATCCATTTTTTCCAGAGACTCCTTAAAGTCCGCGCCGTCCGCCGGATTCCCTATAATGCTCCCATAATGGGTGGGAATAACCGCCGCCGGCTTTAGCCCCGCGATATAGTCCGCCGCCTGTTTTTTATCCATCGTAAAATGTCCGCCAATGGGAATCAGGGCGACGTCGCAGTGCACTTTTTTGATATCCTCATTGACGTCCGTATCACCGGCTACATAATAACGAACGTCATCCATTGTCACGATATACCCCTGCCACTTCTTAGCTTTCGGGTGAAAAGGCTTCATTTTATTATAGGCGGGAACGGTTTCTATCACAACATCCCCCGCCTCATGCACCTCGCCCGGCTGATAAAACAGGCACCTATCCGGCGCAATCCCTGCCTCGGACAGAACCTTCTTTTTCATGGATTCCGGCGCCACAAGCAAGGTCGTTTCCTTTCTTACTTTGGCAATGGACTCCGGCTCAAAATGGTCATAATGCTCATGCGTAATCAGAATCAGGTCTGCATCTTGCACTTTGGTTTCCACTTGGAACGGGTCGAAATATAAAATTTTACTTCCTACTATTCTGATGCTGCTCTGGGTGTTGATGGTGATGTTTGATAAGGTCATTTGGGGGCTCCTTTCTGGGTGAAATTTGATACTGCCTAAATCTATTTTTCAAGGTAATACTTGTTTACTCATCTTTACTTTTACTATTTATCTGCTGGTAGTATTCTATCATTCTTTTAACCGCTGTCTGATACGGAATATTTTGCAGCTCTGCCTGTTCTACTAATTTTTCATAAAGCTCCCTATCTTCATCTTTAAAAACAATATTCAGCTTTTTCTCTTTTTTTCCTGCAATATGCTGGTATTTTTCTGGATATGCATAATAACAGGTTTGGCACATCGTCACCTCTTTTTTACTCCAGTTGACACAATGTTCACATGCCCATGATTTATCCCGATTTGCAGAAGGGGATAAAAGCATAAAGCACTCCAAATCCGTCATATCTCCTAGTTCTCCGCCTATCTCATATGGGATTCTATGGTCTAGCTGCTCTCGGTGCATGTTCATATCCGCCATTTTTCAAATCCTCAGTACTGCAAAATCCTTTTCTCAAGATAGTATCTATAACAAACCTTGCTCGTTTATTGGTAACAGCCGCTAATACTTCCATAAAATCCTCTGGTAATTCCATCTCTATCTTCTCCCTGCTTATTTATGCCAGACAAAGCTCCATTTGCTCATATTTATCCTGTGTACATATCAGATTTTTGCTTATATACAACGATTCATATGTTATTTCCATTTTTCCGTTAAGTGTCGCCTGTGTCGATACCCCGGCATTAATATACATATGCTTTAACTCCAGGCTTCGCGGTAAATCTTTTCCAATTACTTTATCCCCAGTCATTCCATCATAACTAACAATAAAATCAATATTTTTCTTATTTAACTTATCAAGCTCTTCAATAAACTCTTCAAAATCCACACCTTGTATGTAACGGTTATCTCTTGAATTATCCCTATCAGAAGTTCCTTGATATGGAGGATCCATATAAATGAGTTCTCCCGGCGCTGCCATCGCTAAAACCTCTTTATAATCCATGCTTGAAAATATAGTCTTTTCTTTTAACAACTCAGAAATCCGAAATGCATTACCTGCCATTATTTCAGGCTTTGTCCCATACCGGCGTTTATCACAGGATTGATTCAAATTGCCTTGCATATTATATCGTATCGCTCCTTTAACAATCCTCGCCAATAAAAATAGCATTCTCGCAGCATCTTGCATTCCGTTATTAAACTCATCCCGCACTTTATAAAAATAATCTATATTATTTTGGTTCTCTGCAAATTGTCCATTCCATATAACGGAATATTCATCTATTAATTCCTGGGGAGTGTTAATGCACTTTTCCAGCATAGTAATGAGAGGTTTATTTATATCATTAATCCAAAAATTATCACATCTATTTTCTAATGCTGCCAATATGGATACTGCACATGTTCCAGAAAATGGCTCAATCAACCTTTCAAATTTAGCAGGAAAAAATTTTAATATTTCCGGTGCTATTATTCTTTTACTTCCCTGGTATTGAACTAAATGTGGCGCTTTCATCATATTTCCCCCATTCCAAGGTTTGTTTCCATTTAATTATCATTGTATCTGTTCTTAATATAATTTTTAAGAAAATTCACAACCACTAAATCAACCTTCACTTGCTTTGCTATTGAAAGCGCAGCATCATCAGTCGTCAATAATTTTTCTACAACCTTCAAGACCTTTTTAAAAGATATTTTCTGTAATTCTTTCACTTCAAGTAAATCTGCCACATCATTTACACTTAATACAAATTCAGAAGTATCCTTCATATCATTTAGTAATACGTCCCCGCCTTGTCTGGTGTCGGGTTGTGAATTCATTTTGTTATCATATTGCTGCATACCGTAATCATTTCGCTTATATTCTTTAAAATATAAAGTCTGACCTAATGTAGACTCATATTTACTTATGAAAACTGTTACACTTTTATTTTGTGTTACTGTCGAAGTACTGACTAAATGCATTTTCCCTATAGACGTATTTATCCAATCCTTATACTTCTTTTTCATATGCGCTACTCTTGTCCTTGCAGCTTCTGTCATATCGTCAGATAACAAAATTTCTGTAATTTTTAAAATGCAATCATAATCCTGAACACCCTTCCATTCCAAGGGAATCCAATTAACTCCACATAACATACCCAGTAATCCGCCTGTAACAGACGCTATCGTATCTGTATCTATACCCGTTAAAAATGCCGGTGTTTTAATACCTAAAACAGGATTATTTGCATATTTTGACGCAAGATATATTGCTGCCAAAACGGTTACATCGCCAGCCCCGCCCACCTTTCCAAAACACTCCAATTGTTCCAACACTTCATTATCATCTAACATAAGACCTTTTTTTAAGGAATCGCTGATATAATCTAATTGTTTTACCATATGTTTCAGGGCGGTATTCCATTCTTTCATATAATCAAAATAAGCTCTATGTGTAGCAACTTCTATCCATTCCTCAAAAACCTCTTTTTGGGGGAATGCTCCCCAATGATTTTGACCTTCTAAAACAGCTGTTACAAGTTCCCCATACTCCAGTACGGAGTCTTTTTTCAACAGATACTCTAAGGCATATGCATAGCAAGTTGCTCCTAGAATTGCCCTTGGATGCCCATGCGTCATTATACTGTCTTTTATAACATCTATTAAGGAATCCTCTGAAAAATTCTTCTTTGAAGCGACAATTACATGAGGTAAAATACGCATGACTGCGCCATTACCACCAGCATTGAAATATTCACCCGGATTATTAGATTTCCATAATAGTCTTCCTTGCTTACTGAAATTTGCCGCTTTTAACAATGCCTTACCACCACCCCTTTGATATTCCAACCAATATGGAAGTTCTTTGTTCATAAGTACATTTTCCCAATTTCCAGTAATAATACTTCTGGAAACAGCCAAAATCATTTGCGTATCATCGCTGTATTCTCCTGGGAAAATCTTTTCATAATGCCAGTTCGCTCCACGGCAGCGCCTTGTCCATGTAACAAAACAATCATACTTCTTCCTATTTTTTTCAACATTATTCGCCCTGGATTCATTTGGCCACCCTAATGCATCTCCGATTGCGGAAGCCAACATTGCCCCAGTGCATTTTTCCAAATTAGTTAATGATAACGACACTGTCAAACCTCCCCTGACCCATCATATAATACTTCTTCGGGTCTATTTCCCTGTTTAACCAAATTGCTCCAATTAGACGTTAACACATCTTGAGAAATATAAATATCCATTTGTTTCACACCAAAAACTTCTAACATAGCATAAACCCTTTTTGCAATATCTTCATTACCAACAACTATTCCAAACAAATAATCCCGCGGAATATTACCCTCTATCAGTATTTCAGCTTGTCCGTCTGTTGGGCAACAGGCAAGCATATCAGGAGTACGCGGATATTTAAACGTACTCAGCTGCCTTTTAAAAATAGTTTCTATGTTTTCTATCTGATTGTTAATATATTTTCCATGCCCTTTACTTGCATTGCATGGACAAAACTTTGCTTTCTTATATGCCAATATATCCAAATCGATATATAAAACAACCCAATCCCTAAAAATCTGGTCTCGATTATTTTCGATCGCCTTCTTTAAAAACCATGAATTAGGATATTCTACGGAACAGCATATATAATTTAATTCATTATCATATCTTTCCTCATCTGTAACATTTTTAATATCAGAACGAATCGAATTGCTTGCCAAAATACCACTTTCCGAAGAGAGAATATGGGTCAGATTTTGCAATTTTGTAAAATGGCATAAACGTGAAACACCCCTCGACTTTAAAATGTCTAATGCCCCCATCCTTAATCCCCCATGTTATAATCATAGTTTTTTGACTTAACAGGAAATAACATTGACAGCTCTTCGTGATATGACATATACAATCCATATTTAGAACGAGTCACTGCAACATATAACAGTTTAATTTCATCCGCATATGCCTCTCCTGCAGACTCAGCCCCTTCTATAGTTTCTTTATCTGGAAATATGCCTTCCGTTAAAAACGGAATAAAAACATTATCAAATTCAAGTCCCTTTGCTGCATGAAATGTTGTTAAATATACCGTTTTTACATGCGCATATCCTGGTGTCTCCTTATTAATTTCCGTTGCCAGACACCCCTGCTTTTTAAGTTCCTCTTTAAACAAATTCACTATTTCCCTATTTCTGCAAATAATTACTGTAGAAGAACCTTTTCCAATAGTAATCGCTCTGCGAATTACCCATTCCAATTCATTTTGCTTACTTTGAAATCTTACAAGTATAGGTTTTGGACCTTCTGCAATCTGCAGGGTTGGTTTTATTGTATCAGAATCTTGTTTCCAATAGTGACTCTTCATTATATCACTTGCAAAAGCAATAATAGTCGATGGATTACGATAATTTACCTCAAACTTCCATATCCTATCAACACAAATCCCCGAATCCCTCCAAGACAAACGGCTTCCATAAATTTGTTGTGCAACATCCCCAAAAAAAGTAAATGAACCTCCTTCTCCTACTGCGTTGACCAGTGATTTAAGCATCATCGGGGAAAAATCTTGTCCTTCATCCACAATAATATGGCTATATCTGCGTTTTGTAGAATCATTTTTCAGCTCATTATATACATAAAATGCAAGATCATCCCAATCATATTTATATCCATCCGCTTTACGAAACTCCATGTATTTATCATAAACGTCATATATCCATTTTCGATTTTCACGTTTAATGTTTGCCGACGCACGTCCAATACGTTCAGCCTTATAATAATCATTAAAATCTAAAAATCCAAACTTCTCAATAAATTCAATTTCCTCCTCAAAAAAGTTAATAGAACGCTTCAACGTTGACTCTGAAGGATACAATCTGGCAAAGTAGTCTACAGATTGTTGAATATATTGCATCTTCCGCTCCGGACCAAGAATGCTGTTCCTGACTGGCATCTTACCCCGGCTGCCCAAATATCCTCTGGCAAACTTATGATAGTTTTCCACCGTTAGTTTTGGAGAATGCATATTACATATACCTTGCATATATTTAACCAATGCCCCATTAAAAGTGACTAATAGAACGTTCTCGTCGCCAGGCAGATTAGAAAGATGCGCGGCACGCAATAATGCAATCGTAGTCTTACCACTGCCCGCCGTACCAAGTACGACCGTATGTCCTTTCGCAGGAAGCGCTAACACTTCGTTTTGCTTTCCTTGAGGTTTTATTCCAATCATATAAAAATCTCCTTACACTTACATAATACTTACTGATTACAAGTATATCATAAGCGTGTGGGGATTGACAGTTGTTAATCTATTTTTTCAAAAATTCCCAGCATCAAAATTTTCAAACAGGTCTTCAACACCGCCATAATCAACGTCATCAAATAGTAATGTGCTGTTCCACTTCTTCATTCGGGGCAATCGGGGCAAATGCAGTATAATGCGACACAATACGAATCTTTTTCAATGTGGCATACCCATAGTTCCCTTCAAAACCACGCAGAACATAGGCAGGTATCTGTTTTTTATCCGCCATTGCGATACTCCTCTCAGCTTGTTTCAATGATATTATCTATATCAATAACATAAACCAGAACATGCGATAATAATTTCCTGACTTCTACGCCAAATAGCGCAGCAACCTCTTTCAGTTTATCATCTATCATATCCATATTTTTCATTTCAAAGTTTTCCGCTTCACTTTCCCTCAACAAAAAGGATAATTTCAATCCATCCGGCTTGCCGCCAACCTTGCTTACCAATGCCTGAGATGCATAATTATCTGCTTCCGTACAATATGTAAATTTTCTGACTCCATATTCTCTTGCTATCATAAATATTAAATGATGCAATGCTGCATATCCTATTCCACATCCTCTAAATTCTTTGAGCAATTCTATTTCAATCTCCGGTTTATCATCTTTCATATTTTTAATGGCACAATATCCACAAAAATCTCTATTCTTTATGTTTATAATTGCATAGGGAAGCCGACCTTCAGCAAACATATTTTTCCAAGATTTATCACAGAAATCTTTTTCATCAAACATGCATTTAAAGGGCGATACCTCTTTTTGAAGTTTGATATAATTTTCACAATCATGCGCTTTTGACATCGGTCTTATCGTTATATCTTTTCGCATAAAATCAATTATTCCTGTCATTTTTTCCTCCAAAAAGATATTTGATCCGCAGAGAATCAGACTTGTTTTTCAACAAGCATAAAAGGTTTTCATTCCTTGGCATGCCCTTCTCAACGCCATGCATCAATTCTGCATAAATTTTTGTTTATAGCCACTTCCTCATCATTAAACCGATATTCTTTTGGCAGTCTGACTGCCTGGCTTCTGGCATTTTCAAATACTTTTGCTGTCATCATCTTTAAGCCCCCTATATTATAGTATATACCGCAATATATATCATATCAATGCCATCAGAGTTTGCATTGATTTTTCACAGTAATAATGCAGTCCTGCAGAGACGCATTTCCCACCGCCTAATATCGAAGACCAACTTCCACGGAAACCGATCTCCTTCTTGTATCAGCCCTGTCGATCGCATACAGGCATATGCGGATCATTTCTTCTGACGGCGCCTGGGAAATATCAGTCTGCCATGATGTTACTGTCAGCATTTCTTCCACCCGTCTGTCATTTCCTATCACAATCTCGATTCCATAAAGACAGGCATCCCCCGTTCCATTCCACCGTACATGCAGAATATTCTCTTTTATGAAAGCCTGTACTCCCTCCGGCGGCCGCACCGGCTGCAGGGATATTGCCTCACTCCATTTTCCTTGGCGGGCACGGTCAACCAGACGTACTTTGGCCTCTTCGCCTATATCCCACTCACAAGATATGGGCTGTTCGTCTAACACCACAACTTTGCCGTCAGGATATACCATCTGTCTGTATCTCACATTGTCAGATACAAAGACAACGGTCATAATACCATCCTCGCCGCATACAAGTTCCTGTATCTTGGGCACGGGAAGAAGCCGCCACAACACTTGGACTTCCTCCGAAGTCCAGCCCTCGATTTCCTCATTCATAGGTTGGATTTGAATCCTATAGCAGACATTCTCTTCCAGCTTTTCTGCTTCGATGATTGTCTGCGTCCCTCTGCACAATGAGACTTTAATTTCCTTTCCTGCACCATCCAGACAGATAATCCGGTATCTGTCGGCATAAAGAACCTGCGCCCATTCCAGGATAATCCCGTCATCAGTGTCATACCCGTCTATCTTTTCCGGGGGCTTCAAGTCATACAGATAAAATCTTCCCGAACCTGCAGCCGGGCCGGATACATTCGGCGCCTTTCCTCTGACAAACACCTCAATCATCTGACACGGTTCCTGGTTTTCATAGACCACTTCGTTGACGCCGGATTCGTAAGTCATAATTTCCTGTCTTGTTCCGCCTTGATGATGCCATAGCCTTTCCACCTCGTACTGCCCCGCCTTCTCCACGGAATCCCAGGTAAGACAAAGGCTCTTTTTTTCACACAGATACCGGATTTTCAAGTTGGCAGGACGCTTTAGCAGATAGATGTATGTTTCTTTGCCAAGAGCGGCTCCATCATCATTCCAGGCATAAATTTTAATCTGATATTCAAAACCATAAGATGCCCGGTAAAGGCTTTCCTCGTCGCTGCCTGTCATCTCCCACCCGGTATGGCTGCTGTTTCCGGTCACCAGATTCGTATCCTGCCTCCCCAGATGTTTTCTTAACACCACCGGGCTGTACCCTTGTGCGCCCTTGCAGGCTTTCCAACTGATTGTCAGCTTTTCATCCTGAAAGAAAACTGTCGGCGCCTCTGGCGTCTGTGGATTTTTCTGCGGGTTTTTCTTATCTTCCTTTGGAGCCTTTCTATTTGTGGTATAGGTTCCACCCGAACCATACACTCCTAAAAGCCCGCCTAATATCAGCGAATATCCCAACCCTTCCCACAATGACTCCTGAACGCCTGTAAGCGCTGCAACAAACGCTTCCGCCAGGGCTTTTTTCAATCCTTCGCAAATCAGATAGCTTACCACTTCATTGATTCCCCAGGTAAGACCCGCGATTGACAGGAATTTCGCAATGTTTTTCATCCCTTCTTCCGTCAGGACATCATCAAAAACCTGCCCGTTAATAATCTGCTCCGCCGCCCTTTGAAACAAATCCGTTATATTTTCTTTAAGAATCTCCAGGAAAGTATCAAATGTAAATTCATCGCATTTTGGGGCGCTCAATGCCAAATCTGTGAAAGGCAGTGTCACAAAATCATCCCCGCCCTTTTCGGAAAAAGATGACTCCGATTTGATGCGGATAATCAAATCAAATGTTGCTTCCAGCTTGGAACCATCCAGGACAAATGTCTTAGACTTCACTTCTGGAACCGCTCCAAATTTGATATCTTCAAGCACTTTCACCTTGCACTTTCCGCGTCCAAAATCCATCTTGGGCAGCTTAAAATCCATTTCGGACAGTTTACCGATTCTGCATTCGCCCAAAGAAAGCCCTTTTTCATCTACGAAAAAACTGACCCGTCCTGTAATCGGAAGATTGTCAGGAAAAAGAAATACCCCCTCCATGCGATTCTTATCGACAGTAATCTTCACTTCTCCCATCTCTACTGAAAAAATTTTGACACAGGTTACTACTGTGAAAAGCTTCCTGTCTTTTGCTGCCTGTATTGTTACCTGTGGACCATATTCTCCTTCTC
The DNA here is from genome assembly GCA_023664455.1 of Blautia sp. Lineage (GTDB taxonomy): Bacteria > Bacillota > Clostridia > Lachnospirales > Lachnospiraceae > UBA3282. The sequence continues at coordinate 19,318 of JAMPFM010000053.1, forward strand.
CCTGTCTGGTATAAAATTTAAGAAAGGCAAGTTCGGCTGCCTCCTTAATTCTTGCCCTGGCCATAAGTTCTGCCCCCTGACCAATATCCAGAGACAATGTAAACTCCGGCAGGAAAAAAATCTTTGTGTCCAACTGCGCGTGAAAACCTATCTGATATACCGTCTGCCCGATTGCGGCATCCTTACTGCAATACCATAGTCGTCCGTTATATAATTGAATATCCAGAAGCTCCGGCCATTCAAAATCAAAATATTTCCTGACCAGACCGCTGATGGAAAGCCGTTGCTCTTTTCCAATCATCAATTCCACTACGGCTGGTTTTCTCTCGGCAAAGTAAATTATGGCGGCAACCTCAATTTCCCCAATTTCCGCTTTCCCCCGGAAGTATATCCGCTCCTTTTTCTCCGTGGTATTTTCCTGCTTCAAAGATTCCGTAACGGCAGTAAACATCAACTGCTCCAGCCTCGTATGGGGGATTCCCAAAGGATTCTCCACAGCTTCACCGACTTCGCCAAAAAGCGTCACCCTCTCGCTGGCTGAATTTTCCTCAAAGGATATTTTTACATGAATACCTGGCATCGACAGATTGGGGAAATTCAGCTCCAAATCCCCTTCGCCTGAGAACAAAAAAGTTTTCTCCTTTGCATTTTTTTGTAACATAATCTCGATATTCATCAGGGTTAAAAACTGTAAAAAAACAATCCTGTCCCCATGACCCGACAGGACAATCGCCTGCCCCTTGTCCTTCGGAATATATCCCGATATCCTGCAAATTCCTTGAATATCCAACACTTCTTTTAAGTAACTGTCACGAAGCCGCGCTTCAATCTGGAAAGTTAAGCCCTTATGTACTGTCCCAATCCCACCAAAGAAGGCGCATTCTTCCTTCATAGGAATTTCCTGTTCTGCATTGGACAGAATCACCGCTGCCGACACATTATCCAACCCCAGGAACCGATCCACACCTTCCAGAGCCGAAGAGATATCCGACAGTGTAAAACTCTTCAGCTGTGCACCAATCCACCATATATATTCCGGCTCCTGCCCTGCATGCTCCTGCACCGAACCGTCTGACATGCGATTTGCTGCATGTCCGTCTATACCACATGATTCAGAAGTCTGCCGGCAAAACCCGATCACTATAGAGGCTTCCACCCCAGACTTCATCCGGTAACTCCCTGCCAGCCAAAATGTCTGCTCCGTCAGATTCAGGGTGGCATTCAGGTCAAATGCTTTCTCCGGCTTCGTATAGTCATCCGGAACAGGAATAGTCTCATAACTGCCTGTTCCAGATATGGAATCAATAAAACCGGGAAGAGAGATACCCTCTTTGATCCTCTCAAACTCCAGCGACAGCGCCGTAGGGAAGCCAGCTTTGCCCGAAGATAACAAAAGCGTCAGGTTCGCCCTATATAGCCCCAATATAAATTCCCCATCCAGACTAAAGAGGTATTTCCCATCCTCTTTTCCCAGATATTCAACACGGCCTACGATGCTTTCCACCCTAAAGCTTCCGGCTCCATATCTTCCACCCCAGACCTCAGTAAAACAAACGGTCAGACCAAAGGAGCCGTCTGAAAGCCGATACCATACTTCCGCCCTGTCCTCTACGTTCTGGTTTGTCTGAAATCCATGCCTGCCTAAATCTTCCGGGTATGCAAACTCGCCGCCGAATAATCCGGCGGCTTGTTTAAAATTTATCATCTGCCCAAAACACAGCTCCCCAATGAACCGGTCAGGTTTACCATCCAGGATATCTGCAGCCAGACGTCCCTGCCCATTTTCCCCAATCTGGAAAACCAGCAATATCTGTGCATTCATACGTTATCTCTTTTCTTTACTTCCTTAACATTTTCTATCAATTTCTATTTCTGCTTTAACTGCTCCGGCGTCCAGATTTGCATACGCTCCAATACTTTCTGGTTGGAGGTATCCCATACATTGATATAGACTTCCTTAATCTTCAGGAATTGGAAATCCTCGGAGTGGGGATTCTTTCCCTTGATATGGATACCGATAGCATATTCCGTGACCTTGCTGATTTCCGTCCCAGCATCTGCTTTCGTCCCAGGCTCTGCATTCGTCCCAGGCTCTGCTTTCGTCCCAGAATCTGTTTTCGTCCCAGAATCTGTTTCCCCGCCATTCCCTATGTCTTCCTTTACAACTTTCTTTACGTCTTTCTCTACGACTTTCTTATAGTGGATGAATGTCTGCATAAATGTCAGTTCCGCTCCTTTGAGCCCCACGATGTCCATTGCTCTTTCTATGCTTTCTTCACTTACTTTCTCAAGATCTTCCCCATCTGGTATAACATCGGTGTTATGCTCTATCTTATAGATTGTCCTGTTGATTTCATCCACCACTTTCTGGACCGTAATCGACTCATTTTCATCTAACGTGGACGGCATAATTAAAAATTCCGTAGTGGTCTGCTCTTTATTGTCCACATTTTCCGTCGTCTTTGCTACCATTCCCGTCAGGTTCACTCCCAACAACTGCGCTTCAACTGCCGCCTGAACATTTACTGCCATTTTGCTACCGTCGAGTAGACAGTCTCGACACTCCTTTCATTTTATTTCTAGCGTGAAAGGC
>JAMPFM010000054.1 GCA_023664455.1 Blautia sp.
ATGTGAAAAAATATGAGCGGAGCCTTCGGGCGGAAGGGTTTGAGGAAGGCGTTGAAAGAGGTATAGAACGCATTAATCAATTAAATATCATCCTATCCGAACAAAACCGCACTAATGATATTATCCGGGCGGCGCAGGATCCGGAATATCAGGAACAGTTGTTCCGGGAGTTTGGTTTGTTATAAATCGGTTGACGGAAGGACTGATAAGCGCAAAAAGCAACCTAACTATCCCCCAACGCGAAAGATAGGGTTAAGAAATAAGGAAACTATGCCGAAATAAGATAATAGAAAACAGAAATATAGAAAATAAAACCTGCTGCATGGAGTGAGTGTATGAAGATTACGTTTGATAATAATAACACAAATCAAAATGTAGATAAGGTTGCGACAACTACATATCGGGAAACTGCCCGCGCGAAGGAAACGCATCAGACGGGCGGATACGCATTAGACATTTCTGGCACAGTTATGGATAACTCAGCTTATAAAGGTCAGGGAAAGACCACAGAAGACGTTATGCAGGAAGCGGGGCAGATCGACGTTGCTTCGCAGACAGACTATCTGACAGTGATGTCTAAATTTATGTCTCCCGAAGACTATAGCCGTATGCTGAAAGACGGTTATCATGTCGGAGAAATGCAGATAGAAGAAGTCGTTACCATTATCGATAAAATAAAAGCGGACTTAATCCGGGGCGGTACGCAGATAAGCGGTTATACCGACCAGATTGATGAGGAAACGCTGGAAGAAATTACAGGAAGCGAAGCATTTGCAAGAGAACTGGATAGACAGTTTGCAGAGCATGATGTTCCCCTTACCGAAGAAAATGTGCGGGATGCGAAAGAGGCATACGACAGAGCTGCAGAAATTCAGGATATGTCGGAAGGCACTGTAAAATATATGGTAGAAAACCACAGGGAACCGACCATTGAGCAGCTGTATCTGGCAGAGCATAGCGCGGCGGATGGCGATAGACAGGGAAGAGGCTATTATGCGGATGAATTTCCCGGTTATTATGCGAAGAAAGCGGATGAATACCATTGGCAGCAGTTACAGCCCCAGATGAAAAAGATTCTGCAGGAAGCGGGGCTTCCCATAGATGAGGATACGCTGGACGAGGCAAAATGGCTGGTAGAAAAAGGCATTCCCCTGACCCCGGAAGCAGTGAGCGGTTTACATCAGTTAAACAGCCTAAAGTTTCCGCAGGATATGAAACAGATTCTATCGGCAGTCGCAGCGGCAATCGCGGATGGTAAAAGCGCCGGGGCGGCGAATCTGGCGGATAATAGAAGCAATCTGGAAAAAGCGGCGGAGTATGTGGAAAGATTCGGGCAGATTTCGGATGACGCCGTTGACAGAGTAGCAGAGGAAGGCGAGCCGCTGACACTGGAGAATCTGGAAAAGGCAGAGACCGTATCTGCCAGCGAAGAAGTCAATGCAGAAGCAGAGTCAGTCGGCGGCGGGACCAATGCAGGAGTCAGCTCTGCCAGTATAGAAGCCAACGTGAAAGCAGAGCAGAACGGCGCAGGAACTTATAAGGGAGCAGCGTCTGTTAATGAAGAGACTTATACAGCAGCAAGCGTGACAGCGAGGCGCCAGTTAGAAGAGGTGCGCCTGATGATGACGATAGAAGCGAACCGGAAGCTGATAGAAAGCGGATACTCCATAGATACGATGGAACTGGAACGGTTGGTAGACGCTTTAAAACAGATTGAGGCGCAGCAGAAGCAGCTTTTGTTCGGGGGAGCGGACGTGCAGGAAGCTTCTGAGAAGGCGGCGGTTTATACAGAGACGCGCAGCATTCTTGACGAGCTGCCTTATTATCCAATCGATATTGCGGGAAGATTTAAGGCGACTGAGGAAGATTTTACTTTAAGGCATGTACAGGTAGAAGGCGGCGCTTTAAGGGATTCCTACGAGTCGGCGAGAGAGAAATACGAGACGCTTATGACAGCGCCGAGGGCGGATATGGGCGATTCCATCCGTAAAGCTTTTCGGAATGTGGATGATATTCTGGAAGATATGGATTTAGAAACAAATGAGGAAAACCGCCGTGCCATCCGCATTCTCGGTTATAATCATATGGAACTGTCGGAAGAAAATATACAGGCAGTCAAAGAATCTGATAGGGAATTGCGCCGCGTTATCCAGAAGATGACGCCGGCGGCTACGCTGCAGACCATCCGGGATGGCGTTAATCCCTTGGAAATGACGATTACGGAATTAAACGATTATCTGGATGCCCAGCAGTCCGACAGGGAAGAGGAAAATGAGAAATACAGTAAATTCCTATATAAGCTGGAAAAAAATCAGGAAATAGACAGTCAGGAACGGGAAGCCTATATCGGCATTTACCGGATGTTCCGGCAACTGGAAAAAACAGACGATGCAGCGATAGGAACCCTTCTTCAAAACGGCGCCGAGCTTTCTTTTAAAAATCTGCTTGGTGCGGTGCGCAGCAACAAACGGCATGGCATGGATTATACGATTGATGACGCCTTCGCCGGGGTAGATGGCGTTACCAAGGGCATATCCATCAGTGAGCAGATTGAAGGCGGATTCGGAAAATACTACCGCAGACTTGCCGGCGATATGACGGATAGGATGGCGGAGCAGGACGCCGCGACGCAGCGGGATTATCAAAAAGAGCAGTTACAGGAATACCGGGAGCTTGGGGCGGTGGAAGAAACCGTCGTCAACGAGCTGTTAAACAGCAGACAGCCGGTAACGCCCAATTATCTGCTGGCGGCGGATTTGTTGATGAATCGTCCCGGTTTTTGGTATAAAAAGCTGAATGAATGGGCGAAACCTGCCGATAAAGAAAAAGTAAGAGACGCTGCAGCGCATCTGCAGGAAGCAATGGTGGATAAAGAGAGCGCACAGGAAGCTTATCAGGAAATGGAAGAAACCTATGCGGAAATACTTGACGAGGCGCAGTATGATGCGGATATCCGGTACCTTGATTTGAAGGCGATGCAAAGCTGTCGGAAACAACTGACCCTCGCCAGGAATCTGGCGCAGGAGGAAAATTACCATATACCGGTGGAAATTCACGGGGAAATGACAGCGATTCATCTGAAAGTGCTTCATGGCAGGGAAGAGGGCGGCAAAGTGAAGGCAACCCTTTCTACCGAAAGTTATGGAAAAGTTGCGGCGGAGTTTACTGTCAGAAATAAGAATGTGTCAGGCTATATCGCTTGTTCTACGCCGGAAGGGACACAGGCTTTGCGGGAAAACGGCGAGAACCTGCGGCGGGAGCTGAAAAATCATATGGACGCGCTTGTGCAAAAAGAGCTGGAACTTGGCAGCATCGGAGTGCTTCATAGCAGCGATTTAGACTTGAAGCAGTTTATGGAGGAAACGTCCCCGGAGACGTCAACGGTACAGACGGCGGACTTGTATCAGGTGGCGAAAGCGTTTATCAGGGCGATAACAAGCTAAAGAGAATTTCTAAGGCGTCAAAAGACGCCGCCTAAGAAATTCTAAAACTTTAGCTGAAAGAATCGCAAGCGATTCTTCCGGGAACAGGCTAGATATAATAATTTAGGAGGGTACAACATGAGAATTAATTATAATGCAACGGCAATGCGCGCGAACAACTCTTTGAATGTGGCGGACAACAGGGTTTCTTCATCTTTGCAGAAATTATCGTCCGGGCTGAAACTTAACAGCGCCAAGGACAGTCCGTCCGGCTATGCTATCGGGCGCAGGATGAACGCGCAGATTGAAGGCATCAGTGTCGCGACCCAGAATTCTAATACGGGCATTTCCATTATCGAAACTGCGGACGGCGCTTTGACGGAAGTGCATAGTATGCTGCAGAGAATGAACGAGCTGGCGATTAAGGGCGCGACGGGAACACTGACGACTTCTGACAGAATGACGCTGAATGCGGAGCTTGTACAGTTAAAGGACGAAGTTACGAGAATTGCAAGGGATACGGAATTTAACGGACAGACGCTTTTAGACGGCAGCTTTGAGTTAAAAGGCTATACGAACAATCTGGACGTCAAAGTAGGTTTCTACAGCGACGACGTACCGGAGCAGGAATATACGATTAATGCGCTGACTATTTTTTATGATGATGAGGGCAAAATCGATTTGGATAGAACGAAGAATAGTTTTACGCCAGGCGCCGGATTCCCGAATGGAGCTGAAATTTCTTCCGTAGGGGAAAATTGTGTTACGATTACGGATGACAAGGGATTCGAGCTGACCCTGGATATCGGGGCGGATCCTGTCCCGAATGGTTCTGTGAACCTTCTCCAGAATACGAAAGATGTAACAACCGGAGCGACAGGCGGACCGTTGAAACTCGACATTACGGGCATCGGCGCTATGGATATGCAGATTGGCGCCAACGAGGGGCAGGTTCTGGAAATCAGGATTCCAACGATTTCCCTGCAAAGACTAGGCATTACTAATGCAGAACTTACGACACAGGATAAAAGCAGCGATGCAATCGAGGCGATTAAATTTGCCATTGCTTATGTATCGGATGTAAGAAGCCGTCTCGGCGCGTACCAGAACCGTCTGGAGCATACGGTAAGTAATCTGGATATCACCAATGAAAACATGACTTCTGCATATTCCCGCATTATGGATGTGGATATGTCCGAAGAAATGACTTCTTATACGACGCAGCAGGTTGTTTCCCAGGCGGCAGTATCTATGCTGGCGCAGGCGAACGAAAGACCGTCGCAGGTATTACAGTTACTGCAATAATCGGGGCAAAGAGATGGAAACGGAAAGGGTTATCGTATGACGAAGGAATTGAAACAGGAATTTACGCTAAGGATTACACAGGCGAATAAGACGCAGCTAGTTACGATTCTGTATGAAATGGTATTGCTTTATCTGGACGAGGCGGAAGAAGCGCTGGCGGCGGAAGATAAAGTGATGTATAAAAATGCGCTCCGTAAGATACGGGGCTGTATGAACGAACTGACCGCCTCTCTGCATTTTGAGTATGAGCTGGCACAGAATTTCCTGCAGCTATACTTATATAGCAACCGGGAGCTGGTGCACGCAAGCATTCACTGCGATAAAGAATGTCTGCATCATGTGAGGGCAATCATTGAGAAGCTTCATGAAGCCTACTTACAGATTGAATCGCAGGATACATCGGGACCGGTTATGGGCAATACCCAGACCGTCTATGCGGGTCTGACTTATGGTCGGAATACCTTGACGGAAAATATCGCGGATCCTGCAGCGAATAGAGGATTCTGTGTATAAAAGGAAATTGTTCGACGATGCGGAAGAATGCGAAGCATTCTTCCCAAGATAATCGCAGAGCGATTTTCTTGTAGATAATCGCAGAGCGATTTTCTTGTAGATAATCGCAGAGCGATTTTCTTGTAAAAAAGGGGCGCGCCATTTGGCAGCCCCTTAATTTATCATTGTGAAACTGCCGCACTTTCCGGCGCGGCAAGCGTCTGATAGGTCTCATCATACGTTTCTGTAGGCAGCAAATCGTCTTTTGCCGCCTGTTCCAGCAGATATTTATATCTTTTCATGACAGCATTCACTTCATAGATATAACAGTCTATTAAATCCGGGTCTGTCACATTGTCGAACCCGGAATAGGCGTTTTCCAAAGCATGTCTTGTCTGCGTAAGCTCTTCACGGATAGATAGTTTCCTAAGTTCTAAAGCGTCGTCCATATCGATGCGGCACGGGCGCTGGCGGAAAAGAATTTTCATGGTCGCCTCCAATCTTATCAGAACAATTACCTCTTTTATACAGTATAGTCAGAAATTGGAAAAATATTCTTGGAATATTTTATAGGGACATGGCATAGGATGAAGAAGAGATATGGAAAAGAGGACTTGTTATGGAGCGTTTTGGTGATATGACGGCAATTATCGCCGTATGCGCGCTTGTGTTGTTAATTGGCGCGTTCGGGAGAAAAATTGAATGGGTGATTAACTTTGTCCTGCGTGCGGTCATGGGCATGGTGGGCATTTATTTCCTGAACAGTTTCCTGCTTGCAAGACAGATTTCAGTCGCAGTAGGGATTAATCCGTTGACTTTTTTGACATCTGGAATCCTTGGATTTCCGGGGGTTATCGTACTTTATGGCATCAATTTTTTCAAAGCTTTGTAAACTTTTTACAAAATATATTTTTTTGTAAAATTGCTATGGACAAAATAGAAAAAAACATATATAATTCGATTTATCTTATAAGAAATTATCATTTTTATTCAGACTGTTGCGACAGTATCGGGAAGTATCTTCCAAATGATTTCATGCTATTTTAGCAATTTTTAGAAAGGGGGGCGATTGGATAGAGCTGACTTATGAACAATCTTTTTTAATCCTGCTGCTTACTGCGGCGGTTGTGACGGATTTTTTATATGACAAGATATACAACTGGCAAATCATATCTGGAATTTTCATCGGTTTGTATTTCCGCATCCGGGAAGGCGGATACGGGAGCATCCTCACGGCGATAGCCGTCATGTTGATTTCTTTTTGTCTTTTATATCCTATCTATAAAATCGGTGGTCTGGGAGCCGGAGATGTGAAACTGTTTCTTATGACAGGCAGTTTTTTCCCATCCAGGCGGATGCTGTATGTGACTGCACTTTCTTTTGGCGTTGGAGCTGTTATTTCCCTTGGAAAGTTAATGTTGGAAAAAAACGGAAAAGAACGGCTGCGGTATCTGATTTCTTATTTATCAGATGTGTTTCGCAGCGGGAGATGGAAGATGTATGGAACAGATTTAAAAGAAGATTTACGAAGATATAAGAGTAACAAAATACATTTTGCACTACCTGTTTATATCAGTGTGATGCTTGGATTGGGAGGGATATTTTGAAACAAAAGATTTTGGCGGTCTGCGATTTGGAAGAGACCTATGCTCTCAGGATGGGGGAGTTTCTTCTGGAAAAAATGCCCGCGCCGTATATGCTGCACCTTTTTACCGAAACAGGAAAGTTACAGATTTTTCTGGAAAAACAGGAAATATCCGTACTGCTTATCGGTGAGAACGCGATAAAAGAATTGGACAAGCCGCTGGACATTCCCCATGTTTTCGTATTGTGGGAAGGCGGACGGAAAAAAGAAGAAAGTTATCAATATATCGATAAGTACCAGAGCCCGGAAGAAATTATGCGGGAGATGGCAGAAAAACTGGCGGATTTGCAAAGCTGGAATGAAGCGGATACGAAGCAGGGCGCCATGCCCAGAATCATCGGCGTTTATTCCCCGGTCAGAAGATGCCTTCAGACCTCGTTTGCCCTGACGATGGGGCAGCTATTGGCGAAAGAGCACAAGGTATTGTATCTGAATTTTGAATGTTATTCCGGCTTTAGTCAGATGCTGCACAAAGAGTTTCCCTCGGACATGATGGACGTGGTTTATTATTTCCGCTGCGCAAGGGAGAAGCTTTCTATCCGGCTGCCTTCCATCGTACAGAATGTTAATGGGCTGGATTTCATTCCGCCCGGACAATGCGGTCTGGATTTGCAGGAAATCACGGGGGAAAACTGGCTGGAACTGCTTGCCGCAATCGGACAAATCAGCCGCTATGAGTATCTGATTCTGGATTTGACGGACGGCATGAACGGCTTGTTTGAACTGCTGCAGCATTGCTGCAAAATCTATACGATTACCAGGGACGACGGCTTTGCGATGGCAAAAATGGATCAGTATGAGAAAGTTTTACAATTAAACGAATTAAACGATATCGTGGACAAGACCGTGAAGTGTAAATTTCCCTTTTTTGAAAAAATTCCGTCGGATTTAAGTCTGATGACCCACGGGGAGCTGTCTGCATACGTCAAAGCGATTATACAAGAGGATTTATATGAAAAACAGTCTGGATGAAACAAGGAAACGGTTAAAAGAATTACTGGCAGTTAATATCGATTACAGCAAAGAGACCTCGGATGAGGAAATGCAGGAGTTGATTGACGAGCTGCTTGTCAGGGAAGGCAGGAATTTCCCGCTATCCTTGGCAGAAAAGGAGCGGCTGCGCAAAGAGCTTTTTCACGCAGTCAGAAAACTGGACGTGTTACAGGAGCTGATCGACGATACGGATATCACGGAAATTATGATTAATGGACCGGAGCATATCTATATCGAGAAAAAGGGCAGATTGTCCCGCTTTGAATTGCAGTTTGAGAGCCGGGAAAAGTTAGAGGACGTCATCCAGCAGATTGTGGCGGCATGTAACAGGACCGTGAATGAGGCGTCGCCGATTGTGGACGCAAGGCTGGAAAATGGCGCGCGTGTGAATGTAGTGTTAAGTCCCGTCGCCTTAAACGGTCCGATTGTCACCATCCGCCGCTTTCCTGACAAGCCGATTACCATGCGGGATTTGGCAGCTTTCGGCTCTATTCCGGCGGAAGTCTGCACATGGCTCCAGAAGCTGGTAGAAGCTAAGTATAATATCCTGATTAGCGGCGGAACCGGCTCCGGGAAGACGACTTTCTTAAATGCCCTGTCGGATTATATACCGAAAGAGGAAAGAATCATTACCATCGAAGACAGCGCCGAGCTGCAGATTTTAAATAGTCCGAATCTCGTGCGGTTGGAAACGAGAAACGCCAATGTGGAAGGATGCCGGGAAATCAGCATCCGGGATTTGATTAAAACGTCGCTGCGTATGCGTCCGGACAGGATTATCGTCGGGGAAGTCAGGGGCGGGGAAGCGTTCGATATGATGCAGTGCCTCAATACCGGGCATGATGGCTCCATGTCCACGGGTCATGCCAATAGTTCCAAAGATATGCTAAGCAGACTGGAAAATATGATTCTCATGGGAATGGATTTACCCCTAAGCGCCATCAAACAGCAGATAGCGTCCGGGATTGATATTATTATTCACCTGGGCAGACTGCGGGATAAATCCAGGCGGGTATTGGAAATCGTGGAAGTGCTAGGCATAGAACGGGGCGAAGTGCAGATACAGACGCTATATCAGTTCGAGGAAGAGGGCGAGGGACAGGATGGCAGGGTGTTGGGAACATTGAAGAAAAAGGGAGAACTTACCTATGTGGAGAAACTTAAAACCGCAGGAATCTGCACGGAAGAATTTAAAACAGAACGAATTTATACGAAAAAACCTCAGACAGAATGAATTTGTGCGAAAAAACGTTGATTACGGACAGTATCTTTTTACCGGAAAAGAATGGGCATTGTACTGTATACAGGGCGCGGCGGCAGTAGGCATTATCGCATATTTTTTCTATCGCTCTGTGTGGGTGTGTCCGTTTCTCATACCGCTCTTTGTGATGTTTCTCAGGAAGAAAAAAGCGCAGCTGGCGAAACAGCAGAGAGAAGAATTGAAGATACAATTTAAAGATGCGGTACTGTCGGTGTCCGCCAATCAGAAGGCAGGTTATTCCGTGGAAAACGCTTTCCGGGAAGCCAGCCGGGATATGGCAACGCTGTATGGAAAGGAAAGCCTTATCTGTAAGGAGCTTGCCTATATCGCAAAGGGGCTGGACAATAACGTTGTTTTGGAGCGTCTTTTATACGATTTGGGAAGCAGAAGCCATGTGCCCGATATTCTACAGTTTGCGGACGTCTTCTTCATTGCCAAGCGCAGCGGCGGGAATATGACGAAGATTTTAGCCGAGACCGCCGAGACGATAGAGCAGAAAATTACGGTGGATAAAGAAATACAGGTCTTAATCAGCTCTAAGAAGATGGAACAGAAAATCATGAATGCGGTCCCGTTTCTCATCATCTTCTATATGGATTTGACCTCGAAAGGTTTTTTCGACGTACTCTACCACAATCTGGCGGGCGTTTTCCTGATGACAATCTGTCTGTTGATTTATCTGGCGGCTTATACGATTTCTGCGAGATTGGTTGAGATTGAGGTCTGATAAGGGTTTGGGTAATTGCGAAACTAAGATTTTGCAGCCGCCCGTTGTGCAGAATATACAATCCAACGCAGGCCCGCTCTCGCTACGGTTCAAACGCAGCGGTACATAAGATGCCCAAATACGGCATCTAAGTACCGGCGTTTTCACAGTACCTGCTTTTGGATTTGTATATTCTGTACAACTACACATTCTTATATTTTAATTTCGCAATCGCCTAGATAAGGTTTTAGGGAGAGGAAGGGAAGATGATATACGCGTATTTAATCATATTGGGAATTTATGGACTGCTGTTTCTGTTATCGCGCAAGGAGTCGGCGTCTGGCTATCTAAGTCAGCCGGATAAAAAGGCGTATCCGGGGGAAGTGTTTTTCTTAAAGGCGGCGGTTTGGTGCCTTCGCTTGAAGGAGCGGCTGGCAGCGCAGCTTGGCGCACATGGGAGGAATCGTGAGGCGTTATCTTATAAGGGACAGTTTGGAAGCGGCCAGCTTGGAAAGAGCCTGAAACTCCTGCACCCAGAATTATCAGAAAGGCAGCAGGTGAAAGAATTTCAAATCAGACAGTGCAGTCTCGTCCTGACGGTACTTTTTATCGGGAATCTGGCGGCGCTTGGCGTCGCCCTTAGCGGGAGTACAGCGGGGGTTTTACAGGAAGGTAGTTATATTTACCGGAAAGCGCATGGACAGGGACAGACGGACGTTGCATTATCGGCGCAGATAGGGGAAGGGGAGCCGGAAGAGATTCTTTATACCGTGGAAGCGCAGAAATATACAGAAGAGGAAATTGCCACGCTGTATCAGGAAGCGTCTGCACATCTGGCAGAAAGCATTCTGGGCAATAACGAAAGTCTGGATCATGTGACGGGGAATCTGGCATTGACGGATTCTCTGGAAGGATATCCTTTTCAGATTAGCTGGGACAGCAGTCAGTATTCTCTGGTGCATACAGACGGTTCGGTGCATAACGAAGAGCTGGAAGAAGGGCAGGTCGTCATGTTAACGGCAAGTTTCCAGTATGAGGATATCACGTTTGAAGAAGTCTTCCCGGTGCAGGTACAGCCGGTTGTTTATACGCAAAAAGAGCAATTATTAAGAGAGCTTACAGACTCTTTGGAGGAACAAAATCAGGCGAGCAGAACCGGGCAGGTTCTAAGGCTGCCGGAGTATCTTGGGAGTCAGAGAATTACCTGGAAGGAGGTGGTGAAAGACAGCAGCGGTTATTTCTTTCTGCTTACCTGTATTGCGGCGGCGCTTCTATTGGTATCCGGCAGGAAAAAGATAGATGAGGATCTGGAAAAACGTAAAAAAGAATTGTTGCTGGACTATCCAGAAATCATTAGCAAACTGACGTTGTATATGGGAGCCGGAATGACGATTCGCAGCGCGTTTCTCAAAATGGGAGAAGATTATAAGAAGCGGGATACTTCCGGCAGAAAACGATATGTCTATGAAGAGATTCTGTTGCTCTGCCATGAATTGCAAAGCGGCGTGTCGGAAACGGAGGCGTATACCCACCTTGGGAAGCGGTGTCAGTTACAGCATTATAGGAAACTTTGCGCGCTGTTGTCGCAGAATCTGCGCAAGGGAAGCAATGACTTGCTCATCATGCTGCAGCAGGAGGCGGTCAATGCGTTTGAGGAAAGAAAAAACACGGCAAAGAAACTGGGCGAAGAAGCAGGGACGAAGCTTCTCGTGCCGATGATGATGATGTTATGCATCGTCATGGCGCTTATCATGGTTCCGGCATTTTTATCTTTCGCCTGAAAAAACAGCATCAAAATATAACAGGCTATTTCTGTCGCCTGGACGACATGAGCCAAAAAAAGGAGGAAATGTTATGGTTAAAAAACATAAGCATCACTTGAAGACATTCAAAAACTTTCTGTCAGAAGAGGAAGGGCTGGGGACGGTAGAGATTATTCTGATTATCGTCGTGTTAATCGGTCTGGTGATCATCTTTAAAAACCAGCTGCGCAGTCTGGTGGAAAGTATTTTTGAAAAGATTACCTCAGACAGCAATACGGTTATGTCATGAGGAAGGGATATATAACGGTATTTTTGTCATTATTATTAACGTTGATTCTGTCCCTTTTATTTACTGTAATAGAAGGGGCGCGAATCAGCGCCATACGGATGAAGTTCGAGTGTGTAACGGATATCGGAATGAATTCCGTTCTGGCGGAATACCACAGGGAATTATTGGAACAGTATGATTTGTTATTCGTAGATTCTTCTTACGGAGGAAATACGCCTTCTATCGCAAATGCCGAGGAACATTTGCGGAAGTACATGCAGCAAAACTTACAGGAACAAGCCGGAATCATTGGCTGGCGGATGAAGGATTTTCTGGATATGCGGGTAGATGAGGTAGAATTTCTGGAATATTCCATTGCTTCCGATGAAAACGGCGCGGTGTTAAAAAGGCAGATTACCGATTATATGGCGGACTATCCGGTAGGGAATCTGTTGGAAAAAATCACAGGAAATATCGCGCAGATTGACAGTTCCCAGTTAAACAGCAGAGACGTTGCAGGGGAAAGGGAAAGTTATCAGGCGCAGATTGAAGAAATCGGTTTGCCGCAGGAAGAGAATGAGGAAGGCGTTCTGGAAGAAGTGGCGTTAAATAATCCCGCAGACGTGGCTAACGCAACGCGCAGTATGGGCGTGCTGAATCTGGTCGTGGATGATATCGGCAGCATTTCCACGGTAAAAGCGCCGCTTGCGCAATATATTTCCAACCGGACGCCGATGAAGGGAAACGGTGTATGCGAAGAAGCCGCGCAGTTGACGGGCAGTCCTAATGAAATCCTTTTTCTCGCTTACTTATTTGAAAAATGCGGTTATTACGGACAGGAAAAGGAAAACTCCATGCTGCAGTATCAGATTGAATATCTGATAGGAGGCAGGGATACGGATTGGCAGAACTTAGAGCAGGTTGCCAAAAAACTGCTTGCATGGCGGGAAGTGGCAAACGTCATTTACATTTTGTCCGACAGCGCCAAAATAGCGGAAGCGGAGGCAATGGCGCTGGCATTGACGGCGGTGGTCATGTGCCCCGAACTGGCGGAACCGGTCAAGTATACGATTTTATTTGCCTGGGCGTATGTGGAAAGCTTACAGGACGTCAAAACATTGTTAAAGGGCGGCAGGGTACCGATTTATAAGACGGCTGCGGACTGGAAGACGGGCATCAACAGCCTTGAAAATGTAAAAGGAAGCCTTTCCGATACAGACAGCGGCAGAGGTTTAAATTACAAAGAATATCTGGAAGTCATGCTTTTTCTGACAAACGATAGCGACAGGACATACCGGGCGATGGATATCATGGAAATGGATATTCGCAAGACTCCGGGGAATGGCGCCTTCCGGCTGGACGGATGCTTTGATACTTATCGGGCGCGGACGGCGGTTACAAGCGGCTTCGGATACCGGTATGAAATGGAACGGCTCTATGGATTCTATTAGTGGAAGGAGGTAAAAGGGGATGCCCTTTTTACGGTTACATACTCATAAGGTCATAAATAAAAACAATTCGATAGCAAATTCTCTCCGGACATTTCTCAAGACTCTTTACCAAGATGTGCTGATAAAAAGGGCGTCCCCTTTTACCTCACGGAAGCTGAAAGCGTCGATGACGGTGGAAGCCGCCTTCGTATTGCCATTATTTCTATTTTTTGTCATCAATATTCTGTCCATCATCAATATGATTGGGACGCAAAGCAGGTTTCATGCCGCGCTGCATCAGGTCGGCAATAAGATGGCGTTTGCCGGATATGCCTATGATAAAACGGTGGGAGCGGTCCTGCCCGATGAAATTGTAGGAGCGGCGCTGACGGAAATTTATGCGAGAAACCAGATTCTGGATTATGTCGGAAGGGAATATATAGAGAAGTCCTGCATCCAAAATAAGGCGGCGGGCGTCCGCTTTGATAAAACGCAGGTTATGAACGGGAACGATATCATAGAAATCCATGTATCCTACTGCTTAGAACCGTTGATTTCGATTCCCGGTTTTGAGGGCGTAAAAACAGGCGCCTGTTATTACGGGCACGCCTGGACCGGATATGATGTGGAGAAAGGAATCAGCGATTTTACAGAAGAAGACCCGATGGTCTATATAACGGATACAGGAACCGTCTATCATACGAACCGGAACTGCACCTATTTAAATCCATCAATCGAGACAGTGGATTTTGCAGAGGTAGACGGGCGCAGGAATCAGTCCGGCGGCAAATACTATCCCTGCGAACGCTGTGGGAAGGGAGCCATACGGGGAGCGGTCTATATTACCGGGCAGGGGAGCAGTTACCATGCATCGATTACCTGCTCCGGCTTAAAACGGACAATTTATACAATACCTTTGTCACAAGTAGGAGGAAGGGGGCGCTGCTCAAAATGCAGATAATCAATCAGATAACGGAAATAGCAGCATTTGTCTTTATGGGGATATGTGCACTCTTTGACGTCAGGAAGAAAGAAATCCCCGTGTATCTGGCAGCAGCAGGACTCATCGCCGCCGCAGGACTTGATTTATTCCTTCTGTATCGGGGCGCGCTATCGCTTATAGAGGCAGCAGGCTCCCTGCTGCCGGGCGGATTCTTTCTGATTGTTAGTTTTTTAACAAAGGAAAAGGTAGGCTATGGGGACGGACTGCTGTTATTGACAGCGGGACTCTTTCTCGGATTTTACCGATGCTGCTTTTGTCTATGCATCAGTCTGCTCTGTTCTTCTGTTTTTGCAATCTTGCTGCTGGGATTGGGAAAAGCGGGAAAAAACAGTAAGATACCGTTTGCCCCTTTTCTTGCAATAGGATTGGGGGTGGGGATTTTTGTATAGAAAAACAGTAAGAGGCTACATGACCATAGAGGCAGCGTTTATCGTACCCTGGGTAATTTTTCTGCTCGTGTTTCTGATCTATGTCAGTTTTTATTTTTATGATAAATGCGTGTTGTTCCAGGATGCATATGCAGTCTGTTTCCGTGGAAGTATCCAGAAAGAAGAAGGCAGTGCGGCAGCATATGTGCAGAATCATCTATCAGAACAGTTTGGCAGGAAATATTTTGGCACAGGAAGCGTCCACGGAGAAGTAGAGCGATCCGGCAAGAGTCTGAAAGTGTCCGGGAAATGCAGTGTCAAAATTCCGTTTCGTGTTTTTAAGGACGGAAACGGAAATGGGGAATGGGAAATCCAGACAGAAGCGAAAGCGCAGATTATCAATCCGACCAAAATAATCCGTAAATGCCGCATGGCGGAAAATCTGGTACAGGGACTGATGGGAGATGGGAGTTAAATTGGGGGAAAGGAATTAGGAAAAAGAATTGTAAAAAAGGGTTAGGGAAGAAGAATTGAGAAAAAGGGTTAAGGAAAAAGAATAAGCGGAGGAAACAAATGATTGAAGCAAAATATTTCAGGGATTACAATCATAATTATGTGATTTTAAAATGCGTCACGGAAGGAGGCATAAGGGACAATTATCCGATAAAAATGCTTGCTTCTAATAAGATAGACGGATTGTTAAAATGTTCTATCAGAAATGTGAATGGGGAGTCTTATTTATATTATAATATCAGTTCTAAAGTGACGCTTGAGAATCTTTATCAAGGGAAAAAGTTATCCTATGAACAGTTGAAAGACTTTTTTTGTCAGATGGACAGAATCTACCGCAGCTTGGGTGAGTTTTTTATGGAAGAAAAAGGTCTGCTGATACAGCCGGAATATCTCTATTATGATTTATCATCAAATAAGTATTTCGGGCTGTATTATCCTATGGAAGGTGTGGGAATGAAAGACATAGGAATGAGGAATCTAGGGATGGAAGACATAGGAATGAAGGACCTAGGGATGGAAAATGCGGGGAAGGGAAATCCTTATGAAGCGCTTATGGACTTTTTGCTGGATCATATTGATACAAAAGACCAGCGGCTCACCGAGCTTGCTTATCGGATTTACGAGAGGTCGGAGGAAGCCTGTTTTTCGATGGCGGAAGCATTGACGCTCTTTGAAGAGGCGGAAGAGGCGCCGGGAAAAGTCTGCAATGTGGATGATAACGGAATGGAAAAGATGGGAGTAAATGGCGGACAGCCGCCGCTCAGTTCAGAGTTTTCATGGGATAGCAGTGATTATGGAAAAACAGAGCCGTTGGAAAGAGGGGATAGGAAACCGGAAGCAAAGATTCCGTCAAAGCAGAACAAAAGCAGAGTCTTTTTTGGCGTGTTTACAGTTTTATCCCTATGTGGGCTGGGCGCGGTCTGTTGGATATACGACCAGTTTCAACTGACCCAGCGGGAGCAGATGATTCTCGTCTGCTGCGGGGCGGCAATCGGATTGTGTTTTCTGTTTTCCGTGGCACAGATTGTTTTGTCTGGGCGTAGGGAAAAGCGGGCGGATAAAGAGGAGCAGGAGCTGCGCTGGGATATAGAAGATGAGTTCCGGGACGAAAGACCGATTGCCCTGCAGGAAATGTTAGAAACAAAGAAGGACAGCAGCAGGGGCTGCAATAAGGATGGGCAGGCTGGCTGGAAGGAACCGGCAAAACAGTATGGGGAAACGATTTTTGTGGATATGCAGAAGCAAAATAGGGAATACAAATTGTATGCGTTGGATAAGAAAAATAAAAAGCATATAGAATTAACACAATTTCCATTTACCATAGGAAAAATGGCGGGATGCGTAGATTGCGTTTTGGCGGATGATTCTATCAGCAGACTTCATGCGCGCATTGAAGAGCAGGATGGGAAGGTTTTGCTGACGGATATGAACTCCCGGAATGGGACATATAAAAACGGGCTGCGCATGAGCCCCAGTGAAACCGTAGAAATAGAGCCGGGAGATGAAATCCGTTTCGGAAAATTAAATTACTGCTATCGGTAGAAGGATTCCTGTTTGACATGATAGGACGAAAATGGTACTCTCAAAAGGAAAGAGAAAGGCGTCGTAATATCATGATATTTGAACAGTTGGAGCATTTTTTAACAGAACAGGGATTCTATAAAGTTTTATCCAATCTTCCTGAGTTTTCGTTTTTCTTTCATGGGGAAAACACTTATGTAAACGTCCTGTATGTGATTGATTATAGGCAGGGCTTATATATTACGCAGGATCAATATGGACATATGAAAGAAAAAATCCGTGAATTTTTCCAGCAGAAAGGTGTAAACGACATACACATTATGTCACTGCTTATCAGCGCGGATAGGGATAAGGCGAAGGAGCTGTGTGGAAACGATGCGTTCTGCTGGCTGATTGATTCTGTAGAAAACAGGCTGGTCATTTATGAAAATCAAGTGTCCGATTTTTACGGGATGAAAGGAAGGCTGGAAGATTTTCTGGATGAAGTGCCGGATATGGACACAAAGGCGCAGGAAGCGGAAGAGGAAACCCTGACAGCGGACAGCGTGAAAAGGAAGCCGATACCCTGGGTGAATCTTCTGTTAATTTTGGCGAATGTTATTTTGTTTATAATATGTACATTTACCAATGATTTGTTATATAATATAGGAGCCTTCAGTGTGAGGGATTTAGCGGGAGGCAAAGGGTGGTATCGTATATTTTCCAGTATGTTTCTGCATATGGATATCCGGCATCTTATCAGTAATATGCTGATATTGTATTATATCGGGAATGTGGTAGAGGATAAAATCGGACACCTGCCCTATATCGTCATATACCTTTTGTCCGGCGTCGCCGGGGATATTCTCTCGGCGGGCTATGAGTTATTTACCGGACAGTACATCAGTTCCGTAGGAGCAAGCGGAGCCGTCTTCGGAATAGAAGGCGCTCTTTTGATGCTTGTGCTTATCAATAAGGACAGGGATGTCAAGTTGACGGCGCGGCGTCTGGCGTTTGCAATTACGTTTTCATTGTATTGCGGATTTACCAGCAGCAATGTCAATAATATGGCGCATATCGGCGGCGTATTCATGGGATTTGCAGCAGCGGGCATTTTCTGGCTGCTATTGCCGCAGGGCAGGAAAAGAAAGGCAGGGTAATCGTGTATGAAAATTAATATTTACTATGGTGGCAGAGGATTGATAGACGACCCGACGCTTTACGTTTTGGGAAAGATAGAAAACGTTTTGGACGAGCTGCATGTCAACGTAGAGACCTTCCGGCTGTTTGAGTTAAAAAATAATATTACGACTCTGCCCCAGACTTTGAAAAATGCGGACGGCATCATATTGGCGACGACGATAGAGTGGTACGGAATCGGTGGCTATATGCAGCAGTTTCTGGATGCCTGCTGGCTCTATGGGGATAAAGAAAAAATCAGCGAAATCTATATGTGCCCGATTGTGATGTCCACGACTTACGGCGAGCAGGACGGAAAACTGAATCTTGCTACCGCGTGGGAAATGCTGGGAGGACGTCCTTGCAGCGGTCTGTGCGGCTATATCGCAGATATGAGCATTCTGGAAGATAATGAAGATTACCTGCGTATCATTGAGAAAAAGGCGGAAAACCTCTACCGGACAATCAACCAGAAGCTGCCCTGTCTGCCGGCAAGCAATCAGGCGATTAACCAGAAGATATCCATCCCGCGCAACATTGATTTGACGCCGCAGGAAACCGAGCAGCTTTCGCAATATGCTTCCGATGACAGCTATGTACAGCGCCAGAAGGCGGATATCCAGGAGCTGACCAGCTTGTTCCGGGATTTGATGGGAAACAGTGAAAAAGAAAATGATACGGAATTTCTGGAAGACTTTAAGAGACATTTTCAACCGCGCGCAGGATTTGCTGCAAAATACAAAATAATAATAGAAGAAAAAAAGAAGCCGTTAATCATCGAAATAGATGGTGCGCAGTTGAATTGTTTCTATGGGGAAGGCAGCGGTTTTGACGTAGAAGTGCAGCTGAATCAGGCTTCTATGGCGGGCGTTGTATCCGGTACGGCGAGTTTCCAGAGACTATTCATGGCGGGCGAGATGAAAATGAAGGGCGATTTTAACATTCTGAAAGAATTGGACCAGATTTTCATTTTCTGAAAGAAATTGGTTGGGTTTTTATATTTTGAAAGAATCAGCTAGGATTTTTATATTCGGGTAAATGTAATGTTTGTATATGGAATAAAATAAACGGTAATAAACTGCATACAGGCAGCCAGTCTTTTATAGTTGTCTGTGGAAAAGTATGGAGGATTATGATGAAAGAAGAAAACTGTATTTTTTGTAAGATTGCAAACGGGGAAATCCCTTCCAAAACATTGTATGAAGACGATTTGTTCCGCGTCATTCTGGATTTGGGACCCGCTGCAAAGGGACATGCTTTGATTCTGCCCAAGGAGCATTATCAGAATTTATATGCGCTGCCGGAAGAAACGGCGGGCAAGGTTATGATACTGGCAAAGAAGATGGCGGCGCAGATAACGGACAAACTGCATTGCGACGGTTTTAATCTGGTACAGAATAATGGGGAAATAGCAGGACAGACAGTTTTCCATTTCCATATGCATCTGATTCCCAGATATCAGAATGATAACCAGAGAATCGGATGGAATCCCGGCAAACCTTCCGAGCAGGAATTGGAAGAAATCAGGAAACAGATTGTGGAAGAGCAGGACGCACATCAGTAGAAAGCCGGGATTCTGGCAATGGGAAACGGATATGGAGGAACAGGATGCGTACAATAGACGTGGCTGAAATTACAAGCAATATCAAAGAAATGTGTATTGAGGCAAATCATTTTCTGGCGCAGGATATGGACACGGCAATGAAAAATGCCGTAGACGATGAAGCGTCCCCATTAGGAAAACAGATTTTGTGCCAGCTCCAAGATAATTTAAAAATTGCCGGTGAGGATATGATACCGATTTGTCAGGACACCGGAATGGCGGTCATTTTCCTGGAAATTGGTCAGGACGTCCATTTTACCGGCGGCATTCTGGAAGATGCAGTCAATGAAGGCGTAAGGCAGGGCTACACGGAAGGTTATCTTAGGAAATCTGTCGTAAAAGACCCTATTATCCGGGATAATACCAAAGACAATACACCGGCGGTAATTCACTATGAAATGACTGCAGGCGAACAAGTGAAAATTACCGTAGCGCCCAAAGGATTTGGCAGTGAGAACATGAGCAGGATATTCATGTTAAAGCCCGCAGACGGAATAGAAGGCGTTAAAAATGCCATTCTGACAGCAGTCAGGGACGCCGGTCCCAACGCATGTCCGCCAATGGTAATCGGCGTGGGTATCGGAGGCACCTTTGAGAAAGCTGCACTCATGGCAAAAAAAGCGCTGACCAGACCAGTCAGTGAGCGTTCTTCCATTCCTTATGTAAAAGAGCTGGAAGAGGAAATGCTGACAAAGATTAACCAAACGGGCATTGGTCCCGGTGGTCTGGGCGGAACTGTGACGGCGCTGGCAGTCAATGTTAATACTTATCCGACGCATATTGCAGGGTTGCCGGTTGCCGTTAATATTTGTTGTCATGTAAACCGGCATGTGGTAAGGGCGCTTTAAGAAAAATCAGGGAAGTCGCAATGCCAGGGAAACCGAACTATCAGAAAAGAAACGGGGTAATCAGAATGGAACGGCATATACAGGCGCCGATGAGTGCAGAAGACGCAAAAAAATTGAAAGCCGGGGACTATGTTTATATCACCGGGACGATTTATACAGCGCGGGACGCTGCGCATAAGAGAATGTACGAGGCATTGGAAAGAGGAGAAAAACTTCCGATTACTATGAAACAAAATATCATATATTATATGGGACCATCTCCGGCGCGGGAAGGAAGACCTATCGGATCCGCAGGTCCGACGACTGCAAGCCGCATGGATAAATATGCGCCAACGCTGCTGGATTTGGGTCTGATAGGCATGATTGGGAAAGGAAAACGTTCCGATGCCGTAAAAGAAGCCATTATCAGAAACGGTGCAGTCTATTTCGCGGCAGTAGGCGGAGCGGGAGCATTATTATCCAAGTCCATACAATCATCAGAAATTGTGGCATATGATGATTTGGGAACGGAAGCAATCCGTAAAATGGAAGTGCTCAATTTTCCGGTTATCGTTGTCATTGATTCAGAAGGAAATAATTTATATGAAACGGCAATACAGGAATATTGCGTATCCGAATAGTGCATTCTATAAAAATAATGCCGGGGACATTGAGGTTTCGGCTGCAGTTTCGGCTGCAGAGCGATTTTGTCGGCTTCACTGGTTTTGTCGATTTGCTTTTGCCGATTTGCGGAAAAGGCATTGACAAATATTTTGACCTTATGTATAATAACAAATGCGTCAAGAAATAGGCGTAAATTTCATATTGGTAGAGGATGAGTTCAGACTATGGAGAAATACTCAAGAGGCTGAAGAG
Organism: Blautia sp.; assembly: GCA_023664455.1. Classification (GTDB taxonomy): domain Bacteria; phylum Bacillota; class Clostridia; order Lachnospirales; family Lachnospiraceae; genus UBA3282. The sequence goes on from JAMPFM010000054.1 coordinate 21,155, forward strand.
GCGCCCCTGCTAAGGGTGTAGGTCGTTTACGCGGCGCGAGGGTTCAAATCCCTCTTTCTCCGTTCTATCTACCGGATGATATCAGACAGAAGCATTGTGAGGGCATGATGCTTCTGTTTTTATATAATATAATTGTTTTTATATAATTAGGAAAGAACAGTAAATGAAATGCGGAAAATCCGTTTCGTGACGAATAAAGTGCGCATGATGAACAAATTGAACGGAACGCTGATTTGCACGCTGATTTGCAAGAAATAAAACTCTTGACAAACAGCAGAAATGAATGATAAAATAAAAATCTACCGCATCTAGAATGAAAAAAGATATCTGGAATGAAAAAAGGATATTGTGATTCTAGGGTTTCCGGGATAAATGAAACGAGGTAAACGGAAATATAAATAAAAATAAATTTTTAGGTAAATTTCCAGAAAAACCCCTTGACGCATACTGGAAGCTGTGGTATTATATGTAAGCTGTGTTTGAGAAACACGGTGCCGTACCTTGACAAAAGATTTATCTTTGACAAATCAATAGTAATGCAACCCTGAAAATTCATAGATTTTTTTAATGAGTATTCAGAAAAGAACAGTATAACGGAAAACAAGAAGCCAAGCTGTCTTGT
>JAMPFM010000055.1 GCA_023664455.1 Blautia sp.
GGACATTAACTCTCGCTAATGTCCTCTACAAAGTTCTCTTTATCCATGTTTTAAGTGTCAAATACCAAGTCTTGTTGCAAATCCAACGATTCCATTAATAAACAGTTCTTCGTCAGATTCCTGAACCCTTGATATTTCCGGTATTTTTTCATGTTCTGCCAATGTTGTCAGTAACGGGTCCGCCTCCCTAATCCGCAAAGTCCTGCGGATTTCCTTCGGAATTACAATACGCCCCAAGTCATCTATTCTTCTAACAATTCCTGTCGCTTTCATATCTTAAAACCTCCATTTACGCTAATAGTATTTTAAATAAGTCGCGCTACTAGTATCTGTAAATGGTGGGAGTTTATACCTTAAAAATTATTTTCTATAGGATTTTTTGTATCATTCTATGCCAGTTCAGATAGGATACTTTTTGAATATCTTCTGTCGTAAATCCGACTTCCTGCATCGCCGCCAGAATATTTTCTGTCTCGGAAGCGTCCTGCAGTCCAGGCAGTATAGGATTAAATCCTTCCAGAAAACCACAAAAGTCAAATCCGAATCCAACGTTATCAATGCCGGCGATATCCGCCATATGCTCTATATGCCGCGCCAGCATGGCAACCGTCGCATCTTCCTCCCTCTCTGTAAGAAACGTCGGATAAGCATTCACGCCAATCATACCGCCGGTTTTAATCAGTTCTTTTATCATTTCATCCGTTAAATTTCTTGGTGCCGGACAAAGTCTGCGGCTGTTAGAATGGGTCGCCACAACCGGTCCTCTCGCATGGCGCATCACATCCCAAAAAGATTTATCATTCAGGTGGGATACGTCAAACAGCATTCCCAATTCCTGTATTTTATGGAGCGCCTTGACGCCAAGTTCTGTCAGTCCGCTCTCTGAATCGCCGCCGATTCCCGAAGCCAGCAGATTCTGCTCATTCCATGTAAGTGAAGCATGCCTGACTCCCAACTCATACAGAAGCTCTATCTGCCCTAAATCCGCTCCGATGCCTGAAAGCCCCTCGCAGCCGGGAAATACATAGAAAATCCCTTCTTCCCTTGCCCTTTGCATTTCCTCATAATTATGCACGATGCGAAGAATATCCCGGCAATAGGAAAGCTCTTGTTTCACCGCTTCCAGAATCTGCTGAAACCTTACTTCCGGCGTCTTATCATAAGGCGGATCAATCCAGATAACAAAAATTGCGCCCTCTATTTTGCCTTTTTGCAATTTCCCATAGTGGTATTTGCGAAAGATATCTTTCTCACCCTGTAAAGATTTTACGGCAACATCCGACCATATGTCCGAATGAGAATCAAAAATCACGTCAAGACTTCCTTTCTTTCCTACTTCTTCACACCCTTTGCTCCCGACAAATTAGCGTTTTGTAAAATATTACTGTCAAAAGACGTCAGCAAATTTTCTTCTTCCCTTTCCCGTTTCAGCGCCAGTTTCACCATATCGTCCAGCAATTCGGCATAGGGTTTTCCCACCGCTTCCCATAAGTAAAAAGCGAGCGAACCGGGAATCGGATTAATCTCATTCACATAGACCTGCGAGGTATCCTGATCTATCATGAAATCAATCCGGGAAACCCCATTACAGTTTAACACCCGGAAAGTATCCACCGCCAGAGTACGGATTTTTTCTCGTAACTCCGGTTCCAGTTTTGCCGGCAGCTCTCTTCGTGCCGTCCGCATTCCTTCAGAACCGTTTTTACCGCCCGCCACATATTTATCTTCGTAGCTCAGGATTTCATCGCCAGAGATCGGCTCCTCACACTCGGACGCCTGTGCGCTTTCATAATCGCCAAGAACGGCGCAGTTGATTTCCCGCAGATTCATAATCGCCCGCTCGACCAAAACTTTCTGTCCAAATTCAAATGCATACTCTAGCGCTTCTTTCAGACCATCCCTGTCCCTTGCCACTTTGATTCCTACGCTGGAACCCAAATTGACCGGTTTCACAATAACCGGATAGGAAATTTTTTCCTCTACTTTATGATACGCCTTCTCTTCATCCGCCTGATAATCCGTCAAATGCAAGGTCACACAATCCAATACCGGAATCTGATTATCTTTTAGCACAGTCTTCATCACATATTTATCCATCGTAACTGCAGACGCCATAACGTCACAGCCTACAAGAGGAACGTTATAATGGCGCAGAAATCCCTGTAATGACCCATCTTCCACATTTGCTCCATGTACAACCGGAAATGCCACGTCGATAGAATCTATCACGGAGCTGCCAAACTTCTTCGGGGGATACTGTATCAGATTCAATTTCCCTTGTGCTCCATGCTCGCAGAGGAAAAAGATGCGTGTGCTGTTTTTTAGAAGTTCCGGGATATTTTTATAGTTTTTAATTTCTCCTACCGCTTCACCGGTATACATCTCATTATCTTTCGTAATGTAAATCGGAATCGCCTCATATTTATCCTTATCAAACGCCTTCAATGCCTGAATGCCCGAAATCACGGACACCTCATGCTCCACACTCTTTCCACCGAAGAAAACGCCTACTTTAATTTTCATTGCTATCGCCATGCTCCTTTCCTTATGCATAATTATCCGGCAGGTCATTCTCTATCAGAATCACCTTCTGCCTTTCATCCGGGATTGCGTTCACCATCTGAAAGCCTTCCTGTAAGGTGTCTACGACAATCATTCTCTGCTGCGCAAATCCGGCTTCCAGCAGACCAATCTGTATCGGTTTCGTCTGCTCTTTTCCTATCAGTACCGCATAATCACACTTATCATGGGCATACACGCCCACCGCCTTATTTTCTTCAAACTGCTTTTCTCCAAGCTCTACCATCCCCGGCGTCATTAAAATACGCAAATCTTCAAACATTGCCAGCGTATCCAGCGCCGCCTTAAAACCGCTCTGATTGGAATTGTAACTATCGTCCAGTACCGTACGGTTTCCCTGTTTCAAAAGCTGCAGCCTATGGGGGACGCTTTCCAGCTGTTTCACCGGATAAATCAGTTTTTCCATCGGAATGCCCAGCGTATTTGCAACGGCAATGGCTCCCGCAATATTCTGTACGTTATGGTTGCCCACCAGACGCGTATGAAATTCGTATTCCCGCCCGTCTTTATCTTTCATTTTAAAAGCGGAACCATCCCTCGATACGGATATATCATATGCAAGGTAAGCAATATCCTCACCGGACGTCCCGTAACTGACAACCTTTTTATCCAGCTTGCGGTTACGGATATACTCATTATCATAATTTAGGAAAACTATGCCTTCCTCTGGTATTGCATCTGCTAATTCAAACTTCGTGGCTATCACATTGTCAATCGTATGAAAACTTTGAAGATGCTGCGGTCCGATAGAAGTAATCACACCATAAAGGGGATGCACCAAGTCGCAGATTTCTTTGATGTCGCCTACTTCCCTTGCCCCCATCTCGCAAATAAAAACCTCATGAAAAGATTTCATATATTCCCTAATGGTGCGGACTACTCCCAGCGTCGTATTATAATTGCCCGGCGTGTGCAGTACTGAAAACTGCACGGAAAGCAACTTACTCAGAAAATACTTGACGCTGGTTTTTCCATAACTGCCGGTAACGCCGATAATTTTTAAATCAGGCATCTCTTTTAAGATTCTTGCCGCATCGCGGATATAATACCTATCGATGGCTTTTTCCACCGGATGATTCATCCAGTTTTCCAACAGCACGCGTACCGGCGCCAGTACAAAAAGAATCGATAAAATCAAAGCGCATGCCCTAAATTCCTGTCCTTCCCACAGCAGGGAAAGCAGTATGCCGACCACATATAAAATTCCCGCCGTAACAAACATCCGCCTGACCCGGAGCGTATAGACAAGCGGCTTCTTCGCCTTATGAGGTTTGTTGACCAATATAGTCATTAGATTCATCAGGCACGCTGCAAGCAGACAGCCGCTGTTTCCAATCAGAAGAAGCGGTAGGGAAAGGATTCCGTAAAGGCATTTCCCAAGCAGCCTTCCGACATTCGCCGTCACGCACATCCACTCGCCATATTCCCTGGGCTTATAGGAGTTCTGCTGAAACATATGCATAATGTAAATCTCATACCAGACCGCACCGATTAAATAGGTGGCCGCCCAGACAATCCATATAAAGATATCCATAAACACGCTTATTCCTTTCCCGTCTTCTCAGAATGCTGCCCAAAAAACGCCAGCAATGCGCCATGCACTTTCGCAGGTTGTTCCAGAAAAGAATAATGTCCCGCTCCCTCGCATACAACAAGCCCTGCATCGTCAATCAATTCTTCCATCCGCTTCGCATCAGCAATCGGAGTCGCCGTATCCGCATCTCCCCAGATTAAAAGCACCGGACACTTTAATGCGGATATCAGATGCGTCAAATCCTCATTGACGACTTTCACTAAAACCGCCCGCATCATCGGCGTCGCCTGATTATAATCCGCGGAACCTCTCTTACGTCTCATATTATCCACTGCATCTGGATATAGAAAATGCAGCAGTTTCGTGCTCATAACACGCCGCGCTGCTTTATATATTCGCAGACTCATCTTCTGCTTCCAAGTCTTCTTCGGCATAATGCCCGCTGCATCGATTAAGACTGCCTTACGGATGACAAAAGGAAGATTATCCCTTGCATTCATCTTAAACAGCACTCTGCCGCCGAAAGAATGTACCAGAATGCTTACCTCGTCTATCTGCAGACGCTCTATAAACTGTATGACAAAATCTACATAATCATCCACGCACCATGCTTCCGGCGGTTCCGGCGTCCTGCCAAATCCCGGCATGTCAAGCGCAACGACCCTGTGCAACGGCGAAAGCGTTTTCACAATCCCATCAAATAGTCCGATGTTAGCCCCCCACCCATGCAGCAGCAGAATCGCATCGCCTGTTCCTTCATCTATATAGTTTACGGAAATATCATCAATTTTAATAATCACACGCACAAACTCCTATTAAATTCTCAGCCAGCCCATCCATCCAGAAAGAATCGGCCGCGATTCTTTTCGCCTTTCTATTGTACTGTATATCCCCGCTCTCTAGCAACAGAAAAAAGGGAAATTTTTCCGACATGATTTTCCGTATACGGTCGGTGGTACGCTGTCATCTTCCCAGATAATCCGCATAATCCGCTTCACTGGCAAACAACATATATTCTCCATCCACATATCCCATGTATCCGCTTTCTACCGTATATCCTTTCATAAATGTTATCTCCTTTCAAAATTCTTACTTCTGAAAACAGAATAACATTTCATCAGTCCAATAAAACGGTCTTTATACGAACAACTGTTCTTTTTTTAGAATTTTTTCCATATCTGCTATCAGCGCTTCCGTCAATTCTAACAGCAGCTTCTCATCTTTTTCTACCATTCCGTATTTCTTATAACGATAGCGGAATGTAGGGGGTCCTTTCGGGTCGAAGGTGAGTTTTCCGTCGTATTTTTGCAGCAAAAGAGGAATATTTTCTACTTTAATAGAAGCCTTCGGGTCAAAGAGGAATTGTATCGACTCGTTTTTGCCTTTTACTTCCGTCACAAAAAGCGTATGCGCTTTTACCCTGATAATCGCAATCCGAAGCAGGTTTTCTACGGACTTCGGGACTTCCCCGAAACGATCCAGCAGCTCTTCTTTCATATCTTCGTATTCTTTATCGTTCTCAACGCCTGCAATCCGTTTATAAATATCCAGTTTCTGAATCTCGTTTACAATGTAGGAAGGCGGAATATACGCATCCACGTCCAGATCAATGCTTGTATTGAAATCCCCGCCTGCTGTAGCAATCCCTTTTACGTTTTTCACGGCTTCATTTAGCATTTTACAATATAAATCATAGCCGACCGCCTGCATATGTCCGTGCTGCCTTGCACCCAGAATATTGCCTGCGCCGCGGATTTCCAAATCCCGCATGGCGATTTTAAAGCCGCTTCCTAAGTCCGTAAATTCCTTAATCGCTTCCAGCCGCTTCTCCGCCACCTCTTTTAACACCTTATCCCTCCGATACATCAGAAATGCGTAGGCCGTCCGGTTAGAACGCCCTACCCTGCCGCGCAGCTGGTATAGCTGGGAAAGCCCCATAGTATCGGAATCATGTATAATCATCGTATTGACATTAGAAATATCCAGCCCAGTTTCGATGATAGTGGTGGAAACAAGCACATCAATTTCTCCAGCTATGAAATCATACATAATGCGTTCCAGTTCCCGCTCCTTCATCTGTCCATGAGCAAAGGCAACTGCTGCCTCTGGCACTAACGCCTGGACGGAAGCTGCAATATCCGCTATATGATTGATTCGGTTATAAACATAGTATACCTGCCCTTCCCTGGATAATTCCCGGACAATCGCTTCTCTCACCAATTCTTCATTATACTCGCAAACAAAAGTCTGGATTGGCAGCCTGTCATTGGGTCCTTCCTCCAAAATACTCATATCCCGGATACCAATCAGACTCATATGAAGCGTTCTGGGAATCGGTGTCGCCGTCAGCGTCAGGACGTCTACATTTTCCTTCATCTTTTTAATTTTTTCCTTATGAGTAACGCCGAACCGCTGCTCCTCGTCGATAATCAGCAGTCCCAAATCTTTATATATTACATCTTTGGAAAGTACTCTATGCGTGCCGATAACAATATCTACCAATCCTTTTTGCAAATCTTCGATTGTCTTACGCTGCTCGGCGGCAGTCCGAAAACGGGATAACAAATCGATACGCACCGGAAAATCTTTCATACGCTGGATAAACGTGTGATAATGCTGCTGCGCCAGAATCGTCGTGGGCACCAGATACACCACCTGTTTTCCTTCCTGGACTGCCTTAAAAGCGGCGCGAATCGCAATTTCCGTTTTCCCGTAGCCCACATCTCCACAAATCAGACGATCCATGATTTTCGTACTTTCCATGTCCGCCTTCGTATCCGCGATGGCATTTAACTGATCTTCCGTCTCTTCAAAAGGAAACATTTCCTCAAATTCTCTCTGCCAGACAGTATCTGCTCCATACTGGTAACCGTTTTTCTGCTGCCTGAGTGCATACAGCTCCACCAAATCCTGCGCAATTTCGTTAACTGCGCTCCGCACTTTGGTCTTCGTCCTATTCCACTCCTGCGTCCCCAGCTTATTCAGCTTCGGCGTCCCGGCGTCCGCGGAAGCATATTTCTGGATCGCGTCCATACCGGTTGCCAGGATATAAAGATTGCCGCCGTCCCGATATTCTATCTTGATATAATCCTTTGTAACTTTTTCTACTTCCACTTTTTCGATGCCGCGATAAATGCCCAGACCGTGACTTTCATGCACGACATAATCCCCGACTTTCAAGTCTGAAAAATCGTTGATTTTCTGTCCCTCATATTTCCTTTTCTTTTTTTTCTTTTTCTGCGTCCCAAAAATATCGCTCTCGGAAATCACCAGAAATTTGATCAGCGGATATTCAAACCCCTTCAATACCCTGCCGTGGCAGGTCATCACTTCGCCCGCCTGTACTTCCCTGTCAGGATTCTCACTGTAAAAAGCAGTCAGCCCCTGCTCCTGCAAATCGCTGGCAATTCTTTCCGCCCTTGTCCGGGAACCGGATAAAAGCAGCACCCGGTATCCATTTTTCCGATATCGGTTTAAATCTTTGACCAACGCTTCAAAACTATTATGATAAGAAGGAATGCTTCTCGCCTGGACGCTGAATTTTTTATCCGGCTGAAACAAAGGGTTTTTCCCTTCCATCATGGCAAGCGACACAACCCTGCCTCTAAGCAGTCTTGCCGCAGTTTCCTCTCCGCTAAAAAGTACATCTACCTGCCCCGGTAAGATATATCCTTTTTCCAATCGATGCGTCATGCTTTCCCGAAATTCCAGCTCTATCGCATCTGCATGTTCCTTCACGCGAACCGGTTCATCAATAAAAACACACCCTGACTCTTTATCCAGACAGTCTGGCAGCGTCGATAAATCCGTATAAAAATAGCGGATATAGCTGTCCAGATTCATCGCGCCAAGCGGCACGCCCAGCTCCATCAGTCCCTCTTTCAGCTCCTGTATCTGCCGGGTAATGCGGTGCGCTTCCTCCGTTTTCATTTCTGCACGGAGCTTCTTCGCATATTCTTTTCCTTCTTTTTCAATGGCTGCAATGCCCGCCTGCTGCTCTTTCCTGCTTAAAACCAGTTCCGTCGCCGGATAAATGGATATGGATTCCAGCTTTTCAATCGAACGCTGGCTCAAAATATCAAAACTTCGTATGGATTCCACATCTTCTCCCCAAAGCTCGATACGGTAAGGATTTTCTTCTGTCAAATCGAAAATATCCACAATGCCGCCCCGGATACTAAACTGTCCTGGCGCTTCCACCTGATAATTTTTCTCATATCCTAATTCCGCCAGCCTGAGGGCAAGCTTATTTTCATCGACAATGCTCTGCCTGTTAATGGATATCACGCTTTTGCGCAGTACAGACAATGGCACCTGGGGCGTCATCAATGCGTCGTAGGTCGTAATAAGCGTGGTCGGCTTTCCTTCCATCAACCTGCGCAGACATTTCATGCGCTGCATGGAAAGCTGATTCCCGTGGATATCCGCCTGGAAAAAAATCAAGTCTTTCGCAGGATAAACCATTACATTTCTATCGTAAAACTGATAATCCTCATACAGTTCCTTCGCCTTCAAGTCACTGAAAGTAACGATGATTTTATTTTTAAAACCATCGCTCAGTCCATATATCATATGCAGCTTCTCAGAATCGACACACCCGCTTATCGCAAGCGCCGCCTTATCCTTTTTCAGCGTTTTTACAATCTCATCATATTCTCCCAGTTCCCCCAAGGGAGCCAATAATGCCCTCACCACTATCCCTCTTTCTCACTAATTAAACTGTTTAATTAAACTTATTCATCGCACTTTCCGCGCCTTCCACAATCATCACTTCCAGCGCCTGCACCGCGCGACCTATGCTTTCTTCCATAGCCGCCCTGTCGTCTTCCCCGAAATGTCCCAGCACATAATCTATCAAATCGTATCCGGGGGGTTTTTCGCCTACGCCCATCCGTATTCTCTGAAATTCGTCATGTCCAAGATGCAGAATAATATTTTTCAATCCGTTATGCCCGCCGGCGCTCCCTTTCTTGCGGATCCGGATCGTTCCCGGAGCGAGACTGATATCGTCTGAAATGACAATCAATTTTTCTTTTTCTTCTATCTTATAATAGTCTATGACTTCCCGCACACTTTCGCCACTAAGATTCATGAAAGTCTGGGGTTTCACAAGAATGACTTTCTCTCCCCCGATGACGCCTTTTCCGATTAAGGCTTTGTGCTTCTTCTCACAAACAGGAATATGATACTGCCTCGCTGCCTCATCAATTACCATGAAACCGGTATTATGTCTCGTATTCTCATATTTTTGGCCGGGATTCCCCAGACCTACAATTACATACATCAGATATTTTCTCCTATACATAGGAAAAGGATGCTGCAGCATCCTTCTCCCATAATCCCTTCACTTACCTTATACACTATTATGCGTCATTTGGTTCTAAAAGCGCCTTTTCATAGCTGTCCAAAATAATTCTCTGAATGCTTTCTCTGGTCGCAGAATTAATCGGATGCGCTATATCACGATATTCGCCGTCTGTCGCTTTTTTGCTTGGCATAGCAATAAAAAGCCCTTTTTCGCCCTCGATTACTTTAATATCATGCACTACAAACTCGTCGTCAATGGTAATCGAGACGATAGCTTTCATTTTGCCGTCTTGAGTCATCTTACGCACGCGGACATCAGTAATTCTCATGAAGCTCAGCCTCCTTATCATATGATACCGAACAGCTTCCTGTCGGGTGTCACAAGCTTTTCCACACAAGTCATACTCATCAAGCCACGCAGCTTGTAATCAATAGCATTTTTTATCTAATAAATCAAAAAGATTTATTATTTCATTTCATCATACCACTAAATAACGTATCTGTCATTATGTTCCACAACAATCTCGATATTATTTTCTCCTTTGTAATATGAATTGGCGCGGATTGTTCCCCTGCTTTCGACAATACAATTCTCTATATGTGTATTATCCCCAATATATACGTCGTTTAAAATAATTGAGTTTTTAATATAGCAATTATTGCCAATGAAAGTCTTCTTAAAGATAACGGAATCTTCTACCGTACCATTTACAATACAGCCGCTGGAAATCAGACTGTTGCTTATTTTTGCTCCCACATTGTATTTCGCCGGCGGATTATCGTCCACTTTGGAATATACATCGGGATACTGTTTGAAGAAATAATTCCTGATATCCGGCTTTAAGAAATCCATATTCGTCCTGAAATAATCGTCTACCGTCGCGATATTGCTCCAGTACTCCTTAATCTTATAACCAAATATCCTCTTCATATCCTTGTAACGGATTAAAATATCTTTTACGAAATCATACCTATCGTCTTCGGCGCATTTCTCAATCATTTCAATCAACTGGCGCCTTCTTACCACATAGACACCGCAGGATATCGTATTGGATTTGGCAACGACAGGTTTCTCTTCAAACTCTTCAATACGGCTCTCTTCATTCATCTTCACCGTACCGTAACGCTCCACATTTACGTCGGGACCCATATCCTTGCATACCACTGTAATATCGGCTTTTTTCTCAATATGGTATTCCAGTACCTTATTATAATCCATCTTATAAACGCAGTCACCGGATGAAATTACAACATACGGTTCGTGACTGTTTTTTAAGAATGCAAGGTTCTGGGCAATGGCATCCGCCGTTCCACGATACCATGCATTGCTTTCCGCCGTTACCGCGGGGGTAAAGACATACAGACCGCCTTGCTTACGCCCGAAATCCCACCATTTAGAAGAGCTCAGATGCTCATTCAGGCTTCCCGCATTGTACTGGGTAAATACTGCTACCTTATTAATATGGGAATTGGTCATGTTGCTGAGTGCAAAATCAATTCCCCGGTAGCTTCCCGCTATCGGCATCGCACAGACAGCCCGTTTCTGCGTCAGTACTTTCATTCTGTGATTATTGCCGCCCGCCAAAATAATTCCTATCGCTCTCACTGTTCCTCACCTGCCTTAATTAAAGTTCTACCGCTTGCAAGATAGCCGTTATCATAATCTTCGGGGAAGGTTTCGCCAAATACGACGGTGTTCTTGCCGATGGAAACATCCTTCGGAATAATGCTGTTCTCACCGATTGTTACAAGCCCGCAGTTATAAATGTTAGGGTTTGTCTCATTGGGGGCTTCTTCTCCGACGCCCAGCTTCACATTATCGTTAATCGTTACGCCCTCTGCGATAATCGCTTTATTAATCTCACAATTACTATAGATTTGTGCAGCGTTCATGACGATGGAATCCCTGACCACGGTTCCTGCCCCGATAACGACGCCGCAGCCGATGACGGAATTATAAACCTGTCCGTAAATTTCTGAACCTTCCCCTACGATGCTTCTCTCTACTACACTGTCCGGCGCCAGATACTGCGGCGGCAGGATTTCACATTTCGTATAAATATTCCAGTATTCTTCGTATAGATTAAATTCCGGTACGATATCGATTAACTCCATATTCGCTTCCCAGTAAGAATGCAGCGTTCCCACATCTTTCCAGTATCCGCTAAATTCATAGGCGTAAAGCGGGGCTCCCTTCTTATGGCAGTATGGAATCACGTGCTTGCCAAAATCCAGTCCCGGCTGCTCCGCATTCGCAAGCAGCGCTTCTTTTAGCGTCTTCCAGTTAAAAATATAAATACCCATAGACGCAAGGTTGCTCCTCGGATTCTCCGGCTTCTCTTCAAAATCAACAATTTTACGATTCTCGTCCGTAATCATGATTCCAAAACGTTTCGCCTCTTCCATCGGCACCGGCATGACTGCAATCGTGACTTCCGCCCCGTTCTGTTTGTGGAAGTCCAGCATAACCTCGTAATCCATTTTATAGATATGGTCACCCGAAAGAATCAGTATGTACTCTGGATTAAAGCTTTCCATGTACGCGATATTCTGATAAATTGCATTCGCCGTACCCGTATACCATTCGCTGTGTACGCTCTTCTCGTAAGGCGGAAGCACCGTAACGCCGCCGATATTCCTATCAAGATCCCACGGAATGCCGATTCCGATATGCGTATTCAGGCGAAGCGGCTGATACTGCGTCAGAACACCGACCGTATCGACGCCCGAATTAATACAATTACTCAGCGGAAAATCAATAATCCGGTACTTGCTGCCAAACGCTACCGCAGGCTTGGCCATCTTAGAAGTCAATACGCCCAATCTGCTTCCCTGCCCTCCTGCCAGCAGCATGGCAATCATTTCTTTCTTAACCATATGCTCACCTCATATTTCTGTTAATATATTATAAAAATAAAATAATAAAAACTTATTGTGTTCTATAAGTATACCACAATTCAAATAGAAAGTGAATATTATTTACAAAATAATTCACTTTTTATCGCAGTTATCTTATTCATATATTACAATTTTTATAAATCATCACTGTTTTTTTTATTCATTTTGTATGTTTTTCTCTTCCTGCCCCGTGAAACTTTGTGCATTATCTTTGTAAAAATGTAATAAAACGCCGCCGCACTTTCTTCCAATCAGAATCCTTCCTGCGATTTCTACAAATTAATGTTGGTTTTTTTGCAGCAAATGCGTATAATACATATATAATATATCATCCATATTATACCATTAATTTTATAGATAGGAAGTTGTCATTATGTATCAAATTGATTTTCAGAATCCGGTTCATGTATTTTTTATCGGAATCGGCGGCATCAGCATGAGTGGTCTGGCGGAAATACTGCTCTCGGAAGGCTTTAAGGTATCCGGCTCTGACAGACAATCCTCGCCGCTCACCGAGACCCTGGAGGCGCAGGGCGTGTCCGTCTATTATGGGCAGAAAAAAGAAAACCTGTCCGTGCGCCCCGATTTAATTGTCTATACGAGCGCCATCAAAAGTGATAATCCTGAATTTGTCGCCGGTAAAGAACTCGGCGTTCCTTTTCTCACAAGGGCGCAGCTGCTTGGACAAATGATGAAAAACTATAAAATTCCCATTGCCGTCAGCGGTACCCACGGCAAGACTACTACGACCTCCATGCTGTCCCAGATTCTTCTAGAGGCGGATACTGACCCGACCCTGTCCATCGGCGGCATCTTCCCGGCTATCGGCAGCAATATCCGTGTCGGCAAATCCGGCTATTTCGTGACAGAGGCCTGCGAATACACGAACAGCTTTTTAAGCTTTTTCCCCAAAATCGGCATCATCCTTAATATAGAAGAAGACCATCTGGACTTTTTCAAAGACCTTGCCGATATCCGCAATTCTTTCCGGGAATTTGCCAGACTTCTCCCGCCGGACGGGACGCTTATCATCAACGGTGATATCCCCGATGTGGCGGAAATTACGGATTCCTTAGACTGCCGGGTCATCACTTACGGTTCTTCGGACGCATGTGATTATTATCCTAAACAGATTACTTATGATGAGTGGGGACGCCCTTCTTTTACCCTGGCAGAAACAGGCGGCAGGAAAGAAACTGCCTACAACCTGAACGTTCCGGGATTATACAATGTGTACAATGCCGTTGCTGCAATCACCGCCGCCACGCTGCTTGGCGTCGATACGCAAATCATACAGAAGGCGTTGTCGGACTTTCGCGGAACCCAGAGACGCTTTGAATACAAGGGAAGCCTCAACGGTATCTCTATAATAGATGATTATGCACATCATCCCACAGAAATTACTGCAACTTTACAGGCTGCGCAAAATTATCCCCATAAAACGCTCTGGTGCGTCTTCCAGCCCCATACCTATTCGAGAACCAAGGCGTTCCTTTCAGACTTCGCCAAGGCTCTGACACTGGCAGACCGTGTCATTCTGGCGGATATTTATGCCGCCCGTGAAAAAGATACGCTGGGCATCAGTTCCCGGACGCTGCAGGATGAAATCAAAAGGCTGGGAACGGAATGCGAATACTTTCCGTCCTTTGAAGAAATTGAAAAATTCATTTTAGAAAATTGCACAAAAGATGACTTGTTGATAACTATGGGAGCCGGAGACGTCGTAAAAGTCGGCGAAAATTTACTTCAAAAATAATTATCCACAATATCCACAGAAAAATTTTTTCTTTTCAAATTTTTTTCTGTGGATATTTTTTGTGATAAACTCTGCCTGTCATTATTGTTATCCACATTTTCCACAGAGGTACTGAACGGGTGTTCGTTTTACTTTCTGGCAAATTGTCTATATCTTTTTAAAATCTGCCATGTTATAATTCAACTTACTTAGTTGCAAAAGCAACACATTCAAAGTAAATGGGGTTATCAAAAATGGGGCACTTAACAATTTATCAGGACAATTATAGCGATTCGACGGTTATTTCCAATCGTTTTATCGACGAATACATGCAGACGGCAAACGACGCGCAGCTCAAAATCTATCTCTATCTGATTCGTACCATGAGTGCCAGACTTTCTACCAGTGTGTCCAAAATCGCGGATATTTTCAACTATACGGAAAAGGATGTGCTGCGGGCATTGAAATACTGGGAAAAAAAGAAGCTGCTTACATTAGAATATGATGAGTCGAAAACCCTGACCGGCATCCATCTGCAGGATTTAAGTGCGCCTGCGGACTCTCCGGCTGCCAGGAGCGCAGATTCCCAGACCTATATTGTGCCGCTTTCTACTACTGCAGAAGCTGCGGAGAGAACCCTGCCCGCAGAAAACCCTTATGAGAAGCCCGCTTACACGACAGAGCAGCTTAGAGCCTTTAAGAGTGATGAAGCCGCTTCCCGCGTGCTGTTTATTACGGAGCAGTATCTAAAGAAAACCTTGAGCGCCTCCGATATGAAGTCCATTCTTTTTATTTCGGACAGGCTTGGTTTTTCCGAAGATTTAATCGATTATCTGATTCAATACTGTGTAGACCACGGCAAAAAGGACTTACGATATATCGAAAAAGTCGCTGTCAACTGGGCGCAGGAAGGCATTTCCACCCCCAGACAGGCGGCACGTTATGTACATAAATATGACAAAACGGTCTATGACATCATGAAGGCGCTGGGCAAATCCAGTCTGCCCACCCAGGCGGAAGTCACTTATATTACCCGCTGGACGAAAGAATTTGCCTTCGGGACCGACGTTATTTCCGCTGCCTGCGAGAAAACCGTCCTTGCTACGGATAAACATCGTTTTGAATATGCCGACAGTATTTTAAACAATTGGTTCAAAGCCGGCGTCCATCATAAAAGCGACATCCCGGCGGCGGAAGAAAAATTCCGGCAGGGCAGGGTTGCTAAATCCGCTGCCAATTATAATGGAAACAACAAATTCAATCAATTTATACAGAACCAATACGACTTCGACGCATTGGAAAAAGAACTGTTAAGCAATTAAATTTAAGGGAGTACCGCTGTGCCGCTAACGAATACGCAATATGATATTTTACTCCGTGAGTATGAAAAAAAACAACTGTATAACCGCCATATGCTGGAGCAGAAAATTTCTTATGTATATGACCACGTTCCGGGATACCGCGATTTGGAAGATTCCATCGCCGCCGTTTCCGTAGCGCAGGGTAAAAAATATCTGGAAGGCGACGCCCATGCCCTCGAAGAACTCAAAGAAATGCTGGCGGATATTTCTAATAAAAAAGAGCGTCTTCTGCGGGACGCCAATCTTCCGGCTAATTATCTGCAGCCTTCCTATACCTGCCCGGACTGTAAAGACACCGGCTATATCGACGGGCAGAAATGTCACTGCTTCAAACAGGCTGTGATTACACTGCTTTATGAACAATCCAATCTCCGCGAAATGCTCCAGAGCGAAAACTTTCAGACGCTTTCTTATGAGTATTACGACGGAGCCCATCTTTCCCATTTCAAAAATGCCGTAGTAACCTGCCAGAATTTTATCAAAAATTTTAATTCTGACTACCATAATTTATTTTTTTATGGTACAGTGGGTACGGGGAAATCATTTTTGTCCAACTGCGTTGCCAGGGAACTGATTGAAAGCGGTCATTCTGTTATTTATTTCAGCGCGTCCGCCCTTTTCGATTTGCTGTCCAGATATTCTTTTGACTACAAAAACAAGGAAGAACAGCGGGAGCGTTACAATGATTTATATCAATGCGATTTGCTCATTATAGACGACCTTGGCACGGAACTGACAAACCAATTTGTGGCTTCCCAGCTTTTTTCCCTGCTGAATGAACGCCACATGGGAAAAAAAGCGACAATTATATCCACAAACCTGTCCCTGGAAGAATTACGCAATCGCTATTCAGACCGTATTTTTTCCCGGATTACCAGTCATTACGAACTCTGCAAATTGACTGGTCCCGATATCAGAATGTACAAAAAACGTTTACTGAACAGAAAGTGAGGAGTTTTGCATGGCAAAGCGAGAAGAAAAAAGAAATCTGGAAACGATTCCAGTCGGTTCCCTCGGTATCATTCCGCTTGAAGGCTGTAAAACACTGGGTGAAAAAGTAGATTATTACCTTGTGAAATGGAGAGCAGAACGGGAAAGCGAACACAAAGGCAGTCTTGCATTTACCGGTTATCAGCGTAATTCCTATCTTTTGGGAGCCCAGGTCCCCCGGTTCGGTTCCGGCGAAGCGAAAGGCGTCATTCTGGAATCTGTCCGCGGTACAGACTTATACCTTCTTGTAGACATCACCAACTATAGTCTCACTTATTCTTTATGTGGACACGAAAACCATATGTCCCCCGACGACCACTACCAGAATCTGAAACGTATCATCGCGGCTGTCGGCGGCAAGGCAAGACGCATTACTGTTATCATGCCTTTCTTATACGAGAGCAGACAGTCTAAGAGAGCGACGAGGGAATCCCTCGACTGTGCGCTTGCACTACGGGAGCTTGTCAATATGGGCGTGGATAATATCATTACTTTCGACGCACACGACCCCCGCGTACAAAACGCGATTCCGCTGCACGGCTTTGAAACTGTACAGCCTACTTATCAGTTTATCAAAGGACTGCTCGCCCATGTAAAAGGGCTGCAGATTGACGCAGAGCATATGATGGTCGTCAGTCCCGACGAAGGCGGTACCAGCCGCGCCATCTATTTTGCCAATGTCCTCGGTCTGGATATGGGCATGTTTTATAAACGTAAAGATTACACCCGCCTCGTAAACGGGCGCAACCCTGTCGTTGCCCATGAATTTCTAGGAAGCAGCGTCAAAGGCAAAGATGTGATTATTATCGACGATATGATTTCTTCTGGCAATAGCGCAATAGAAGTTGCCGCCGCCCTCAAGAGACGGCATGCAAACCGTATTTTCATATGTTCCACCTTCGGACTTTTCACCGCAGGTTTAGAGCGTTTTGACCAGGCATATGAAAAAGGTATTATCGACAGAGTCCTGACTACAAATCTGATTTACCAGACGCCGGAGCTATTACAACGGGAATGGTACATAGACTGTGATCTGAGCAAATACATCGCTTATTTAATCGATACGCTGAACCATGATTCTTCCATCAGCGATTTACTCAATCCTGTGGAGCGTATCCAAGCGATTATCGCCAAGTATAATGCAGGAAAACTATAGTTTCATTCCCGCATTTTCACAAGATATGCCGCGCTGTACTCCGTATGGAACAGCGCGGTAGTTTCTTTTGCTTCCAGCTCCTGTTTCACCTGTTCCACGATCGAATCCGCATCGGAAACGCGCAAATCAAGATAGAGCAGACATTGGGAAATTTCCGTTCCTTTCGCCGCTTCCCATGCTTCTAACGCTTCCGCAAGAGTGTCAATTTCTTCTTCCCTCGTCGGATAGACGGCGTCCGCCTTGGAAAAATAAACGCTGTCGCCGCAGGCGCGGAAAGTGCTTCCCTGATGGATATAAAATGCCGGCAGATGGGAATACTGCTCTGCTGTCGCAAGTCTGGCTTCCGTTCCCTGATACAGATAATTGACTCCTGTAGTCAAATATCCAATCAATGCAAAACACAATAACCCCGCCAGTACGATTCTTTGCCAAATCCGCCCGTTCTTCCCGGCATTCCAGATTCTCCCGGTCAGATATACAACTGATACCGCAGCCATTGGCAGCACATTAAAAAGATATCTGTCCTCCTGATAGGGCGCTATTTTGGCAATCACCATCATATAAAAGAAAACCGCCAATCCTATCTGCACAAGAATGAAATCGCTTTCCTGTAAACGAAAAACCATCTTCTCTTTCCTCGACTTTCTTTCTAACAGCAGCTGCATACCGCCTTCTTCCGTCGTCTGCTTTGTCACCTTCCAATAAAATGACAAAATGCCGGCAAATATGACCGCCGCCAAAAACAAAAGTAACACAATGCCGCAGCCGCCGAACAATTCCGTATTGATTAATGAGAAAAATGCCTTATATGCGTCCGAATCCATATGCCCTGTAAAATTATCGAAAGCCTCCGTCCCCCTGTATCCGGTAAAGATGTCATTTTTCATATCCGGCCACAACAGATAACTTCCCACCAGCCCTGCCGCCATCGTTCCCGCATAGCGGAGCGCAAACCCAAATTTCTTCGTTATTAACGAATAGAGCCAGATGGATATACAAAGAAAAAAGGCATATACAAGGAAATAATAATGTGTCAATACGCCTAGAATGGTAGAAACGAACAACGCCGCATAAAGCCCGGTATCATGGTGCGTTTTCCCTTTCCCCTCCCGCATTCTTTTCCAGAACAGCGCATTCAGATAGGTAAAAAGAACGCCAAAACAGGTAAACATCATATACATTCTGACAAAGACAACCGTGCTGACTGCCCCGGCGCCCAGCCCATAGAAGGCACATGTCACCAGCGAGGGCGTGCGCGATTTCGTCATATATTCCGCCAGTTTGTACAGGAGCAATAAAGTCAGAAGAAAGAAGACAATATTCACCAAAATCCCGCACCATTTAGAAAACGCGCCCGGAAATGCCACGCCAAAAGCGGAGCAGGACATTTCCAGCAGCAGATAATACAAAGGCGGATGGACGTCTTTGGCAATACTCCGGTATGTTCCCGGAATATCGAAGGCTTCTTCTTCACTTATCGTCAGATAATCCATGAAAAAATCAGAAGTATGCCAGAAATCCATCCAGGGTTCCCCTTCCCGGTCTTCCGTAATATAGGGATATTCGATTTGGTTTACATAATGATACGAATATAGCTCGTCCCCGAAAAAGCCTTCTTTTTTCGTTCCCCAATAGAGCGCATTCGCCACAAGGATACCTAGAAGCGCCGCTAATAAAATTCTCTGACCTGCCCTGCTTTGCAGTTTATGATACCATTTTTCCATTTTGATAATGATTCCTTTCTGCTACGCCTACGCTTTCTTATTCTCTTTGCGCTTCCTGCTGCACCTGTGTTTCCTGTTGCATTTTTGCTTCTTTCTGCATTTTCGCTTCTTTCTATATTTGTGCTGCTTTTTGCTCTTCCTGCTGCACCTGCGCGTCTTTTTCCCCGGACTTCATCGCATAAATCACTATTGCCACAAAGAATGGAACAGAAAATACGACCGGCAGACCATATCTGAAATATGCATTGACCGGCGATATCACGCATACAAACAGCGTCACCGCCGCCGGCATAAAAATCGCAAGCAGCTTTTTCCTATACCTGATGATAAAAAACAGGGACAAGAACGTGCACCAAAAGTAAAATCCCACGGAAGTCGTATAACCAATCAGCGGAATATCCCGGAATACAGACAGAATATTTCCCAACGTATCCACCGTTTCCCGAAACGCGGATTTCAAATCAAATCCATCCTCATTCAGCGTTGGAACGTCAGCGTAGTTAACATAATATGATTTCATTTTCCCCTTATCATCTGGATAAAAATAGCCGTAACTTTTATTCAGCACCGCGTCCACATAAGTAACCGGATGCTCTAAAAACTGATGAAAATAAACCTTTAAATAAGCCTGAAGCTGCTCTTTGGTCGCCTCGTTATTATATTTTCTTTTCACATTATCGGAAGTTTCCGGCAGATAACGTTTCGCAAGTGTGTCAAATTGCAGAACATCGTCAATCGCTTTTATTTCTTCCTCTGACATTTCCGCTCCGTAATAATAGACGCATCTCGCCGTCTGCATAAAAGGAATGGACAACCCTTCCGCTATGCTGCCACTTGCCACGCCGGCAAACGGAAGCAGCCATTTAAACCAGAACAATGCAAACAATAACACGCCTGTAAAAATACCGAGAAAAACTTTCCGGTATTTCTTCGCCATCACGATAAAGCAGGGAAAACAGCCGATAACAAAAGCTAACCCCTCATTGCGAAACAAGCATATCAGGATAAGCAGAATCGGTAGCAGAATCATTTTCACACGGCTATGGACAAAATCGCTTTCCGATTCCGCCGTCTCAAACAGAAAGATGGTCAATAATAAAATCACTATCGAGAAGTTAATATTTTTCCCCACAGAAATCGCATAAATCGGAAAAATCGGGCAAAGTGCATAGATTCCCGTCAGAATCTTAATCACTTTACTCCCGACGCCGATACGCCTAAGCAAATCCATCATATAGACCAATACCGCTATAAACGCGCCTACCTGCAACAAAATATACGCAAACATCCCCACCGCTGCAGACCCCAGGGCATGTCCTGCCTGCACAAACAATCCGATAAACAGAATCTGAAAATAGGGATGATGATTCGTCAGCGGCGCATATCGGAAATACTGTTCCAGCATCGTCCCCGCATCATAGGTAGTCGTTCCGGGATAGAAAACAATCAGATAAGGCAGCCAGCATAAGAATAAAATAACGCATGTTTTCAAATTCTTGTGACCTCTGCGCTTGCTCCCATCTTCTGTCTTTTCTTTCGTTTTCCCATTCGTCCATTCTTCCGTTTTAGTTTCCGCCGCTTTCTGCAGCCACATCTGCAAAAAATAGATAGCGGCATAGAACATAACGCTATATCCTAACACCACAATACACGCCTTGACCATCTGCGCGGGACTCTGGAGGATGAGCACAATTCCTACCGCATCTTTGTAACACAGTCCCATCAGCATAAAAAACGAAAAAAGCAGGGACATGAGCGCAATGCCTTTCTCCAGTGCAATCTTTTTATAAAAATAATCATAAATACAGACAAGACAGATTACAAACAGAAACTGCCCTATCCCCCACCCCTGAAAAGAGGATAAGACTGCAAAAATAGTTCCTCCTGCGCCCGCCTGTTCCAGATTTTCCATATTGATGCCGATTGCTGCTACCGACAAAATTGCCAGAATACAGCAAAGCGTTCTATGAATCGTATCTTTTTGTACCATATGTTTCCATTCAACGGACACAGACTTTTCCTCGCATTCCCATGTTACGCCGTTACGGTTTCTGAAATACCACAAAAACCGCATAATGGCGTTATTTTCTATTTTAGCATATCGTATTGATTTTGCAAGCCGGAAGGGCACGGAAATCAATTTTCAGTCAGCTCCTTAACATGGAGCCGGCAGGACAGATAGA
>JAMPFM010000056.1 GCA_023664455.1 Blautia sp.
AACGCCAAGCAGCAGAGGGGAAGTCTTGTCATGGTATTTATAATTTTCAAATGCTTTCTGTGGGTTTTTGTTGGCATAACAGTATTTACAGCCATTCATGCAGGTATCATAAGCCCCTATGTCCCTGCTTTCGATACAGTGGCAGCCCTGCCGCATACCTTTATGTTTTAAGTTCTTAAACATAATGCCGTTTGCATTTCCCAAAACATCCAGCGTCATGCAGCCGGAAGAATGGATCCCATAGCGGGTAAAATCCCCGTTTGTTCCGCAGGTCTGGATATAGACGCCATATTTTCCGGCAATCGCCCCTAATCCCCGCGCCAGCAAATCCATATCCGTCTCGGATAACGGGATAAGTTCCGGCATATTGCTTTCCAGCTTTTTATACATTTCCACAAAGCTGAAAATACAGCGGTCAATGTGAGGGGAAAGCACTCCCGCCATGCGTTCAAAGGTTTCCAAATGCCGCTTTATGGTATATTCTTTTGTGAGCAGGATGGGATCATATCTCCATGCAACACGCTGTTTTCCCACCAAAGCAGACAGTTCTTTCAGCGTTTCCATGCTTTCCTCTATGCCCGGAACGCCCGGTTCAATATCTTTTCCATATGCGGTGATCGTGTAATGGAAATAGGTATGAAAGCGGTCTGTAATCTCATGCAGGCGTGGGAGTATCGGCTTGTAATTCTTAGAGCAGAAAACAACGCAGTCCACTGTATCCGGGGTCAGTTCATAGCGTGTCACTTTGTTGGGAAAAAGGGGATTGCGCGACAACACATACCCTTCCGAAAAGCGGTTCAAAAGCCATTCTGTGTAATATTGGACGGTATCTGTCCGCCCGCCTGTGTTAATAATCATTGTTATCCTCCGTTACCATTTCCCAAAATGCAGGGTATTTTCTATTATCTGGCAAAACTCCATGATTATCATTCCTCTGTTTCCTGATTGACAAGTTTTGTCAGGTTTTTTGTAAATGTCCTTGAAAGGTCAATGAGCTGTTTCTGTTCCTCCGCTGTAAACATGGACATTGCCGTATCCTCTGCCCATGTGATGTGACGGACTATCTTTTCACAATAAACCCTGCCTGCATCCGTCATTTCCACCAACTTCTCCCGCTTATTTTCTTTTCGTTCTTCAACAGTCACATATGCCTCTTTCAGCAGGTTCTGTATAATCAGATTGACCGTCTGCTTGGATTGGAATGTCCGGCTGCATATCTCTTTCTGTGTCAGCCCTTCCTTTGCATAAAAGAGTATATTGACCACCAGAAGCGTTTTCATCAGCATTCCGTTGCGTTTGGCGTATTCATCATACAATGCAAACTGCTCATCCCGGAATTTACAGTATAGATAAGCATTTTTCTTATCTTCTTTTGTCATCCCATCACCCCTATGGTCAATTTATATACAGTCAATTTATTGACTAATAATATAGCACAATTCAAACTTTGTGTCAAGGCTATTGAACGTATGATGATGAACAAGCACTAATGCTTATCAATAAAGGCGCCTGTTTTTTATTTTCTTGAAAAAATCTTGGCATTTCTCCTATGAAATGATAAGATAAAAGAGGAAAACAGCATATAAACAACGATTTTATCTGTTTCGGGGAGGTTTTGACTTTGGCATCATCATATGAATATTCAACAGCATTAAAACAGGGAAGGCGGTGTTACCAGAACGCTCTTATTAAAGGAGAGTACCCTTACCTGCCGGCGCTCGACGATATTTTATCCTATACGGAAATGGCGGCTCCAATCAGTCTGGGCGTTATGGATATCCCGCTGTCCAAAATCGTCGGCACCAAGACTGCCGGACGGACCAATGCCTTTGCCAACAATTTTATGCCGCTTTTACCGGAATCTTCAGAATTTAGCATGAAATGGTCGTCTCTTTATAATCATCAGATAGAAGACGGCATCCGGGATCCTATCGTAGCCTATGAGTTTATGAACCAATTCTACGTCCAGGAAGGAAATAAGCGCGTCAGTGTCATGAAATATCTGGGTACTTACAGCATTCCCGGTACCGTTACCCGTCTGATTCCCAAGAAGACCGACGACAGGGAAACCCGCGTTTATTATGAATTTCTGGATTTTTACGAAGTGTCCCAGAGTTATGACGTGTGCTTTACGAAGGAAGGCAGTTATAAGAAGCTTTTAACCCTTATGGGAAAAGCTGAGGATGAAATGTGGAACGATGAAGACAGACTTCTCTTTCATTCCGTATGCATTAATTTTGAAGAAGCTTTCCGCAAGGCTCATGGGGAAAAATTGGATTTGACTTATTCGGACGCCTTCTTAATATATGTAGAAATCTACGGTTATAATCAGGTAAAAGAGGAAACGGAACAGGAAATGCTCCGCTCGCTGCAGAAGATGTGGATGGAAATCACGCTGGCGGATAAAGGACGCCCGGTAGAGCTGGTGCAGAACCCGGAAGACCCAAAATCCTCACTTTTCAACCGGCTGATTTCTTCGGGAAACCCTACGCCGGAATCGCTTAAAATCGCATTCATTTATACCAAGACGACGGAAACTTCCAGTTGGGCATATTC
This sequence comes from Blautia sp., assembly GCA_023664455.1. Classification (GTDB taxonomy): domain Bacteria; phylum Bacillota; class Clostridia; order Lachnospirales; family Lachnospiraceae; genus UBA3282. The sequence continues at coordinate 2,557 of JAMPFM010000056.1, forward strand.
CCATGAATTAGGAAGAATGTACATAGAACAGGTCTATGAGGGCAGACTAAAGACAATGGCGATTGATAAAGCGGATACGGACGCCGAGGTCGGGGCTGCCATCGAACAGGCGGTTGATTCGGGCTGCAACCTGATTTTTACCACGGCGTCGCAGATGGTGCACCAAAGTGTCCGTTCCGCCATCCTGCATCCGAAGATCAGGATTTATAACTGCTCCGTCAACTTATCCTATTCGTCCATCCGCACCTACTATGCGAGAATGTATGAATCCAAATTCCTGATGGGGGCTATTGCAGCGGCGCTGACCCGGACCGACAGGCTGGGATATGTGGCGGATTATCCGATTTATGGCACGACGGCGAATATTAACGCCTTTGCGCTGGGCGCCAGAATGATTAATCCTTATGTCAAAGTGCATCTGGAATGGTCCAAAATCAAGGGACAGGATGCAAAAGAGCGGCTGGCGCAGGACGGCATTGTCTGCATTTCTGACAGCGACGTCATCACACCGGAACACGCTTCCAGGGAATATGGTCTCTATGCAAAAAAGGAAGACGGGACCCTCGAAAACCTTGCGACGCCTATCTGGGACTGGGGAAAATTCTACGAACGGATTATTAACAATTTATGCAACGGCAGCGCGGATACCGACGGTTCAAAAGGCGATAAAGCCGTCAATTACTGGTGGGGAATGTCCGCCGACGTCATAGACGTTATCTGTTCTAAAAACATGCCCCGCGGCACTCATCGTCTCATTGAATTTTTAAAAAGCTCCATCCGCGCCGGAACCTTTCATCCTTTCGACGGTTTAATCTACTCCCAGAACGGAATTATCCGCTGTGAGGAAGGGCAGACTTTAGCGCCGGAAGAAATCATCACGATGGACTGGCTCGCAGAAAATGTTGTGGGAAAAATTCCCGATTTTGAAGAACTGACGGAGGAAGCCCAAAAGCTTGTACAGCTTCAGGGTCTTAAAATTGATGAAACGGACACCGAAAAATGACCCTATCAAAATCATGTTATTAGCCGACGAGGAATCGAAACTCTTATATGATTATTACGATCCGAAATATCTGAAGGATATTGACCTCATCATTTCCTGCGGAGACCTTCGGCCCGAATATCTGAGTTTTTTTGTCACGCTTGCCAATGTCCCCCTGCTCTATGTCAAAGGGAATCACGATACCAAGTATGACAAAAAACCGCCGGAAGGCTGTATCTGCATAGAGGATACGATTTACGTCTTCCAGGGCGTCCGCATCCTGGGGCTGGGCGGTTCTATGGAATATCTTCCGGGCGCCGCCAATCAATATACGGAGCGGGAAATGCAGTCCCGCATCCATAAGTTATGGTTTAAATTATGGCGGCATAAAGGCTTCGATATCCTGGTGACCCACGCTCCCGCTTATCAGATTAACGACCTTGAGGATCTTCCGCACCGGGGATTTCTGGCATTTCGGACGCTCCTTGAAAAATACGCACCCAAGTTTTTCTTTCATGGGCATGTCCATTCCAATTACAGCAGGAATTTCAAAAGAGTGGACTCTTATGGAACTACCACAATCGTCAATGCTTACGACCACTATGTAGTGGAATATCCACCTCTCTGACAAGTCAAGGCATACGCAGACTAAGACAGACTCTGACAGGCAGACAGACGCGAGCCAGGCAGGCAGAGGGATTGGACGGATATACCGCAGCATATAAATAGATTAAAAATCACAAACACAGGAGGAACAAAAGAAACAAATGGGAAAACTAACATGGATAGTGGCTATCATCATCATCTTGCTCTTATTTATCCTGTTCATGGCAATCGGATATGTAAAAGCGCCGCCGGATATGGCATACATCATTTCCGGTTTCAAAAAGAAATCCAAAATTGTCATCGGAAAAGCAAGTATCCGCATTCCTTTCTTTGAACGTCTGGATAAACTGAATCTGCGGCTGATTCCGATAGACGTAAAAACAAGCAACGCGGTGCCCACCGCGGACTACATTAATATTAATGTAGACGCAACCGTCAATATCAAAATCAGCAACAACCCCGATAAACTCCGGCTGGCAGCGGAAAACTTCTTAAATAAAGATACCCAGTACATAGCCGCCGTCGCGAGAGAAGTCTTAGAAGGTAACGTCCGTGAAATCGTGGGGAAAATGCGGCTGGAAGAAATGGTGTCCGACAGACAGAAATTCGCCAATCTGGTAAAAGAAAATGCAGAACCTGACTTAGCTGCAATGGGGCTTGATATCATCAGCTTTAACGTACAGAATTTCGTGGACGGTAACGACGTCATCGAAAACCTTGGTATTGATAATATCGTAAAAATCAAGAAAACAGCCGCCATCGCAAGAGCGGAAAGCGAAAGAGACATCAAAGTCGCACAGGCAGCGGCGGATAAAGAATCCAATGATGCTGCAGTAGCGGCACAGACAGAAATCGCCAAGAAACAGAACGAACTGGCAATCAAAAAATCTGAATTACAGCAGGAATCCGATACGAAAAAGGCTATGGCGGACGCCGCTTACGAAATCCAAAAAGAAGAGCAGCGTAAGACCATCGAAGTCACTACCGCCAATGCAGATATCGCAAGGCAGGAACGCGAAATTGAGTTAAAGCAGAAACAGGTAGCCGTAAAAGAACGGGCGCTGGAAGCGGAAGTCAAGAAACAGGCGGAAGCAGACAAGTACGCTGCCCAGCAGAAAGCGGACGCCGCCCTCTACCAGAGGCAGAAAGATGCGGAAGCAAAGCAGTTTGAAGCGCAGCGCGAAGCGGAAGCCCGGAAAGCGCAGGCGGAAGCAGACCGTTTTTCCAAAGAACAGGAAGCGGAAGGGATTCGTGCCGTGGGCGAGGCGGAAGCCTCTGCAATCCAGGCAAAAGGTATTGCCGAAGCAGAAGCTATGGAGCGTAAGGCGGAAGCTTATGCCAAATATAACAAAGCTGCCGTAGCGGAAATGATGATTAAAGTCCTGCCCGACATCGCGGCCAAAATCGCGGAACCTTTAGGACAGATTGATAAAATCACCATCATCGGCGGCGACAGCGATGGAAACGGCGTCAGCCAGGTCGCAGGCAATGTGCCCGCCGTTATGGCAAAACTGTTTGAAAGCATGAAAGAAGCTACCGGTATCGATTTATCGGAAATCATCAAGGCGGATACTTATGACGCGAAAGTCAACCGGAATATCAACGTCACCGGACTAGACGACGTAAATCTCGCCATCCAGAAAGAATTTCAGCCGGATACTTAACAACAGGAATATCTGACAGACTGTCTGATAGAAATGTGTGATAAAACTGCCAGTTCTTTGTACGGAACTGGCAGTTATCTTGCCAGCGACCCATTATAACTGACAGAATCTACTACCCGCCGTCTCTCATTGTTATAGACCACAATATTGATGCCGTTCCCCTTTCTGGAATAATTATCATTATCTATCTTGATGTCAGCGCTCCCTTCTTCGGAGCTGTTATACCCCTCGCTTGTAATCTCAAAATCCGTCAGACCGCCTCTCGTACTGCCATAATGTATCAGTTTTTCCGACGATGCGCCTTCCTCCACCTTGCCTTCATGAACCGCTGCAAAATAGCTTTCGTTTTGTTCATACTTCATGGATAACCCCAGTCCGGCGAAGCGCTGTTTTACATTTTCATCCATAAAAGAAACGCCGTCTCCTTTGACTGCCATCAGTACTGTATATTGTTCTTGACTAATGCAGTCAATATACTGGTCTATATCTGTGATGCTTTTCAACTCGCAGTCTTGAAAAACCCTGTCATAATATGCCGCCGTATTCTCCCATTGCGCATCCTCTTCCCCCATAATGCCGTATTCTTCCTGCAGCCGCGATGCTGCATATGCGGAAATCTTCTCAGCTCCCCAGATATTGACGTGAAGCGTGTCATTCATATCCTCTGTATGGACAAACCCACTCGCATAATAGAGTTCTTCCTCATTAAAATCCCAATAAGCAATTTCATGCTCCGACGCATAATCAGCAGTTGTATTATATTTGGCGATACTACACTCCGCATCAGGCAGTTTCGTCAGGATCAGACTGATACCGTTTTCCCTGCACAGCTCCACTATTTTATCCAGATACTCTTTCATCAAGGGAACCATCTCGTTCCGATCACCCGAATCCCACCAGCAAAACGGAACGTAACTATCGCTGCCCTTTTTTTCATCCAGCGGTGTAAATCCTTTCAGCTCGTAATGCTTTTCCATTTGCGGATAAAGAAAATCATTTTCCGTAAGCTCCGTCCATCTTGCATGATATCTTATATTCGGAAAATAATAGCTGTTTAGCGTCTGTTTCTTATCGTATTTACAAATATCATGTACAGCTTCCCACTTTACCTTCGACCAGCGCATATAATCGAAGGCTGCCCGGACACTGCCCTCAGGCGAATTAAGCGGCTCGCGGCTGTGACTGGAAAATGCACCGTAGATTTCTACCACTACCACTTTCGGGGACTGATAACGCAGGGCCTCTTTCAGCCAGTAATAAGTCGTAAGCATACTCTGGCTTGCACAGCCCAGGTTATAACTTCTGATTCCGTTATTATCATACAGCGTCTGCGGATTAAAAGCTGTTGCCGCACGACTGGTTCCCAGAAACAATACGTCTATGGAATCTTTTTCCATCTGATAAAAACCCTGATAGGCGGATGTCGTAGGCCACATTCCATCATAATAGCTTTTGGGAGTCAGAATCCGGGACACTGCCATCAGAAGCAGGCAGGTAAGAATACCGAAAACCGCCATTTTACAGAGATACTTCGTATGCCTCATCCTCAAAATCCTCCATATATAAAATCTTGTACGTCAAATCCAAACCCATATGTCCCGAAAACCATAGTGGCGCAGATACCCGCCATACAAACCAGCCACCGGACCGGAAGCTTCTGTCTCATAATCCGCATCGAAAACGATACGCCCTCTTCCTGTTTCCTTTCCACCACAAACAGCAGGATGATCGCCAGAAAAAGCACTGCCATTTCCTTCCATCCAAGCCCCAATGTAAATATTCTGTCATTAAAAAATATCCAGGGATTACATTCCGTAAACATATGCTTTATCATTCTTAACCCTGTTTCCGCACTGTCCGCCCGAAATATGACCCATGCAAAATTCACAAGCAGAAATGTCCCCGCCTGTCTGCATAGCTTTTTTCCCTTGGAATCCGGGCTGATTTTAAGATAGGCATACAGCTTTTCTTTCAAATTGCCCAGGCAATCTCCCATAATCTGGTAAAAACCATGAATACCCCCCCCATAGCAGATACTTAAACCCCGCTCCATGCCATACGCCACTGACTAAAAAACCGCTGCCAGATTCAGATACTTGCGCCCTTTTCCCTTCCTGCTGCCTCCTAACGGAATATAAATATAATCTCTCAGCCAACTGCTTAAAGATTTATGCCACCTTCTCCAGAAATCCTGCACCGACACCGCCAGATACGGACGCTCAAAATTCTGCGCAAGCTCTATCCCAAACAGCAGCGAGACTCCCTGCGCAAGTATCGTGCAGGCTAAAAAATCCGCATACAGCTGGATGCTGTATAGAACCGACGCAAGCCATATATATCCTCCGCTGTATGCCGGATAGTTGTCAAAAACAGCATTCACAAACACAGCCGCTTTATCCGCAATCACCAGCTTCAGAAAAAATCCCCATATAATCAGATAAAATCCTTTCGTGAACTTCTCTTCGTCAAAAGAATGCCCCTCAGACAACTGCCGTCCTAATTGCCCGTATCTCGGAATCGGTCCCTGCAGAAGCTGGGGGAAAAAGGTAATGAATAAAGCGTACTTCGCCAGATTTTTCTGAGGGGAAACATCCCCTTTATAAACGTCAGCCAGATAAGCTATTATCTGCATGGTATAAAACGAAATTCCTAAGGGAACGATCAATCCAAACGGCTCTTTTCCTACGATATTGAGCCATGAAAAAGAACCGTTCCTTCCTAAAATCCAAGGAAGCAGCACCATGATAACTGCTCCCGCAAGCAACAGCTTTTTCCCCATGCCCTGACATTTTTCCAGCAATATTGCCGCTGCATAACTTACTATTACCGTTCCCAGCAAAATCCACCAGCCGCTCTTACAAAACAACAGATAAAACGCCATATTAGCAAGCAGCAGTATGCACCAGCGCTTTTTCAATGGGAAAATATAGTATAAGACCAGGGCGGCTGCCAGAAATAAGTAATAATATAATGAAATATAGACCATATCCAGAATCTCCTATTGCAGTTTTCGACAGCATTTCTTATTTTTTCATGCAGAAACATTATACTTTATTTTCAACGCTTATTCAACTATCCTGTATCATTTTTTTGTATGGAGCCGGCAGTTTTTATATCTTGATAAAGTCTTCCCCGTCCTTATAAATCTTTCCCCACATACCGCCATCCTGCCGCCATGTATGAGAAAAGCGTAATCCCTGCGCCTATCCCAAGCATGAATATATTGAGTTTCCCTTCCGTAAAAATATCGGCGGCGCCGGCATAATAAAAAGGCGTAATATACTTCAAATCCTCGATTGCCGGAACGATACGGCACATCATATCGGCTGCAAACAGCAATAACGTCATGCCAAGCCCTGCGCCCAGCCTGTTTCTCTTAGAAAAAGCAGATAACAAGAAGCACAGCGTTCCAATCTCAAGCTGCATCATACACGCTGCTCCATGATACAAAAACATTTCTTTTCCGGGAATCTCTTCCCCCATCAAAAGAAACCCCAGAAGATAAAGCCCCACGCAGATTATATTCAATAAAAAAATCTGACTGGCAAGCGTCAGGTATTTGGCAAGCACAATTTTACCCCTTCCTATCGGCGCCACGTGTAAAAATTCCGTCGTATGCCCTTCTTCTTCCTTGGATAATAGGCATGTTCCCAGAATTGCGGCAAACATGGCGCCGCCCAGATTATGCATCATGGCAATTTCTGTGGCATAGTATCCGCCTAACGTCGCAAGACTCATCTTATCTAAGCCCAATGCCGCCGACATCGCCCCCATATCCGAAAATGTATTGGCGATTTCCCCGATAGACCCTTCCAGACTCGCATAGAGCAGAATGCAGCCAAAACACATCATCCCCACACATAGCGTCCACAACGCCAGACTCTTTTTATTCATCCTCATCTCATGCTTGTATAATACCATTTTTGTACCCCCGTTCTACCAGCTTTATTGCACGAATCCAGAATCCACCGTTAAACAAATGAAAGCGTTCTTCTTGAACATACGTTATTGCTAATCGCACATTATTTTGCGACTTTATTCTTTGCTATAATAATGCATGAAAATCTCTTCCAGTTCCGGTTCCTCGATTACGATATCCGCGATATCATGCCCCCGGAAACCCGCAAACAGCTCATTGAAATTTCCCCGGAAGACAAATTCCTCTTCCTGCCCGTCCCGTACCATGCGGACTCTCTTCGCATTGGTTTTCGTCAGATTCTCCACCGTATCTGCACAGACCACCCTGCCCTCCTTCAGTACCGCCGCATGACGGCAATACTTTCTGACTTCCGATAAGACATGTGATGATAAGAAAAATGTCGCACCTTGCCCATTGTACTCCAGAATCAACTGAAAAAACACCGCCTGTATCAACGGATCCAGCCCGCTTGTCGGCTCATCAAAAATAAAGAGCGCCGGCTTGTGCTGCATGGCGCACACAATACTCACCTTCTTGCGGTTTCCCAGAGAAAGCTCCTCTATCCGCCGCTCCACATCTATGCCCAGCCTGTCACACAGCATTCCCGCTTCCCCGGCGCAGTCCATCTCGCGCAAATCGGCCGCCAGCCGGATAATCTCCCTGACCTTCATGGACGGATAAAACATCGCTTCCGAGGGCATATAGCCCACCGTTCGCAGGATTTCTTTCTGCTGCCTTTTTACATCTTTTCCGAAAATCTCTATCGTACCTTCCTGATATTGCAACAATCCCAGCAGAGAACGGATTGTCGTAGACTTACCTGCGCCGTTTGGTCCCAGAAAGCCAAAAATGTCTCCTTTTTCTACACGCAGGGACAGATTCTGGACGCCCCGCTTTTTGCCGTAGCTTTTTGTTAAATTCTGAATGTTGATTGCATATTGCTGATTTTCCATCTTAATCCCCCCTGTATAATACCTTTACATAGCAGCTTTTCAAATACTCTTTTTTGCGCTTATCCTATCTTCCTATGCTTTCATGCAGTTTTTTTGCCTCTTAAAATCCGCCAATTCCCGGTTTAGCTGCACCGTATCGACATCCCTCTTTATCTTGTAGCATAAGAAAACACAGCCATATACCAATAGCATGTAAAAGAAAAATCCCGCCGTTACCGCGCTGTTTCTTCCAAACCAATCCAAGCCATAACTTATCGCTGCATAAACCGCAGAACAGAATAACGTCGCAAATGCAGTTTTCCTATCAAACCTCTCCGCCTCGTCAAAATTCCCCATCAGATATACCTGGATATATCCCATTGCATAAGTCGTCAAAACCATTTCCACCATTAGCACAATACTCGCATAGTAACTGCCTTGTAAGATGCAGAATATGAAATAATAAAATAAGATAATTGCAAAATACAGGCACGCCTTAAATTCGATTCCAACCTCATAGGATAAAATCTTGTGAAGCTTCTTTCTCATGACACTCCCCCCTTACCCAATCCGCTTTTTAATCTATCTCTGAGTTCCTTCGCATATCTTCTGGAAATCACGATATGTTCCCCGTTGTCCATCGTCGCGTCAATCCGGTTTCCAGGCATACTCTTTAATTTATCAATCCGGTAAAGATTAAGAATCATGGATTTGCTGCACCTGAAAAAACCTTCTTCTGCATACAGCGACTCAGACAACGCCAGCGTATGCCCGGAACGATACATTTCCTTTTCCGTGTAGAAAAAGGTCGCGCCGTCCACACTTTCCAGATAAATAATATCCGAAACCCCTATCAGACACTGCTGCCCGTCTTTCCATCCCAGGATTTTTCCGCCCTGTCCGTCCAGATATCTTACGATTCCTTCTAACTGCGCCGTCATCCGCCTGTATCTGATAATGATTTCCTCTTTTCCCTCCCCGATTTGCTCCAGTGTTACTTTCATAATATCGTATACCTTTCCCGCTTTCTGGTTTCCATTTTTCATCCGTCTGGAATCTTTATAATATTTTTTACCCGAAAAAGCAAGCCACTTGTATGCAGCGTGCACTTTTTAACCGTCAAGCTGCACAAAATGCCAGGAGTCCGTCGGTCCTATATATTTCCATTTTGCCCAGATATATCCTTGCAGTATTTTGTATAATATGCCCTTTGACCTTTGAAAAAAAAATATGATAGACTAACGTCTGTAAAACAAGAAAATCGCTTATGCAATTATCTACAAGAAAATCGCTTATGCGATTATCTTGGGAAGAATGCTTTGCATTCTTCCGCGTTGTCGAGCAATTTCTATAACAAAATATGAGACGACATAAACGACACAAGTAGTGCATTGCACATAAATCTGATTACGGCACGTATGTTTTATTGGGCGGAATCAGAACATTGCAACGAAATGCTTGTGTTGCTTTTTGTCCAAAAGGAGGAAATTTATTATGCCTAGAAACCAAGCACAAAGAATGATTTTTGCACTTATTACGGTAGTTATTACCGTCCATGCCTATGTATTTTACAGTCTGTACGTTATTAATGGGGGCGTTCTGACGGAATGTGCCAGCCTTGCCAGCGGAGCGCAGGTTCCCCATGTCATTCAGGCAATTAATATTTTAGGAGGCGTGGAAGTATTGGGAAGACGCCTTCCTATCTGGGGAATCGTATTGATTGAGTTCTGCCTTGCTTATCTGTTGGAAGTTGTGATAGGAAGCCCGCTCTCTTTCAAACTTGCCAGCAAATGTTTTGACCCTGCCAAGACACACCCCGTTTTGTTTGAATCCGCCATTATCTGCGCAACGGTCGGGCTGATGTGTCCGATAATGAGTTTTCTTGCCGCTATTTTGTACTATCCGTACAGCGCGATGGGATTTAACATTTTTACCTTTCTTGCCAACTGGCTGAAGCTGGTATGTTTCAACTTTCCATTCGCCTTCTTTACACAGTTGTTTTTCATCCAGCCTCTTGTACGCACGGTATTTAAGCTGATATTCTGTAGAGGTATTGCAACGCAGAAAAAGGTCGCAACTGCATAAGGAAATAGAGAAATTTGTTAAAAAAATGGAACGCCGGCTGTATGGTTGTATTACAGGCGGCGTTTCTTTTTTTATATAAAATTTTAATAGTGAAATAAGGAAAGTATTTGCTAATATAAAGCTTTACGCTTTTTACATAATCTGCTATGATTAGCATGTAACAATCGATGCTGATTAAAATGTGATTTACCAAATCATAATACATATCCATGCGATTAATGCGCATAGGAAAGGATAAACGATAATGCGGATGATCTGGCTTTTTAAGTTAAAACCGTATTTGTGAAAGCTCTCACATACATCTACCTCTGGATAATAGCGCTGAAAGAAATGGGTACGGGTCACCAGTAAAAAGTCAAAGCAAATCATATCATATGCCTTATAAGCATACAGTATCGTCAGGAATCTCGCAAAAAACTGCCAGAATCCAAAATTATTCCGCACGCCGTTCCATACAGCCAGAACCACGGCTGTTATAAGCATCAGCAAACTTAAAATTAAAAACGCCCATCCAAGCAAATGCTGTCCTTTGAACCGTTCCGGTTTGGGCTGTATCAGTTCCTGCGCATCCTTGGGCGCAGAGCCAAAAAACCGCTTATCCTGCACCAACGCAACCGCTGAATACAGCATAAGGGTAATTCCGCCTATCACAAGTAATGAAAGTAAAAGTGTTACCATATTACTCCACCTTCCTTAACGCTTCTATCATATCCGCAAACAGCTCCGGTTTCAGTAAAACCAATCCTGCATGACCGAGCTTGGGCAGAACTTTAAATTCCGTATCAAGGAATTTATCCTTCATGTATTTGATATCCCACGCCCTTTCCTTTTCTTCACCGTCTGCGTACCAATAATGGATTCTGGCGGATATTTTAGGGGGTGGGTCTGGAACTTTATAATTATTGCAGGAGTCGAATGTCCTCCACAGGGTTCTTTTGCTGCTTTGCTTCAGGATATCCGCCACATACTGTATCTCTTCTTTGGAATAATCATCCGGGGAAAATACTTTCTCTAAAAGTTTCACGCCTCCCCATTTTCCAAACATTACCATGACAAAATCCCTGACGGCAATCAGTCGGGTAACAATCCAGGGGATCTGATATGGCGTGATACCGCCGTCCATAATACAATGGTCGATACGGACTGTATTTCCAAGAGCGACCATTAGGGCAATGGAACCGCCCATAGAACATCCATAAACCGCATACAGTCTTCTATATCCATGTTTCTGAAGCCATGCGTTCAATTCATCCGCTATCTGCTCCACACTTGTAAAATCACTCTCGTCCTCCAAATCATAGCCGGGCAGCGCGGGTATCAGCAGATGGTATTTCTTTTCCAGAAGCGGAATCACATGTTTAAAATAATCCCATCTTACAACAGACGGATGAATCAGAAGGATATTCTCTGCATTTTCTTTTCCAAATTCATGAATTGTCATGGCTATGCCACTCCTTTTTCTTCTCTGCCTCGGCAAAAGGCTGTGCCAAAACCTTAATAGGGGCGCTTATATGCTGCAATTTTACCATGTGGGGATAGACCGTGCCTGTGTTCATCAGTTCGTCGGGCGTCCCCTGTTCTGCAACTGTTCCGTCTGCAAGTACGACAACTTTGTCCGCACCGCTAACGGTACGCATACGGTGGGCGATAACAAGCACCGTCTTATCTTTTATCAGTCTGGATAAGGCAGCCTGTATCAAGGTTTCGTTTTCCACATCGAGACTTGCTGTTGCTTCGTCTAACAGGATAATAGGGGCGTCTTTTAAGAAAGCGCGGGCGATGGAAATACGCTGCCTTTCCCCGCCGGATAACTCGCAGCCGTTTTCCCCTATCATACTGTGATAACCGTTAGGAAGTTTTGCGGCAAATTCTTCGCAGTTTGCCAATCTGGCAGCGGCAATGACTTCTTCATCCGTTGCGTCCTTGCGTCCTATTCTGATATTTTCCATGATAGTGTTATTAAACAGCGTTACATCTTGGAAAACGATAGCATATAAGGATAACAATGTTTCCGGCTCTATTTTGGAAATATCCATGCCGCCAACGGTTATTTTTCCACTACCTATATCCCAAAATCTTGCAGCAAGGCGTGATACCGTAGTTTTTCCGCCGCCGGAGGGACCGACTAAGGCTGTAACTTCCCCTTGTTTTGCAAGAAAGGACACATCTTTTAAAACCGTTTCTTCTGTATTGTAGGAAAAACCTACATGGTCGAAAACAATATCATATCCTTTATTCGACAGTTGGCTGGCGCCGGTCTGAACAGGGTGGTCAAGAATTTCATTCATGCGATCGATATTGGTCTTGGTCGAAATGACCGCCGCAAGATTTTGCAAGGCGCCCTCAAGCGGCGCATATAACCTTGAAGCAACAAGCAGGAACATAAAAAACAAAGGGATGTCAATTTCACCGCGAATCAGCAAGGCAGAACCTACCAGCGCAACCGTGGCAATCCCAAACTTTAAGATTAAAGTGGAGGAAACGACAAACAAAGCCGTACCAAGTTCTGAAATAATATGCCGCTTTTCCGCATCATCAATTTTTTTATTAAGTCCTTTTAAATAATTTTCTTCTGCATTATAAGCCTTTAAATCCTGTAAACTTTCAAGGCACTCCTGCACACCGTTTTCCAGCGCGACATTTGCAGCTACAAACTTTTGGTTAAAATATTCCTGGATATGGGCGGAAGAAAGGGTAATCGCAAAGGCAATCGGAAGCACCCAGACTGCCGCAAGCGCCATACGCCAGTCGTAAACAAAAAGGCAAACTCCAATCAAGGTTGTCGAGATTAGAGAACCTGCCAGACCGGGGAAATAATGGGAAAATGCCTGTTCCAGCGTCGCACAGTCCCCCATGATGGCGTTGGTCAAATCCGCAAGGTCTTTTTTCCCAAAAAAGGATAATGGTATTTTTCGTAACTTTTCAGCTAAAGAAATCCGCCTTACCCCGCTTTCTACATAAGTTGCCAGATAAGTCGCGTTATACTGAAACCATGTGACGATAAAGATAAGGGCAAGGCAGACCAATGCGCCTATCGCATAAAAGGCAATACGCTTTCCGCCCATGTTCCCATTCATCATATCAAGCACAAAATAATACAAAAGTCCGACAGGAAGCATAAGCGATATGTCCTGTGCCACACAGGCAAGACAGCCTTTGATTAAATCAACCGCCCCCTGCCTCGATAATGCAAAACGTCTTTGCAAAGCCTGAATCAGTGATTTCTTAATCATGCTTTTCCCTCCATTCCATTTTCATTCGGGATTTTCCCCGCGGTTTCTGAGGAAATCCGCCATGCCGCCGCTTCGGAATAATTTTTCCACATGCGCGTAAATAATCCGTCTTTTTCTATCAGCTTCTCATGTGTGCCGCTTTCAACAATTTTTCCGTCCTGCAATACATAAATACAATCAGCGTTTGCGATGGACGAAAGCCTGTGTGCAATCATAATAACGGTCTTATCTTTTGCAAGGACAGATAACGCCTGTCCCATGCGCACCTCATTGTCAGGGTCAGCGAAGGCGGTCGCTTCATCCAGAATTAAGATAGGCGCATTTTTCAAAATGGCGCGAGCAATGGCTATTCGCTGCTGCTCACCGCCTGATAAATATACGCCGTTTGTACCGACAACTGTATCAACGCCATTGGGCAATTTTTCAATAATATCCATACATTGCGCCACTTCAAGAGCATTGGCGACTTCCTCGCGTGTAGCTGCAGGCTTGCCCATACGCACGTTTTCTAAGATAGATGTTTTGAGAAGACGGCTGTTTTGAAACACGAAAGATACTTTATTCATCAGTGTTTCTTTTGGAATATCCCGTATGTCCATATTCCCTATCAAAACCCGCCCTTTTATCGGGTCAAAAAACCTTGTCACGATATTAGCAAGCGTGGTCTTACCGCCGCCGGAGGGACCAACTAGGGCAATCGTCTGCCCCGATGAAATGGATAAGGAAATATCATTTAGCGCATTGTTTTCACCATCGTAACTGTAACTAACATGTTCTAATGTGATAGAATTATCAGACGGCATATCATTGACCGAAGCAGTCATACTCGTGTTTTCTGGAAGAGGACTTTCACCCAGCACTTCATCAATTCTGCTGATGGCGTCGCCTACAATCATTTCATCCTCACTCATATACATGAGTTTCGTTAAGGTGATTCCAATCACAGGGGTAATGACAATGTAAAAGATAATATTTAACAGTATTTCGTTTGTTACGCCGCCCCTTGTAAAAAGGACGCCTCCGGCAATCAGAAACGCAAATACGCCGTTGATTGCAGTCGTATAAAACATCATAGACAGACGTAATGAATTTGTATAGGCAATGACCCATTTTTCGTAATTGTCAATCGTGGCTTTGAAGCGTTTGAAAGAAAAGATTGTCTGTCCAAACGTTTTTACAACCGGCACACCCCTTACATATTCCACCGCCTCATTCGACATATCCGCAAGTGCATTCTGATATTCTCGCATTTTCTGTTCCATGTTTTTTCCGGTCATTGACATCATAATCAGAAAACCGAGTACGACAGGAACCAGACTTAACAGACCTAAGCGCCAGTCGAACGCAAGCAGTAAGCATAAAAGTCCGATGGGCGTAGCTATCGCGCCCGCTTTATCGGGCAACCTGTGTGCAAGATACGTTTCCGCCGCGTTACTGGAAGTATTGACGATTCTTCGCAGTTTTCCGCTTCCATATTTTTCTGTTACGCCAAGCGGCAGGGCGGTAATGTGCTGCATAAGCTCTTTTCGGATATTAGAAGCGATGCGGAACGCGCTTATGTGCGAACACATCAAAGCGGCTATATAAATAAGAATAGATACCGCCGCAAAAAATACAGCAGACCAGCCGTAACGTGTCACATTCTGCGCCTGTGAAAAATGCGGGGAAACTTCCAGTATGTCATGAATGATGCGCCATATGTACCAAAAAGGCACAAGCGCAAGCAGCGCGCTCATTGCAGACAATACCCAGGATAGATAGGTCAAAATTTTATATGCTCCGGCATAACCCATCAACCTTGATAAATGAGACTGTTTTTTCATGAGTAAACCTCCTTGTCATTTATTTTGGTTAGTCGTAACTAACCCATCTATAAATATAATAGAAAGCATTTGCTTTCTATTTGCTTTCTATTTGTTTCATAAATACCCATGTAGTGCAGCTTTGCCTTGCATCACTGCACCCCATAAACAATCCCTTTCTGAAAAGAAAGATAAATCGGCGCTCCTGCCGCAAAATTCAGGAATCCGCCTGCCGCCAGACAAAGCAATGTCATCGAAACCATACCGTATGAGACAATCTGGCAAATCCCAATAATCCCTCCCGCCAGTCCTGCAAAAACGGTCAATCCGAAGCTACGGTCTTTCTGGCGTTTGGTAGCAATTTCTTTTTCATGTATGATGCTTAAATAGATGACATAGGCCACACCACACACAACAAAATATAAATCAATAACCGTCATGTAATCCAATATACTGTGCAGTCCGTTATCCCATAAATAGACCGTGCCTGCAATCAACTGCATCAGCCAGCCGGCATCACAGATAAGCGCCAAAATCAAAAACGGAATATCCGGCATCATTGCCGTGTAGCGTATGCCTTCTTTTCCTTCCCGCTGAAGCTGCTTAATATGTTCTTCCATCACAAGCCTTTCGGCGTGTAAGATTTCTCTTATCTTTTTCATGTGGTTTTCCTCTTTCTAAGATGAGTTAGTTTTCGCTAACTCTTTCTAAGAATAACACAAGATGGGAAGTATGTCAAGAAAGCATTGATTATTGCCCTTTATTTGCCGTGCTGTAACGCTATCTGCGCCACGGAATACACCGGTTTACCCGGCGTAAATATTCTTCATATTCCCTGCCGTACAGGTTTTTCAACCATTTTTCTTCCGTGCATTTCATCAATACAGTCATAAATATCCAGTAGAAAAAGAATAAGGGCAGAAAAAACAGGTTCCCGGCAATCATAAGCGCACCCGTACAAAAAAACATAAAAGCCGAGTAAATTGGATTTCTTACCAGCGCATAGACGCCTGTGGTTGCCAGACTGTTTTGCGCAATATGGCTGTCTATCTTGGCGTGGAACATCGCCCCTGCCCAGAGATAAATACCCAGCAGAATCAGCAGGATTCCGATAACAAACAGCGGGATTTTCAAAGAAGCAACCATTCCCCTTTCAAATACTGCACATCTTCCTGCAATAACCGCGATTATCGTTACAATAATGATTACTGCAACATAAACCGGACCTACTCCCATCATCGGGAGATGTTGTTTTTCCATGAATGCCATCCTCCTGCTATTTACAACAATTCTTAACTTCCTCTACCCACTGCTTAGGATAGCAGACCAGCAATTCCTCATGCTGCAGCTCATGGCGGCGTATGTCTGGATTTTGGAAATGTTTGTGATACCGTTCCAGATATTTCTCTCCCATTTTTACGGCATAAAAAATATGTACCACTGTTCCGGGTCTCGCGATTCCATCCCCAATTGGCGTGACTAAATCCGAATAGAACTGATTCTTTATACTTTCCTGTTTCACAAAAGACATCCGGGTATTGCCCACACCGAACAAAGCCAGCATTTTATCATAATACGCTCTCTCATTTACAGGCTTTTTCTCCAGTCGGCGCTGCATAAATCCAGGCAGTGTCCCTTTCTGGAACATCCCGGATAGGACTTTGGCAATCAGCCAGCTCTTAAACCTGGCGGAGGGCCCGGTTTCCTGATCCAAATCAGAACTGCCAAGAATGGCATGGTTAATATGGATATTCCCCCGCTGCACCAAAAGCCCTATAAAACTCCCGCCCAGGGAACAGCCATAAGCCGCATGCACTTTACCGTCGTAATGCTTCCTGACATAGCTTTCTATTTTTTCTGTTTCCGTCAGCATATCCCGGAAGATGGTGTCTTCCGTTTCATCAAAACCGTCATAAGATACACAGACGACATAAAACGCCTCCTGCAAAAGCGGGAGCGCTGTTTCAAAGTTTGTCTTCCAATGACAGCAGGTGCCCGGCAGCAAAAGAATCACCGGATTATTCTTATTTCCAAATTCATAAAATTTCATCGTCTTTCCTTTCCTGAAGATTGTGAAGCGATTTGGTTAGCAAGAACTAACTATATATCAAGTAAAAACGGCTACGTTAGTTAGTAGCCGCTAACCTTTTCTAGTATACTCCTTCCATCGGACTCTTGTCAATAGGGACAGACGCTCTCGCTCTCCACGGAAATCAATTTTCAGGGGTGCAGTACAATCATTCTAAATATTTCGCTAAATCATTTTTGACATCCGCAAGTGTTATAGATGCAAGTTCTTTTTCCATAGCGTCCTGAACCCGTTTCAGCTTATCATCCAAAATGAAATGAATGTTTTTCCCTACCGGACACTCCTTGTTCGGATTTTCATGAAAATGGAATAAAGTCTCATCTTCTACGCATTCCACCGCTCTGTAGATATCCAAAAATGTAATCTCATCAAGTGGTCTTGTCATTTCTACCCCGCCAGTACCTCTTTTTACTTTGAGCAGTTCGGCTCCTTTTAACTGGGATAAAATTTTTCTTATAATTACCGGATTCGTATTGATACTCCCTGCCAGAAAATCGCTTGTAATCTTCTTATCTGCCCCAAACGTATCAATGCAGGTAAACATATGAATCGCAACTGTAAATCTGCTTGAAATCTGCATTTTTATCACCTCTAAAGGTAATATTACGCCCTATCAATTGTAATGTCAATGGTTACATTTGCATTTTTTCTTCTGGGGAAAACCTTTATAAAGCACGGAAATCAATTTTCAGTCAGCTCTTTTACATTGAACCGGCAGGACAGATAGAAATCCCGCGAAGGTCCTTGAAAAACGCCGGTCCTTAGTGA
>JAMPFM010000057.1 GCA_023664455.1 Blautia sp.
GAGCACACGGTTCATACCCGTGGTGTCGAGGGTTCAAGTCCCCCTCTCGCTATTATGCACGGAAGAAAACACATGGCGGTCTGACAGAAAATGGCTACCGGCTGCCAGTTGGTTCTATTTGTTTTTTGTCAGTCAAAGATGGCTTTCTCCACATAAGAGAAGGTCATTTTTTATAAATTTTTAAGTTTGGAGGAGATTATTATGAAAAGAAAGTTACTTGCAATGTTGATGACAGCCGCGATGGTCTGCTCATTGACAGCGTGCGGTGGCAACGCTGATGCCGGCGATGCTGCAGGCACTGGAACAGACGACGGAACCGTTTCTGATACTTCTGATGCAGGAGATGCGGATACGGGAGACGCTGGTACAGACGATACCGATGCGGAGGAAGGCTCTACAGGTAATGCAGACGCAGGTTCTTCTTCCCTGACAGGAACCCTGAAACTGGGTCTGATCGGGCCTTTGACCGGCGGAGCTGCTTTATACGGCAATGCGGTTGATGGAGGAACTTCTATCGCCGTAGACGAAATCAATGCCATCAGCTCTGATTTCCAGATTGAGTTAAACTCACAGGATGACGAGCACGACGCAGAGAAATCCGTCAATGCTTACAACAACTTGAAAGACTGGGATGCGCAGGCAGTTATCGGCTGCGTTACGACGACGCCTTGCGTGGCGGTAGCTTCCGAGGCATATGCGGATCGCATGTTTATGCTGACCCCGTCTGCTTCCGCAACATCTGTTACGGAAGGGAAAGACAATGTATTCCAGCTTTGCTTTGCTGACCCGAACCAGGGTTCCGCTTCTGCACAGTACATTTTTGACCATAACTTAGCGGAAAAAATTGCAGTTATTTATAACAACTCCGATGCCTATTCCACAGGAATCTATCAGACGTTCCAGAGCGCTGCGGACGGGCTGGGAATGGAAATCGTATCGGTAACGACTTTTACGGACGATACGGCGAACGACTTTTCCGTACAGTTGACAGAAGCGCAGAATGCAGGCGCGGATTTGGTATTTTTGCCGATTTATTATACGCCGGCTTCTTTGATTATGCAGCAGGCGGCGTCCTCTAACTATTCCGTAACATTCTTCGGGGTAGACGGTATGGACGGTATCCTTTCCTTAGAAGGTTTTGATACTTCCTTAGCGGAAGGCGTTATGCTGCTGACTCCGTTCTCTGCGGACGCACAGGACGATGCAACCGTTTCTTTCGTAAAGAAATATCAGGATGCACACAGCGAAGTGCCTTCTCAGTTTGCAGCAGACGGTTATGACTGCGCATATGCGATTTATGCGGCGTTATCCTACTATGCGGATAAGAACGGCGGCTTTAATGTAGACGGCGTAAGCTATTCTGAATTGTGCGAAATCCTTGTTTCTGTATTTGCAGATTCATCCTTCTCTGTAGATGGAATCACAGGGGAAGGCATGACATGGACTGCTACGGGCGAGGTTAACAAAGCGCCTAAGGCTGTTGTGATTGAAAATGGAGTATATGTAGGTCTGTAAGCTCTTAATGGATGAAAAAGGAAGGGGCTGTCGTCTGATGGCGCAGCTCCTTTCGTTATTCATGACAATGGAAAGTCCGCGCGGCGTGCCTTCTATTGTCATGAATAACGAAAAACCAGGAAAACGTTGATTTTTATTGGATTGGCAGCCGGTAGGAAGCGGATGACCGGCAATAGGGAGGAGTCGTATGTTAAACTATCTGATTAACGGTATCAGCCTTGGCAGCGTGTATGCGATTATCGCGCTGGGGTATACTATGGTTTACGGAATTGCCAAAATGTTGAATTTTGCTCATGGCGACGTCATTATGATAGGCGGTTATATTTCATTCTGCGCCACAAGTTATCTGGGGCTGCCGATTATTCCGTCCGTTCTGCTGTCGGTGTTTGTCTGCACCGTCCTTGGCATTGTGATAGAGCGGCTTGCCTATAAACCGCTTAGAAGCGCTACATCTCTGGCTGTTTTGATTACGGCAATCGGCGTTTCCTACTTTTTACAGAATGTGGCGCTGTTAATCTGGACGTCCAATCCGAAAGCGTATCCGAACATGGTGCCGCTTCAGCCGTTGGTCATCGGGGATTTGCAGATTTCCGCCGTGGCGCTGGTCACGATTGTGGCGTGTATCGTCATTATGCTGGTGTTAACCTTATTTACGAATAAAACCAAGCTGGGAAAGGCGATGCGTGCAGTGTCGGAGGATAAAGAGGCGGCGCAGCTAATGGGCATCAATGTGGACGCTACGATTTCCCTGACCTTTGCCATCGGTTCCGGGCTTGCGGCGATTGCAGGCGTACTGCTTTGTTCAGCGTATCCTACGCTGATGCCGACGACAGGCGCGATGCCCGGTATCAAAGCGTTTACCGCTGCGGTATTCGGCGGTATCGGTTCGATTCCTGGCGCGATGATTGGCGGTATTTTGCTTGGTATTATTGAGATATTTGGTAAAGCGTATATTTCTACACAGTTGTCCGATGCGATTGTATTTTCCGTGCTGATTCTGATTCTGCTTGTAAAACCGACGGGTCTGCTTGGCAAGAAAATCAGCGAGAAAGTGTAGGTGCGAAGTCATATGAAAAAATTATCCAAAAGTGCGCGCAACAGTTATATCAATTACGGCATTGTGCTGGTCTTTTTTGTGATTTTCCAGAGTCTGCTTTCTATGGGGAAACTGAGCAGCTCTTTTTCAGGACAGTTGATTCCGATATGTACTTATGTGATTATGGCGCTGGCCCTGAACCTGGTAGTGGGAATGTCCGGCGAGTTGAGTTTGGGACACGCAGGATTTATGAGCGTAGGCGCATTCAGCGGTGTGGTAGTATCCACCTGTCTGCAAAATACAGTGACATTGTCCCCGCTTCGTCTGTTTCTTGCTATCGTGGCAGCAGCCTTGATAGCGGCGTTGGCAGGTACGATTATCGGGATTCCGGTACTGCGGCTGCAAGGGGATTACCTGGCGATTGTGACCCTTGCCTTTGGCGAGATTATCAAGAACGTGCTGAACTGTCTCTATATCGGCGTAGATGGGCACGGTCTGCATCTTAGCATGAAAGATGCGGTATCTTTAGGGCTTGAGGCGGATGGGATTACGATTATCAACGGTCCTATGGGTGCATTGGGAATCCAGAAGATTTCTACTTTTGCAAGCGCGATTATTCTTGTGCTGGTTGTACTTTTTATGATACAGAATCTGGTAAACAGCCGTGCCGGGCGTGCGATTAAGGCAATCCGGGACAATCGGATTGCGGCACAGTCCTGCGGTGTAAATATCATGAAATATAAAATGATGGCGTTCGTGCTTTCCGCCGCGATGGCGGGTGCGGCGGGCGCGCTGTATGCGTTGAATTATTCGACCGTGGTACCTAAGAAGTTTGATTTCAATACCTCTATTCTCATTCTGGTATTTGTGGTACTCGGCGGAATCGGGAACCTTCGCGGCTCTATCATTGCGGCGGCGCTTCTGACAGTACTGCCTGAGATGCTGCGACAGCTGCAGGATTACCGGATGTTAGTCTATGCAATCGTGTTGATTCTTGTCATGATTCTGACCAATAACCGGAAGGCGAGAGAGGTAATTGGCAGGATTAGCGCCGGGATTGCCGGAAAACTCAGACACAGGAGGCAGACAAATGAGTGAAAAAGAAAAAGCGGGACGTCCGGTTCTGGAAGTTGCCCATCTGGGAATAGATTTTGGCGGTCTGACGGCTGTTGATGATTTCAATATAACGATTGGAGAAACGGAAATCGCAGGGTTAATCGGACCAAACGGCGCAGGAAAGACGACGGTTTTTAATATGCTGACCAAAGTATATCAGCCGGCAAGAGGAAGAATCCTTTTAGACGGTAAGGATATCAACAGCATGAATACGATACAGGTCAACCGTGCAGGGATTGCCAGGACTTTCCAGAATATCCGGTTGTTTGAAAAGCTGAGTGTGGAAGACAATGTAAAAATTGGTTTACATAACCATACAAAATATGGGATGTGGAGCGGTATTTTCAGACTTCCCAGCTATTGGAGCGAGGAAAAGAGAATCCATCATCAGGCGCTGGAGCTTCTGTCTATTTTTGATATGCAGGATATGGCGGGCGTGACGGCGGGTTCCCTTCCTTACGGCGCACAGAGAAGGTTAGAAATCGTGCGTGCGCTGGCGACGGAGCCGAAACTGCTGCTTCTAGACGAGCCGGCGGCGGGGATGAACCCTTCCGAGACCGCGGAATTGATGGAAAATATCCGCAGCATCCGGGATAAATTTCAGATTGCAATCCTCTTAATCGAGCATGATATGAGTCTGGTCATGGAAATCTGTGAGAATATCGTGGTACTGAATTTTGGCAAAATCATTGCCAAGGGAAATCCGGCGCAGATACAGAAAAACCCGCAGGTTATCGAGGCCTATCTGGGAAAAAAGAAGGAGGTTAAGCCATGAGCATGTTGAAAGTGGAAGATATCAATGTTTTTTACGGAAACATTCATGCCATCAAGGGAATCTCTTTTGAAGTGAATGAAGGCGAAATCGTTACGCTAATCGGGGCAAACGGCGCGGGAAAATCCACGACATTAAATACGGTGGCGGGACTTTTAAAACCTGCCAGTGGCAGCATCGAGTTTGAGGGCAGCTCCCTTTTGGGCGTTCCGGCGCATAAAATTGTCGGCAGGGGCATGGCGCTCTGCCCGGAAGGAAGACGTATTTTCTTACAGCTTTCCGTCCAGGAAAATCTGGAAATGGGAGCGTATACCCGCTCTGGCGCGGAAGTTGCGGATTTGATTACAAGCGTTTATGATAGGTTTCCGCGTCTGAAAGAGCGTTATAAACAGGTGGCGGGCACCTTGTCCGGCGGGGAACAGCAGATGCTGGCGATGGGACGGGCGCTGATGTCCAAGCCCAGACTGATGATGCTGGATGAACCTTCTATGGGGCTTGCGCCGATTCTGGTGGAAAAAATTTTCCAGATTATCGAAGAGCTGAACAAGGCGGGAACGACGATTCTTCTGGTAGAGCAGAATGCGCAGATGGCGCTTTCCATAGCGGACAGAAGTTATGTGCTGGAAACCGGGCGGATTGTGACGAGCGGAACCGGCGAGGAACTGCTGCACAATGATGCGGTGAAGCGGGCGTATCTTGGCGGTTGATGGTATGCATTTTTCCATGAACCCCAAGCCCCCCTATTGTCAAAAAAAAAGCGTAATGGTATAATAATACTGTATTGTATCTCAGATAAGAGAATAATAACAGGAGGAAATGTACCATGAAAAATGAAAAGACCTATGAACTTGTGCTGACGGCACTTTTCACCGCCATTATTATCATAATGGCATTCACACCGCTGGGATATATCCCGTTAGTTGTAATCAATGCAACGATTATCCATATCCCGGTTATCCTTGGAGCGCTATTTCTTGGACCAAAGAAAGGTGCATTCTTGGGATTCACATTCGGACTGACAAGTTTTATCAACAACACCTTTAATGCGGTTACTCCTTCGGCGTTTGTATTTTCGCCGGTGCTTGCCGCCAGTTTTGTCGGGGTTTCCGGTATTTTTAAGAGCCTTTATATCTGCTTCATACCGAGAATCTTAGTCGGCATTGTGCCTTATTATGTTTATCTTCTGATTCGCAGGGTATTAAAAAGCGAACAGAAAGCTGCGCGTGTTGTGGTGAATCTTGCGGCATCTGTCATTCTGGCAGTATCCCTGGGTATGTTATGCAGTCGTTTATTACAGGAGCGCATGGGAGATAGCGCTGTGACCGTGGGAGCCGTTATCGGGGCTGTGGCGGGCGTGGTTTTATTTGTCCTGTTAACAGTGATTGGGCAAAAGAAGGCAACGGCGAATATTGCGCTTGCTTATGCCGGTCTTGCCGGAGCGTTTACCAATACGCTGTTTGTAATGAGTGGTATTTTTATCTTATATAAGGACGCCTATGCGCGGGCGCTGGGCATCGCCGGAGAAGCCGTATTTGATACGATTATGGGAGTTATCAGTTTTAATGGCATCGTGGAAGCGGTAGTTGCGGCAATTATTGTAGCGGGCGTAGGATTGGCGCTTATGCAGGTGAAACCCATTATGGGAGAAAAAACGTCTTCTGATATCGCCCTAATCCGTGGCGCGAAAAGAGAAGTGAGTCGTTAAGAAAATTCTGACAGGAGGCGGGAAGGATGATTTTAGCGGTAGATATCGGCAATACCAATATTGTTATCGGCTGTATCGAGCAGGAAAAGATTTATTTCGTAGAGAGAGTATCGACGGATATTTCCAAGACGGAATTGGAATATGTGGTGGAGTTTAAGACGCTTCTGGAGCTGTATGATATTGAGATGCAGGGTATTACAGGCTGTATCATCGCTTCCGTAGTGCCGCCTCTTAACAATGTCATAAAAGCGGCTGTCCATAAGTTGTTGCACATCACGCCGCTATTGGTGGGACCGGGCGTCAGGACCGGGCTGAATATCCTGATGGATAATCCGGGACAGCTGGGGTCTGATCTGGTGGTCAATGCAGTGGCCGGACTGAAATATTATGGCGCGCCCATTATCTTAATCGACATGGGCACGGCGACGACAATCAGCGTCGTGGATGAGAAGAAAAATTATATCGGCGGCATGATTCTGCCGGGAATCCGGGTATCTTTGGAATCCCTCGTCAACCGCACCTCCCAGCTGCCTAGAATCAGTCTGGAAGCGCCGAAGAAGCTGATTGGTAAAAATACCATCGACTGTATGAAAAGCGGTATCGTAATGGGGCAGGCGGCGTGTATGGACGGCATGATAGAGCGTATCTGGGAAGACCTTGGATATGAAACGAATATCGTTGCAACGGGCGGACTTTCAGGAAGCATCGTGCCCTATTGTAAGAAAAAGATTGTCTATGATAACGAACTGACGTTGAAAGGACTTTCTATTATTTATCATAAAAATGTAGAGTAATACAGGATGGATAAGGAAGTGGGAAGATAAGCAAGCGGGAGGATAAGGAATGTTGCAGGGAAAACATATCGTACTTGGCGTAACGGGTAGTATTGCGGCATATAAGATCGCTTCCCTTGCCAGTATGCTAAAAAAGCAAAAAGCTGACATTACTGTCATAATGACGCAGAATGCCACGCAGTTTATCACCCCCATGACGTTTGAGACCCTGACTGGCAACAAGTGTCTGGTGGATACTTTTGACAGGAATTTTCAGTACAGCGTGGAGCATGTCGCGCTTGCCAAGCTGGCGGACGTAGTTCTGGTTGCTCCGGCTTCTGCCAATGTGATTGCCAAGGCGGCGCATGGAATCGCGGACGACATGCTGACGACGACGCTGCTTGCCTGCGAATGTCCCAAGATTTTTGCTCCCGCGATGAATACCCGGATGTATCGGAATCCGATTGTGCAGGATAATCTGAAACTTCTGGCGGATTACGGCATGGAAGTCATTGCCCCCGCGAAAGGATATCTTGCCTGTGGCGATACGGGAGAGGGGAAAATGCCGGAGCCGGAGGCGCTGTTAGAAGTTATCCTGCGGACGCTGCATCCAAAAGACATGGAAGGCATGAAAGTATTGGTGACTGCGGGACCCACAAGGGAAAAGATAGACCCGGTGCGCTATATCAGCAACCATTCCACCGGCAAGATGGGATATGCCATCGCGAGGGCGGCAATGTTTAGGGGGGCGGAAGTAACGCTCATTACCGGTAAAACGGACATTCCCATACCGTCTGGCGTACAGGGGATAGAAGTCGTCTCGGCGGCGGATATGGCGGCAGCAGTCAAAGAATGTGCAGGAAAGCAGGATATCATCATTAAGGCAGCCGCAGTGGCGGATTATCGTCCCAAATATGCTGCCGATGAAAAAATGAAGAAAAAAGAGGATGATTTATGGATAGAATTGGAGCGCACGGAAGACATTCTGGCTTTTCTGGGCGCCCATAAGCGGGAAAAACAGTTTTTATGCGGCTTTTCCATGGAAACGGAAAACATGCTGGAAAATTCCCGTAAGAAGTTAGAGAAAAAGAATCTGGATCTTATCGTGGCAAACAGTTTAAAACAGGCGGGAGCGGGGTTTGGAACCGATACCAATGTGGTGACGCTTTTATCGAAAAAAGAGTGCATACAACTTCCGTTGATGGGCAAAGATGAAGTAGCGGATAAGCTGCTTGACTATATTATAAGTCATAAAGAGAAGGGGGCGTCGGTATGAAAAATTATGTGATTACGATTTCAAGGGGATTTGGCAGCGGCGGCAGTCATATTGCGAGAAAGGTTTCCGAAGAATTGGGAATTGCATATTATGACATTGAAATTCTTCAGATGGCTGCGGATTTAAGTGGAATCAATGAGCGGTACTTTTTCGAGGCGAATGAAAAGATAAGGAAGAATGCTATCGCTATCAATGCTTCCAAAGGCGCGTATGAAGGCAGGGTTTATCAGGTCAATGACAAGCGTTATCTTTCTGACGAGAATTATTTCAATTTTCAGGCGCAGGTCATTAAGGATTTGGCCGCAGAAGACAAAGAACCCTGCGTGATTATCGGAAAAGCGGCGAATCATGTGCTGCGCGATTTTAAAAACGTGGTAAAAATCGATATCCATGCGCCTATGGATTTGTGCGTGTCCAATATCATGGAGCGTCTGCAGAAGTCGAAGGGCGAGGCGGAAGAATTAATTATCAAAACCAATAAGTACCGGGCGAACTATTACAAATATTTTACCGGACATCACTGGTTGGACCCGGCGGAATATGACATATCCATCAATACGAAAGCATTGGGGGAAGATTATGCCGCGAAGCTGATTATCCAGCTTGTAAGGGATAGGGGGCTGTTGGAAGCATGAGAATCGGAACAGGATATGATGTGCATCGTCTGACACAGGATAGGAAACTTATCCTTGGCGGCGTGGAAATACCATACGAAAAAGGGCTGCTTGGGCATTCGGATGCGGATGTGCTGCTACATGCCATCATGGACGCACTCTTAGGGGCCGCAGCCCTGGGGGATATCGGAAAGCATTTTCCTGATACGGATCTGGCGTATAAGGATATTTCTTCCATGAAGCTGCTGGAACATGTGGGGGAATTGCTGGAACAGCAGCTTTTTCTGATTGAAAATATCGATGCGACCGTGATTGCACAGCAGCCGAAACTGCGTCCCTATATCGAGGACATGCGGAAGAATATTGCGGACGCACTGCATATAGAAGTCTCGCAGGTAAATGTCAAGGCGACGACAGAGGAAGGGCTTGGTTTTACTGGAAGCGGGGAAGGAATTGCCGCCCAGGCAGTCTGTATGCTCACAAGTCCGGCGGAGCTTTACGATAAAGATGTGGCATGGCAGAAAGACTGCGCAGGATGCAGCGGATGTCAAATAGGACGGACATAAATCCGGCGAAGGGCTTATCGGCGGCTGTTTTTCAGAGACGGCAGTCTGTATTCTTGCCAAAAACGGTCAGATATGCTAATATTTTTTGATAAGAAGTAGAAAGGGGAGGTATTACCGTAATGAAGTTCAGAGTCTTGGTGTCGGGGAAAAATAATCCCATTATTGACGACTTTTTTATTCAAATGGATGATTGTTTTGAAGTTGTATCGACGTCAATACGTTTTGGAGACGTTGTAAGGCATCTCAAGTATTTTAGCCCGGACGCCTTCATATATTGTATCTATAATGAATCGCAGGATGTTCTCAGACAGATGAGTACGATTAAACATGCACTGGCGCAGTCAAGGGTTCCTTTTATCTTAATCGGCTCGAAAGAGGACTGCGACGAATTTGAGAAAGTAGCCGTAAATGTGGCAAATATGACGATTGTAAAACCTTTTACAGCGATTTCGATCCGGGAAAAAATATGGGCTTTCTTAGATGAGCGCAAAGACTATGTAGCGGCATATAGAAAAGAACCGGAAAAAGAAGATGTGGATAGTCTTGTGGCTTCCAGGGAAAATGACGCGGCGGATATTTCTTTGTTGAAAGAAAAACTGTCCCTGCTGGAAGATGCGCTTACGGCGCCTGCGCCCGCAGCGGCGAAGACTCCGGCGTCGTCCGGGACGACTCAGGCGGCGGCTGCAAAGGTTCCAGCAGCGTCCGGGACTCCGACAGCAGCAGCTCCAGGGCAGCCCGCCCCGGAACAGGCTCTGGAACCGGAGGAGCGGAAACATATCTTGGTGGTGGACGACAGCCCGATGATGTTAAAGATGCTCAAGGAGCAGCTTCATGATAATTATGATGTGGCGACGGCGGTCAGCGGTAAAATTGCACTGAAATTTTTGGAGCGCAAGAAGACCGATCTTATTTTACTGGATTTTGAAATGCCCGAAGAAAATGGACCGGCCGTCTTGGAAAAGATAAGGGCGGTAGATTCTTTAAAGGATATACCAGTTGTTTTTCTGACAGGTGTGTCAGAACGTGAGAAAATCCGGGAAGCGCTCGTGTTGAAACCACAGAGCTATTTATTGAAGCCTATCGATAGAGATAAACTGTTAGATACGATTGCATCGGTGATGAATCATTAAGTATCAGGCAGATTTCAGGGATGGCAGACAGATGATGAGGAAAGAAGGCTGCATATGGACTATGAAATGTATTTGACCGATTTGATTGATAGAAATATTTTGCAGAGAATACAAGATGCTTTTGCCCGTATGAGCGGCATTGCGGCTCTTACAACGGATACCAACGGCATACCTGTGACCGACGGTTCCAATTTTTCCGATTTCTGTATGAAATATACGAGAAATTCTCCGGTGGGCTGTATGCGCTGCGCCGCCTGCGATAAGTCTGGCGCAGATCTTGCCATCAAAAACGGGAGACCAACCACATACACCTGCCATGCGGGGCTGACAGATTTCGCAGCGCCGATTATGGCAAATGGGAAAATGGTGGGGTGTTTTATCGGCGGACAGGTTTTGACGAAGAAACCCGATCCCGAAGAAATAAAAAGGATTGCCAAGGAAATCGGCGTAGACCCTAATCAATATCTGGCAGCCATAGAGAAAGTTAAAATTCTGGACCAGGAAGTGGTTGACAATGCGGCGCAGTCTCTATCCATGATTGCGGAGGTACTTTCGGATATTGCTTATAATAAATATCTTGTATATCAGGCGAAGGTGGATTTAGAGAAAACTTCCAATATGAAATCAGATTTTCTCGCCAATATGAGCCATGAAATCAGGACGCCCATGAACGCGGTCATTGGAATGGCGGAGATGGCGCTTAGGGAAGAGCTGCCGTCTACGGCGAGAAATTATATTAATCAGATTAAAGATGCGGGGAAATCCCTGCTGACGATTATCAATGATATTTTGGATTTTTCCAAGATAGAATCCGGTAAAATGGATATCAACGTGGTGGATTATGAACCGATGTCTGTTGTGAATGATGTCACGAATATCGTCATGACGAGGTTAAAAGGCAAAGAGGTGGAATTGATTCTGGATATTTCGCCGAATCTGCCTAGTAAGCTGTTGGGCGATAATATCAGAATCAAGCAGATTCTTTTAAATATAGCGAACAACGCGGCGAAATTTACATCCAGGGGACGGATTCTTCTGAAAATGGATTATATGAATGCCGCGCCCGATGAAATTGAGCTGCAGGTATCCATCGAAGATACCGGTATCGGCATTAAGAAAGAAGATTTAGATAAGCTGTTCCAGTCTTTCCAGCAGGTCAACAGCAAACGGAACCGCAACATAGAAGGG
Organism: Blautia sp.; assembly: GCA_023664455.1. Classification (GTDB taxonomy): domain Bacteria; phylum Bacillota; class Clostridia; order Lachnospirales; family Lachnospiraceae; genus UBA3282. The sequence goes on from JAMPFM010000057.1 coordinate 11,692, forward strand.
ACGGGGCTTGGTCTTGCCATATCCAAACAGCTATTGGCATTGATGGACGGCAATATCTGGGTGGAAAGCGAATATGAGAAAGGAAGTAAGTTTTCCTTTGTGCTTCCCCAGAAAATCATAGACGATACGCCATCCATCGGTGTAAAAAACCCGGAGGATATTTTAGTGACCGGCCTGATTTCCAATCCGTATGTAAAAGAACGGTTCTTCCAGGATGTGGAAAGACTTGGCGTAGAATGGAAGGATTTGGACTCTGAGGCGGAGTTTGCGGTGAATTATGGGAATAAAAAGAAATTCCTTTTTGTGGAGCAGTCCATTTTCTCCGCGACACTGGAAGATTATGTGAAAGACCACCCGGATTTGACGGCTGTATTATTGATAGACTTTTTTGATACGGTGAAATATGATGATATTCCTAATCTTCTCGTCATGAAGAAGCCGTTGTCTATTTTAAATATTGCGATTATTTTAAACGGCGAAGACCCGCATATGGATACAAACGGCGCCGAGATGAGCGAGTTTGAATTTATCGCACCAGAAGCGAATATCCTGATTGTCGATGACAATGCGGTCAATCTGACGGTGGCGGAGGGGCTGCTTGAGCCTCTGAAAATGCAGGTTGATACGGCGACAAGCGGTATGGAAGCGATTGATAAGATTAGCAGATATCATTACGACCTTATTTTTATGGATCATATGATGCCGGAAATAGACGGTGTGGAAACGACCCGTATCATTAGAAGGCTCCATCCAGAATATAACGACGTGCCGATTATCGCATTGACTGCGAATGCGGTGGAAGGTACGAAGGAGCAATTCTGTCAGGAAGGCATGAATGACTTTGTGGCGAAACCCATCGAGCTGCGCATCTTAGTGTCCAAGGTAAGACAGTGGCTGCCCATTGAGAAGATTCAGAAGGTATATATGACCCAGAGCGGCGCTCCGAAGGCAGAGAATGTCAAGAGCATCGAAGTCGGCGATCTGGACGTGACCTTTGCCTTGAAGTTTCTGGGGAACGAAGAGTTGTTCTGGACGGTTTTAAAAACTTATTACCGCAGCATCGGCAAGAAGGCAAAGCTGATAAAGTCGCTGGAAGAAGAGGAAGACTGGACCGGCTATACGATAGAAGTCCATGCCCTGAAAAGCTCTTCCAAACAGGTCGGAGCCATTTCCCTATCCGACAAGGCAGCAGCCTTGGAAAAAGCGGGAAATGCAAGAGATTTAACTTTTATCCGAAAAAATACGGATGAAATGATAGCGCAGTATCTGGAATATGTGGATGTTTTGAAGCCTTTCTTCGAGGAAGAATCAGAGGAAGAGAGTGAGAAAGAAGAAATCACCGTTCCTGATCTGCTGAAATATTTTACGCAGATGCGGATTGCGCTGGAAGATTTGGATATGGACGAAATAGAAGAAATTGTGCAGGAAATGGATCAATATGCTTATAAAAAAGACCAGAAAGAGCTGTTTGAAGGATTGAAGGAAGCAGTGGAAGAATTTGATGTGGACGGCTGTGAGACGATTCTTCAGAAATGGGAAAATTACCTGGGGGCGGATTTGTAAGTGTAGGCGTCCACGGAAGATAACGCTTGACAAAAACAAGGATGTTGCATATTCTGGTATAAAAGGATATATTATCCTGCATTCCAAAACGGAAGAACTATCATCCTTAAATAGTGTATGACCGCGGATAATTTCGTCTCTGGGATAAGGAGAGACAGGTTATCCGCTTTTCTTGACACAGGAAGGAGCGCGGAAGGGATGGCGCTTTGGGATATGGGATTTGGCAAATTGAGCAAAGGAGCATGAGGAATTAATGGGACTTATCAGCCGTATACGGGAAGAGATAAAGGTCATAAAAGAGCGTGACCCGGCGATACATTCCGACATGGAAGTTTTTCTGTATCCCAGCTTCAAGGTCATGTTATACTATCGTCTTGCCCATAAGCTGTATTTGAAAAAGCATTATTTTCTCGCCAGATGGGTTTCCCAGAAAGGGGCGCGCAAGACGGGGATTGAGATTCATCCCGGCGCACAGATTGGAAAAGGGTTTTTCATCGACCACGGAAACGGCGTGATTATCGGGGAAACCACGGTTATCGGCGATAATGTTACGCTCTATCAGGGCGTTACGTTAGGCGGAACGGGAAAGGAACATGGGAAAAGGCATCCTACCATCGGCAACAATGTCATGATTAGTACCGGAGCGAAAATACTGGGTTCTTTTACCATCGGGGATAACAGCAAGATAGGAGCAGGAAGCGTCGTTTTAAAAGAAGTGCCGCCGGGTTCTACGGTTGTGGGCGTTCCGGGACGCGTCGTAAAAAGGGGAAAAGTATCCTTACCGCAGGAAGAAATGGACCATGTGCACCTGCCCGACCCGGTGATGGAAGATTTGGCAGTTTTGCAGCATGAAAATGAGGAACTGACGAACCGTCTCTTAGATTTGGAACGGGAAGTACGCAGGTTAAAAAACAGACAGGGGGAAATCACTTGAAAATCTATAATACATTATCCAGGAAAAAAGAAGAATTTACACCGATTGAGCCGGGAAAAGTCAGCATGTATGTATGCGGTCCCACCGTTTATAATCTGATTCATATTGGAAACGCAAGACCGATGATTGTTTTTGATACGGTCAGACGCTATATGGAATACCGCGGGTATGAAGTGAAGTATGTATCCAATTTTACGGATGTGGACGACAAAATCATCAAGAAGGCGAATGAAGAAGGCGTGGACGCTTCCGTTATTTCCGAGCGTTATATTGAAGAGTGTAAGAAAGACATGCAGGCGTTAAATGTAAAGGAAGCCACCGTTCATCCGAAGGCTACGGAAGAAATAGATGGTATGCTGGATATGATAAACGTCCTGTTAGAAAAAGGAAATGCCTATGTGGCGCCGGATGGGACAGTGTACTTTAAGACGAGAAGTTTTAAGGAATACGGTAAGCTTTCCCATAAAAATCTGGAAGATTTGCAGGGGGGAAACCGTTCTTTGTTGGTATCCGGGGAAGACCAGAAACAAGACCCGCTGGATTTCGTGCTCTGGAAGCCCAAAAAAGAGGGCGAACCCTATTGGGAGGCGCCGTGGTGCCAGGGCAGACCGGGCTGGCATATCGAGTGCTCTGTCATGAGTAAGAGATACTTAGGGGAGGAAATCGACATTCATGCGGGTGGCGAAGACCTAATTTTTCCCCATCATGAAAATGAGATTGCCCAGTCCGAGGCGGCGAATGGGAAGACTTTTGCACGCTATTGGATGCACAATGGATTCTTAAATATCGATAATAAGAAGATGTCCAAATCCGCGGGCAATTTCTTTACGGTGCGGGATATCAGTGAGAAATACGATTTACAAATACTGCGCTTTTTTATGCTGTCCGCCCATTACAGAAGCCCGCTTAATTTCAGCGCAGAGCTGATGGAAGCGGCAAAAAACGGCTATGATAGAATCATCAACTGCGTTTCCAATCTGAACTTTTTAATGGATAAGGCGCAGAAGAGGCAGGATGGGGCGGATACGCTTTCCCAGCAGGAAGCCGACAAACTAAAAGAGGCAAAAGGCTTTATCAGGCAGTTTGAGGACGCGATGGATGATGATTTCAATACGGCGGACGCCATTTCGGCTATTTTTGAGTTGGTGAAATATACGAACACCCAGGCGACGGAGCAAAGCAGCGGGGAATTTCTAAAAGAGTTGAAAGACGAAATTCTGCTGTTATCCGATATCTGTGGGCTGATCGTGGAAAAGGAAACGGAAATTCTGGATAGTGAAATCGAGAAACTGATTCAGGAAAGACAGGATGCCAGGAAGGCGAAAAACTTTGCAAGAGCGGACGAACTGCGGGATATCCTGTTAAAGCAGGGTATCGTGTTAGAGGATACCCGCGAGGGCGTGAAATGGAAAAGAGTATAGGGATTCTGGAAGCGATTAAAGAAGAGTTTGACTGTAAAGAGGTGGATATCAGGACATATTCGCCTCTTACCCTTGCTTATATCGGGGATGCAATTTATGACTTGATTATCCGCACAGTAGTGGTAGAGCGGGCTAACCGGTCGGCGGCCAAGCTGCATAAAACGGTTATCCGTTACGTCAATGCGAAGACCCAGGCGCAGATGATTGCGCTGTTAGAAGAAGAGCTGACGCCGGAAGAAGCGGCAGTCTATCATCGCGGCAGGAATGCCAAGCCCTATACTACTGCCAAAAACGCTTCCATAGCGGATTATCACCAGGCGACTGGCTTAGAGGCGCTCTTTGGATATCTGTATCTGCTTGGCAGGACGGACAGGCTGCTTGCGCTGATACATAGCGCGCTTACCAAAATGGGATGGGAGATATAAAAGAACATGGGATATACGGAATCAATGATTGAGGGACGAAATGCAGTGATTGAAGCGTTTCGCGCCGGAAAGACAATCGATAAACTTTTCCTACTGGATAACTGCCAGGACGGACCGATTATGACGATTAAGCGGGAGGCGAAGAAGCAGGACTGCATTGTTAAATATGTAACAAGGGAACGTCTGGACCAGATTTCCGAAACCGGCAGACATCAGGGGGTCATCGCCCAGACATCCGCCTATGAATATGCGGATATCGGGGATATGCTTGAGAAAGCGAAGCAAAAAGGGGAGCCGCCCTTTCTTTTCCTACTGGATAATATCGAAGATCCCCACAACCTAGGCGCCATTATCCGCACGGCGAATCTTGCTGGGGCACACGGCGTCATCATCCCCAAAAACCGTGCCGTCGGTCTGACCGCAGTGGTTGCAAAGGCGTCTGCGGGGGCTTTAAACTATACGCCTGTAGCGAAAGTAACGAATCTAAAGAGGACGATAGAAGAATTGAAAAAGGAAGGTCTGTGGTTCGTCTGCGCCGATATGGACGGCCCGCCCATGTACCGTTTAGATTTAAAAGGGCCAATCGGGCTTGTTATCGGCAGCGAGGGCGAAGGTGTGGGCAGACTGGTAAAAGAGGCATGTGATTTAACGGCTGCAATTCCCATGAAAGGGGATATCGATTCGCTGAATGCTTCCGTAGCCGCAGGGGTGCTGGCTTATGAGATTGTGAGACAGAGGATGGATTGAGCTTATATGGGGTCAAAGAGAGTTTTAGCAATCGTTTGTGCAGTTTGCTGTAGATAGAAAGAAGGCATGAAAGAAAATGAGTAATAGGAAAAAAATAGGAGACGGCGTTGGAAAGGGGATTTTGGCATTGACCCTGTTTCTGGCGGCGGCAGCAGCGTTGAAAGTTTATTCCGGTTACTATGAGAAAAAGGTCGCAGAAGAGGAGGAGCGACATAGACTAGAGGAAATAGCCGCAAGAGGCGAAATGGTGCAGGTGCGCGTCGTAGAGCTGGAATCCGAGATTGCGGGCATGGCGGAAGATACGGAAGTCTTACAGTTATTTATCGACGAAGCCGTAGCTGCAGCAAATGAAGTACAGTATCGTAAGGAAATGGAAAGTGCGTCAGGCGATAGTATAGCGGTCATGTCGGATGCGGTTTCTATGGATAGGGATGTTATGGGTATGGATTCTGACAGTGCGACTTTTTTCTATGACGAAGACGCAGAAGAAGACTGGTATAAGACCGTGGCGTTGGAAAAAGGAATGATAGAAGAGGAAGCGCCGGGAAACGAAGACGAGGGTATGATGCAGTATGGAAATATGTCCGAGAGCAGAAACCGGGTGCGACGCGGGAATTTATCGGAAAATGAAGACGCAGCGCGGGAGAAAAGCATGTCCGGGGATGAAAATGCGTTATGGCATGAGGGTGTGTTCGGGAATGAAAGTATGGCATGGTATGACAGTGTGTCCGGGAATGAAGGCATGACATGGTATGATAGTGTATCCGGGAATGAAAGTATGGCATGGTATGACAGTGTATCCGGAAATGAAGGTATGGCATGGTATGGAAGTGTTTCTGGGAATAACGGCATGACATGGTACGGAAGTGTATCCGGGAATGAGGGCATGGCGTGGTACGACAGTGTGTCCGGCAATGAGACGGTGTCTGGAAATGGAACCGTATCCGGCAATGATATTTATATGACGCTGGAAGAGCGGCAGGCGCTTAGGTCTTCCTATGAAGAGACGCAGGAAGTCAACCAGCGGGATAAAGAGACTATCGCCCGCAATCAATATGATTTTTCAAAGAAAAAGGTCGCATGTCTTGGCGACAGCATTACGGCGGCTTCCAATCTGGAAAAGGAAGAGAATTATGAACAATACGCTTATCCCACAAGGTTAAAAGAACTGCTTGGCTTTGAAGAAGTTTATAATCTGGGAATCGGCGGTTCTTCCATCGGAAGATACTGGTCAGAAGCTTTCGTAGACCGTTATGAAAACATTCCCGCCGATGTGGATATTATTCTGGTTCTGGGTGGTACGAACGATGGGTTCTGCGTGTCGGATGCCGAGTTCGGCAGTCTGGATGAGCGGGCGCGCAATACATTCTGCGGCGATTTGGATGAATTGATGCGCGGACTGCGGGAACATTACCCAGAGGCGGTTATTTTCTTTGCAACGCCGCCGGCAAATATATTACATGATTCCCTGATGGGAGAACAGGAATATCTGCTGCCCCAGAGAGCCTTTGCGGGTGTGATACGGGCGCTGGCGCAGGAATATCAGTTTGAGCTGATTGATTTGTATAACGAGAATCTCTTAAACTCCCATGACGCCAATATTATTTCCAATTATATGCCGGACGGCGTGCATGGAAACCATGAAGGATACGAAATCCTTGCGGAGCATTTCGCAGCGCGGATTGTGCAGTATTATCGTGGGGAGTAAGACCACGGAAATCAATTTTCAGTCAGCAATTTAGGTATTGAGCAGGTTCATACTGAGCTGGCAGAACAGATAAGAATCCCTTGAAGGCACGCTTGCGCTCCGTGAAAAATCGCAGCGGTACTAAGTTCAAAAGCCGCTTTGCGTCTTTTTCACTAAGGACCGGCGTTTTTCAAGGACCTTCGCGGGATTTCTATCTGTCCTGCCAGCTCAGTATGAACCTATTCAATATGAAAGAGCTGACTGAAAATTGATTTCCGTGGAAGTAAAACAGTGCGGGAGGCATGGTAGCGGCATGAAAGAAGATTATCAGCAGTATAGCGACGAGGAGCTTATGATACGTCTGCGGGACGGGGAAAGTGGAATCATGGATTTTATCATGGATAAGTACAAAAATCTTGTCAGAAGCAAGGCGAGGTCCATGTACATTCTCGGAGCGGACAATGATGATTTGATTCAGGAGGGCATGATAGGGCTTTTTAAGGCGGTACGCGATTTTGACAGTGGCAGGGACGCAAGCTTTTTTACCTTTGCCGATTTATGCATATCCAGACAGATGTATACGGCGGTGCAGGCGTCCAGACGGCAGAAACACATTCCTTTGAATACATATATTTCCCTGTATGCGACCGCCAGGGAAAACTCCGGGCAGAACGAGGAAGAGGCGGCGCTTGTCAATATGCTGGCGCTGAAATCGGAGCAGAGTCCTGAAGAACTTTTAATTGATAAGGAAAACGTCGCACATCTGGAAAGAATTATTGAAAAAGAGTTGAGTAGTTTTGAAAAACAGGTTCTGGATCTTTACCTGACGGGAATGCGCTATGCGCAGATTGCCAGAGTGCTCGGCAGGGATGAAAAATCGACGGATAATGCCCTGCAGCGCATCAAAAACAAATTAAAAAAGGCAATTTACGCATAGTCTTGACAAAGTAAAGAAGCCTGTGATACAATACACTTCGGTAAATGATTCCGCCTTGCGGGATTGTTTCTTATCAGTTAGCTGCTGTAGCACAGTCGGTAGTGCGTCGCATTGGTAGTGCGGAGGTCACGGGTCCGATTCCCGTCAGCAGCTCTCACAAAGGTTGAAAATGAAGGCTTTTCAAGGGGATTTTGCTTTGAAAGGTCTTTATTTATTGCAAAACCAATCAGAGGGGTTAGAGCTATTAGCAACTTAAAGGGATATAAACCAATAGAAATTTGCAACCCTTCTGTATTGTTGGAAAGCGAGGTTTAATTATGGTTGCGAAACCCGATATTAGTCCAGACTTCACGATTGATGACATTCATAAAATCAGAGAGTATCATTACGAACTTACAAAAAATATGACACGACAGGAAAAAATGGCTTTTTATAATGAGGGTGCAAAAGAATTTTTAAAAGAGATGGACGAAAGAAAGCTGCAAAAGGCAAAGGTCACGGGTCCGATTCCCGTCAGCAGCTCTCACAAAGGTTGAAAATGAAGGCTTTTCAAGGGGATTTTGCTTTGAAAGGTCTTTATTTATTGTGGATTTTAAATTTATAAATAGTATTTTCAATTTTCATGATTTTCGGAATAAAAAATTTTGACAGATACATAATAACCATATATAATAAAAGTACGAAAAACCATACGAA
>JAMPFM010000058.1 GCA_023664455.1 Blautia sp.
GCCTTTCACGCTAGAAATAAAATGAAAGGAGTGTCGAGACTGTCTACTCGACGTGTGATATCTATGGCAAATACGACTGCTGTTTATGCGAGAATAGACACCAGATTAAAAGAAAATGCTGAAAATATTTTGAGTCAGCTTGGTATTTCTCCATCAAGCGCTATTCAAATGCTTTATAGTCAAATCGTGTTAACAAGAGGACTTCCTCTTGATTTACATTTACCATCTGCAAAACCTACAGTTATCGGCAGCATGAGTCATTCTGAAATAGATACTGAACTTATGAAAGGAATAGATTCCCTAAAGTCAGGCAAAACCTATACTGCAGATGAGGTTGACGCGGAGCTTTCTAAGGAGTTTGGTATATGAATGATAACTATCAGGTGATTTATTCTCCAGAAGCATTGGATGATATACGAAAGATTTATTCATATATCGCCTTTGAATTGCAGGTGCCAGATACTGCATTAAATCAAGTAAATCGAATCCGAAAAGAAATCCGTTCGCTTGATTCCATGCCAATGCGGTATTCCATTGTTGATTGGGAACCGTGGAAAAGTATGCAAATGCATAAAGTACCTGTTGATAACTATGTTGTCTACTATTTAATAGATTCCAATCTTTATACTGTCACTGTAATCCGTATTGTATACGGTGGACAGAATATTGAGGGCAGCGTAAAATCCGAGCAACAATAGTAGTGATTTTATAAGTAAGGCTGTCGTTTTTGTACTGATTTTTTCCATGTCGAGCATCCCCCAATCCCTTGACACAAGATGTATACTATATATTAAGGATACATGCAAGTAAAGTAGAAGGTATAAAGGAGAAACGACATGGAATATGCAGCAATCAGACACTTCGCAGACAAACGCTATTGTTTTGCCCTCGAAAAAGGACGTTTCCTAATCCGGCTGGAGACTAAGAAAAAGGATGCCGTGCGCGTTGTGCTGCACACACAGGATAAGTATCTGCCGATTGAACGTATGGATACGAGGCGCACCTATCCGATGCAAGCCGCTTATTCTGATAGTTACATCGATTATTATGAGTGGGTGATAGACATTGACATGGTCTGTCTCAGATACTTCTTTGAAATAGAAGATGCGTCGGGAAAAGTGGTTTTCTATGGCAATCACAATTTCTACGATACATGTATAACGGATAAAGAAAGAATGTTCGACTGCCCGCAGAATCTGAGGGAAGAAGAGCTGTTTGAGCTGCCTGCCTGGGCGGAAAATAAGGTAATCTACCAGATTTTTCCGTCCCGTTTTGCTACCCATAAAGAAATCCCTGAGGAAAGATGGTATCAGGCACCGATCGGGCATGAAGCCGATCTTATGGGGTCTTTGCGGGGCATTATAGACCGATTGGATTATCTGAAAAATCTGGGCGTGGATATTCTTTATATGACGCCGATTTTTACCTCTGACTCCAGCCATAAGTATAATATAAGCGATTATTATACGATTGACCCTTCCTTTGGCACGAAAGAAGATTTAAAAGAGCTTGTTGCCAAGGCGCATGGGCTGGGGATGTATGTGATTTTAGACGGCGTATTCAATCATACGGGGCTGGGTTTTTTCGCCTTTCGGGATATTATGGAGAAAAAAGAACGCTCCGCCTATTTAGACTGGTATTATATCCAGTCTTTTCCGCTTGTCATGGATTGGGGAAAAAGACCGAGTTTTAAGACCTTTAGCTATTTTGGCGGTATGCCGAAGGTGAACCTGCAGAATCAGGAAACGGCGGATTATTTTATTGGGGTGGCTTCCTACTGGATAAAAGAGTGCGATATCGACGGCTGGCGCTTAGACGTGGCGGACGAGATAAGCCATGTCTTCTGGAAACGGTTTAGAAGAAAGATGAAAGCGATTAAAAAAGACGTGCTCTTAGTTGGGGAAATCTGGCATTTTGCCGGGGATTTCTTAGAAGGCGACGAGTGGGACAGCGTTATGAATTATCCGTTCTATCATGCGGTATCGGATTTGCTTGTCCGGGAAGAGATAGATATGATGGCATTTTTCGAGAAGCTTCATTTTCTCAAAGGAAACCTTCACAGTGCGTTGGAAGGCTATCTATGGAATTTTATAGACAGTCACGATACGGCGCGGTTTTTATACAGCGTAAAGGGGAACCGTGCGAAGCAGAAACTAGCGGCGGCGCTGCAGCTCTTACTGCCCGGTATGCCGATGATTTATTATGGGGACGAGGTGGCGCTAAACGGCGGTCCCGACCCGGATTGCAGAAGAGGAATGCTCTGGGATGAAAACAGACAGGATAAAGAAATGCTCCATTATTATAAGACCCTCATCCAAATCCGGCATACTTACCCCGCATTGACGAAAGGAACTATCATAATGCAGTATGCGCAAGAGGATACGGGACTGCTGGTAATGAAACGGCAGTTAGCCGACCAGGTTATTACGCTTCTTATCCATGCCGGAGCGGGAGACCTTGCGCTTTCAGAGTGGAAAGGCAGAATGAATCTGATAAGCGGGCAGGAGTTTTCTGGCAGCTTAGGGGAGTACGAAGTGGCGCTTCTGGCATAGAAAATCATATAGAAAAATCCATCACGCCGTATATTGACTGGACGGCGCGAACAGTATAATATAGTAGAAGAAATTTATTTTTAACAGGAATGGGAGAGAAAGATGGCGTTAAGTAAGAAACCGATGACCGGCATGAAAGATATTCTGCCGGAAGAGATGGAAATTCGTGATTATGTCATGAAGGTCATTCAGGAAACGTATGGACAGTTTGGTTTTACTTCCATAGAGACGCCCTGCGTGGAAAATCTTGCGAATTTAAACTGCAAGGCGGGCGGGGAAAACGAAAAATTAATTTTCAAGATTTTAAAAAGGGGCGAGAAACTGCGGCTTGCAGACGCAAAAGCGGAGGACGATTTGGTAGACGGCGGGCTTCGGTATGACTTGACGGTGCCTTTGGTGCGGTATTATTCCAATCATGTAAACGAGCTGCCTTCCCCTTTTAAGGCGCTGCAGATTGGAAATGTATGGAGGGCGGACAGACCCCAGAGAGGACGTTACCGTCAGTTTATGCAGTGTGATATTGACATTCTGGGGGAAGCCTCCAATCTGGCGGAAATCGAGTTGATTCTTGCCACCACGACGACGCTTGGGAAATTAGGTTTTAGGGATTTTCAGATTCGGATTAACGACAGGCAGATTTTAAAAGCGATGGCGCGTTACAGCGGTTTTTCCGAAGAGGATTACGATAAGGTTTTCATCATTCTGGATAAAATGGATAAAATAGGCGTCGAGGGTGTGGAAGCAGAGCTGTTAGAAGCAGGTTATACGAAGGAGCAGACGGATAAATATCTTGGTCTTTTTCAGAAAATGGAAGAAACGGAAGATGCGATTGCTTATCTTATGGATATTTTGTCGGAAGATCTGCCGACAGGGGTGAAAGAAAGTTTTCGTGAAATCATAGACAGTGTAGAAGCCACAAAAGGGGATTTCTTTACGTTAAAATTTGACCCCACGCTGGTAAGAGGGATGTCCTATTATACAGGAACGATTTTTGAGGTCGCGATGCCCCAGTTTGGAGGAAGCTGCGGAGGCGGCGGAAGATATGATAAAATGGTGGGGAAATTTACCGGAAACGATGTTCCGGCATGTGGTTTTTCCATCGGGTTTGAGAGAATTATCCTGTTACTGACAGAAAACGGCTTCAAAGTCCCGAAACAGGGGAAAAAGGTCGCATATCTGTTAGAAAAAGGACTGCCTACAGAGATGCTTTGTAATGTGATGGGACAGGCGCAGCATGAGCGGGAAAGCGGAAACCAGATTCTGGTAGCGCGCATGAATAAGAATAAGAAATTCCAGAAAGAGCAGTTAACTGCCCAGGGTTATGAAGAGTTTAAGGAATTTTACAAAGAACCGTTAAGAAACGTATGATATTGAGGAGGATGGAAAAATGGCGGAGTCCATGAAAGGATGGAAGAGAACCCATCGTTGTACGGAGCTTTCCCTTGCCAATGTGGGCGAAGAAGTGACCGTAATGGGATGGGTGCAGAAACAGAGAAACAAAGGCGGCATTATTTTTGTAGATTTAAGAGACCGCTCCGGTATCTTACAGATTATTTTTGAAGAGGGCGACTGCGGGGCGGAAAGTTTTGCCAAGGCGGAAAAAATGCGCAGTGAATTTGTCATTGCAGTGGTTGGAAAAGTAGAAAAACGCTCCGGCGCCGTCAATGAGAATTTAGCGACCGGTGAAATCGAAATCCGTGCGAAGGAAGTGAGGATTTTATCGGAATCCGACACGCCGCCGTTCCCGATTGAATCAGATTCACGGACCAAAGAAGAAATCCGTCTGAAATATCGTTATCTGGATTTGAGAAGACCCGATTTACAGCAGAAACTGATGCTTCGCAGCAAAATCGTGTCCGAGATGAGGGATTTCATGGCAAAAGAAGGTTTTTATGAGATTGAGACGCCTATTTTGTGTAAATCCACGCCGGAAGGCGCGAGAGACTATCTGGTGCCAAGCCGGGTGCATCCGGGGAATTTCTATGCACTTCCCCAGTCCCCGCAGCTTTATAAGCAGCTTTTGATGTGTTCTGGGTTTGACAGATATTTTCAGATTGCCAAATGTTTCCGGGACGAGGATTTGCGCGCCGACAGACAGCCGGAATTTACTCAGGCGGACATGGAATTGTCGTTTGTGGACGTAGATGATGTCATCGAAGTGAATGAAAGGCTGATACAGCATATCTGCCGGGAGGCGATCGGTCTAGAGGTGGAGCTGCCACTTCCCAGAATGACTTGGAAAGAAGCGATGGAGCGGTATGGAACGGACAAGCCGGATACTCGTTTTGGGATGGAGCTTGTCAATGTATCGGAAGTTGTAGCGGATTGCGATTTTGCTGTCTTTACGTCCGCACTGGAAAACGGCGGCTCTGTCAGAGGATTAACTGTCAAAGGACAGGCGGCGATGCCCCGTAAAAAGATAGACGCGCTGGTGGATTTCGCCAAAGGCTATGGCGCAAAAGGGCTTGCTTATCTTTGCATTCAGGAAGACGGAACTTACAAATCTTCTTTTGCAAAATTCATGACGCCAGAGCAGTTAGATGCCTTAGTACAGGCGATGAATGGGGAAAAAGGCGATTTACTGCTCTTTGCAGCGGATAAAAACCCGATTGTATACAGCGTGCTGGGCGCGCTCCGCGTGGAGCTTGGAAAACAGTTGGGACTGATAGATGAAAGCAAATTCCATTTCTTATGGGTAGTGGAGTTCCCGCTTTTGGAGTGGAGTGAGGAAGAAAACAGGTTTATGGCGATGCATCATCCTTTTACGATGCCGATGGAAGAGGACTGGCAGTATATCGATTCTGACCCGGGACGCGTCCGTGCCAAAGCCTATGATATTGTGTTAAACGGCGTTGAGCTTGGCGGCGGTTCCGTGAGGATCCATCAGGACGATATTCAGGAAAAAATGTTTGAGGTGCTCGGTTTTACGAAAGAGCAGGCATGGGAACAGTTTGGCTTTTTGTTAAATGCATTCCAGTATGGCGTTCCGCCACACGCGGGTCTTGCTTATGGACTGGATCGTTTCGTCATGCTGCTTGTCCGTACCGATAATATCCGGGAAGTGATTGCTTTTCCTAAGATTAAAGATGCTTCCTGCCTGATGACCCAGGCGCCGGGCGGCGTGGACGAGAAACAACTGGCGGAGTTACAGATAGCGGTTGTTCCTGCAAGGAAAGAAGATGAGGAATAAAACAAAAAAACGATAGCACAGCACGGAGGATGCATATGAATTTTCAAAATCCAGCAGCCTTGTTTCAGATGATGAATCTCTGGAATCAATTTAAGCAGAACCATCCCAAATTTCCGAAGTTCATGGCAGCGGTATATCAGAATGGGATCAAGGAAGGCAGCATTATTGAGATAAACGTCACCACAGCAGACGGACAGAGCCTGAATTCCAATCTGAAAATCAGCGCGCAGGACATGGCATTGATAGAGCAGTTAAAATCGATGATGGAAAACCCAATGTAGGAGTCGGTTCATAGCCCCTATTGTTAACCATAGTTCAAAATTGGTTGACAATAGAAAACACTCTGATTATACTGATAAAAGGGATCAGACGATGCAGTCTGAAATAAGAGGTATAAGGAGTTAAAAGACGATGAATGAATTGACGAAACCATTAGGAAGACTTACGACAGGAGCGATTGTCCAGACCGGATTGTTTGCCGCGATTCTGGCGATTCTATCCCAGGTATCCGTCACGCTGCCATCGGGAGTGCCAGTTACTTTACAGACTTTTGCAGTGGCGCTGACCGGCGTTGTCTTGTCCTGGAAATTAGGGACAGTAAGCACGTTGTTGTATATTTTACTAGGCGCCATCGGGATTCCCGTATTTGCCGGGTTTTCTGGCGGTGTGCAGGTGTTGGTGAACTATACGGGCGGTTTTATCTGGGGATTTATCGTACTGGCGCTGCTTTGCGGTATCGGCGTTCTATGCAAAAATAAGGCGCTTGGAATTATCTGTGGTTGTGTTGGACTTTTTATCTGTCATGTATTTGGCATTGTACAGTTTATGATTGTGATGAAAATGGGATTTGGGGAATCTTTTCTGATTGCATCCGCCCCCTATCTTGTAAAAGATGTTATTTCCGTGATTCTGGGGTTTGTAGTCGGTGCATCTATCCGGGCGCGTCTGATAAAGGCGGGGCTTCTATGATGCGGTTAAGAGTACATCATCTATTCTGCAGCGCCTTGTTTGTTGGAGAAGGATATAGCGAAGAGTTCTGCGTGAATATGCAGAAAGTGGTGCAGTGGCTATGGGAAGCTGCTTGCGAGGAAGACGGGGAGCGGAAGGTGACGCTTGTTTTAGAGCCGGATTCCATTTGCGCCGTATGTCCGAATCAGGTGGGAAAGGGTTGTATCCTGGATGATAATCATGTCGTGTCAAAAGATGCGAAGCTGGCGCAGGCGCTGGGGCTTACAATAGACCATGCCTATTCTGTTTCCCATTTATTGCAGCAGGTAGCGCAAAAGCTGACAAAAGAGATATTTGAGACTTCCTGCAATCAGTGTGAATGGTATCAGATGGGGCTTTGCAGCTATGAAAAACTGGCGGAAAAATATGAGACTTATCTTCAGAAGAATATAGACAAATGATGTGTAAGAAATACGAATACGAGGAGTTTTATGAACAAATTTATCCTAAGGCAGTCGTGTCTGCTTTTTTTAACGGCGTTAATCTGGGGCGTCGCTTTTGTGGCGCAGAGTGCAGGGATGGACTATGTGGAGCCGTTTACTTTTAATGCGGTGCGCAGTATTTTAGGCGGTATTGTGCTGATTCCCTGTATCGCGTTTCTGACTTATTGGAAGAAAAAAAGAGCTGCAGGAGCGGTGACTGCAGTAGATGTAGGGAGTGCGCAGAATGGGCAAAGGGACACTATAAAGGAACCCTCGCAGAAGAAACTTCTCTATATGGGCGGTATCGTCTGCGGTATTTTACTTTGTGTCGCCAGCAATTTCCAGCAGGTCGGCATTCAGTATACGACGGTTGGAAAAGCGGGCTTTATCACGGCGTTATATATTATTATTGTTCCGATACTGGGCATTTTTTTACATCGTAGGGCAGGAGCTAAGGTCTGGTGCGGTGTTTTCTTTGCACTCTGCGGGCTTTATCTGCTATGTATGCAGAGTGAGCTCCGGTTAGAAAAAGGAGATGCGTTAGTGCTCGTATGTGCGGTGACTTTTTCCTTTCATATTATGGTGGTGGATTATTTTTCGCCCAAGGTTGATGGGGTAAAGATGGCGTGTATTCAGTTTTTTGTATGCGGAATCCTGTCGGCGGTTGGCATGTTTTTATTTGAAAAGCCGGATATCACGCAGATTCTGGCGGCGTGGCTTCCGATTCTTTATGCGGGCGTTATGTCCTGTGGGGTAGCGTATACGCTGCAGATTGTAGCGCAGGAAGGGATGAATCCGACGGTTGCGTCTTTGATTCTGAGCATGGAGTCGGTGGTTTCTGTTCTGGCGGGCTGGGTCATTTTAGGAGAAACGCTGAGCAGAAGGGAACTTATGGGTTGTCTGCTTATGATGGTCGCTATCATTTTAGCGCAGCTTCCAGACAAAAAGAGAAAGAAACCAGAACAAGATCGATAAATAAGAAAATGGAGGATAGGATACCGGCATGAAAGATAATGGTCAATTAGAAGCTCTCGCAGAGGCGTTTGTCAAAGAAAGGACGAAGGAAAATTTTGCGAAGCTGATGGAGCAGTTGGAAAAATCGGTAGTATTTTTGCCGACGATGATGCCAGAGAATTTAGAAAATGATGCTAAGAAGATGGCAAAGGAAGGAAAAGGTATCAAACTGCCCAAGGATACGAAAATTACGCCCTGTCTTCTGCGGAAAAAAACCGGGGAACAGGCGCTTCCAATTTTTTCTTCCGGCAAGCATATCTTAGAAGATAAGAAGAGTCCGGCGATTATGGCGCTGCCATTTTTCACCTGCGTGTCAATGGCGATGGAAAATGCAGATAAAGTAGAGGCCATTATCCTGAATCCTTTTACGCAGACCATTGTTTTGTCAAAACAGATTCTGGAAGTGGCGCTAAAAAGAAGCAAACAGCCAAAGAAACAGGTCGTTAAGCTGACAGAACAGCAATTCCATCAATTAGCGCACCGGCGTATTGCTTACGAACTTCTGCCTGCTTTTCTTTATGAGAAACAACAGGAAGGTTTAGAGCAGCTACAGAAAGAGGAAGGAAAATTCCTGCTATCAAAGTATGCATCTGTTTATCCGAAGGAAATACAAGTGCCTTATGGGGAAGAAGCATTTTCATTCATGACATTAAATATTACGGATACGCTGCAGCTTACAAGAATCGATATGCCAGAAAAGAATATGGCAAAAGGACTTGCGAACCGTATTTATATTGTTTGGAAAAGAGATACACGGACGTTAGAATATTATACGATTGAAAGAGCGGAAAAAGGCAGTGAAATTGGCAGGGTTTATGCTGACAGAAAACACGTAACAGTTGAGGCGGCGCCGGATAATGGAGCGGAAATTGAAACAATTATACGATTGGCGTCAGAATCTGCACAGTAGAAAATTTTTCTGATAAAAACCCTGATTAGGAACAGGTTTTTTCAGTCAGGACATTATGGAAAAGGTATGGTTGTTGATATGATAGATACGGTGATTTTTGATTTGGACGGTACATTATTAGATACATTGGAGGATTTGGCGGACAGTGTGAATGCTGCGCTGGAACAATTTCAGCTTCCGGCAAGGACGATAGGGGAAATAAGGAATTTTGTAGGGAATGGGGTTGCCAGGCTGATTGAGCGTGTGGTACCGGACGGAAAAGAAAATCCATTTTATGAAAAAATACTGTGTGCATTTAAGGAACATTATGGGCAGCATTGCAAAGACAAAACCAAACCGTATGACGGTGTGATGGATATGCTTGACGATTTGTGTGAAAAAGGATATAAGCTTGCGATTGTTTCTAATAAATTTGATACAGCAGTGAAGGAATTGAGCGGGCTTTATTTTGGAAGACGCATCCTTGCGTCGATAGGGGAAAGTGAAAGTGTAAGAAAAAAACCGGCGCCCGATACTGTATATCAGGCGCTGAAAGAATTGTCCGCAGATGCAGGGACAGTTATTTATGTGGGCGATTCAGAAGTAGATATCGAAACGGCTGCAAATGCAGGAATCCCCTGTATCAGCGTAACATGGGGATTTCGCAGTGAGGAATGTCTATTAGCGGCAGGAGCGGATAAGGAGCGTATGATTACTGCTCCAAGCCAGTTGCTTCCGCTTCTTCTGTCTCTTTCTCAGGTATCGTGATCAGTACTTTTAAGATCCGGTTTTTATTAATACCCTGCGCTTGTAGGACGATACCGTTTTCAAGATGGATGGTTTCCTGGTCTTCCGGTATTCTTTCCAGTTGTTCAATCATTAAGCCTCCGATAGAGTCGAAGTCTTCCGAGTCTAAATCAGTTTCCAATGCATTGTTGATATCATCCAGTTTCATACCCGCTTCCACAAGGAATTGACCGGGAGCAGTTTCTTTGATTAATTCTTCTTCATCCGCATCATATTCATCCCGGATATCGCCGACAATTTCCTCAACCAGGTCTTCCATTGTAATCATGCCGATGGTGGAGCCGTATTCGCTTAATACGAAAGTAATGTTGAAAGATTTTTCCCGCATTTCCATCATAAGATCGGCAATTTTTTTATATTCATAAGTATAGTAGGCTTTCCGCAATATCTTTTTAATCTGAAATTTTTCCTTGTCTTTTACCAGAATAAAATCCTTGATATTGACGATGCCGATGATGTTATCGGGCGTATCGTCGTAGACCGGAATCCGCGTAAACATCGAGGCGCAAAATGTTGAGAGCGCCTCTTCATACGTCGCGGAGAGGGCGATGCTTGTCATATGTATTCTGGGAACCATGATATCTTTGGCAACGGCGTCGCCGAAGTCAAATACATTGTAAATAAGTTCTCTTTCTTCTGATTCAATCGCGCCGCCTTTGTGGCTTACGTCCACATAAGTTTTCAACTCATTTTCGGAAATACTCATGTCCCTGTTGCCGGAGTCGATGTGCAGCAGTCGCAGAATGCTGAGGGAAAGTTTATCCATGATAAAGATTATGGGAGTAAGCAGCGTCATAAGGGTCTGGATAATGCCGCCATATAATAAGGATATTTTTTCCGCAGAGTTCATTGCCCAGGTCTTAGGGATAATCTCGCCGAAAATGAGAACGACAAGTGTCAATGCGCCCGTCATAAAACCCACCATATAGTTTCCCCAGGTGCGGATTGCAAAAGTAGTCGCAACCGAGGACGCACTGATATTGACGATATTATTCCCAATGAGAATCGTACTGAGCATCTTGCTGTATCTATCCAATATGGAAAGAACCCGGACGGCGCGCTTAGACCCTTCCTGCGCCAGCGTGCGAAGCCGCACCTGATTGACGGTTGTGAAGGCAGTCTCTGCGGAAGAAAAGAAGGCTGACAATAGAATCAGAATCAGTAAAGTAACAATTTGTATGACACCTGTGGTATCCAAAGTAAAATTCACACTCCTTTTAAGTTGTTTTCATCATACATTCCAGTATGTTTCTTAGTAGAAAATATTACATGATGGGGAATATTGTGTCAAGTTTTTCCTGTGTACAGAATATAATTTAATATCTTTTTAAGAAATAAGGAAGGTAACCGGATAAAGGAGGCGGGGATTATGGAGAAAAAGAAAATGAACGGTACGATGGTAGTGTTTGTTCTAAAATGTATGCTTGCAGCGTATCTTCTGACGGCGGGGCTGCTGCTGTTTCTGGCGCTTATGCTCTATCGTTTCGGATTATCAGAAAAAGTAGTGTCTATCTGTATTATTATTATTTACATAGCCGTTACGTTTCTTGCGGGTTTTATCGCCGGTAAGCGGGCGGGTGAAAAAAAGTTTCTATGGGGGCTTGCAATGGGATGCGTCTATTTCCTGATTCTGACAGCAGTGTCATTTATTGTCAACAGGGGAGTGGAAGATGCGATGGGCAATCTTTTGACTGTTTTCCTGCTGTGCGGGGGAAGTGGTATGCTGGGCGGCATGTTAAGTTAAAAAAAGGACTTTTCATAGGAAAAAAACTGTGATATACTATTTCAAGTCATGAAATGCAAACATGTGTCTGCAAGATACCGGCAGGCTGAAGAAAAGCGGAGGTTATACTTATGAAACATATTAAGACTTTAACGACAAGAGATCTAAAGGAATCCATGAAAAAAGGCGGCTGCGGCGAATGCCAGACATCTTGCCAGTCCGCGTGTAAGACGTCCTGTACAGTGGGCAACCAGAGTTGCGAACATGCAAAATAAGCGGGAGAAAAGAGTTTTTCCATAAGCAGCGGTGCAAATCGCTGCTTATTATAGGTTACAATAAGAATGCTCGCATAGCGTAGTATTCGTTTGTATGTGAAAAGGAGTGCTTTTTTTGATACATCAGTATAGAAATAATGGCTATAATATCGTATTGGACGTGAACAGCGGCAGCGTACATGTGGTGGACGATATTGTTTATGATGTGATACCGGTTGTTAAGCGGCTCTTAGAAGAACATGTGACAGAACCGGCGCAGTTGATAGACGCTATTTTAAAAGAACAAAAGCCTGTTTCCAAAGAACAGCTGGAAGAGGCGGTAGAAGAGATTCTGGCGTTAAAAGATGCGGGGATGCTTTTTACGGAAGATATCTATGAGAAGTATATTGCAGGTTTTCAAAACCGGGAAACGGTTGTCAAGGCATTGTGCTTACATATCGCCCATGACTGTAACCTCGCCTGTCAGTATTGTTTTGCCGAGGAAGGAGAATATCACGGCAGACGCGCGCTGATGAGCTTTGAGGTGGGCAAGAAAGCGCTGGATTTTCTCATTGCCAATTCGGGCAGCCGCGTGAATCTGGAAGTGGATTTCTTCGGCGGGGAGCCGCTGATGAACTGGGACGTCGTAAAACGGCTGGTCGAATACGGAAGAAGCATGGAAAAGGAACACCATAAGAAGTTCCGCTTTACATTGACGACGAACGGTATTTTATTAAACGACGATATCCTGGAGTTTGCTAACCGGGAAATGGCCAATATTGTATTAAGCATCGACGGACGAAAGAAGGTCAACGACAGAATGCGTCCACATCGCGGCGGACAGGGCAGTTATGAGGAAATCGTGCCCAGATTCCGGAAGGTGGCAAATAGCAGGGATCAGATGAATTATTATGTGCGTGGGACGTATACGCATTACAACCTGGATTTTGCAGAAGATGTAAAACATCTGGCGGATCTTGGCTTTGAGCAGATTTCTGTGGAGCCGGTAGTAGCGGGGGAAGAAGAAGCGTATGCCCTGCGGGAAGAGGACGTCCCTCTGCTTTTGGAAGAATATGATAAACTGGCATTGGAATATTTAAAGAGGAAAAAAGAGGGAAAGGGTTTCAATTTCTTTCATTTTATGATAGATTTAGAAGGTGGTCCCTGTGTAGCGAAGCGGCTTTCGGGCTGTGGCTCCGGCTGCGAGTATCTGGCAGTTACGCCTTGGGGGGATTTGTATCCGTGCCATCAGTTTGTCGGAAATGAAGAATTTCTGATGGGAAATGTGGAGGAAGGGATTACCCGTCCCGATATCCGGGAAGAATTTAGCTCCAACAATGTATATACCAAGGAAAAATGTGGAAACTGTTTTGCAAAGTTTTATTGCAGCGGCGGCTGTGCGGCAAATTCCTATCAGTTTCATCAAAACATTCACGATGTTTATGATCTTGGCTGTCAGTTGCAGAGGAAGCGCATTGAATGTGCTATTATGATAAAGGCGGCGCTTGCCGACGAGGAAGAAAAGGAGAAAGTAAAATGAAAAAGAACAAAGCAATAATTGGTCTGATTGTCTTTGTGCTGGCACTTGCCGGATTGGGGTATATGGCCGTTTTCGGTGTTGGCGCGGATAAGTCAGGTTCCGCTTCCAGTATTGACCTGGGTCTTGACCTTGCTGGCGGCGTCAGTATCACCTATCAGGTTGTCGGGGAAACGAAACCGGATAAAGAAGATATGAGCGATACGATTTACAAACTGCAGCAGCGTGTTGAAAATTACAGCACAGAAGCACAGGTTTATCAGGAAGGCGACGATAGAATCAACATCGAAATTCCTGGCGTTTCCGATGCAAACGCGATTCTGGAAGAGCTGGGGCAGCCGGGAACCTTATATTTCATCGCCCAGACAGACGGTGAAGGAAACCAGAATTATCAGAGCGGCTATGGGATAGACGCCGATGGCAATCTGATTCCCCAATACCAATTACTAAAAACGATAGAAGAACTGCAGGAGGATGGCTCCATTGTCCTGACAGGTACGGATATTGCCGGTTCCCAGGCGGGTACCCAGCAGGATTCCCTTGGAAACTCCGAGTATGTGGTACAGTTAACTTTGACGGAGACGGGAACCCAGGCATTTGCCGATGCTACCACCAAAGCCCTTGCAGCAGGGGAATCCATCGGAATTTATTATGATGGCGAACTTGTCAGCGTACCGAATGTACAGGCGGCAATTACGGACGGAAGGGCGGTCATCACCGGACAAGACAGTTTTGAAGAGGCGGAGCAGTTAGCTTCTACCATCCGTATCGGCGGTCTGAAACTGGAATTAGAAGAATTGCGCTCTAACGTAGTCGGTGCGCAGCTTGGCTCCGATGCAATCCGCACAAGCCTGATAGCGGCGGCGGTTGGTTTTGCGCTGGTTGTTGTTTTCATGATTGCAGTGTATTATGTACCCGGTGTGGCGGCAAGCCTTGCGCTTTGCTTATATACTGCGCTGATGGTTATTCTTCTGGATGCTTTTGAAGTGACGCTGACGCTTCCAGGGATTGCAGGTATTATCCTTTCTATCGGTATGGCGGTAGATGCGAATGTTATTATCTTTGCCCGTATCAGGGAAGAACTGGCGGTAGGTAAGAGTGTGCAGGGAGCGATTAAGACCGGTTTTTCCAAAGCGCTTTCCGCAATTTTGGACGGCAATATTACGACGTTAATCGCGGCAGCCGTGCTGGCATTAAAAGGAACTGGAAGCATCAAGGGCTTTGCCCAGACGCTGGCGCTTGGTATTATCCTTTCCATGTTTACGGCGTTAGTCGTTACCAAATTCATTTTAAACGCGCTTTATGCGCTTGGCGTTCAGAGCGTGAAAGCTTATGGGGTAGCCAAAGAGAGAAATACCTTACAGGTTTTGGCTAAGAAAAAAGTATTCTTTATCCTGTCCGCGGTAGTGATTGTTGCCGGATTTGTGGTTATGGGCATTCATCAGTCGGCACAGGGTTCCGCATTGAATTACAGTCTGGAATTTGTGGGCGGTACTTCGACGACAGTCACCATGAACGAAGATTTGTCGATAGAGAAAATCGATGCAGAAGTCGTTCCACTGATTGAAAATATTACAGGCGACGGCAATGTCCAGACGACGAAGGTTGCGGGAAGTAATCAGATTATTATTAAGACGAGAACCTTGAATGTAGAGGAAAGAGAAGAATTTACGGACGTCATGGTAGAGAATTTCGGCGTGGAAGAAGACGCGATTACGGCGGAAACCATCAGTGCGACCGTAAGCTCCGAGATGAAGTCAGACGCGATTATCGCCATTGTAGCGGCGGCTGTCTGCATGTTGATTTATATCTGGTTCCGTTTCAAAGATATCCGTTTTGGCGCGAGCGCAGTTGTCGCCCTGATTCATGATATTCTGGTAGTGCTTGCATTTTACGCGGTTGCGAGGGTATCGGTGGGCAATACCTTTATTGCCTGTATGCTGACGATAGTCGGTTATTCCATCAATGCGACCATCGTTATCTTTGACCGTATCCGTGAGAATATGAAAGAAATGGGCAGAAAGGACACCTTGGAAGCAGTAGTCAACCGAAGTATTTCCCAGACCTTATCACGAAGCGTTTTCACTTCCCTGACCACTTTCTTCATGGTGGCGGCGTTAGAGGTGTTCGGCGTATCGTCGATTAAAGAGTTTGCGCTGCCTTTGATGGCGGGTATTATCTGTGGTACTTATTCTTCCATCTGCCTTGCGGGAGCTTTCTGGTATTTGCTGCGCACGAAAGTGGGAAATAAAGAAAAATCTGCGAAATAGCCATAAAAGGACAGAGATGGAAATAAGAAACTGAGTGGCGGTCAGAAATAGAATGTGAAAGATTGGAATTGAAATGTAAAAGATTAGAATGTGTAAGCGATAAATAGGATCAGACTGACAGGGTAGGAAAGGAGCATGAAAAGGTTCTTCCTATCCTGTTTGCAATTTGGATAGAATCTTGCTAAAATAAAACAGAATGTTGTCTGGAATGAGCAACAAGGATATTTCAAGGAAAGGTATGGTCGCAGAGATGGAAACAAAGGATGATTTGGTTGTGGAAGGATATCGTTTTGCTACAATGGCAGATGCGGAAACCGCAAGGCTGGATGCGAAAAGAATCAAAAACATAGAAGATAATCTTGATTATAAAAAACCCCAGAATGTACTTATGCTTTATCATAAGGCACTGGAAAATAAAATCTTCCAGACTCCGATAGGCTTTGCCTATCTGCTAAAAATGCAGGATCATCTGAAACGCTGCGGCATTGCAGAAGAGAAAATTCATCCGATTCCCCTTAACGTCACTTTTACGAATAAGACAGAAGCAAACCGTTCCATCAGGCGCAGCATTGCGGCAAGACATCCAGAGTACAGAGCCCGGTTTTTAACTTCGATTTGCCTGAATATCCTTATGGCAATCATGATTGTGGCTATGTTTATCATCGCTATGGACAGTGAAAATCCGAATATTATAAATTACCGCCAGAGAGTTGTCAATGAATATTCAAAATGGGAGCAGGAATTGACAGAAAGAGAACAGGCGGTGCGGGAGGCGGAGCGCAAATATCAGACAGAACCATAAAAAGATAAAAATCCTTCTAAGACACACTTTTTGCACATTTTCAGAGTATACTGATTCTATGGCAGAATTTTGATAGGGATTTATGAAAATGATGTATGGAAAGGTTGAGATTTAGATGGATAAGCTAAAAATATTGGTAGTAGATGATGAAAGCCGTATGCGGAAATTAGTAAAAGATTTTCTGGTTAGAAATAGTTATGAGGTTCTAGAGGCGGAAGATGGCAGTCAGGCGCTGGATATTTTTTTCGCCCAGAATGATATCGCATTGATTATCTTAGATGTTATGATGCCTAAGATGGACGGCTGGCAGGTCTGCAAAGAAGTCCGGGCGTATTCCCAGGTGCCCATTATCATGCTGACGGCAAAGTCTGACGAGCGGGACGAGCTGCAAGGATTCGAGCTGGGCGTGGATGAATACATTTCCAAGCCTTTCAGCCCCAAAATTCTGGTGGCGCGGGTGGAAGCAATTTTGCGGCGTACCAATCAGACGAACGTAGAGGAAATCTTGGAAGCGGGCGGCATCTCGATTAATAAAGCCGCGCATATCGTAACACTGGATGGCAGACAGGTGGATTTAAGTTATAAAGAATTTGAACTGTTATCCTATTTCATTGAGAATCAGGGAATTGCCCTATCCAGGGAAAAAATTCTAAACAGTGTATGGAATTATGACTATTTCGGTGATGCAAGAACCATCGATACCCATGTGAAAAAACTGCGCAGCAAGATGGGCAATAAGGGCGATATGATTAAGACAATCTGGGGTATGGGATATAAATTTGAGGCGGAATAATGATAGAGACGCATACTGCGGTTTCCGTTTTCTGAAGGGAAAGAAGGAAAGTAAAATTGAAATATTCCATTAAAAGACAATTCGCCAGCGCTTTTGGTCTTCTTACAATCGGGACGATTGTCCTGTGCTGGTTTATCAATAGTACGTTTTTGGAAAATTACTATCTGAGAAATAAGCAGAGCGTTCTGATGAAAGCCTATAACTATATCAATACCGCCTCTAATGAAGGCAGAATCAGTACGGAAGAGTTTGATATTGAGGTTCAGATTATCTGTGGTAAAAATAACATTAGTTATATTTTGCTGGATGCGGAAACCCAGACATTAAAGGCTTCCGCCAATGATTATGAAATCCTGAGTAGACAGTTGTTGAATAATTTATTTGGGAAAGGCAGTTATCAGAATATCCAAGTATTGCAGGAAGAGGATAATTATACTCTGAGAATCATGCTGGATGATAGAACCAAGACGGAATATCTGGAAATGTGGGGCGTTCTGGATAATGGCAATCTGTTTATGTTCAGAAATCCGCTGGAAAGTATCAAAGACAGCGTCAAGCTGGCAAACCGTTTTCTTGCCTATGTGGGAATCGTGGGAGCGGTTTTAAGTATCATTGTCGGTCTGTGGTTATCCGGGAAAATGACCAGGCCTATCAGAGAGCTTACGCAGATATCCGAGCGCATGATTCATCTGGATTTTGATGCAAAGTACAGTGGTGACTGCAAGACGGAACTTGATTTGTTAGGGCATAATATCAATGAATTATCTTATACGCTGGAACATACGATTTCAGAGTTAAAAAGCGCCAATAACGAATTACAGAGAGATATTGAAAAGAAAAATGAAATTGACGAAATGCGTAAAGAATTTCTATCCAATGTATCCCATGAGCTGAAAACGCCGATTGCCCTTATTCAAGGATATGCGGAAGGCTTGAAAGAGGGTGTCAATGACGACGCTGAAAGCAGAGAATTTTATTGTGACGTCATCATGGATGAAGCTGTAAAAATGAATACGATGGTGAAAAAACTTTTGACACTGAATCAATTAGAGTTTGGAAACGATTCTATTACAATGGAACGATTCGATATCGTTGCTCTGATTAAAAATTTTATCCAGTCTTCGGAAATTCTGACGAAACAAAAAGAAATATCTGTGCGTATGGAAGATTACGAGCCAATTTTTGTGTGGGCAGAAGAGTTTAAGACGGAAGAAGTCTTTATGAACTATTTTACCAATGCCATCAACTATACTTTATATGAGAAAATCATCGATGTAAAACTCCAGAAAAAAGACGGCAAAGTCAGGATATCCGTTTTTAATACCGGAAATCCGATACCGGAAGAAAGCCTTACCCATCTGTGGGAAAAATTCTATAAAGTGGATAAGGCAAGAACGCGGGAATACGGCGGAAGCGGAATCGGTTTATCTATCGTCAAGGCAATTATGGAGTCGATGAATCAGGAGTACGGGGTTTTAAATTACGACAACGGTGTAGAATTCTGGTATGAGCTGGAGTTGGGATAGGGGAAGAAGAAACTTATATCTTTGCCTTATATCTTTTCTTTATAAAACAATTTGTCAGAAAGTAAATAATGGAGTATAATGTACAGGAAAGCGATAGGATGCTTAAAAATACAAGAATATTACCAGCAGATAGCTTTGACATGGAGGTTTATTGTGAAAAAAGTAAATGTTTTATTATGTGGCATTGGCATTGCCTGCATTTTGACAGGATGCGGGAATACGATGCCGGAACTAACGGAAGAAGAAAATGATATCATAACGGAATACGCAGTCGGCCTGTTATTAAAATATGATAAAAATTATAACAGCAGACTGATTGACCTGGCTGCTTATGAAGAAGAGCAGGACGTAATACGGGCAAATGCCGAGGCTGCCAAAGAGCAAGCGGAGCTGGAAGAAGCTGCTAAGGAAGCGGAGGAAGAATCCGAGATAGCGGATACTGAAATCGTAAATGCCGGTGAGGAAACCGAAGCCTCAACCATAGAAGAATTTTACGGAATTGACGGATTTTCCTTTCAATATATGGGATATGACTTGAAGACGGAATATCCTGAAAATGCAGGGGACGAGGCAGAAGCCTTTTTTGCAATGGAAGCAACGCCGGGAATGCAGCTGGTGATTTTAAAATTTATGGCAATCAATCAGACGGGTGCGGCAACGGAATTAAATATGCTAAATTATAACACAAAACTCAGGGTGACGTTAAATGGTGAAACTTCCAAAGCGGTATTGTCTACGATGCTGTTAAATGATATTCAGAATTATAAAGGGACTCTGGACGTCGGGGGTTCTACAGAACTTGTCGCTGTAGCAGAGGTGCCGGAGGGGACTTATATAGAGAATGTTTCACTGGTATTAAGAAATGATTCCGATAGCGCTACAATTCCACTTCAATAAGATAATTTAGAAGATATAAAGGTTATGAACGGACTTTTTCGACGTGGGAAAGTCCGTATTTTCTGCCTTCTGAAAAATTTTTCTATTTTTTGAAAAATTTATCAAATTTTGTGTTGACAATGGATTTTTATAGTGATATACTCAATGTCGTTGCGAAGATTGATATACAGCAACACCGTACCTTGATAAAAGATTTATCTTTGACAAATCAATAGTAATGCAACCCTGAAAATTCATAGAAAACAGAAAATCCATATCCATAAATTTTTAAGGGAATTTATGACCTGGATTATCTGAACAGAAAATCCACATCCATAAGTTCAAGGGAATTTATGACCTGGATTATCTGATGAGTATTCAGAAAAGAACAGTATAAC
>JAMPFM010000059.1 GCA_023664455.1 Blautia sp.
TCATCCTGCCATGCATCCGGTGCCAGATATACGCCTTTTGCAGCCCTTTCATAATTCCTTTCCTGCAAATATTTGATTGCGTACTGCTTTGAAATGCCTTCTGCAACAATGTCGGAAATCTGAATAATTCCCTGATTTTGTAAAATTTTTGTTTCAATAATTTCTTTTTTATTGACTTTCATACTACATATTATATTCTTTTGTAGTGTAAAAGTCAATCTCGATTTCACATAATAGGACTTTGCCGCTTGTGGAAAATTTTTCCCAAAAGCAACAAAGTCCTAAATATAACATCTGCCTATTATTCGTGCTAGAACTTCTCAAAATCATCATTCTTAGTAAAATCTTAGTAAAACAATCTTCCACAGTTCAAAACATACCGTAATATCAGCATTTCCGGCTTTTTTAACATTACTGCCGTGGCAGATGAATAATATTTTTATCATGTTAATTTTTCCTCCTAAAATGCCTTGATTTGCTTATGTCTGGCGCGATTTGCGAGGTTTGGTTTTTCCGTAGATATTGTGAAAAATATAACGAAATTTCCAAATCGGGGCAAGTTAATGCCGTCAAATGTAGTAGGAATTGGGGATTTTACTACGGTAGTATTTTATCTTCCTCTAAAGAAAAACACTAATCATACAATTTTTAAATCTTCTACCCTAAGTTAGCAACCGCCACTTCAAGTGGTGGTTGCTAACTTAAATTACAGTGATATTTTATTCTCACGCATTTCTTTTATTTCTTCCGCTGTCATCCACTTCCATAAAATCTGCTGAGTAAGGATATCAAAAACAAAATAATGTTTAGTCTTTTCCTCCGCTTTCTTCATGCCCTTTATTGCTTCATCAACAATCTCAATCAGTATCCTGACCGTGCTTCCTGGCAGGAAACAGTTGACGAAAAATCGAAAAAAAACAAACAATCCCTATATTTTGTTCATATTCTACGATATGTACTTTCCTATATAATTCTTTCATGTACGGTAAGCGATCGCATAGCTGGAAAACAGGTCGGTACTGATGGTGATCGTCTCCGGCGCATCGTCCAGTTATGCTTTATATCGTCCCTGTTTAGTGGGAAAAGCTCTATATACGCAAAAGAAGAAAGGCAGATTTTTCTTTTTGGTATGTCACCGAGGAAGTTTTCTATCCAAGGTCAATATTCTCCTGAAACTGCATCAGTTCTTTTGTAAGTTGTTTTGCATAAAAATAGTTATTCATAATACTGATAAAATTGACAAGTATAAATATCACCAGCACACTAATCATGACTCCTATCATAACTTCGGCTTTTTCCGTGTGGATGATAGGGCTTAGGATACAGGTAGCTACTACCTCTGCTTCTATAACTATAAACTGTACTATTTTACGCAGAATTATCTGCTTGTCTGATAACTCTCTGGAAGAGTACATAAGCAGATTCGGAATGACTCCCAGAGCCGCAAAAATAAACGGCGAGACAAATGCGCTGTATCCGAACCTTGCGTCAGGATCCAGAATCGAACCGAGGATTGTCATTCCTGCTGTAATACAGGTGACAAGAATAAAATATATCATAAGCGACCTGTAAAGTATTTCTTTCATACTCATAAGCTTCCACCTTTCAGAGCTTTTTTCAGCTCAGGCACATATTTTCGCGAAACAATAACTTGTTCTCCATTTTGAAAGACAGCCGTAAATCTGCCGTTCAGCGAAGCTTTTATCGACTCAATCTTCATGAGATTCAACAGCACGGATTTTGATACACGCAGAAAATGCTTTTCCTTTAAAACTTCCTCCAGCTCGTACAGCTTCTGACGTGTTTCATATACCTGTTTTTCGCAATAAATGAATACTTTGTTGTCTACTCCTTCAATATAAAATACGTCGGAAACAGGAATTTCATACTGCGCGCCTTCGATAATACCCGTAAGCTGTCCTTGTCTGGATTTCACAAAGCGGACGATTTCCGTTATTTCATTGCTTACCTCATG
Organism: Blautia sp.; assembly: GCA_023664455.1. Taxonomy (GTDB): domain Bacteria; phylum Bacillota; class Clostridia; order Lachnospirales; family Lachnospiraceae; genus UBA3282. Next base: position 1,976 of record JAMPFM010000059.1, read on the forward strand.
GCAATATATTTCCAGCCGTTCTTTTTCCTCTTTTTTTATCTGAAAAATATTTATAATCATTTACAATAACCTAACGAATATCCGCTGTCTATGCATTCCAAGGTTCAATATTCGGTTCGCCCTCTCCTTTTAAATAATAGTTAAAAAATTCAAGAATGATACGATTCATTTCTGGAATAAATTCAGATGAGTCTACCTCGCCCTTTCCCAGCATTTTGGCTAATGCAGGAGCAAAAAGTGGCAAATCCGTGAAATCCATATGTTCCGTACCGTCGAAATGAGCTTCTCTGGCATCCACAGCATTATCAAGCAAATATGTGTTTACATACTCTGTTTCTCCGTCACCGGCATAAGACTCCCAATGACTTGCATTATCAAGTGAAAGTATCGGTATCGGATAAGGCTCCGGGTTGTAGATAAGCTTCCCGTCGCTAAATGCTATTTGTTCACCGAGCATTGTGCCGTCAATGCAGGTTACCGCAGTAATATCGTCACGCTCTCTTCCAAGCTGTACCGCTGCCGCACCTCCGATGGAATGTCCCGTAAGTCCGATTTTTTCTGTATCTGTCATTTCAAGCGCTCCTAGAATTTCCACCTTTGCATCTTCAGAGTCCGTATACCATGCCGCATCAAGCTTTCCTGTGTCTTTCGCGGCTATTATGGAATCAAGAACAAAGTTTTCATCCGCCGTACGGATAGACATCCATTCACATATAATATTATAATCATTCTCGGTCTCAGTAAAATCAGAGCTGTACTGCATGTTAACAGCATTCTGCATAAACTCCATGTCAACGATAATTGTTTTACCCTCCGTGTCCTTTGTAAAGAAAGCGTAATAAGGGTGATCTATGCTTGCTACAACGTAGCCGTTACTTACAAGTTCTGCATACAGTGAATAATTGCTCTGATAATAGCCAAACGAGCCGTGCGCAAATAATACCAGAGGACAGTCTGTGGCATCGCCGTCAGGGTAATAGAGATGAATGGGTATCTCACGGTAAGAGCCGTCGTTTTCGCGGGTTTCAAGTCTGCTGCTGTCAATAAGTATTGCCTGGGTTTCCTTTACTTCATACTGACCGCTTGTTTGAAGTCCCGAATAGTCTGTAAAAATAAAAGCGGGAAAAAGTGAAAAGCAGATGATGATAATGTTCATAACCGTACTAACAACCGCTTTTGCCTTTGTTCTTTCTTTTTGGGTACTGCTGCGCTTTATAAGATATGCGATACAGGATATGGCAAGGCGTATTGTAAGAATCACGAGACAGCCTGTGAATCTCCATTTCTGTCCTGTTATAGGCAACAGCATGACAAGCAGCATGAGTACAAACTCGGCTGCACAAAATAATAATCTGTTTCTGCGCCAAAGGCTTCTGTATTTTGTAAAGCTAAGCGCTGTAAGCGCAATTTCCATAACCGCAAAAACCGCAAATAAAATAACTCCCATTTTCAAAAACTCCATTCTTTTCTTTTTGTGTTTTAGATGATATTTGATATATGATATTTGATATATTCAAACATATCTCATGCCACAAAAGAAAGCAATGGAAAAAATGTAAGATGCAGATTTGAATGGTAAAATGCATAAACAGACTATAGGTAGGCATCTTGTTTCTGCGAATAATTTTTTAGCAATAACCTTTATATACTGCGACTTGTGATGCCTAAAATTTCAAGTGTTGGTTTCCCATTTTTTCTAATCTTTTCTTCAAGCTCCCACTCATGATCTTCAATATACTTTACTTGCTTACTATTTACTTTTTTTACAGCCTGTATTCTATATTCCCATTCCGGTTTTACTGGCTCTTTTTTCTCCATAGGTCGATAAGCGTCCATTGGTTCCCAATATTTTTTAGCAATAATTGTGCGCGTTATAAATATATTTTTATTCTTATTACAAAGATTGCAAAGAACCAAATATTTTTTTCCATGAAAGCCTGCCTGCCGTTGCTTTTCTATGTCTTCACATGCAGTAACCCAAGTTAAATATTTATTATGAGCCAAATCCTGACTATCATATTTCGGAGTCATCTTTCTTGGGAATATCTCAACAATAATCCAGTTGAAAGCTTTTCTACTCCCTGCCCCCTTTTTAGCATATGTATTTAAAGATATAACATCAATCCATTTTCCTTTGGTGTCTACAGAATTGACGATATCTCTAACAATAAAAACTGCTGCTGATTCACCACTCTCTATATAGCTAATATAATCGGTATCGTATTTCCATTCTTTTCTTTTTGACAAAAAGTATCCTCCCTCTTCTTACAGTTTCTCAACTAATCCTTCAAGTTCTTTCCCATATTCTCTAATCCCGCCATGCCTTCCACAACCTCAAAATACTCATCAATCTTCGTCTGCGCTTCATCTTCTGATAGATTGAAATGCACCATAAGCAGGTGCCGGACTGTATCAATCGTGCAGTCCTGCGAAAATTTATCCCATATTAAATCCATTGGCTCCATAAGCATCCCTCCCGATATCTCGGCTATCTGCATCTATTTTATCTGTACCGTTTTCATAAAACTTCCGACTCTAATCATTGGAAGTCAAACACCCCGCAGCAAGCTGACGGGGCATCAAACTTGTAGCGCAGCAAGCTGCGGGGTATTAGACCCTCGCGGCAGTCGCCAAATGCCTGCAAGCAGTCACTTGGCTCGTTGCTCGCGGGAATAAAGTCTGAAATAAAGCTAATAAAACATAAAATGAAATAGCATTCCTGCCCCTCTTATGATAATATTATACTATAAATCATCTAAAAACAACAGGAAGGTATCCGCATGAACATCAATAACCAATTATTAAACCGCTTGTATCAAAACATGATAACCTACTATGCAGGAGATCCCAAAAGAATCCAGCATTTTATCAAGGTTCATAGTTTTGCAAGACTCATTGCACAAAACGAAAATCTGACAGAAGAACAACTGCTCGTAGTAGAAGCCGCCGCCTATGTCCATGATATCGGTATCAAACCTGCGGAGCAAAAGCATGGGGAATGTAACGGCAGACTCCAGGAGCAATATGGACCCGCTGAGGCAGAACAAATGCTAAATGCGTGCGGGTTTTCCGAAGAACAGATTAAACGGGTCTCTTACCTTGTAGGACATCATCATACTTATACCAATATAGACGGTATCGACTACCAGATTTTAGTGGAAGCCGACTTCCTCGTCAATCTTTATGAAGATAGCTGCAATGAGGAAGTCATCCGGCATACCTATCAGAAAATCTTTCGGACAGAAACCGGGAAAAACATTTGCAGGACGATGTTTGGGATTTAAGGAAAAGGCAGATTGCGCTATTATGGTTGTTTTGTTCATTAATAGGTCTTATATCCAAATACCGTTACCTTCCTATAATTACAGCATAATTAAAGTCCACTATTTTTTAATTCCTGCTCCATAGCAGCTTTAATTTTGGCAATATCCACATATATTAAATTAATTCCATGATTATACAACGCCAGCACTTCCATTAAATTTTCTGCAAGAGTTCTGTGCAATCCTTTATGTACTATTACTGGTTTATTTTCAACCGTATGTATATGATCAAAAAATTTTGCAATAACAGGAAAAGCATTCTGAATCAAAAATGCATTTTCCTTTCCTGCAAATTTACCAATAATGATTGTATTGCATTTCCCATATTTTCTCTTCTTTTTTTCTACAATAACCTTATACTTTTCCACCTGTGAACTTATAGGAATCATCCAATAAAGCTCTTGATTTTTCTTGTCCTGTATTGCATAAAAATGCGGTCGGTAACTTCCATTTTCTTTATTACTCATCAAGTATTTATCCTGTACCATATTAAAAAATTCGTCTTTGATATGATAAGAATATCCCTGTTGTATATCCATATATTATAACTTTCTCCTTTTGGTAAATTCCTTTTATGCAAATTCCCCACCGACATCAGCCGATGGGGAATATTTACGCACTATACCATTTATATCCCACCTGTATAGCAAGTGGCATCATTTACGAACTGAATCACTTATACCCCGCACCATCAGCAAGCGGCAAACATTTACTTCTAACCATAGTATATACAGATTATTAAAAATAATCAACCTATTTTTCCATTTTACTGTGAAAATGCAAGCAATTTTACCTTCACTATTCCCGCCACTAATTCACTCTGACTACGCCACTGCAGGTACTTCCCTGCTTCTCAATCAAAAGAAACAGACTATCCAGTCTTTTTGCGCTGTTTCGCTCAGCTCTCTTCTTCGCCGACCGATAATAGAATTTCTGTCGTTTCGTATTCTGGGGAAGCTTACGGTAATCGTCGGGCGCATTTTGTTTAAATTCGTCATGCTTCTGGATATATTTTAAGTATTTCATGATACTTCCAGCTTCCATCACATCGCCCTGCCGGTGATACGGCGCTTTTTCAACATCCTCTAAGGCAATCCTGCCATTTACATAATTTCTGTGAAGCAGGATGAATTTCTGGTCTCTGATTTTATAAATGATTTTCCAGCATCCTGCATCCGTCCTGACATAGATTTTTCTATCTTTCAAATCGACATCCAGGTTAAACTGTTTCGCATATCGCTCAATTTCCGCTTTTCCTGTCTGATAAAGAAATTCAATGCCATCGCAGCACTTACAAGGGCGATATCCTTTCCACTCGGCGTCTTCCCACGCCATCTGGATTCGGTTCTTCTTGTGAATCTTTCTCACATATCTGCATTGTGGTCTGTGATAAACCATACTTGATGATTTTCTGCTCATTATCCTCATATCTTTATGACTCCTTTCTCCGGCTGGATACTCTTATAGGATAAGGATAGCAGAATATGTGTCCAAAAAAACGGACTCAGTGTGCCAAAGCTGCTTTTTTCTTTAGTATTTTTCCTTTAGTATCTTTGCCCCTTTTACTCATGCCATTTTCCCACCTGCCAATTACAATACCCTTATCAGACAAAACAACACAACCCAAAAAGGGAGGTTCAAAATGTCCATTCTATTAAAAGCCAAAAACGTCACAAAAATTTATCCTAAAGCCCAGCATAAAAGCCTCGATAATGTGTCCTTTGACGTAGCGGAGCACGAGTTTATCGCGATTATGGGGGCTTCGGGATCAGGAAAAACTACGCTGCTCAATGTTCTTTCCACCATTGATACGCCTACAAGCGGCAGTATCACGATAAACGGCGTCAGCCTGAAAGCGCTGAGTGATTCCGGTGCGGCCAATTTCCGCAAGAACTATCTGGGATTTATTTTTCAGGAGTATCTTCTGTTAGACAGTCTCACCATTTTTGAGAATATTGCCGTCCCGCTTACTTTGCAGAAACTTCCACCGTGGAAAATTGAAAACATGATACAGGGACTGGCAAAAACATTTGGCATTGATTCCCAGTTATCGAAATATCCAGGCGAACTTTCGGGCGGACAGAGGCAGCGTGCCTGCGCTTTGAGAGCCATTGTAAAACGTCCCAGCATTTTATTTGCCGATGAACCCACAGGAGCGCTAGACTCCGCATCCGCCACGGATTTATTGAACACTTTGAAAAAATCCAATGAAACCCTGGGCACTACGATACTTATGGTGACACATGATGCCTATGCCGCCAGCTTTGCCAATCGTATCCTGATTTTTAAGGACGGACATATCATACAGGAGCTGTTGAAGCAGGATAATGACCGGCGAGCATTTTATGAATCCATTGCGCGGGAAGTCACGAAATTAGATACAGAAAGGTAGGGAATCTCCATGCAGTATTTATGGATGGCGTTTAAAAATTTAAAAAATAATTTTTCTTTTTATGCGCTTTATTTATTATCCGTTTCTTTTGTTATCACAATCTTTTTTGCCTTTACTTCTTTTACCATGAATGAAGTCATCCTTGAAAAAATATCCGCCGATGGACGGGTAGAAACAATGTGTAACACGATTTCCATTTTTCTGATGGTGTTCGTCATTTTTTATATGTCCTATTCCAACCGCTTCTTTTTACGCCGCCGTACAAAGGAGCTGGGAATTTATGCCTTATTAGGATACCGGAAATCCACAATCCTGATTTTGCTGGGTATGGAAAATCTGCTTTCGATTGGAAACCTGATGCACAAGGCGGACTGCCCCGCCGCCCGGGACATGATGACAGAGACCCTTCATCATATGAACCGCTATATCCGGGAACAGATGCAGGATTATCAGCCCATACTGCTTCCGAAACTGACGGTAAAAGAAAATTATCAGAATTTACTTGCCTATCTCTCACAGTCCTTTCCACAACACAGTGTCCGTTTCACCTTTGACTGCCCGGATACGCTGTTTTTAGCCGCTCCCTATGATATTTTCATCTATCGGCTGCTGCGGGAGCTTGTCACAAACGTTTATAAACATTCAACGGGGGAAAAGGCATGGATAACACTAACGCAGAATGACGGTATCATAACGCTGCAGATAGAGGATAATGGCTCCGCCGACGCCGCCAGTCTTCTATCCGCCGACTTGTCAGATCATAGAGGACTTTCTCTATTGACCAATCAGGTCAATGCAATGAATGGCACTGTATCCATAACCAATCGTTTCCCGCATGGAATCTGCATTCAGATTACCCTGCCAATGAAAGGAGATGTTTCCTATCAATATTTTATTAGTTGACGACCATACATTGTTTGCAAAAAGTCTGGAAATCGCCCTATCAGATTATCCGGAAATTGAGACCTTAAAGAGCGTCCATGATATTTCTTTATTAGACGACTTTCTAAAAACAAACCCGCCGGATATCCTGTTAATGGATATTAATTTAAAAAATATCGAGCCGGAAAAACTCATTCCTCTTCTTTCGAGAATCGCCAAAGGAGAAACCCTTTTCTTGCAAAATCTTCCGCTTCTGGAAGAATTAACTGATTCCGAAGAGCAGATTCTGCGGCTGATAGCGGGCGGCATGAAACGAAAGGACATTGCAGATAAACTATATATCAGTGAACGCACATTATCCAACCATCTCCAGCATATCTTTGAAAAGCTTGGCGTTTCTTCCTCCGTTGAGGCAGTAACCAAGGCTATCAGGCTAGGGTATCTTCCGCCGCTCTGCTAAGGAAAGAGCAGCGGAATTTATAAACGGCAGAAAAATCATGACCCCACAATCGTCCCGCCATTCGGATGAAGCACCTGTCCCGTCATATAACTGGAATCATCCGATGCTAAGAAGACATAACAAGGGGAAACCTCGCACGGCTGTCCCGCTCTGTTCATGGGCACATGGGACGTTCCTTTCCCAAATGTGGCGACTTCTTTCGCAGAATAAGACGCCGGAATCAGCGGCGTCCATATCGGTCCCGGCGCCACGCCGTTTACCCGGATGCCTTTTTCTACAAGCGATAAAGAAAGCGACCTTGTCAACGCTACAATCGCACCTTTTGTCGCGCTATAATCAATTAAATCTTTGTTTCCCTGATATGCCGTCACGGAAGTCGTGTTGATAATACTTGCGCCTTTTTTCATATAGGGCAAGGCGTATTGTATTAAGTAGAAAAAAGAAAAGACATTATTCCTGAACGTAAATTCCAACTGCTCATGGGAAATATCCAGGATACTTCTTTGAACATATTGCACCGCATGATTGTTTACCAATATATCCAATTTCCCAAAATGCTCCACCGTCTGTTCCACACAATACTTTGCAAAAGCGGGATTTTTCAAATCCCCGCATAGTAACAGGCACTTACCGCCCAATTCTTCTATTTTCCGCGCTGTTTCTTTGGCGTCTATTTCTTCATCATAATAAACAATTACGACTAAGGCGCCCTCTTTTACAAACTCATATGCGACAGCCCTGCCGATACCGCTATCGCCGCCAGTAATCAAAGCGACCTTATTTTCTAGTTTATGGCGAATTTTTCCGCATTCAGAGACAGGCAGCGGCTCCATGACATATTCAAAGCCAGGCTGTCTGTCCTGATGCTGCGGTGGAAAAGCAATTTTGTCCTGATTGCATTCTTCTATACAGTTCCATTTATTATTTTGATTCATATTCCATGACTTCCATTTTATTTCTCAATATTATATGTTTCAAAATAAATAGAGTGCATTTCCCTACTTTAGATACTGCCTGATTACTTCCATCAGCAAATCAATATCCAGCGGTTTTGCCACATGCGCATTCATGCCGTTTTTGATTGCCGCCTCCTTATCTTCTTCCAGCGCATTCGCCGTCATGGCGATAATGGGCAGGTTTTTGACGTCTTTTCTTGGCAGGCTGCGAATGGCTCTGGTTGCCTCGTAGCCGTTCATAATCGGCATCTGTACGTCCATGAAAATCAAATCATAGTAATTTTCCTCCGACCCATTTACCATTTCCACCGCGTCCGTTCCGTCTGGAGCCGATTCTACACTAAATCCTGCCTCTTCCAGGATGACTTGCGCAATCTCGCGGTTTAATTCGATATCCTCTACAAGCAGGACTCTTTTTCCGCTGAAATCATCAAGATTCCACAGGGAAGTTTCTTCCTCTTTATTGCCAAGATTGTTTGCCGCCAACAACGCCGATTTTAAATCTGACATAAAGAGCGGTTTTGCACAAAAGGCGGTAACGCCCGCTTCTTTTGCTTCTTCCTCAATATCTGTCCAGTCATAGGCAGTCAGAATGATAATAGGCGCATCTTTGCCTACCGACCTGCGGATTTTCTTTGCCGTTTCCACGCCGCTCATTTCCGGCATCTGCCAGTCGATAATATAAGTATGGTAAGAGTCGCCTTCTGTATATGCCATTTTTGCACGATACGCCGCCTCTCTGCCAGACGTGGTCCACTCGGCACGCATACCAATCTGCTTGAGCATTCTGCTTACACTGTCGCAGATATGGAAATCGTCGTCCACTACCAATGCCCGTAGTCCATCCAGTTCCTTTATTTCTTCCGAACTCTTTTCACTGTCCTGCAGTTTCAAAGTAAGCTCGACCGTAAAAGTACTTCCTTTTCCGATTTCGCTTTCTACGGAAATTGTACCGTTCATCATTTCCACGATATTTTTCGTAATCGCCATGCCAAGCCCCGTGCCTTCGATTCCGCTGCGGGTCGTACTAGACTCTCTCTCAAAAGGCTCGAACACATGCTTTGTAAACTCTGGTGACATCCCGATACCGTTATCTTTTACGATAAAGACATAATCGCCATAACCATGCCGGAAAGTCGTCTTCTGTATGATTCGCAGGGAAATGCTGCCTTTCGCCGGCGTATATTTTACGGCATTGCTTAACAGGTTAATAAGTACCTGATTCAGTTTGAGCGGATCTGCTATCACATCTTCATTGGCTACTTCAAACGTATCAACGAACAACTCTAACTGCTTTGCCTTCACCTGTGGCTGGATAATATTTACCAGATTGTGCATAAGCTCGGAAATATTACATTCCTGTTCCTTAATTTGCACCTTACCGCTCTCAATCCTGCTCATGTCCAGAATATCGTTAATCAGGCTCAGCAGATGATTACTGGAAGAAAGCACTTTCTGTAAACAGTCATTGACCTGTTCCCTGTTATCCATATGACTGACCGCAATCGTTGTAAATCCGATAATCGCATTCATCGGCGTGCGGATATCATGGGACATATTGGATAAAAACGTGGTCTTCGCCGCATTGGCATGCTGCGCCTGTACCAGCGCATCTTGAAGCGCCTGTTTCTGCTCCCTCTGCTTCTGAACTTGCTGTGTAATTTCTTTGGATACTACCATGACCATAACGTCGCCTGTGTCATAATCCTGTGTCATAATAAAGGTCTGTCTTATGCACATCGGTTTGTCTGTATCGGCTATCCCCCAGTAATCTACATTTACCTCTTTATCGCCCTGTTCATAGCGTTCCTTTAAATATTCGATATTGACTTCCTTACAGTAATCCTCTATGGATTCTTCTAATACATACTGTTTCCACCGCTCAAAACATTCCGAAGCCTTACATAAGGGTTTTAATCCTACCTTTTCCAGCAGTGAGATTTTCTCGCCGTCTACCTCGCGTACCACATCGCCCTCAATCAAATCCTTGGTCAGATTAAACTCAAAGGTACAAAAGGCATTGGAAGTAATCGCTATCCGGTACTGTCTTTCCTTTCGTTCTGCAAGGGAAATTTCTGCCTGGATACGCAGCTCTTTTTCCTTCACTTCCGTAATATTCTGCCGGATAAACAGGACTTTGCTTACGACGCCTTCCTTTCGTTCCAGACAGACGATATTGATATGCTCCCACTCTACGGTGTCAGGATGTTGTATCTGACACTCAAAGCGCAAATCGTTCTGTTCTTTCATATTTTCCATAATCGAACTTTTTTCAAGCTGCCTTGCAAATTCCTGCCGTTTCTCTTCCTCTGCCAGACTGCCATAGAGGTACTGTTGCAAATCCTGATAATTCCCACTGATAGGAATTTCATTATGTTCCGGTCTGGTTCCCGCAAGATAACGATAGGTATCCGCTTCAAAATCCACCATTGCAAAACGGGAAAACAAGGTATTGACGCCGTCGATAATATAACCCATCTCACGGTTTTCCGTCTGTAACCGCTTTTTATCCCGTCCAGCACGAATAAACACCGCTATGATATAGAGGACAAAAAGACCAATCAGCATCGACTCTAACTGGATGCCTATAAGATTTTCAGCCCTTACCATCTGCTCCGTAACACTCTTGGGAAATGTCTGTACAAGCACAAAATCATTCTCGGACAGATAGCGCACGCAGATATTATCCGTTTTGCTGCCGGGCGCACAGATAAAAGCACCCTCTCCGCCGTCCTCAAATACCCGTGTCGTCTGCTCCGCCGTATTCTCATCAATCATCCCCATCTCAAGCAGCATATCAACCATATATCCTTGATGCCCTTTTGCATCGGAACAAGCGAGAATCTTGCCGTCTGGCAGACATAGATGCACTGACGCCGATTCGCCGAAATAAGTGGTGGCAAGCATGTCCTTTAGATATTCTTCCGCCAGATAAGCGCCCCGCAACACGCCGATGATTTCCCCTTTACAGCGCACAGGCGCATAAAAACATAGCATTGTCTCGTCATAAAAGTCGGAGTCAAACGCGACAGATATTCCGCTTTCCCCCTGCATTCCTTGTACATAATAATCTTTCCCGGACGCATCGGAAGTCCGTCCGTCTGAAATGTGGTTAAGTCCATCCTTATCGGTAAACAGCAGGGCGTCGAATAGGGAATTTCTTTCTATTTCCTCTAGCATCTGAGGCGTAATCTCAGGCTCTGTCAAACTGCCTTCCAAAAAGTAAGTATAGGTATTAATCAGATTCAACGCATTGTTTAATTCCTCGTCAATCTGGCTTGCCGTCTGTCGTGCAGAATCCGCCGCATAATTCTTATTCCTCTCTTCCATGCGCTGCCTGTTTTGTGTTGTATACCATTGAAATAAGATAATAATCGCTACCAGAAGCAATAATACCAATATAATTCTCTGCAAATATTCTCTTTTTTTCATCGTAACCGCCTCGCTTTACTCATTACATTCCTTTATTTTCCTTTTTATCCAGCACTTCCCGAAGTGTGCTTTTAAATTTCTCAAATATAATCGGCTTGGATATATGCGCGTTCATTCCGGCATTCAGAGCGTTTCTGACGTCATCCACAAAGGCATTTGCCGACATGGCGATAATCGGAATGGTCCACGCTCCAGGAGCGGCGCTTGCGCGGATTGCCTTAGCTGCATCATAACCATTCATGACAGGCATCTGGATATCCATCAGAATGATATCGTATCCGCCCGCCGGGGCATTTATATATTTTTCTACTGCTTCCTGTCCATTTTCGGCAATATCACACTCTGCCCCCAACGCCCCCAGCAGTTTCGTCAACACCATCTGATTGATGTCGATATCTTCCGCCACAAGGACGCGTCTGCCAGCCAGCATCGTTTTATCATCATCACTTATGATTTTCTTTGCCCCTGTGCCCATCATCCGCTGAATTGCGTCCTTAAAGCTGCTCATAAAGAATGGTTTCTGTAAAAAATGCTCAACTCCGATTTCCAAAGCCTCCTGCTCAATTTCCCGCCAGTCATAGGCGGTAAATAGCAGAATCGGTATCTTTTTGGAATAATTTTTCCGGATCATCCGCGCCGTGGCAAGTCCGTCTACATCGGGCATTTTCCAGTCTAACATAATCAAATCATAAGGTCTGCCGTCTTCCCTTGCGCTCCGTATCATTTCAATCGCCGTTGTCCCGTTCGTCGTATAGCTTACTTCTACGCCTGTTTTCGCCATCTTTTTTACAATATCACGGCATATGTCTTCATCATCATCCGCTACAATCATACGGGCTACATGATGTTTACTCCAGAATCCGGGGTCATCTTTTACATTCTGGTTACGCAATTCCAGTTCTACTATAAAGGTAGTTCCTTCGCCAATTTTACTTTTCACTTTAATGGAACCATGCATCAAATCGACGAGACTCTTCGTAATCGACATGCCAAGACCGGTTCCCTGGGTCTTATTCCATGCTGCGGTCTGTTCCCGGCTGAACGGTTCAAAAATTACTTTCTGATATTCCTCGCTCATTCCCTGCCCATCGTCGCTGATTGTAAACCGGATACGACTGTAACTCTCGTCCACCTGATGCAGTTCGTCTACTGTCATTTTGATATTGCCGCCCTCTGGCGTGTATTTCACCGCATTGGACAGGATATTAATCAGAATCTGGTTAATCCGCAGTTTATCGCCCAACAAATGCTCATTTTTCAGGGAAATCGTAAATATTTCAAATTTCTGCCGCTTTGCATTCGCCTGTGGACGAATAATGGTATTAATTTCCTCAATCATCTGCGCCAGATTCAATTCTGAAATATTCAGTACCGCGCTGCCACTCTCAATTTTATTCATATCCAGCACATCATTGATCAGACCCAGTAAATGCTGGCTGGCCGCGGATATCTTCTGCGTATATTCCCGCACATGTTCGGGATTATCCGCCTCTTCCTGTAAGAGTGGGATGAAGCCGATAATCGCATTCATGGGCGTGCGGATATCATGGCTGACGCTGCCAAGGAAAGCGCTCTTTGCCTTATTTGCCGTCTGCGCTATATTCAATGCTTCCGACAGGGTATTCTGAATCTGTTTTTCCTTGGTTCTGTCCGAAATATACACAACAATCTTTTTCATTCCCTGCACCAGGACACAGTGTACACTTTCCCGGAACCACTTGCGCTCCCCGCTCGTCTGATGAATCCGTTCCGTTTCCATTTGCTCTAACGACATTCCGGGTTCCAGCGCCGCCAGATCTTCCCTGCTGATTTCCTTTCCCATAAGATATCCGGCGCGCCCAAGCCGTCCCACATCTTCCATGACTATCTGCCATGAAACGCCCAGCACACGCTCGATATTGGCGCTGACAAACTCCGCTTTCTTTCCGTCTTCATCAAGCATCATATAAATATCGTCAATATTGTCCGATAAAAAAGTGGCAAACAGTCCAAACATCTGCTCCTGGTACTGAAATTCCTGATTCTTTTTAGCCCACTTCTGCTCATCTTTTAATTTATACGCTGTAAAATCCAGCAAGAAGCGTTGATAATACAGCTCCCCGCCTTCTTCGATAATCTTGATATTGCCCAGGACATGCAATATTTTCCCATTCTTATGCTGCACACGGTATTCTACATTTACGCTATCGCCTGCTTTCGTCAGAGAATTGATGCACTCCCTTAGCTTTCCCTTATCCTCGTCCATAACTGTCCGGGCGATCAAATGAAATCCGTCCGCTTCCAGCTCTTCCTGCGACGCATAATCTAAAAGTCTGAGGGCTGCCTGATTGATACTGATAATCTGCGACCCATCGATGCTATGACACATAACGCCGCAGTCCATCGTAGAAAAAAGCATTTCCAGCGTCTGATTTTTCTCGATAATTTCCCGCTCATACGCCTGCTCTTTCGTCACATCGACTGCAACGCCTACCGTACCCATGACGCTCCCGTCCCAATCGTATAAAGGGGATTTATAAGTAGTAAGCGTCCGTTTCCCTTCTCCGGTGCTAATCGTTTCCTCTCCCACGCAGGTCTTTTTCCTGCGCATAACTTCCTGCTCTGACTCGATACACGCCGGGTCATCCTGCTCCACATCCCAGATATAGGCGTGTCTGCGTCCCTTCACCTGCTCTTTTGTCTTATTGACCACTTTGCAGAAACTTTCGTTCACTATCTCGTGGACGCCTTCCTTATCCTTGAACCAGATTAAGTTAGGGGAGCTGTTGATACAGATATCCAGAAACTGCTTCGATTGCCAGAAATCCACTTTCTGCTTATAATTCCTCTGCCATTTCCCAAAACGGAAATGAAATTCTTCTCTGGACATGGGCAGCGTCCATAAATCCTCGATTTCTGTCATGTCCTCTGATAAAAATATGTCCTGTTTTCCATCCACAAGCAGAACTAACTCCGCTTCTTTCTTCTTAATAGCTTTCAACCTCTGCAGAATCTTTTCCCTATCTTTTCCCTGTAGATTGACACACAGCACGTCCGCCCCTGCTACCGCTTCCTTCTCTGGTTCGCCGCTTTCTAAGAATGAATATGTAAAATGTTCTAACGGCGTACTTTCCTTTATAAATTCAAATACATCGTTATGCGTGCCAACCAGATAAAATTGAATATGACAATGATACATCTCAAATAACCATGCCTTTCTCTAAAACCGTAATCCCTGCGATGTCAAATGACACCCTGTCTAAAATATCCTGAACCCTTTCTTATCGCAGTTCCGGAAGTGTCTCATACAGCTTATAAATCTTGTCCTCGATTAAGAAAAAGCTGTCCAGTAATTGCGGGTTAAAAATCCCACATTGCCCGGTACGAATCATTTCCAACGCTTTTTTTCTGGGAATCGGCGGTTTATAGACCCGCCTGCAGTTTAACGCGTCATAGACGTCCGCCAGCGCGACTACCTGCGACCACGGCGAAATTTCGTTTTCTTTCAGTCTGTCTGGATATCCCCTTCCATCCCAACGCTCGTGATGGTGTCTGGCAATATCGCAGGCATAATCATAGATTTCACTCTCCCGCAGCTGCGGTATGCTTTCCAGAATCGCTACGCCCTTCGTGGTATGACTCTTCATGATTGCATATTCCTCGTCATTCAACTTTCCGGGTTTGGTCAGGACGGCGTCTGGAATCGTAATCTTTCCTACGTCATGCATGACGGCAGCAAGCGTAATATTGTCAATTTCTTTCTCATCCATGTTTTTCCCAAAAACGGTATTCTCTAACATCAGCCTTGTAATTTTACTGATGCGCTGTACATGTCCGCCAGACTCTTCATTACGAAATTCAATGGCGGTCGCTAAGGCTTCAATCATTCCCTGATTGAGGCTGATAATCTTTTCCGCCTGCTCCAATAACGTAATGTTTTGTTTTTCTACCACACTGTTCAAATGTTTCCGTGTCTCAAACAATTCTACGATAGACTGCACACGCCGGATAACCACATAAGACACTACCGGTTTGCGGATGACGTCCATAACGCCAAGCTCATACGCTTCCTTCATGACTGTTGCGCTGGTATCCGCCGTGATAAGGAATACGGGAATCCTTTCTAACAGCCCCATTTCCTTGAGTTTCCTTAAAACTTCGATACCATTCATTCCCGGCATCATGACATCCAGAAGGATCGCGCACAATCGATCATCCGCATTCAGAATCTGTTCCATACCATCATGCCCGTCCTCCGCCTCTATGACTTCGTAGAATGTAGAAAATAACTTTTCTAATATCTTGCGATTGACCGGATCGTCATCCACAATTAGAATCTTATCAGCCTTTTTACTGTTTCCCAGGCTTGTGTACTGTGTTTCCATTTCGGTAATTCCTTTCTCTAAAACCATCTTTTCCCTTTGTATTTAAACGCTCCTGTGCCGCTTAATGCAGTCCACAACCGCCGTCTGGATAGGAAGTATCCGCTCATATTCCACCACTGCTTCTTTCGGACGCCCTGCGCGCAGAAGTTCCAGCGTCTGCAGATATCCTTCAAAAAGCGGCGTCATTGCAAGATTGCCGGTAAGGCCTTTTAACATATGTACCCGTTCAACCAGTGTATCCAGACTGTCCGCCTCAAAATCTTCTATTGCGATCGGACTGCCATTTACCCTGTCAGGAAACATATCTAACATTGTTTCATATAAAGACTCATCATCCAACACGCGCTCCAGTCCTTCTTCCACATTGACGCCCAGCGCTTCCAATTCTTCCAAAAAATTCATACTTCCTTATCCCCCTCGTATCGTTCCTGCGGACTTTCTATCCGCCGGATAAACAATAAAATACAACGAAATAAGTATATCATTCCTGTAGGTAAAAAACAACTTTTTCTATATATAAGGGAGCCGTAAAATGCGCTCCCTTTTCTGCTTCAAAATCCCCTATTTTAAAAACTGTTTATCAAACTCAGGATTAAAGTAATAAAAATTATTGGAATCCAATGATTCTTTTGTCTTTTCCAACGCTTCCCCAAACCGCTGAAAATGCACGACTTCCCTTGCCCTTAAAAATTTAAGCGGCTCTCTCACTTCCGCATCTGGAATCATACGCAGCAGGTTATCATACACTGTCCGCGCCTTCTGTTCTGCCGCCAGATTCTCCGTAAGGTCTGTAATCGCATCGCCCTTTGACTGAAATTCTTTTGCCGTAAACGGTATCCCGGCTGCCGCCTGTGGCCACAATGCCGCTGTGTGGTCGATATAATAAGCATCGAATCCCGCTGTTTTTGCTTCTTCTACGCTTAAATTTTTCGTAAGCTGATACACCATTGCACATATGATTTCCATATGTGCCAACTCCTCGGTGCCAATGTCTGTCAATAGACCGCCCACCGTTTTATCGGGCATCGTATAACGCTGTGACAGATACCGCATGGAAGCGGACAATTCCCCATCCGGTCCCCCGTACTGACTGATAATTAACTGCGCCGTTTTCGGACACGTTTTTGTAATTTTGACCGGATACTGTAACCTTTTCTCATAAATCCACATCTACACACACGCTCCTTCCCACGGCGCCGAACCATTCTGCCAGCAGTAGCATTCCAAATCCGGATCGCTCCCATAAATATCTGCCATGCAATCCATTGTCAGCGGATAAAACTCTGTTGCATACTCTTTTAAAAGTTCCTTCCGCCTTTTCAGCATCGTTTTTAGTAACGCCAGTCCCTGCATATCCTTTGGATGCGTATCCATATATAGGCGCACGTCATCTACGACAAAACTGACTTTTTGAATCTGCAGCAGCAAGTCTTCCCGCTGCTGCTGTACTTTCGTACAGTCCTCTTCTTTCTTTGCCGCATGGCCGTCCTGCTCTGTAATGAAAAACGGCTTATTCAACTGGGCAAAAATCGTTCCGTAAAACAAAGCTTCTTTTTCATCATATAGTTCGCCCCAGTCCTGCATCGGCACTGACGCTATCGCTAAATGTTCTCCCTTGGACATAAAAAATCCCTCCTAAAAATTTAATGATTGCATCTTTTAGTATGCGTAAATAATTCATTTTTCTAGAAGGAATATATATCCTATTTTATTTTATCTTGACGTTTCCTTTCGACATTAACGCTTCCTACAAGACCCTGAATATATTAAGATGCGCTTTTCCTGCGCCCTCTTGGTGGTGTCTGCTTTTTTCATTCTCTGCTCCTTTACATACAAAAAGGCGCATAAACTTTTTATTTTCTATGCGCCCTTACGCTGTTACTGTATTTATTTTTGATTGATATGATTGATTATGCAAACTGCATAATTTCTTCTTCAATTTCCTTTGCATCATCAATCGTCAAATCAGGATAGCAGACTGGAATTTCCTCAACAGTCAATTTTCCCATCTTTAACATATGTTTAGCGTTTTCCATGAGTGTTTCTCTTTTAATATCTCTCGCATAAGTCCTCATTATCTGCTCATCATCAAATAAACTCATCATA
>JAMPFM010000005.1 GCA_023664455.1 Blautia sp.
CAGAGCAGGAATTTCACCTGCTTATATTTCAAGCGCCGAACTGGCGCACTCCTTCACTCATCAAGGAATTATAACATTCCAATAAATACGTGGCAATCCAAAAAATCCCGGAGACGCTATACAATTTCAATTATTTGTATCTTTTTGTGAAAATTTTATAAATTTTTCATAAAATCTTTACAAAAAAGTTTTTTACGAAAAACTAATTGAATAGACTTTTCCTGCAAAAAATCTTATGTTATACTATGATATACATAGATATACATAGTATCAGATATCAGAATAATCAAGTATTAAGATAGATAACACGAGGTACGGGAAGTGGAAAAGAAACATCGATTATTTTATCTGCTGATCATTGTTTCTGCATCAATGATTGTCTGTCTGGCGGGTTTCATTTATGTTAGGCGGATGAATACAGCTATTTCGGAAAATATCATCAATTCTATCAGTGAAATCGCAGAACACGACAAGGAAACGATTCAGACCTATATTGAAATCTGCTGGAGGGATCTCCACGAAATCAAGGAACGTTTTATCAGCTTTGAATGCAAAACGTTTGAAGATGTTGAAACGCGCATGAACCTGGAATGCGCTTCCAGCGATTTTACTCACATTTACTTAGTTACCGAAGATGGCACTGTCTATACCGATAAGTATGTGGTCTATACACCAGACAATGATACCATGAATCGGAATCTGGATTTTCGCTCTTATTTTAAAGAAAAGGACGAGAAAATTGTCATTCGCTTCGACGATAAAACAGAAGGCGGATGGCTGTCAAAAGAAAGTATTTTATACGGAATCCGACTAAAAGACTATTCTGTAGAGGGGAAAAAAATATTTGCCCTGATTGGAATCAGCGACATCTCTTCCATTCAGGACAACATGGTCATCGACAGTTTTATCAAAGATAGAAAAGTCCGTGGTCACAGTGCCCTCATAGACATGCGCGGAAACTATATTATCAATGTTAACAAAGAAATTTATTTAAATAAACAGAATAACCTCTTCGACCACCTTTCGGAATCCGAAAGTTCCGATTTGTCAAATGAAGAAGTCCTGGAAAAACTTAAAAACCGAGAAACTTTTGGATTTTACCATTCCCATGCCGGCGAGAAAGGCAAAGAGCTGTTTTATTTTATCCCGTTAGAAGATACGTTCAACCTATATTTTGTCATGTCCGTTAATGAGGAAGTCTTTGTAGAACAGAGACGGACGTTTGTATCCCTCAGCATGACAATGGCAATCTTCTCTATGGCCACCGTTTTCGTCATGCTGCTAATTATCATGAGACTGCAGATGAAAACCATACGGACCACGGAGGCTGCCCGCTCGCAGAAAGAATTTCTTTCCAATATGAGCCACGAAATACGGACGCCGCTAAACGGGCTGATTGGTATGAATCATCTGATTATGGTCAATATCGATGACGAGAGCCAGAAACCGCAGATTAAGGAATGGCTGAAAAAATCCCACAGCACGGCGAACTATCTGCTGTCGCTGGTAAACGATATCCTGGATATGTCAAAACTACAGGCTGGAAAAGTGGACATCTTAGAAGACCCTCTGCTGGTTTCTGCTATGATTGATGAGATTGCCGCGATGCAGGCGGACAACATCAAAAACCGGGGTGTGGAATTTATTGTAGAAAAAGAGATTATCGAACCTTGTATCGAAGGTGATATCGTCCGCACCAAACAGATTTTGATGAATATCGTTGGGAATGCCGCCAAATTTACACCGGAAGGTAAATGGATTAAACTTTCCGTCGCACAGGAAAAAACGGACGATGCCCATGTCATCACGACTTACCGCTGTCAGGACACCGGCATCGGAATATCCGAAGAATACATTGACAAAATATTTGACTCATTCAGTCAAGAGCGAAACCGGAATCAGGAAGGCATCAAAGGAACCGGTCTTGGCATGGCAATCAGTAAACTCCTCGCCAACGCTATGGGCGGCGATATCACGGTAGAAAGCGAACTTAACGTCGGCAGTACGTTTACTGTCACCATTCCTTCTAAGATTGTACACGATATTCCTGCCAATCTGGAAAAACAAGATGCACAGGATGAAGACGAAAATGCTGCCAATTCCGTGCGCAGGGCGGACGGCAACCCCATCAAAGTCCTTGTCGCTGAGGACGTGGAACTCAATGCAGAAATTTTACTGGAAATCCTCAGAATGGAAGGCTTTGAGACTGCACTTGCACAGAACGGACAGGAAGCGCTGGATTTGTTTGCACAATCCGAAATTGGGGAATTTGATATTATCCTGATGGATATGCAGATGCCCATCATGGACGGCTGTACTGCGGCAAGCAATATCAGAAAGCTGGATAGATCCGATGCGAAATCCATTATCATCTACGCCTGCACCGCCAACATGTTCCAGGAAGACAGGGAACAGGCGCTATCCAGTGGAATGAACGACTTCCTCACGAAACCAATCGACGTGAATATCCTGCTGAAAAAGTTAAAGAAAAAAGAAACCTAAAATACCAAAGAGAATCCATACAGACGATACTCTAAGTAAAGGAAGAAAACATTATGAAAAGAAAACGAATCGCCGGCGCACTTACACTCCTATTGTGTCTCAGTCTCCTGACAGGCTGCAGTGGTAAAAGTAAAAAAGATGTGACCCTTATTATCAAGGTTCCCAACCTTGTCATGAATTCTGTCAGCAATCCTGATATTATAGATTCCGGTATTTTTTTGCAGCAGGCAGGTGAAGAATTTGCCACGCAGTACGAAAATGCCAACGTCACAATCCAAGTGGAATCCTTTGAATATATCGACGAAGTGGCAGCAATTACAGACAGCTTTGATACAGAAAACGCTACCGATATTCTCTATGAAGGCTACTTCAATATGGCGTCCTATCTGCATACCGGCAGGGTGGTCCCGTTAGATGATATCATCTCGGATGACTTGCGGGCAGATATCGACGACGCTTCCTGGGCAATGAGCATGGCAAATGGGAAAACCTATATGATGCCCTTTTTGAGTATGCAGAATATCCTCATTTACAACAAGGAGCTTTTTTTGGAATGCGGTCTCGACAACTATATCGCTGATTCCGTCAGTATTCAGAACTGGACAATCGAAGAATGGACCGATATCCTGAATACCTTGGCAGCAAATCTTCCTGAACGCAGCTATCCCATGATGATGTATGGGAAAAACAATCAGGGCGATACCCACATCATGTCCTATCTCCGGGCTTTTGGAAGCACAATTTTTGATGAGGACGGACATTTTGATTTTGAAAATGAAGCGTCCGTCAAGGCGCTTGAATGGCTGCAGTCCGGCGTAGAAAAAGGCTGGTATCCGCCCCACCCGGAAAATCTGGAAATCTCAGACTGCAATGAATTATTCAGTAACGGACAACTTGCAATCCATATATTTAATAATGCGAATTTTACCCTTTACGATAATATGAATAATTATGGATATGTGAATTTCCCCGGTAATGTGGCGACCTCTTTCATAACCGGCTTTGAAGTATTTGACAACGGCGATGAAATAAAAGTACAGGCGGCAAAAGATTTCATCAAGTTTATTTATGAAAATGACAAATGGCTGGATATGTCCGCCGGAAATATCCCCGCAAGCAGAAAAGTTTCTAATAAGTATCAGAACCATATCACGATGCTGGACGAATTTACCAACAATGCCGTAAATGTGGTGGATTTCATGAATAATAGCCCGAACTGGCAGGGAAACGACACTTCCGTCCGCAGCGTATTCTGGCCCAATATCCATGAATTGCTGTCTCTGACTATCACCCCGCAGGAATGTGCAAGGATGTTGGATGAAAGCTGCAATGCCGCGTTGGATACGGGGTGGGAAAATAGTACGTTGCATGAGTAGGATTTCTTTCCTGTAGGATTCCCTTTACTCTTCAAGCGCTTTTCTTTCTAAATTCCAAGAAAAGCGCTTTTTTTGTAAGTGATATGCTCGATAATAGCTGTCGCTTTTTCGTCATTAATCAGCGCGGCTGCCTTAACGATAAACTCCTCTGGATTATCCTTAAACTGATTAAATACCGCCGGCTTGATTCCCTGCAGAATTGCAATGACTGCCTTGCGGGTAAGCCCGGTTTCATCCACAAGTTTTCCGATAAGATCATACTTCACATTGGAATTTGCCGTAATCGTCACTCCATAACTGGCAGATTCTTCTTTCACAAAAGAAGCGCCGGAAAGCAGCTCATCTTTCGACTTGATGTTATCCATCGCGCCAGTTTCTACACGAAAATAAATCCTCGCAACACGCAGCCTTGCATCGAGAGAAGCAATCGCCTTCCTGACAAACTCGTCCGTATCAAAATCAACGACATAAACAGGCTTTGCATTCATCTTTGCCCACAACGCTTTGAACTCCGGCATTGCCAGCTTATCTTCATCAACCTGCAGCTCAACATTATTGCTGCGGGCATTTTCAGGCTGCATACTCCGGGCATCGTAAATAGAATCGACAATCGCCATCACCGATACCGCAGAATCCGCCACTTCTTCTGCTACCTTAATTTCCCCATTTGCCTTATCTTCATAATACTTATCAGTCAGAATGCCTTTGCGGTCAATATAACCATTTACAATCATATCATAATGGATTGCAGAGGCTGTATCCTGATCGATAACCTGCTCATTCCCCTTATCATCCTTTATCACCCTGCCAACGAACAAATCAAGGGTAGCAGCACGCGGTCTGTCAGCCACAGCATCCGCCATTTCCGTTTGCAGTCCCTTAGCAAAGGACTCATAACTTTCGCTCGCAATGACCGTAAGAATATTTACATTGTGAACGTCATTTCCAAGCGCATTGGTATCCATACGCTCGCCATCCTGATTGACGCACAGGCGCAGTCCCCTGCCGACCTCCTGACGTTTGCGGACATCGCTGCCCGACTGCTTTAAGGTGCAGATTTGGAATACGTTAGGATTGTCCCAGCCTTCACGCAATGCAGAATGTGAAAAGATAAAACGCACCGGGGAACGCTTCGGATTCCGCTCAAGAAGCAATTCCTTATTTTTCATAATCAACTCATAGGCACTGACGTCATCAGAAGTAGTCTCTTTACGGCCAATCTTACTGTTAACCATCTTGCCCTTACCATCTACAGAAAAATATCCTGCATACATTAGATATTTTGTACTTCTTTATTTTATCATAGGATATAATCTGTATCTTTCAAAAAACGTTTTGTAAAAAGCATGGTATAAAAGGAAATAAACACCCATTATACTTTTTGTCCTAAATTGCTCTGTCTGCTCTTCTACATCTGTTTCCAGAGTATTAGACAGATTCATAATATCAGCAGCCTTACACAAATTGTTTCCCATACTGTTTCAGATATGCCTCTGCACGATTTAACGGCAGACCAATTATCTTTTCTTGAAGCCTTTTCAGAATAGCCTCATCATCAAGACCATCTTCCTGTCCCAATTCAATAATAAGTCTTATTTTAATTTTATCAGATTCAGTTTCAATAACAGTTCCACCCATAATGTTTACCAACCTTTCTTCATTTTTGTTCCCGTTTGTAATATGTGTAATGATAGTGTTTGCAAATCCTTTCAAGTCTATCAGTTCATCATCTGATAATTCGCCCGCCTGATGCATACGTTCCATCTCATCCCTAAAATAAGCTAACGACTCTATCGCTTTTTCAATATTGCCATCTGATGCAATATCTTTTTCATATCGGGCAATATAGAATGGAATATATGGGAATAACTTCTTTTCAATAATTATTTCCTTTGTCAAATCTTCCAGAATTACATTATCGGATTTATAATTAACTGTCTGCCCGTCTGGAAAAGTAAAGGTAATTGTTGTCGTTTTAGGCGTCTTGTCTGTCCTCTTAACATAAATAATCGAAAATCTCGGCATCGGGATTGTCGCATGTCCGATATCCCATGTAGCAAACTGCCTTGCAACGATAAAAGCATATTCCGCTATCCTGATTGCCATAGAACCATCATCATAACTCTGGCACTCCAAAAGATATACTTCACCCTCTATCTTAATTAGGAAGTCAGAAATCTGCTCTTCTATTTTCTTGCTGCCGTCTGCTGTCTCATTTTCAGTCAGATACCCTTCTGACGGCAGAATCTCCACTTTCGCATCTGCCGGATAATTCTTGTCAAAAACATCATTGATGACAGATACAAACAATCTCTTATGCTTCATCTTCATCGTTTTAAACACGTTGTCATAATCGGGTGTCTTTTTCTGCATATATGAATCTCACTTTCCCTATTTATATTATACCATTGTGTAGTAAAAAGGCAATCAGGTGTCAGTAATCGGATTTTCTCATTTTGCATCATTCGCCACACCTCATTACACACCACTTTCATTCCAACCGCTTATCTTTAGTCGCTCCATTCTGTTCAAAAGTTTCGATTCCATCTCAGCAAGTTTAGCTGTAATCTTTTCCTTTTCTTCTCCAAACTTTTGTATTTCTTCCAAATCCTCAAGAAATTCCAGCATACTGTCTTTAAACTTTTCTTTTGAAAGAACCCTTAGGCACTCAATATGCTCTTTTTTATTCGCAGTATCAGTTACATCTATTTTCTGCAGATCATCATAATTCAATTTATAAACCAGCAAATGTGTAAGAAGCAAATCTGCTTCCACTTCAAATTTCTTCGCTATATTTTGCATTTTATCATCCAGTAAATATCTGTGTTTTTCAACAAACTGTTCTACCCTTTCATCGGATATTTGAAAATCTTTTGCTACTCCTGCCGGCTTTCCACTAAGTTTCTCAAATAAAAACTGGCTTGCATAATTATCCGGCTCTATTTTTACATAAAATTCCTGTTTTCCATATTCTTTCACTATCTGACTCAGCATCATTATAATCGCTTTGTATCCGATTCCCTGATGCCGGTGCTCCTTCATCAGCTCAATTTCTATTTCCGGTATGTCGTCAGAAATATCTTTCACTGCACATTCACCGCAATATGTACTCTCCGGCAGCATTTCTATCACATAGCATATCCTGTTCTTATTTTCAAACTGCTCATGCCACGATCTGTCTTCATAGCCTTCTTTATCGCTTATCTCCTTATTGGGAAAAAGCGCTACCGATTTTTGCAACGCGAAATAATTCTCCCTGTCTTGTATGCTTTCCTGCTGTATCAGCCTTAAATTTATGTCCATCACACTCTTCTCCTTTACTGTATCCGCATGGCATATAATTCTGGAAAAGCGCTTTTCCATTTTTTCAGAATTTTTAATATTTCTGGTTGAAGTTTCACATCTCACTTTCTCTCTCTATTTATTACATGACCTTTTTCAAAATGCAGCCTTGCTATTCCCCAAATCTTTTTGCCAATTGCTCAAAAGACGAACTTTCCTGTATCTGCTTTGATGGGATAAATAACATCCTCATCCCGCTCCAATACCCTTGCTAACAACAGTTCCGGATAACTATCAAATTTAGCAGTTCCGAAAACACCTTTCTGTATTCCATCAAATAAAATGGATTTAATATTTCCTGTATATCGCGCATACAGGCTCATTCTTTCCACAAAATTATAATGCTGTGTTAGATTATAATCCCTTCTATCAATGTTTAATTCCTTTACATATTTTACCTTTATATTCCTTACACGCAATTCCCACAAAAAATACCAGATACAGAGGTTTTCCCTCTATATCCAGTATTTTTTATTGTACCTATGTTGCTTATTAATAATTTACAATCTTCCCAAAATCCGCCTTCAAAGACGCGCCGCCAACCAGACCGCCGTCGATATTCGGCTGTGCGAATAACTCTGCTGCATTGCCTGCGTTTACGGAACCGCCGTACTGGATACGAACAGCTTCTGCCGTCGCTGCATCATAAATTTCTGCGATACAGTCGCGGATGCCCTTACATACTTCTTCCGCCTGCTCTGTGGTAGCCGTCTTGCCTGTTCCGATCGCCCAGATTGGCTCGTATGCGATAACCATGCCTTTTACTTCATCAGCGGTAACACCTGTCAAATCAGATTTAATCTGTAGTCTAATCCAGTCCATCGTAACGCCCATTTCTCTCTGCTCCAATGTCTCGCCGCAGCAAAGAATCGGAGTCAGACCAGCTTCCAATGCTTTCTTTACTTTCTTATTCAGAAGCGCATCGTCCTCTTTGAAATAATCGCGTCTCTCGGAATGACCGATAATCACATATTTTACGCCCGCATCTTTCAGCATGGCTGCGGAAATCTCGCCTGTATAAGCGCCTTTTTCCTCGAAATACATATTCTCAGCGCCTACTTCTACATTCGTACCTTTTACCGCTTCTACAACCGGAACGATATCGATTGCCGGTACGCAGTACACTACGTCTACGCTGTCAGATTTTACCAAATCCTTCAATTCCTCACATAACTTAACTGCTTCGCTGGGAGTCATATTCATCTTCCAGTTCCCAGCCACAATTTTTCTTCTTGCCATTTTTATTCTCCATTCTTTTTCTGTTTTATTTGTCATCCGCCGCAACTACGCCGGGCAATTCTTTTCCTTCCAGGAACTCTAAAGAAGCGCCGCCGCCTGTGGAAATATGGCTCATCTTGTCGGCAAATCCAAGCTGATTTACAGCCGCTGCACTGTCGCCGCCGCCGATAATCGTGGTTGCATCTGTTTCTGCCAGAGATTTTGCTACGGCAATCGTACCTGCTGCCAGTGTCGGGTTCTCGAATACGCCCATCGGTCCGTTCCAGACAACCGTCTTAGCGGATTTTACAGCATCAGCATATAATTTAGCGGTTTCCGTACCAATATCCAGACCTTCTTTGTCTGCCGGAATCTTATCCGCTGCTACGACTTCCACATCAATCGGCCCGTCAATCGGATCCGGGAAATGGTCTGCAACTGTCGTATCTACCGGAAGAAGCAGTTTCTTGCCAAGTTTTTCAGCCTTTTCCATCATCTCTTTGCAATAATCCAGTTTCTCATTATCTACAAGAGAGTTGCCTACTTCCATGCCTTTTGCTTTTAAGAAGGTAAACGCCATGCCGCCGCCGATAATCAAGGTATCGCATTTTTCCAACAGGTTATTGATAACGTTTAATTTATCCGCAACCTTCGCGCCGCCAAGAATCGCTACAAAAGGTCTTACCGGATTCTCTACTGCGTTTCCAAGGAAATCGATTTCTTTCTGCATTAAGTATCCAACCGCATTCTCGCCGCCTTTTTCAGATATGAATTTAGTTACACCGGCAACAGAAGCATGTGCCCTATGGGAAGACCCAAATGCATCACATACATAAACATCCGCCAAATCTGCAAGTTCTTTGCTGAACTCTTCACCGTTTTTAGTCTCTTCCGTACCGCGGAAACGGGTATTCTGCAATAATACGACGTCGCCTTCATTCATGGCTTCTACCGCTACCGTAGCAGCCTCGCCCGTTACGCTGTAATCTGCAACGAAATTTACTTCTTTGCCAAGCTTTTCAGATAATCTTTTTGCAACCGGAGCCAAAGACTCGCCTTCATTCGGACCATTTTTTACTTTGCCAAGGTGGGAGCAGAGAATAACTTTCCCGCCGTCTTTTATCAATTTGTTGATGGTCGGAAGCGCTGCCACAATACGGGTCTCGTCCGTAATCTCACCGTTCTTCAAAGGCACGTTAAAATCGCATCTTACCAGTACGCGTTTCCCCTTTACATTAATGTCGTCTACGGATTTTTTGTTTAATCCCATTTTCATTTCCTCCTTATAAATAAAAAATAAGGTCCGGTCCCTTGAGACCGGACCTTGATAGGTCTTAGTTTTGACTTTTCAAATCTGCAATGATTAGCCTAATTCTGCAAAATATTTGATTGTTCTAACCATCTGGCTTGTGTAGCTGTTCTCATTGTCATACCAGGAAACAACCTGTACCAGATTGTCTGCGCCAACCATAGTCTGTGTTGCATCAAATAAAGAACCATATCTCATACCGATAACATCAGAAGATACGATTTCTTCATCGTTATAACCATAAGACTCGTTAGCTGCTGCTTTCATCGCTGCATTGATTTCTTCTTTTGTTACAGATTTCTCAACTGTTGCTACTAGGATAGTGGTGGAACCTGTCGGAGTAGGAACACGCTGAGCGGAACCGATTAATTTGCCGTTCAATTCAGGAATAACAAGACCGATTGCTTTTGCAGCGCCTGTGCTATTCGGAACGATGTTGATAGCGCCTGCACGGGATCTTCTCAAATCACCTTTTCTCTGAGGTCCATCAAGAATCATCTGATCGCCTGTGTAAGCATGAATTGTACTCATGATACCAGATTTGATGGTTGCCAGGTCATTCAGGGCTTTTGCCATAGGCGCTAAGCAGTTTGTAGTACAGGATGCTGCGGAAATAATTGTGTCATCCTTTGTCAATGTTGTGTGGTTTACATTGTAAACGATTGTAGGAAGGTCATTTCCAGCAGGAGCGGAAATAACAACTTTCTTAGCGCCAGCATTGATGTGTGCCTGTGCTTTGTCTTTTGATGTATAGAAACCGGAGCACTCTAAAACAACATCAACTCCCAGCTCTCCCCAAGGACAATTGTTAGCGTCCGGCTCTTTGTAAATTTTCAGGGTCTTGCCATCAACCGTAATGGAATCTTCGCCAGCAGAAACAGTCTCTGCCTTCTCATATCTGCCCTGTGAAGAATCATACTTTAACAAATGTGCCAACATCTTGGGACTTGTTAAGTCATTGATTGCTACTACTTCGTATCCCTCTGCACCAAACATCTGTCTGAATGCAAGACGACCGATACGACCAAAACCATTGATTGCTACTTTTACTGCCATTTTCGTTTCCTCCTAATATAAATTAATTAGATTTTATATTGTTCTGCCAGCCTGCAAAAAGCAGATTGGCAAAATTTTGTCAGCAAGTTTATTTTACCTAATTTGTCCACAAAATTCAAGATGTAAATCACAAATATTTGGAATTAAATGAGATTTTTTCCATAAATGCTAATTTGTAACAGATTGCTTCCAGTAAATGGACGCTTGGGACTTTGTCGTTTTGAACTTGCAGCTTTAAACTTTGTGCTTTAAACTTTGTATCGCCGGGACTTGTCTTTTTCCATAAAATAAACTACACTGATACCAGTAACCTCTCTTTTACCTCAACCTGCGATATTTGTTGCAAGACGCTGACAGCGTCTGCACAAATTCGCGATTGAAAATCACTGATTTTTAATCTAGTATGCCACAGGAGGATAGAAACTATGCCGATTACAGCAGATTATCATTTGCATTCTTCTTTTTCCGGTGATTCCGATACGCCGATGGAAGAGATGATTTTAGAAGGAATCCGTCTGGGACTGACCAAAATGTGCTTTACGGAGCATCAGGACTACGACTATCCCGCCTTGGAAAACTTCCCTACAGGATATTTTGAATTAGATCCGGATTCTTATTATTCGGAATTTTTGAAACAAAAAGACGCCTACGCAGACAGAATTAAGCTCTGTTTCGGCGTGGAACTTGGGCTGCAGCCCCATCTTCGCGACAGGAATGTCGCTTTTATAAAAGCGCACCCTTATGATTTCGTCATTGGCTCTTCCCATCTCTGCAATGGAAAGGATCCTGCCTTCCCGGATTTTTACCGGGGCAAAACGCAGAAAGAAGCCTATCGGGAATACTTTGAATCCATTCTGGATAATTTGCAGACTCCCCCGGATTTCGATGTATACGGGCACCTTGACTATATCGTCCGCTATGGGCCAGACAAGGATGAAGGATATTCTTATGAACAATACCGGGATATCTTCGACGCTATTCTAAAAAAGCTGATTGCAGACGGCAAAGGCATTGAAATTAATACAAAAGGGCTGACTGCGGGGCTTCGGGATATCCACCCCTGCACCGCTATCCTGCGCCGTTATAAAGAACTGGGCGGAGAGATTATCACTATCGGTTCCGACGCCCATGCGTCTTTACAAATCGCCAACCATTTTGAGCGCGCCGCCGCCGTTTTAAATGAATGTGGATTCCGCTATTATACCACTTTTGAAGGGCGAAATGCTATCTTTCACCAGATATGAGCCGTCAAAAAAATTGACTTTTTCCCTGGCGTCTTTTACTTTTCTGAGAATCGCCGTCTTAGCATTGCTCTTCTGACTGCTGTTTACGCAGATAACATAGCTGCCTTCTTTGCCCGGAAGCGCCTTTTTAAATTTGATAAAAAAAGAGATGCCCGCGCCAAAGAAGGCTTTTTTAATAAACTCTTTTGTTTCCTTATCATACACTTCGCACAATTCTATTTCATTATTCACTGTTACATGGGTTAGTTTTGACTCTACCATTTTCTATCTTACTCCTTTTTACAGACTTACAGCCCTTTACACCGTCTCACCCTGCGCGGACTGCTTCCTACGTTCATTTCTCATTCTATGTATGGTTTCTATCAGAATATTCTAACAATATTACGCTTTCAGACCTTTCCATCACAGGCCGCCCGTTTTCTGTCAGAAATATAGGAAAACTTTTCCTTTTTTCAATCTCATCATAACATGGAAACTATGAAAATAACGTGAAAGAAAACGATAGATTTTCTTAATTTTTTCTTAGGATATGCTAAGTTCCCATAATGACGCCGCCCCCAAGCACATACCCGTCCTCGTAGAAGACGACTGCCTGTCCCGGTGTAATCGCCCTGACAGGCGCATAAAAACTGCATTTTATCACATCTTCGCCGGTTCTTTCAATCAGACAGCGCTCCCCCTTATGGGCATAGCGTATTTTCGCCGTCACCTCTCTTGCCTGTGTCAAATCTTCCATGCCCATGAAATTCAAGTGATTGCAAAAAAGAGAAGACCCCAGCACATCCTCGGCTTCCCCGATGACGACTTCATTCGTTCCGGATCTGATCTGCGTCACAAACACGGGATGACCCAGGGCAAGATTCAGCCCTTTGCGCTGCCCGATGGTATAATGCGTGATTCCCTGATGTTTCCCTAAGACAACGCCCTCTTTTGTCACATAATTGCCCTCGCCCGGCGTCCTATCCGCCGCCACTTTCTCAATAAACGCCGCATAGTCATTATCGGGAATAAAACAGATTTCCTGGCTGTCCGGCTTATGGGCGATGGGAAGCCCTGCCCACTCTGCAATTCTACGGACTTCCTCTTTGGTATACTCTCCTATCGGCATCAGCGTATGGCGCAGCTGCTCCTGCGTCAGATTATACAATGCATAAGTCTGATCTTTTGTGGTCGTGGCGGAAACACCGATAGTATATCGCCCGTCCGGGAGCGTCAGAATCCTTGCGTAATGTCCGGTCGCAATATAATCTGCACCGATTTCCATACTCCTTTGCAGCAAAGATTCCCATTTGACATAGCGGTTGCAGGCGATACAGGGATTGGGCGTCTGTCCGTCTAAATAGGCGTCTACAAAATAATCGATGACCTTTTCCTGAAATTCCTTTTTAAAATTCATCACATAATAAGGAATATCCAGTTTCTGCGCTACTGCCCTGGCATCTTCTACTGCGGATAATCCGCAGCAACCGCCATTTTCCGCCCTATCTTCTTCATCCTGCCATGTCTTCATCGTAACGCCGATTACCTCGTATCCCTGTTCTTTCAGTAAATATGCAGCGACGGAAGAATCCACCCCGCCAGACATTCCTACTACTACTTTCTTCTTCATTTTAATAACCATGCTCCCTTCTTAGTCCGCGAATTTGAGCAGCATTGCAAGCGCTTTTGCACCCGACTTGCCCGCAATGGCATCTTTCTTAAATCTGTTTTCCTGCTGCATGATAGAAATCATATCATTGCCCCCGGTTCTGTTCTGCCCTTGGCTTTTTTCGCATACTATAAAATAATGAATTTTCCCGTTGGTGTTGTATGCAGCGTAAAAATCCTCTGTTCATCGGAACCATTATTTTAACCGTCACCGGACTCCTCAGTCGTTTTATCGGCTTTTTTTATCGAATTTTTCTCTCAAAAGTATTCGGTGCGGAAGGCATGGGCATCTATCAGTTGATTTCCCCGGTGCTTGCCCTCTCTTTTTCCCTGACCGTATCCGGTATGCAGACCGCCATTTCTAAATATGTAGCAAATGAAACCACAACCCATGACTATAAAACGTCTTTTAAAACCCTGTGGACGGGATTTCTATTCTCTATGGCGCTTTCTTTCGGTTGTATGGCTTTCATTTACCACTATTCCGAATGGATCGCCGTCGTGTTTCTATTAGAAGAACGGACTGCACCGCTACTTCGTATTATATCACTTTCTATTCCGATGGCTACCGTTCATTCCTGTATTAACGGATATTTTTATGGAATTAAAAAAACTGCGGTTCCCGCCCTGTCCCAATTGACGGAGCAGATTGTACGGGTAGGCTCTGTTTATCTGATTTACTATATCTGCGCCAGACGGGATATGACTCCCACCATCAGTTTCGCGGTAGTCGGGCTAGTCATCGGGGAAGGGGCTTCCATGATCGTTTCTATCATCGCCATCCTCTGTCGCCGGCACACGATTTCCTGCCAAAAAACTTCCCCCCTTCTATCCGCCCCTGCAAACAGCGCTTCTGCTGCCTATGGGACGATTCTGGGGAATCTGCTGCGACTTTCCGTTCCTTTATCCGCCAACCGCATCATCATCAATATCCTGCAAAGTATTGAAGCGGTCTTCATTCCGAATAAACTAATGGCTTATGGGCTGAATAATGCGGACGCTTTAGGCGTATACGGCGTGCTGACCGGCATGAGCCTCCCCCTCGTCCTGTTCCCATCCGCCCTGACCAATTCCATTTCCGTCCTGCTGCTGCCCATCGTTTCCGAGGCGGACGCAACCGGCAACCACACGACTGTAACCAAGGCGATTTTAAAATCCATCAAATACTGCCTATTGCTGGGTTTTGGCTGCACCGCCCTTTTCTTACTATTCGGACGGACGGCGGGACGGCTTTTATACGACAGCGAGCTTGCCGGAAGTTTTATTCTGACGCTTAGCTTTATCTGTCCCTTCCTATATATTGCAAGTATGCTCAACAGTATTTTAAACGGACTTGGCAAAACTTCCCTGACCTTTCTCTACAGTATCGTCAGCCTCTTAGTCCGTCTGGCGTTCGTTTTTTTCACGATTCCTATCTGGGGCATCAAGGGATACTTATGGGGCATTCTGGCAAGCCAGATGACGCAGACGCTTCTCTGCACCATTTCCGCCCTGCGGATATCCCATAAGATCAAGCATGGAAAACAGAGACCATAAAGAAACCCACGGAAATCAATTTTCAGCCAGCATGTAGAAATTGAGATGGCAGGACAGATAGAAATCCCGCGAAGGCACGCTCTCGCTCCGTGAAAAATGCAGCGGTACTAAGTTCAAAAGCCGCTCTGCGCCTTTTTCACTAAGGACCGGCATTTTTCAAGGGTCTTCGCGGGATTTCTATCTGTCCTGCCGATTCCATGTTAAAGAGCTGACTGAAAATTGATTTCCGTGGAAGAAACCGAATCGGACTTGCGCTTCTGAAATGAATATACTATAATAACAAAGGTTTTATGAAAATAAAAATGATAAGAAACAAAGGAGCTGTGTTGAAAAATGTCTTTTCATTATGTGAATATACTCCCGACGCCGGAAGAAATCAGAGCCGAGTTTCCGGTTCCGGCGGATCTTGCCGCATTAAAAAAACAGCGTGACTTAGAAATTAGTGACGTTCTTACCGGTAAAAGCAATAAATTCCTCGTGATTATCGGTCCTTGTTCCGCCGATAACGAAGACGCTGTCTGCGACTACATCAGCCGTCTTACCAAAGTCAGCGAAAAAGTCAGGGACAAACTGATTCTGATTCCCAGAATTTATACCAATAAGCCCCGTACTACCGGGGAAGGCTATAAGGGCATCGTCAGCCAGCCGGATCCTGAGAAAAAACCGGACTTTAAAGCCGGGCTGATTGCCATGCGGAAAATGCATATCCATGCTATGGAAGTATCCGGGCTGACTGCCGCCGATGAAATGCTCTATCCCGATAACTGGGGGTATGTAGAGGACATCCTTTCCTATGTCGCAATCGGCGCACGTTCTGTCGAGGATCAGCAGCATCGCATGACCGTAAGCGGTTTTGACGTTGCCAGCGGCATGAAAAATCCCACCAGCGGCACGCTTTCTGTCATGTTAAATTCCGTTTACGCGGCGCAGCAGCCACACTCCTTCATCTATCGGGGTCAGGAAGTAAGAACCACCGGCAACCCGCTGGCGCACACCGTCCTCCGCGGCGCTGAAAATAAGCATGGGCAGAGCATTCCCAACTACCATTATGAAGATTTAATCAGACTGCTGACACTCTACCAGGAACGCGATTTGAAAAATCCCGCCTGCATCATCGACGCTAACCACAGCAATTCCAATAAGGAATACGCCCAACAGATACGAATCGTAAAAGAAGTGATGCACAGCCGGAAACTCAGTCCTGACATCTATCACCTTGTAAAAGGCGTTATGATTGAAAGTTATCTGGAAGAAGGCTCACAGAAAGTAGGCGGTGGCGTCTACGGCAAATCCATTACTGACCCATGCCTTGGCTGGGAAGCGTCGGAGCGATTGATTTATGATATTGCAGAATATGAATAAACAGACTCTTCTGACCATTTTAAAAGCTCATCCCCGCGGATGAGCTTTTGCATATACTTCCCTGATATGATTGTGACTCAGATTCGCATAAATCTGGGTCGTGGAAATATCTGAATGTCCCAGCATTTCCTGCACGCTTTTTAAATCCGCCCCATTTTCTACCAAGTGGGCTGCAAAAGAATGCCGCAGCGTATGGGGTGTAATATCCGCCTGAATCCCTGCTTTTTTGGCATAATGCTTGATTAATTTCCAGAATCCCTGACGGCTCATCGGCTGCCCGGAACAATTTACAAACAAAATATCGGATTTCTTATCTTTTATCATTGAGTCCCGCACATTGCCAAGATAATTATCCAGCGCATTTCTCGCAGCGCCGCCAAAAGGAATCACCCGCTCCTTACTGGCGTCTTTACAGACGATATATCCCATTTGCAGACTGAGGTCTGATACTTTCAAGGTAATCAATTCCGTTACGCGGATTCCGGTAGCATAGAGCAGCTCTAACATTGCCTTATCCCGGATTTCTTTCGATGAATTTCCCAAAGGCTGCTCCAAAAGCCTTACCACTTCATCCGGCGTCAGGATTTCCGGTATTTTTTTCTCAATCTTCGGCGCTTTCAGCCCGATGGATATATCCTCTGCCACCATTCCTTCCTGCAGCATGAAATGATAAAATGCTTTCATGGAAGCAATATTCCTGGATATGGTAGCAACTGCCATCTGCTTTTCTTCTAAATCTCTGATGTAAGCGCTTAAATCTTCCTGGGTTATTTCCTTAACGGTCTGGATTCCCTTAGACGCTATAAAGCTCTGAAATTTTTCCAAATCCCGTTTATACGACATCTCTGTATTGTTAGAAGTTCTCTTTACATTATGTAAATAAGAAATAAATGCTGTAATTTCTTTTTCCATGAATCGGGAAGCCTTTCCTATCTGGTTTTATGTTAATGAAACCATTGTCCATTTAACATTATAAGCAGATTTTTCCCGAAAAGCAATCGCATTTTTCCCTATTTTTCCGGCATTTCTGGCATCCTCGTTGAAAAACACAAGATGTCGGCAACGAATATTTTATGTATACCACATCTTGTTTTCTTCCCTAAAAAATTTTTAAGATAAACTGGATGACTTTAGGGTTTACATAACTTTCCACTGCACATCCTGAAAGAATTACAACAAAAATCCAGAAAAGTCGTATTCCTTTTCGCAGCAGAAACTGTTTTCCGTTTAAAAAATAACGTCCTTCCAGTCCTTCCGTTTTCCCATACAGGCTCCGGTTACAATCTATCCCCCACATCAACAGTAAAAAATAACCCGGTATCAGTAAAAAACCTTGTGGAAAAATGCTCGCCGCCATCAAAAAAAGACCTCTGATTCCATAACGGATCACTGCTATCGAAAGAATACAGCCCGCGCTGACTCCGAGATAACAGGCATATCCGCACACAATCGGAAGCCCTATCATCGTAGAAGCAACCATACTGACGATAAATATGGTAAACACCCTATGCTTCACAATATAACCGAACAGATAACGATTGTTCCATTCACTGTTCTGTATCTGGTTTAGCATCGCCGCATTTAAAAGCCCGTCGTCCTGCACCCAGACGTCATGCTTCATATTCACAAACAGGATTCCCAGAAACAGACCCGTCATAAATAAATACAGCAGATAATAACCATTTTTATTTATTTGTCCCGATATCATAGGCACGCCCTCTTTCTAACTACCTAAATATATGTCGGGGGCTGTGCCTATATGCCAGACAAGTTATAGTTAACGACATTAGAAATTTCGTTTTCGCCCTTGCAAAAGCTTGCGTATAAGGTTTTTGCAAGAGCCGGAAACAGAAATTAATTATGTCGTTTACTATAATTACAATACTTATTTTTGTATGCAAGCAGGGCGGATACGGTTTTGCCATCCTGTATTTTACAGTCATAAATCATCTGTAACAACTCCTCGATTGCATACGCTTCTACATTGATAAACTCATCCTCGTCCAGATGCTGGCTGCCGGGTTTTAAACCTGTGGCAACATAGACGTCTATCTTTTCATTGCAAAAAGCTACCGTCGTCCGCAGGGTAAGTAACAATTCTAATTTATCCGCCTGATAACCGGTTTCTTCTTCCAATTCCCTTAGCGCCGCTATATCCGTCGGCTCGTCTATGCTGTCCAGTCCTCCCGCCGGCACTTCTAAGGTTTCCCTGTCAAGCGCGTTGCGATATTGCCTTACCATCAATATTTTACCCTCTTGATTCACCGGAACCACTGCCGCTGCGCCTTTATGCCCGATAAAATCCCATGTGACCACATTGCCATTCGGCACTTTCACCGTATCCTGATAGTAATCAATAATCGCGCCTTTGTGCACCAGCGTCCTCTTTAAACGTTCAAATTTTTCCATACTCAAACCTCATTCTTATTCAGACTGCAAGTTTGGACGCGCTACAAGCGTTTTTTCACCAAACTTATGTGTAAAAGATTTATTTTTTACATTAACCCTCTGCTTATCCTAATAACTTATTCACACTTACTAATTTTACGCAAAGCACGAACAAATCCGTCGCCGCAGCCATTTCTTCCGGTGTAGGGAATGTGGGGGCAATACGGATATTACTGTCTTTCGGGTCTTTCCCATAAGGGAAGGTAGCCCCGGCGCCGGTCAGGGTAACGCCTGCTTCTTTACATTTCGCTACAATTTCTTTCGCGCAGCCTTCCATTGCGTCAAAAGAAATGAAATATCCTCCTATCGGTTTCGTCCACTCCCCAATGCCAAGACCATTTAATTCCCTATCCAGAACCTGCAGCACCGCTTCAAACTTGGGACGGATGATATCTGCATGTTTCCTCATATGCGCCAATACACCGTCCATATCGCCAAAGAATTTCACATGACGAAACTGATTGACTTTATCGTAGCCAATCGTTCGTATCGTCATGGATTCCTTGACATATTTCAGATTCGCAGCAGAAGCCGCCATTCCTGCAATTCCGCCGCCTGCAAAACTTACTTTGGACGTGGAGCAGAACTCAAAAACGATATCTGGATTGCCGGCTTTCTCACATTCGCTCAAAATTTCCAGAATTTCGTCGCATTTATCCTCATAAAGATGATGCACCGCATATGCGTTATCCCAATAAATCCTAAAATCTTTTGCCGCCGGTTTCAAATGGGCAAACCTGCGGACAGTCTCATCCGAATAAGAGATCCCCTGCGGGTTGGAATATTTGGGCACACACCAGATACCTTTGACAGAATCGTCCTCACTCACATATTTTTCCACCATATCCATATCAGGACCTTCCGGCGTCATCGGTATGGTAATCATCTCGATGCCGAAGTATTCCGTAATTTTGAAATGTCTGTCATAGCCTGGAACCGGACATAGAAATTTCACCTTGTCTAATTTACACCACGGAGTGCCTCCCATAACGCCATGCGTCATGGAATGAGATACTGCATCATACATAATACTCAGACTAGAGTTACCAAAAACAATCACATTCTCTGCGGAAACTCCCATCATATCGCCTAATAATTTCTTCGCACCGGGAATCCCGTCCATAAGACCATAATTTCTGCAATCCATACCTTCTTCTGTCTTTAGAACAGACTCAGAATCCAAAGCATCCATGATATCCATCGTCATATCCAGCTGTGCCGTAGACTGTTTTCCCCTGGACATATCCAATTTCAATCCTTTTCCTTTTGCTTCCTCAAATTGCTGCTCCAGCTCCCTCTTCAATGCTGTCAGCTCTTCTTTACTCATCTCTTTGTATGGTTTCATCCTCTACTAAACTCCCTTCCGCTTCTGCATAATTGTATACAATCATACACCGCCAATTATTCTACTACAATCTTTACAGGAACACAAGGGGAAAGTGAAATTTCTTGCAGGTTCTTTCTGCATAAAAATAAGGAAAGCCTTGAGAACGCCATCTTCCCAATACTTTCCTTACCTCATTTTCTACACCATTCTATTTAGCGTAGTCGATAACACGACTTTCACGGATAACATTGATTTTAATCTGACCAGGATATTCTAATTCAGCTTCTATCTGTTTAGAAATATCTCTTGCCAGCAATACCATATCCGAATCCGTAATCTGCTCTGGAACTACCATAACACGAATCTCTCTACCCGCTTGAATAGCAAAAGATTTATCAACACCTTTGAAATTGTTTGTAATGTCTTCTAATTGTTTTAACCTGCTTGTATATGTTTCTAACGTTTCCCTTCTCGCACCCGGTCTTGCCGCCGATATTGTATCCGCAGCCTGTACCAGACACGCAATCAAACTCTGAGGCTCAACATCTCCATGATGAGACTCTACTGCATTAATAACAATATGTGATTCCTTGTATTTCTTACAAAGCTCCACACCCAACTGGATATGGGATCCTTCCATTTCATGGTCTACTGCTTTACCAATATCATGCAGTAAGCCCGCACGTTTAGCAACCCGGACATCCAATCCCATTTCCGCCGCTAACAGACCAGATAACTGTGCGACTTCAATCGAATGCTTTAATGCGTTCTGCCCATAACTTGTTCTAAATTTCATCTTACCAAGTAATCTGACAAGCTCCGGGTGAATACCATGTACACCAACTTCCAGTGTTGCGGCTTCACCTTCTTCTTTAATCATTACTTCTACTTCTTTTTGCGCTTTCTCAACCATTTCCTCGATTCTTGCCGGATGGATACGTCCATCCACAATCAGTTTCTCAAGCGCAATTCTTGCCACCTCACGACGAATCGGATCAAATCCAGACAAAATAACTGCTTCCGGCGTATCGTCAATAATTAAGTCAACACCCGTCATCGTTTCAAGAGTTCTGATATTACGTCCCTCTCTACCAATAATCCTTCCTTTCATTTCGTCATTCGGAAGCTGTACAACAGATATAGTTGTTTCGGAAACGTGGTCGGCAGCGCATTTCTGAATCGCCGTTACTACATATTCCTTCGCTTTCTTATCTGCTTCTTCCTTCGCCCTGTTTTCTACTTCTTTAATCATCACAGCGGCTTCATGCTTTACATCATCTTCAACAATTTTCAACAAATAATCTTTTGCTTGTTCGGAGGTCAAACCTGAGATTCGTTCCAGTTCCTGTAATCTTTGCTCATTCAGCTTCGCAACTTCTTCCCGCTGTTTCGCAAGAGCTTCCTCTTTTGACGCCAGACTTGCTTCTTTCTTCTCAATAGCATCAGCCTTCTTATCGATGTTCTCTTCCTTCTGCTGAACCCTGCGCTCATATCGCTGCGCCTCTGCGCGACGTTCCTTGATTTCCTTGTCCAACTCATTCTTGGCATGAATGGTCTCTTCTTTAGCTTCAAGCAATGCTTCGCGCTTCTTTGTTTCGGCAGTTTTGAGAGCTTCATCAATAATTTCTCTCGCCTTCTCATCCGCGTTCCCCAGTTTTGCCTCAACTACCTTCTTACGGTAATTTATCGCAACCACCGCAGTCAGTGGAATCGATACGACCAGAGTGATGACTACTGCAATCAAAATATAACTCGCCATTACAGGAGCACCTCCTTATTTAGTTTTCATTGTACATATTTATTATAGAATGCGGTTACAGCAAAAATCAGTATCATTCTTTTGCTGTCAATTCAAGACATTCTAAATCACCATCTTATTAATTCCGATAAAATTGACAGAATTAATAAGCCGAAATACAACAAACTAATTTTACAGCGAAAATTATGTTATGTCAAGTAAAAGAGCCTGATTGATTCTCTCAGTATGAAATCCCTTCCTATAGAGAAAACCGTACATCTTCCGTTTTTCCTCATCTGTCGCGGTTTCTCCTTTATAATTTTTTTTCAACAGAATTTTAGAAATCATAGCGGTCTCATCGATTTCTATTCCGTTTTCCTGTAATTCCTCAAATGCCCCGCTAATTAATTTCCTGTCAATTCCCTTCTTCATCAAATCATTTTCGATGCGTTTCCTGCTTTTCGACTGCATATGATATTCGATAAATTCCCTAACGTATCTTTCATCGTCCACATAACCGTAGGATTCCACATAAGCAAGCGCATCTTCGATAATTGCTCCGGGATATCCTCCCTCTCTCAATTTATCTGCCAACTGTTTTTTGGTATAGTCCTTACTTTTTAACAAATTCATACACCGCAGCCTTGCTCTTTTCGGTAGGATTTCCCGCATAATCTTCTGGTAGGCGTCATCCGTTATCTCCTGACCCTGCTGTAAATGAAACCGCTGCAGCTCACCTTTATATAAGACAAAATGAAGATTATCCTCTAAAACAATCTTGTATCTTGATTTTGTAACCGCGTTGATTTCCGTTATGAGCATACTGATAACCATACCTTTCTCTATCCGGCAACAATTTTAGAAAGAACCTTTTGACACCCGAATCCTACAAGAAAATCGCTTACGCAATTATCTACAAGAAAATCGCTTACGCGATTATCTTGGGAAGAATGCTTCGCACTCTTCTGCCTCGTTCTTATTCCGCTTTTTCCTCAGAAGCCTTTTTTCCCGAAGTAGTTTCCTCAGAAACCTTTTCCTTAGATGCCTTTTCTTTCGCGGCTTTCCCCTTAGGCGCTGTATCTTCCCCTTCCGGTTCCGATACTTCCAGATTGAACAGTTCCCGCACTTTTCTTTCCACTTCATCACGGACTGCGGGATTATCTTTCAGATATTGCTTTGCATTTTCCCTTCCCTGACCTATCTTATTGCCTTCGTAGGCATACCAGGCGCCGCTCTTATTAATAATACCGTTTTCCGCCGCCAAATCCAGAATATCGCCGACCGTTGAAATTCCTTCGCCGAACATGATATCAAACTCTGCTTCCTTAAAGGGGGGCGCTATCTTGTTTTTGACAACCTTCACCCGCGTCCTGTTTCCGATAACTTCACCGCCCTGTTTTAAGGATTCTATCCTTCTTACGTCCAGTCTGACTGAAGAATAGAATTTCAGCGCCCGTCCGCCTGTCGTCGTCTCTGGATTGCCAAACATAATCCCGACTTTCTCACGAAGCTGATTAATAAAGACCACCGTGCAGTTTGATTTGCTGATAACACCCGTCAATTTACGAAGCGCCTGGGACATCAGACGTGCCTGTAATCCCACATGGGCATCTCCCATATCCCCGTCTATCTCAGCCTTCGGCACCAATGCGGCAACAGAGTCCACTACAACGATATCAATCGCACCGGAGCGCACCATAGTTTCCGTAATTTCCAATGCCTGTTCGCCATTATCCGGCTGTGAAATATATAAATTGTCCACATCAACGCCGATATTTTTAGCATAAACAGGATCCAGCGCATGTTCTGCGTCAATAAAACCCGCTATGCCGCCTCTTTTCTGTACTTCGGCAATCATATGCAGCGTGACAGTCGTCTTACCGCTGGATTCCGGTCCATAAATCTCTACAATCCTTCCCTTAGGAATACCGCCTAACCCCAATGCAAGATCCAGACTCAGAGAACCTGTAGGAATCGTTTCCACATTCATCTGTACGGATGGATCTCCTAATTTCATGACCGCTCCTTTTCCAAACTGTCTCTCTATCTGTCCTATAGCGGCGTCCAATGCTTTTAATTTTTCTTCTCTTTCCATAAGTACAATCTCCTTTTTTCATAGAACGTTTGTTCTGTAAATAGAATAAAACAAATGTTCGGTTTTGTCAATCTTTTTTTCATACTACTTTTCTATCATAACATTCTTTTAGTCCAATAAACCACCCTCTAACTCTTCTTCTGCCAAATTTTTTCTTTTTACTCTGAATTGTTGGCGAAACGCCAGATATGTAAAACAGACACATTCAGAATAGCGATTTTCTTATATTACAGGAAATT
The DNA here is from genome assembly GCA_023664455.1 of Blautia sp. Lineage (GTDB taxonomy): Bacteria > Bacillota > Clostridia > Lachnospirales > Lachnospiraceae > UBA3282. The sequence goes on from JAMPFM010000005.1 coordinate 24,440, forward strand.
CCTCAATAACGCGGAAGAATGCAAAGCATTCTTCCCAAGATAATTGCGCAAGCGATTTTCTTGTAGATAATCGCGGAAGCGATTTTCTTGTATTGTAGCATACCTGCCCTATCATGGCAAGTGTCTTTTGCAAATCAGCAAAAATCCATGAAAAGCAACTTTCAGTCAGCTCTTTTATATTAAAATGGAGTGCAAGCATGCCTTCAAGAAATTTCCATCGGTTCCGCCGCCCCAATAGTCAGATGCTGACTGGAAATTGCTTTCCATTATATGATTCTTATTTATATGATTCTAATTAAAAATCAGAATATTTTCAGATAATCCTGATAATCCCAATAAGTGACCGTTACCCAGCCTTCACTGTAATTGAAGCCGATTTCCATACCCTGCGGGGTGTAAAAAATGATGATATTATCGGAAGAAGTCAGATATTGGGTAATTTCCTGGTCGCTCATCCAGTCCACGGTACTGATAGATCCATTCTGTTCATCGCTTCTGAGCCTGAAATCCACGGAAAAATCATCATCTACTTTAATAATATCCGTATTATCCATAATCACGCCGTCCTTGATATCGATGTTGATACAAGAGAGGTAGGATGAGGAATAATAATCCGCATAAATCTGCCGCCGGAAAACGACGCTTAAAACATCTTCATCCATGTAGGTGACATAACCTGCGGAATAAGCGCTGAAAGAATCGTCCTCATCAAACATATAATCGGCATAATCCTCTTCATAATATTCCGTAAGCACTGAAAACTCACCTTTTATCGTCTCATTAATCTTATCCAGATTGGGGACATCTTTTCCAGTCACTACAGGATAATCTACCATAATCGATACATTCTGGTTATCCGTATCATATACCTCGACTTCCCAGTCAACGGAATAAGAAAGATTGGATTTGATTTCGTCATGCAGCGTATAATAGTCGTTTACGTCAAATTCATAGGAATCGTAAGCGTCATAGTCACCATGATGATCGTCTGAATGATGGTCATAATCATAGAAATAATCATAATCATAGTCGTAATCATCCTCATAATTATAATCATAATCGTTGTCATAGTCATAGTTATAGTCATAATCATCGCCATCATAAAAATCATCCCACACATCGCCATGATTATTGTCATAATTCTCATAGAGTTCCTGCTGCTTTTTCTGCTTTTCCTTACTAATCACATCAAATGCATGATAAATCAAGGCAAAAAGGGCAACAAGGAATAAAATACCAATCACAACTATAATACCAACAATCAGACCGGTATACTTCTTTTTCTGAGGAACCGCATAGGGGCTGTACGGACGATTATAATCATAAGTACCTGAACCGTAAAAATTCTGATACGGATTATTTCCATACGCATTCTGCGTATTGCCATATTGATACTGACTATTTCCTGTACCGGCTCCGTTATTCCCATACTGATACTGACTATTTCCTGCCCCGGCTCCGTTATTCCCATACTGGTATTGCGTATTTCCTGCTCCGGTTCCCGTATTCCCGTACTGGTACTGGTTATTTCCTGTCCCAGTTCCTGTATTCCCATACTGGTTATTTCCGATTCCGCCATTTCCGATATTTCCATTATTCCCATTACTTCCATAGGGATACTGCTGGGCGCCATACGCATTATGATAATTTTCATTGCTGTAGGAAGCAGCATTGTTTCCGTAGGGATTCGTGTTATAAGGGCTGGCGTTATATGGATTAGCGTTATAAGAATCAGCATTATACGGATTAGTGTTATAGGAATCAGCATTATAGGGATTGCCCTGGTATGCGCCGCCGTTGTATGAATCCTTGCCATATGGCGCATTATTCCCCTGATTCGGAGCTTCCTGCCGCTGCCCTGAAAACATGCCGCCAGTATTATGATATGCCGTTACAGCAGGCGTCTGATAAATATCCTGGCTGCTCTGGATCTGATAGATGTCCGATGTCTGATAAAACCCTTCTTCCGGCTGTCCCGGTGACGATGCCTGCTCTACGGCTTCTGTCTGCGGATTCCATGACGAAGGCTCTGCGGTTGGTTCCGGCTCTATTGTCTCTACTTGCGGCTCCCATACAATGGACTCTGCGACAGGTTCCGGTTCTATCGTCTCTATCTGCGGCTCCTCCTCTGTGGGTACTGCTGCGGACGCTGCGACAAACTCCGGTTCTATCGTCTCTACCTGCGGCTCCCATGCCGCCGGCTCCACGACAGGCTCCGGCTGTATCGTCTCTACCTGTGTTTCTGGCTCTAACGGGGATTGTTCCATGTTCTGAGTCTGATCACTCATCTTTATAACCATGCTCCTTTCTCAACGTGCGAATTTATGTGCCCAAGATATCTACGGTGTCAACATAAATTCGCGGTTGAAAGAATGCAATTCTTTCAACCTTTCCTCTTGCGCTTTCTCTCAAATTGTCTGTAGTTTTCTTTTCCTACCCTGTTAATCCTATCTCATTCTATCCATCTATCCCACCGTGAATGTCTATGATTTTTTCGCCCCGAAGGTCACTTCGCTGTAATATTGCAAAATACACTCGCGCATCAGGGACAACGCCGCTGAAACGCTGCTTTCGCGGATTTTCATACGGTTGCCGCTGAAATGATATTCCTGCACGGTAACGCGCCCGCACACACTGCATGCAATATAGACCAGCCCCACCGGTTTTTCTTCCGAACCGCCTTCTGGTCCGGCAAGCCCTGTGATGCCCACCGCTACATCCGCTTTGGTAAAAAGTGCGGCTCCTTTTGCCATTTCTTTTGCAATTTCAGGACTGACCGCCCCGTGTTTTTCCAGCAGCGATTTTTTGATACCGAGAATCTTGCGCTTGGATTTATTGGAATAGGTAATGTATCCTGTTTTATAGACTTCCGAAACGCCGGGGACGTTAATCAGTCTCGCCGACAGCATACCGCCGGTACAGGATTCTACCGTGCTGACTGTCAGATGATTGGCACATAATAAATCGACAACCGCTTTTTCTAAGGTAACTTCTTCCTGCGTCGAATAGATATGGTTGCCAAAACGTCCCTTTAATTCTTTCACGAAAGGTTTTAAAAGTTTCTTTGCTTCTTTCTCGTTTTCCGCACTGGCAGTCACCCGCAGATGCACTTCCCCGGTCTTAGCATAGGTCGCGATGGTAGGGTTGCTCTGCGTATTAATCATATCCTCTACCATAGATTCCACCTTACTCTCGCCGACACCGCATATTTTAACGGTCTGGGAATAGATGATACCGGGCACCAATGCGCTTAAATACGGCATCACGGCATTCTCAAACATGGGAATCATCTCGCCCGGCGGTCCAGGCATCAATATGATATGTTTTCCGTTTTCTTCTATAATAATGCCCGGCGCCGTACCGTTCGGATTCTCAATCACCGTGCAGCCTTCCGGCACCATCGCCTGTTTCCAGTTGTTTTCCGTAATTTCCATTCCTCTGTTCTGGAAAAAGGTCGCAATTGCTTCTTTGCTTGGCTCATGCAGATAAAGTTCCCTGCCCAGCGCTTTTGCCACCGTTTCTTTCGTCAAATCGTCCTGGGTCGGTCCGAGTCCGCCGGAAAGAAGCAGGACGTCTGCGCGTGAAAGCGCCGTATGCAACACGCTGGATAGACGCTCCTCATTATCCCCCACCACATCCTGATAATAACAGGACAAACCGATTCCTGCACATTTCTCAGCTAGATATGCGGCATTGGTGTTTACAATATTGCCTAACAAAATTTCGGTGCCAACGGAAATAATTTCTACTATCATCCCGATACCCTGTTCCTTTCCTACCTCATGAACTCACGCTTCCTATTACTTTGTATCTTTCATCACATCTTTATTTTTAACCAGATAATCGATCAGGGATATCACAGTCAAAAGTACTGCAATCCACATAACGATTGTCGTCAGGACGGATATTGCTTCGATATCCGCAATCAAAAGACAAATCATGACCATTTGAAACGTGGTCTTAAATTTTCCCCAGTAGCTTGCTGCAATCACGACACCGTTATCGGATGCAATCAGCCTGAAACCGCTGATGATAAATTCCCTCGCAATGATGACGATAACCATCCACGCCGGTATTTTATCCATCGCCACCAGACAAATCAGCGCCGAGCAGACAAGCAATTTATCCGCAAGGGGATCCATAAATTTGCCAAAATTCGTGACTAGATTATATTTTCTTGCAATTTTGCCATCCAGTAAATCCGTCAGACTGGCAATGATAAAAATTGCCAGCGCAATCCATTTATCCACGCTTGTTATTTCCACCAACATGAAAAGTACAAAAAACGGAATCAGGATTACGCGAAACATTGTTAATTTATTCGGTAAATTCATCCTCTATCTCTCCAATCAAATCATATTCATAAGCCCCGGTCACTCTGACTTTCACAAAATCCCCACTCATCAGTTCCCGTCCCGTATTTATGAAAAGAAATCCGTCCACATTCGGCGCATCTTTATAGGTCCTCGCCACATAAGTATCTTCTTCCGCGATTTTTCCTTCAATCATCGCATCTAAAACCTTGCCCGTCATGGACTGCGCCGCCTCAAACGCGATATCCTGCTGAAGCTCCATCAGCTCCGAGAGCCTCTCTTCTTTGACTTCCTCAGATATCTGCCCCGGCATGGAAGCCGCCTCTGTATCTTCCTCCTGGGAATAGGGGAAAACGCCCAGACGGTCAAACTGCATCTCATCTACAAACGCCATCAGCTCCTCATGCTCTGCTTCTGTTTCTCCCGGAAATCCAGTAATCAGCGTCGTCCTTAGACAAATATCAGGAATGTTTTCCCGAAGCTTTTCAAGGATTGCCACCAATTCCCGTTTATTCGTCCTGCGCCCCATCTTTCTAAGAATACGGTCGCAGCCATGCTGTATTGGCAAATCCAGATAATGGCAGATTTTCGGCTCTTCCTTTATGGTTTCAATCAGCTCATCGGTAATTTCTTCCGGGTAACAATATAAAATACGCACCCAACAAATTCCCTCAATCCGACAAATTCTGCGCAGTAATTCAGGCAGTTTCTTTTCGCCGTACAAATCCACACCATAAACCGTCGTTTCCTGCGCCACTAGAATTAACTCTTTGACGCCGTCCGCCGCCAGCTCCTCTGCCTCTTTTATGAGTGTTTCCATAGGGACGCTCCGATAGCCGCCGCGTATTTTCGGAATAATGCAATAAGAACAATGTTTGTTGCAGCCTTCCGCAATTTTCAGATATGCATAATGCCCTCCGGTCGTCAGAATCCGTCTCGTATCCGCAAGGGGGATGGTATCCAGACTTTTATAATAATCCTCTATTTTCCGGCTTTCTTCTGCCGTAAAAAGCTTATCCAACGCCGCTGCAATCTCATCGATTGCCGCCACGCCGATGATACTATCCACTTCGGGAATCTCTTTTTTTATTTCTTCCCGATACCGCTGCGCAAGACAGCCTGTTACAAGCAGACCGGAAATCGCGCCGCTTTTTTTCAATTCCGCCATTTCCAGAATCGTATCAATACTTTCCTGCTTGGCGTCGTTGATGAAACAACAGGTGTTGATGATTGCAACATCAGCATCCGTTTCATCATTGGTAAATTCATAGCCTTTTTCATACAAAAGACCCAGCATCTTTTCGGAATCGACCAGATTTTTGTCGCATCCTAACGAGATAAAGAGTATTTTTTTATTCATCTTCGTCCTGTTCGTCTTCATCACTTAAAATCCTGATTTTCGCCTGATTCAGTTCCTCTACGGCAACGGAAAGCGGTTTCTTGCCTTCCGCATCTTCCACCAAAGCCTTGTCCCCCGCAATGAGCTGTCTCGCTCTTTTCGAGGTTGCCATAACGATGGAATAACGGCTGTTCACAACCGGCTGCTCGCCTTCCTCAATTTCACTATTTACGACCTTCATTAAATCTGTGTAAGATGGATGTAACATTATTTTGCTCCTTCCGCAAGAATTTTCAATTCTGCCCTGATATTTTCTATAAATTCTTTCTTTCTGACTGGCGTATCATGCGCCGCCAGAATAATTTCGTGCAATCTGGCTGTGCAGGCTTCCAAATCATCATTGATAACAATATAATCATAAGCTTCTATGCCTTCCGCCTCTTCTTTTGCACGGTGTATGCGCTGTTCAATCACTTCTGCGCTTTCGGTGCCCCTGCCTTCCAGTCTGCGTTTCAGCTCCCCTGCATTCGGCGGTGTCACAAAAAGCAGAACCGCCTGCGGATATTGCTCCCTGACCTTCAAGGCTCCCTGAATCTCGATTTCCAGAATCACATCTTTGCCCGCCTCTAACTGCTTTTCTACATAATCTTTCGGCGTACCATAGTAATGATTACAATAACAGGCGTATTCTATGAAACCGCCCGCTGCAATTTTTTCCTCAAACGCTTTCTGTTCCAGGAAAAAATATTCGACGCCGTCCGTCTCGCCCACACGCGGTTTGCGCGTCGTCGCCGACACCGATAAGGCATAATTATCATACTCCTGCAGCAGTTTCTTCATCAACGTTCCTTTACCCGCTCCCGAAAAGCCGGATATGACAATCAAAATTCCTTTATCCTTCATCCGTATCTCCACTTTCTGTCTGCGCCCTGCCAGCAATCGTCTCAGGAAGCAGCGCCGACAATACAATCTGGCTGTTTTCCATAATCAGTACCGCCTTGGTTTTTCTTCCCTGGGTCGCGTCAATCGCTGTCCCGTTTTCCTTTGCCTTCTGCACGAGACGCTTAATCGGCGCGGAATCAGGACTGACTATTGCTATAATCTTCCCGGTATTGACAACATTGCCAAACCCTATATGAATGAGTCTTCCCAACATCGCTCCCGCCTTTATTCAATATTCTGAATCTGCTCACGGACTTTCTCTATCTCGGTTTTCAGCTCTATGCCGCGGTTGGATACTTCCAAATCATTCGCCTTGGAAAGAATCGTATTGGCTTCCCGATTCATTTCCTGCGCGATAAAATCTAGTTTCCGCCCGATGCTCCCGCCCTGTATCAGACTATCCCTGGTCGTTTCAATATGGCTTCTTAAACGCACCAGCTCCTCATCAACGCATACTTTATCCGCAAAAATGGTAACTTCCATCAGGATTCTGCTCTCATCTATCTGTGCATCTCCTAACAGCTCCTTCACCCTATCTTCCAGTTTCTCTCGGTATTCCTTCATGATTTCCGGCGAACGTGCGGCGATATATTCCACATGCTCTAACATATCGTCCAGTTTGGCGACAAGGTCTTCTTTTAAATTTTCCCCTTCTTTGATCCGGCTCTCTACAAATCCTTCCGCCGCGCCCTGGATTGCCCTGCGAAGCAGCTGCCACAGCTCTTCTTCGTCGATCGTCTGTTCTTCCATGCTCAGCACTTCGGGGTATCTGGATAAAACGGAAACCCTCACGTCGTTATCTAAAGAAAAATCTTCCGCCATCTGATTCAGATACCGCATATATTCGACGGCAAGCTCTTTATTATACTTCACGCAGACATTGGACTGGGTATAATCCTCATAAGTGATAAAAACGTCCACTTTGCCCCTCTGCATGTAGTTCTTTAATTCACTTCTGATTGCCGCCTCAAAAAAATTCAGTTTCTTCGGCATCTTCATATTAATATCCAGATATCTATGGTTGACAGATTTCATCTCTACCGTGATCTTCCTATCCGCTTCGACAATCTCGCATCTGCCAAAACCGGTCATGCTCTTAATCATAGTTATCCCCCAGAATCCTAATTCCCCGTGTGTACAACCGATAATATTATAGAATAATCCGTCTTTCTAGTCAAGCGGACGTTTTGGTGACTTCTGGCGCGGATTGACAGGTTTTTGCCCAGTTGATGTATTCTCTCTGTTGTATTTATCTATTTTTCTTTTCTGATTCACTTGTATAAATAAGAAAAAAGGACTACAATGGAATAGTAACTATTTAACACACTCTTCAGAGGAGGATAAAAATGGGGGAGAAAAAAAAGAAACCCGAAAAGGGAAGGAAACGAATTGCCGATGAAATCTTGTCCCAGATTGGCAAAAGCGTTGTCCTTGTATTTGTAATCGTAGCAATCGTTGCTATATGTATGGTATGGTGGGCAATCATGACGTCAAAGGAAAAGGAGCTGACACTGGAGTCCCGGTCCGCGGCGCATCAGTTAAGCGGCTTCTTTGATCAATATACGAAAAGTGTAGAACATCTTGCTGTCAACCCGGAAATACGAAACGTATTGACTAATACCAAAGCCGGCGGCGATATCCTGCAGACGGAAGGAATCGATACCGTTGTCAAGAATCTTGCCGATATCGTCGGCACGGATCCTGAAAACATTATGACCGCCTGGATTGCAGACTTAGACGCCAGCGTGCTGACGCAGTCCGATGGTTACACATCGGGCGATGACTGGGTTATTACCGGTCGTGTATGGTACTCCTGCATTGAAAGCGGGGAAACCATTCTGACAGAACCCTATGTGGACCCTAGTACCGGAAAGACCATTTTAAGTGCAGTGGCCCCAGTCTATGACGGCGACACCAAAGAAGCGCTCGGTGCGGTAGGTCTGGACGTTTCCCTTGACCAGATGACAAATGTCATGAGTGAATATCAGATTGGGAAAAAAGGATATGTTCTGCTTTTGTCCGATCAAGGTTCCATCCTGTATCATCCGCAGAGTGATATGCTGCAGCAAAATATCGCCGATTTGAACATCTCGCAGAACGTGAAAGATGCAGTAGTTACAAATGAAGACCTTTTCACAAAATATACGATAAACGGCGTATCGAAATATGGTATGATTGGTTCCGTAGGTGACACGGGCTATACCGTTATCAGCAACCTGCCGATGTTAGAATACTATTCCATGCTCATCGGAATGGTTATCGCACTCATTGTTATCTTTATCATAGGTATCTTCTTAATTGCGCTCAGCATCAAGAGAAGCGCCGCAAACCTGACCAAACCGATTCTGGAGCTGAATCAAACGGCACAGCAGCTTGCTGCCGGAGATTTGGACGTGCATCTTGATATCACGGCGGAAGATGAAATCGGCGAGCTTGGGGATTCGATTTCCAAGACCGTAAGACGGCTGAAAGAATACATCGTATACATAGACGAGACTTCCGAGACGCTTGCGCGGATTGCAGACGGAAAACTACAGATTCACTTGAAAAACGATTATGTAGGCGAATTTCAGAAAATCAAAATCGCGCTGCTCAATATCTCTTCTTCCATGAATAAAGTCATGGAAGGCATCAACGAAAGCTCTGAAAAAGTATCCATCGGAGCCTCCGAACTTGCAAACGCTTCCCAGGTACTTGCAGAAAGCGCAGAGATGCAGGCGGCGTCCGTACAAGAGCTTGCTGCAACCACTAATACAGTCGCGGATCAGGTAGAAAGCAGCCACAAAGAGGCAGAAGCTTCCGCAAAGGCAACCGCCCAAGTTACAACCATGATGGAACAGAATCAGGACAAGATGAAGATGATGATGGAAGCCATGAATGAAATCCGTCAGACGTCCCAGCAGGTAGTCGGAATCATCCAGACAATCGAAGAAATTGCGGACCAGACAAACCTTCTGTCCTTAAATGCTTCTATAGAAGCTGCCCGCGCCGGGGAGGCTGGAAGAGGCTTTGCAGTTGTCGCTGACGAAATCGGCAAGCTGGCGCTAGAAAGCTCCAAGGCAGCAAGCATGACCAGAGATTTAATTGGTGTATCTATGGAAGAAATTAACAAAGGAAATACCATTGCAACCGATGTCATGGCTTCCTTAGAAGAATCCGTAAATGCGGTAGACCGTGTCAACGATTTGATTAAGAATACGGCTGAAAACGCTGCATTACAGGCGGAAAGCATGGAACAAATCCGTATCGGCATCGAAGAAATTGCCCGCGGCATTCAGGACAACTCCGCAGCCTCAGAAGAGACTTCTGCAACTTCAGAAGAACTGGCTTCCCAGGCTGAAACACTGAATGAAATGGTACAGAAATTTGAATTATGTAAATAACTTGTGTTATAATAAATGTGTATTCCTATTATAATAGTAATCATAGGAAATATGTTTTCTCGTAAAATCTGAAATCCCCTGCCAGACGGCGGGGGATTTCCTAAACTGGAAAAGGAGTCATCATGGCATTTGACGGCATTACCATTGCAAACATTGTAAAAGAACTGAATGATTGTCTGATTGGCGGACGAATCTATAAAATCGCCCAGCCGGAAACGGACGAATTATTACTTACCGTAAAAAATAACAGCACACAATATCGGCTATTATTATCTGCGGACGCTTCTCTTCCACTTCTCTATCTGACAGAAAAAAATAAGCCAAGCCCGATGACCGCGCCGGGTTTTTGTATGCTGCTTCGCAAGCACTTACAAAATGCAAGAATCCTGTCAGTTACCCAGCCCGGTCTGGAGCGCATCGTACAGATACACTTAGAGCATCTGAATGAACTAGGAGATCTATGCCGCAAAACCCTGATTATCGAAATCATGGGAAAGCACAGCAATATTATCTTCTGCAATGACGAGAATCTTATCATCGACAGTATCAAGCATATTTCCGGTATGGTCAGCTCGATTCGGGAAGTACTGCCGGGCAAAGAATACTTCATTCCACAAACGCAGAAGAAAACTGACCCCTTTTCTTTGATTGACTCATGCAGTCAATCGGGTGGTCAGTCCCTAGAGGAATGTTTTCAATATCAACTGTCATCTTTTCCGGCTCCCATTTATAAGGCGCTCTACTGCGTCTATACCGGACTTTCTCCTGTCATGGCGCAGGAAATCTGTCATCGCGCCCAGATAGACGGCGATATGCCCACTTCTGCGCTGTCAGATACAGATTATCAAAAATTATATGCTGTTTTAACTTTTTTATTGCAGCAGATTCGAGAAGGTTCTTTTCAACCGAATATCATTTATGAGAAAAAAACGCCGATAGAGTTTGCCGCATTCCCGCTGTCCATTTACGCCGGGAAGGATAACACCTGCTTCTCTTCTATCAGCGAAGTCTTAGAACGCTATTATGAGGAAAAGAATACCCTGACAAGAATCCGCCAAAAGTCCGCTGACCTTCGCAAAATCGTCCAGACGGCATTGGAGCGGAATATTAAAAAATACGATTTACAAAAACGGCAGATACAGGATACGGAAAAACGCGACAAATACCGTATTTATGGGGAATTATTAAATACCTATGGTTATGGAATCCAGCCGGGCGCCAAGACTTTGGAAGCGTTAAATTATTATACCGACGAAATGATTACCATTCCCCTTGACGCTACGCTGACGCCTTCCGAGAACGCCAAGAAATATTTTGACAAATACGGGAAACTAAAGCGTACCTATGAAGCCCTTTCCGAGCTGACACTTGAAGTCAAAGCGGAAATCGAGCACTTAGAGTCCATTTCTGCTGCTTTGGATATCGCCCTTGTAGAAGAAGACCTCGTCCAGATTAAGGAAGAATTGATTGAAAGCGGCTATATCCGCAGGAAAGGCGGCGGCAAAAAAAGTAAGATTACGAGCAAACCCTTCCACTATCTCAGCTCCGACGGTTTCCATATCTATGTGGGTAAAAATAACTATCAGAACGATGAGCTGACCTTTAAAGTCGCAACCGGCAATGACTGGTGGTTCCACGCCAAGAAAAAGCCCGGCTCCCATGTCATCGTCAAAACGGAAGGGAAAGAACTGCCCGACCGCACATTTGAAGAAGCCGCCCGGCTCGCCGCATATTACTCCAAAGGAAGGGAGCAGGAAAAAGTAGAAATCGACTATCTGCAGAAAAAGAACGTGAAAAAGCCCAACGGTGCGAAACCCGGCTTCGTCGTATATTACACCAACTACTCTATGGCAATCGACTCCGACATTTCCGGGCTGCAGCAGATACCATAGGAATGCTATCCACTTCCCTATCAGAAGGCAATCCTGCAATACCGATTCTATAACACATGCTATAGGAAAATTGTGGAGCAATTTTCTTATTGTACAAAAATCCCCCGCCGTTTCCAAAATTCCTGGAAACCCGCAGGGGATTTTAATGCATCATTGCTGTTTAAATTGTTTTTTCGGTAAATAAAGATTTCACATGGTCGATTTCCGCCTGTGTCGCTTTTGCTGCCGGCACATAATAGGATTTCTCACGCGCAATCTGATACAGCTCTTCCTGCGATTGTTCGCAGGCATTTCTAAACTGTTTCAAAGTCTGCTTCAGCTCTTTATTCTCAGTCTGCGGAATCATTTCCCCAAACCGTACCAACTCGCCGTTGATTCCCGTTAACGTATCTGCTACCATTGTTTTTTCCTGCATCTGCATCTTACACGCCCTCCATTTCTAACCCAGAAAATCCATTAATTTTTGTTTGTTCTGCATTGCCGACTGCGCGCCTTTTTCAAAAAACTGCTTTACCTGACTGTCTGTTGCGCACTCTGCGTATTCTTTCATTTTGCAGTGGGTGACGTCATATCCGCCCATGAGGTGACGGAGATTCTGTAATTCAAGCTCTGATAAATTTGCCAATGTTAATCCCTCCTGATTCTGATTTGCATAATTGTATCAATGTTATTATTTCTCATTGGCAAAGCTTTATGCACGGGAAATAGAAATGATTTTTAATAACTAATGTTATTTTATTTCATCAGACACAGATTTCATCAGATGTAGTTTTTTCGCGATACGCACCAGCATCGCTCCTTTGGGGAAATTCAGCAGCTCGGACTCTTCCACCGCTCCCAGCCTGATAATGAGGACAAAATAAACCATCACAGCAGCCCCTATCGCCACAAGCAACGAAATTCGGTTCAGGTTTATGAGATAATAGACGCCCTGATAAACGCCGTATGCCACGATACCCATGCAGACAGCGGCGATTCCGGGTTTCAGATAGGTCTTAATAACATCTTCACGATACCGCAGATATCTTTTGACTGCGGCATGGTTTAAAATACACATAATCAGGGAATAAACGATATTCGCCACCGCCAGCGCACTCAGATTTAAGTCCGTGTACAAAAGCAGCGCCGCCAGAATCCCTGTCTGTAAGACAAGCGATATCGAGGCATGGACGACCGGAAGATTGACCTTACCCATCCCCTGCAGGACAGCGTTGGTCAAAGTGGACAGACCATAGAAAATAACGGTGACGGCAAGAATCCTAAGCAGCCCTGCCGCCGTATCCAGCGCCTCCTTCTGCGGAAAGATAAACTGAACGATGGGTTTGGGCAGTACAAACAGACCAACCGCACAGGGAATCGCCAGAAGCATCGTAAGCTGAATCGCCTGTCCCACCTTATGCCTGGTCTCTTTCTTATTGCCGACTGCAAAAGAAGAGGCAATCCCCGGTATCGAAGCGGAAGACATAGAAGAGGCAATCGCAATCGGGATATTGACAATGGATATCGCCTGGGTTGCAAAAATGCCATACTGAATCGCTGCCGTAGACTGATCCATTTCCGCCACATACTTCATGACTTTCTTATAGATAGTCATATTGACCGCCGTAGAACAATTATAAATGAAAGTGCTTAGAATAAATGGGGTAACGGTTGTTATTATTATTTTAAAAATTTCCTGATAGCTTTCTAGATGGGTTGTATGGTCCCTCTGGATTCTTTTTCGGAAAAAACTGCCGTTTAACCGATACATGCCGAACATAAAAAGAAGCGCTGTCAAAACGCCGGCGCCCGTTCCTAATGCACTGCCAGAAGCGCCGTAAATCGCCTTCGTCGTATCGCCTTTATCCGCCACCGTGCCGATTAACAGATACGCCGCCAGCATACTGACCACTGCATTCAAAAGCTGTTCCAATACCTGGGAAATCGAGGTGTGGACCATAGAACCGTGCGCCTGAAAATACCCTCTCAGAACGCCTAATAGCCCGGAAAAAAAAATAGTCGGCGCAAACACGCGCAACACCATGACCGCATTACTTTCCACCAGGAAAGAGGCAGCAAAAAACGTCAGAATAGACGCAATTCCCCCTACCACAATGACATAAATCAGCGCACACTGAAATACCCTCTGGGCATTTCGATATTCTTTATAAGCCAATCGCTGCGCAATGACTTTTGAAATGGCAGAGGGTATACTATACGAAGAAACCAATAAAATAATGGTATAAATATTAATGGCGCTGCTATAATATCCGTTTCCTTCCAGTCCAATGATACTGGTTAAAGGACTGCGATATAACAAACCAATGATTTTAACGATAATGCCGGCTGTCGCAAGGATGCCGGCCTGAAGCACAAAACTATCCTTCTTCTTCTGTTGTGCCATATTCGTTTCCATCCATCCTTAGCCGATTAGCCAATCATACATTTCCTGATATTTCCTTGCGGATACATGCCATGAGAAATCCATCGCCATAGCACGGTCCACGATTTTGTTCCATTCCCGTTTATAATCATAATAAATGCGTTCCGCGTACCGGATTGTATTTAACATATCATGCGCATTATAATTCTGGAAGCTAAATCCTGTGCCAGTGCTCTCATACTCATTATATGGCTGCACGGTATCCTTCAGACCGCCTGTCTCACGGACAATCGGAACGGTTCCATAGCGTAAGGACATCAACTGGCTAAGTCCGCAGGGTTCAAACAATGACGGCATTAAAAAGGCGTCGCTTGATGCATAAATCTTATGGGACAACGCATCAGAGTAATAAATATTGGCAGAAACTTTGCCATGATATTTCCAGTCAAAATGACGGAACATATTCTCATACTGCTCTTCACCAGTTCCCAGCACTACAATCTGCACATTATCCTGACAGAGTTCATCCATCACATAGGAAATCAAATCAAAGCCTTTCTGTCCCGTCAGTCTGGATACGATACCAATCATCATCGCTTTATCGTCCCGGTTTAATCCCAGCTCTTCCTGCAGCGCCCGTTTATTTTTGACTTTTTCTTTACGGAAATTCACTGCATTATAGGAATGCGCAATATGTTTGTCCGTTTCAGGATTAAATTCATCATAGTCGATACCGTTTACAATCCCGCGCAAATCATGGTTACGCGCACACAACAGACCGTCTAAGCCTTCCCCATAAAAGGCTGTCTTAATTTCCTCAGCATAGGTATCGCTGACCGTCGTAATCGCGTCCGCATAAACGAGACCGCCTTTTAACAGATTGGCGTCCTTATAGGCTTCCAATTTATCCGAGGTAAAGAAATAGCCCGGCAGACCGGTAATCTCTTTTACTTCCTTCACACTCCATTTTCCCTGGAATTTCAGGTTATGGATTGTCATGACAGTCTTAATTCCCCGGTAAAACTCGCCACCCTGGAATCTTTCTTTCAAATAGACCGGAATCAGACCGGTCTGCCAGTCATGGCAATGTATCAGATCCGGACGAAAATCAATCACTGGCAGAATGGACAACGCCGCTTTGCAGAAATACGCATATTTCTCGATTTCAAACAAAGCATTATCACTATACGGTCTGAATCCATTGAAATACCCTTCATTGTCGATTAAATAGTATTTCACACCGTCTACTTCCGCTTCCATAATGCCCACATATTCATTCCGCCAATGGAAATCCATATAAAAATGAGTCCTGTACTGCAGCCTATCCTTCATTTCCTGTGTCATACAGTTGTATTTCGGAATGATAACCCTTACGTCAAAGTACTCTTTATCAATGCACTTGGGCAAAGAGCCTACCACATCCGCCAAACCGCCCGTTTTGATAAACGGTACACCTTCCGACGCAACAAACAAAACCTTCTTCATGAAATAACCCTCCAACATCCTGTAATAAAGTTACCCTACTAAAAGATTCTTCCCCGGCGCCACTTCTTAGCATGGCTCCATTTTAGTCACTTTAGTAATTATACCTCATTTTTGATAGTAATAAAAGGATTAATTTCCAAATAATTGATAAATTGTCTATGAATGATAATAGCCGTGGTACTGTAAACGGATTTTATCGGCAATCAGGGCGATAAATTCGGAGTTGGTAGGCTTGCCTTTTCCCGTATTAATCGTATAACCGAAGAGTGCGTCTAACGTTTCCATCTTTCCCCTGGACCATGCCACTTCAATGGCATGTCTGATGGCGCGTTCTACCCGGCTTGGCGTCGTCTGATATTTTGCCGCGATGGTCGGATAGAGGATTTTGGTAATGGAACCTAACATTTCTACATCTTCTACCGACATCATGATGGCTTCCCGCAGATACTGATAGCCTTTGATATGCGCGGGCACGCCGATTTCATGTATCATATTCGTCACTTCTCTCTCCAGACCATGCGCATCCGCTTCCTGCTCTGTATCGGGTATTCTGGCATAAGCGGTATCCTGTCTGCCCGATGGCACCGTAATCATAATCTGAAATTCTCTATCCCCACTCATCAGATTATTCAATATCTGATACACTTTCTCATTATCTCTTGTTACGGTTAAATTCAACTGTTCCATAGACTTCCTCCACTTTTACATATTTCTCTTATCTTTCCCCGGAAATAACAGGATTCTCTATTATTTCCGGCTCTTTGATAACAATATTATAAACAATGCCGGAGTTCTATGGAATATTTAGGCATCGCATTACCAAAACCGCTTCTTAATGGAAAACTTTTTATTGCAGTTCAAAGGTAATAAATAGTTCTTCCCTGTCCGGATCTTCTTTCCCTTCTGCACCCGCTTCGGCACAAGTCATGATACAACTGCCCACCAGGACATCCTCAGATTTTGACGTACCATCGGCATAATTGACAGTACAGGTGATTACTGTGTGATTCAGCATCTTTTGATATCCAGTATTCGTATTTTCCAACGTATTTTGAAATATCAGCGTTTTCAATTCCCCATTATCCGGGCACACGTTACAAATATTAATCCAGGTATCCTCCGCCGCCTGCTTCTGATAATCCAGTGTAAAAGATTGATACAAAGCCGTCTCAAAAGTACGCGATGCTTCTTCTTCCGTGTCTAAATTATCATCCCCGCCGATGATTCCGGTATTTAACTCTCCATCGTAGGGCTGCCCGTCGATAATGATACTGCTGCCCTTTGGCTGGACAATCTGGAAGGCGCCTTGATTAATGCTGTATGTAACGCTTTCAATACCATTACCCTGACAAGTAAACGGCACATTAATACAAAATGCTACACCGCCCTCTTCTATCTCTTCAACCACCCAACTGCCTGCATATTTCTGCGGAAGAACGGAACCGTCACTAATCATTTGCACCGGCTGATTTTTTTCAAGCTCCGAGGACATGACCTTGAGGGTAAAAGTATTCTCAGTAACGGAAAAATCTTCACTATCCACCATTTCTCCGGCAACCAAAGAATCTTCATTTTTCATCATTTTTACCATAATACTCGATAGCAGCATGAGTACCACACAGGCAGCGGCTATCGCATAGATACTTTTTTTACTATTATTTCGTTCTCTT
Organism: Blautia sp.; assembly: GCA_023664455.1. Taxonomy (GTDB): domain Bacteria; phylum Bacillota; class Clostridia; order Lachnospirales; family Lachnospiraceae; genus UBA3282. The sequence goes on from JAMPFM010000005.1 coordinate 41,826, forward strand.
TTCATGGTATGTTCTCCTTCCTCTTTGATAGTCAAAAAGGCGGCGTCCATCTTTTTAAGAACCACTTCCGGCACATCGATATCGTATAAAAAAACATTGTCTTTCCCCATGCTTATCCCTCTCTTTCCATCCCATAATAGCATTCTGCAAGTTTCTTCCGCCCTCGGTGAAGTCTCGTCTGCACCGTACTCTTAGGCATTTTTAAAATTCTTGCAATCTCTTCAATATGGTAGCCTTCACTATAAAACATTGTCAGTATGATACGATATTTTTCATCCAATGTCTGGAGCGCTTCTTTCAATTCAAGATTATACTCATCATAGACCGCCACTTCTTCATACTCTTCCAAAGCACAAATATGCTCCCTACTTTTCCGTATCTTATAGCATTTGTTTATCAGAATCCGAATCATCCATGTTTTAAAATATTGGACATATTTCAGCGTATCTATTTTATCCCAGCAGACAAGTACTGTATCTTGCATTGCATCCGCCGCATCCTCATCATTCAGCAGAATCGCCAGCGCAACCCTATACATATCTTTCGTATAAAGCTGCATGAGTTCCATAAAAGCATCCGCATCTTTTTGTTTCGCCTTTTTGACTAAATTTTCAATTGTATCGTCCTGCATGAAGCATTTCCTCCTGTGCGCCCAGTTGGTATAGGCAAAAAAGAGCGTCCTCTTTTCGTCCTACATCTATTAGATACCATATCCTGCCGAAAAATCCCATATTCGCTGAAAAACTTTTTTTGCGCCATTTATCGCTAATCTAAAGAAGAAGAAGCTTTCAACATATCTGTTAAAAGCTTCTTCTTTGTATCTTATTCATGGCCACCAGATTTAAGTTATTTTGTTGGTAATTTCTGGCAATCTTATTGCTATATTTTATCGTAATGCGACCACATGCGCACTATCTTCACCGTACCTTCATACTTTATGTTGTCTTCTTCAAATTCCCCGGCATACACCTGATATACAAGCCTGTGCTGAATATTGATTCTCCGGGAAAAAAAGCCTTTCAGGTTGCCTACAAGCGGCTCATACGCAGGGGGCTTCTGAAATGGGTCACCCCTGATGACTTCGATAAGTTCTTTTGCCTTTATTTCCAGTCCGGCTGATTTAAGGCTCGTGATATCTTTTGCCGCCTGTTTTGTATAGACTATCCTATACAATCACCATTCCACCTCACTTTCAGACAGACATTCTTCAAACGGGGTGTTTCCTCCCACGATAATCGATTCCGCAAGTCCCGGCATAGAATTGAGATACAGCGTTTCCTGAATGGCATTCCAGTCATCCTCGCCGATAAGGACTCCGTTCTTCCCTCTTGAATTGGTTATTGTGACCGGCTCGCTGTTGTAATTAACATCTGCCAATAACTGGTATATATTTTCCCTTGCTTTGGTTACACTGATCGCTGACATGAGTATCATCTCCTTCTTCCATTAATTGTAGCGTACGCTATGGCGTACGTCAATATTATGTTATGCGTTTTCGGCAATTTTATCACGCATATTATACTGCACCAGCATATTCTCAATAAAAATCCCATATCCGCTCGTATCGTCCTGTACCAAGACATGGGTGACTGCGCCGACTAATTTACCGTTTTGGATAATGGGGCTGCCGCTCATGGATATGTCAAAACTGGTGTAAAAACTTTTTCCATTTTTTGAAAAACTTCAAAAGAAGCCTTCAACATATCTGTCAAAAGCTCCTCTTTTGTACCTTATTCACAATCTTGTTTCATCACACTTTCTGCTTTGGTCTTACAAGTTCGGCAAACTCTCCACCCAGAGAAGCAATAATCGCACGATTCTTCTCTATACTTTCATTGATTGCATCCCAATCCGGCACATACTTGCTTGTATCAAGTGAACCAGTAAAATAGGGCGGAATTGCAAGATCGTCCATTGTAATACATTCTTTATCATCTATTTTACTCATACTGCACCTCCTTATTTATAATATAATCCAACCTCATGGCATCTTCTCAGAAAACCTAATACAGCTTCATACATTTCCTCAACATTTTTACTTTCTCTACTTCTCTTGTTACACTCATTATACAGTATTCCAGCCTTATTTTCATCATAATTCTTTTCTTTTTTGAGATAATGTATAGTTCCTTGATTAGATACAACTACCATATATTGAATAGCCCGGTATTTCATCAATGAATATATATCTGTTAAAGAAAAAGTTTTCGTTGATGGATGGTTGTGTAATACAACAATTATTACATCTCCAACACTGTGAAGCAAATGGTAGGAATATGTATCAGAACATATATTCACATCATGCTCTGTTCCATAAGCCACACCATATTTTCCTATGTCCCCTCTTTCCATATCCCAAGTAATTGCCACCTCATTACTGTCATTTTCATTTTTCGCAAGAGTCAAAACAAGCCTTGCCAAACTCTGCATATTCTTATTTTGCTCTTCGGTTAATCCTTTATACTTTATAAATGGCACTTTTTTAATTGCCATCTCCGTAATGGAATACTTTTTGCTCCTCACTTTTGCCTGTCGTAAATCATTTTCATTGCTCATTCCCTGCACTCTCCATTTTCATTTCATCTTTGTACTTCCAAAAGATTTCTACCACCCCGTCCGGCATGGCAACCACTTTTTGAACAAATGCAGAAAGCATATCTTCTGAAAGCTTCTGTCCCTTAAATCCACAAAACAATTAACTTTCTTTGCTTTCATTGTGGCTATCCTGTAAACCTGTCCACTATCCCATTACATTTCTCACCAACTTCTGCAAGATGTTTTCATAAGGTTTCTGACAAAAACATATACAAATAAATGCCCCTGTGCTTTTCCTCTAAGAACGCTGCTGCCTCCTGCCATATTTACCAATTTGATACTCCACTACATCCGAAAATTTGAGATCAAGAATCAGATAATCGCTTTTCCTGTGATATGCAATTTTCATATACTGATTCGTGAAGGATCACCCCCGCGCATACGGGGAAAATTCTTTGGGTGTATGCCGCGCAATCGTACCATCAGGATCACCCCCGCGCATACGGGGAAAATTTCTTTTTCTTATCGCGTTTCAAGCGAAACTAAGGATCACCCCCGCGCATACGGGGAAAATCATCAAATGACGTTTTTGCGGTGTACCCGATTAGGATCACCCCCGCGCATACGGGGAAAATGGTATTAGTCCTGTATGTCTTGGACTAATTATAGGATCACCCCCGCGCATACGGGGAAAATGCCGCCCGTTCTGTGTGTGGTTGGGGCTGATTAGGATCACCCCCGCGCATACGGGGAAAATTAGACCTCCTATTCGTGATTTTTACCGTAATAAGGATCACCCCCGCGCATACGGGGAAAATGTGAAAATTGCCATCAGCAAGCCTTTTTGCGTAGGATCACCCCCGCGCATACGGGGAAAATATCTTCTGCCGCTCTTCCCTCACTCCCGGCATAGGATCACCCCCGCGCATACGGGGAAAATTTTGTTTAAAAATAAGACCGCCTTGCAGAACTAGGATCACCCCCGCGCATACGGGGAAAATTTAATGGCAGTGTTAGAAGATTTAGAAAATTTAGGATCACCCCCGCGCATACGGGGAAAATATCTTTAAGCAATATACCTCTGTCTTCTGGTTGGGATCACCCCCGCGCATACGGGGAAAATGGTTGCTGGAATAACATACAAGGTTATGCTTTAGGATCACCCCCGCGCATACGGGGAAAATCTTGGCTTCCCACGTACACGCTAAGTCTACGCAGGATCACCCCCGCGCATACGGGGAAAATGCCATATTTTTGTGTTGACGTATATTCGTCATAGGATCACCCCCGCGCATACGGGGAAAATTCCCAGATGCACTATCTTATATAAATGGACAAAGGATCACCCCCGCGCATACGGGGAAAATGGTCTTGCCGCCGCTTTCCCTCATCAAAAATGAGGATCACCCCCGCGCATACGGGGAAAATCTATGTGCAAATTGCACAAAAACCAATCAATCAGGATCACCCCCGCGCATACGGGGAAAATATACGACACATACAATAATTACGGCGACTTTAAGGATCACCCCCGCGCATACGGGGAAAATAATCCGCTACAAAAGCCTAACTGCACATATCCGGGATCACCCCCGCGCATACGGGGAAAATCACCGTTAAATATTCTTCAAAATGTATCGGATAGGATCACCCCCGCGCATACGGGGAAAATTTCCATACCAGCCGAAATCACCATTCCTGTCGAGGATCACCCCCGCGCATACGGGGAAAATGGCTTATAGACTCCGATCAAGTAATTGACTATAGGATCACCCCCGCGCATACGGGGAAAATCTGGTTGCGATAGTCGTCACAGGTTGTGCTGTAGGATCACCCCCGCGCATACGGGGAAAATTTATATATTTGATATACAGTTGGGGCATTAGAAGGATCACCCCCGCGCATACGGGGAAAATACTAAAAAGATCCCTATATATAAGCATTTATAGAACAATCCCTTCACATTTCATTCAGTTTTAAAAACACTTGGTACAATGCCTCACAATCCGATAATGCCCTATGTGGTGTATAAGAAATGCCAAAATACTCCGCCAAAGTTCCTAATTTGTAATTGTCAATATCTCTAACTCTTTTTCTCGCAAATGCTAATGCATCAACTACCTTTCTAAATGGAATATCAAAATTATTTTTCCTAAACTCTCTTTCCAAAAAAGTTATATCAAAATCCTTATTAAAACATACTACTGTCTTTTCTTTCACTATCTCACTCAACCGCTTTAGCGCATAGCCCAGTTCTACCCCTCTATTTAGCATTTCATCAGTTATTTGTGTAAGCTCTACTATTTCAACGGGCAATGCTTTGTCTTGTTTAATCAAAGCGCTCCATGATGATTTTATTCCTGTTTCATCTGCTACAATCGCTGCTATCTCTATGATGTTACTCTTTGTAAAATCCAGACCGTCTGTTTCAATATCTAAAAATACCTTTTCTTGATTCGTAGTAAAAGCTCTTTTTCTTCTCTTGCCTGCAATTAGATACTTTGATGCATCACTAAATCCTTTTTGAAGTTCTTCGCCATCTTTTTCCGGTAATTTAGGTCGCATCATTAGTTTAATGCCATCAAAATCCCTTATTTTCCATTCCGTATTGTGAGTGCAAAATTCAAGATGTTGCTCATTTGCAGAACTGTAAACCATAGTCGCCTGACCATCTTTTATATTTTGGCATACTCTATTCCAAAGCATTTCTCTTACTTTAGCATTTATTTGCCCAACATAAACACCGGTATGGATTTCAAACAACCATTTTGTTAAATCCCCTCGCAATTTGGGCGGACAGCTACTCATCGTTATCACTATCATCTTCTATTCCACTTTCCTGATACTGCTTACCATTTTCAACCCCGTTTTTGATATTATCCCAAAGATAAATCGCTTTTCCTTCTTCCTTATCTTCATCACCACAAAGCAGATATTTTATATCGCGAACCATCCGCTCCAATAAATGTAATTTTACAATTTCATCTCGTATCCGCCGCCTTACCATTCCTGAAAATTCCTGTGGTGCTTTATCACCAAACTCATCACGAACCTTTGCCGCCATTTCAAACGCAACAGGAATAGTTATTTCAGCTTTGTAGAGATCTGCAATATCATATGCAAAAGAACACTCATGCCCTACATGTACAAAACCCAATCCGGCCGAACATCCTAAAGCGCAAATGACAGAATGTGCCAATCCGTATAAACACACATTTCCTGCTGAAAGAGCTTGATTTACAGGAGTTCCTGCTGCAAAATTATCCGGATCGTATTCCCTTCCCTTCCAAGGTATCTTCCATCTTTTTGAATACTCCCTATATGTTGACCTGACTCTGCTTCCCTCTCTGCCTCTAAGCTGCTGCAAAGTAAGCCCACTTACATCTTCATTAGGAAAACGCATTTGATACATTTTACGAACAACTTCCAAATGCTTTCTAGTATTCGTAACAAGTTCTGCTTGCTTTAGGAGCAATCTTGTGTGGGAATTCAGTGCACGCCCTGATGCATAATACCTTACTCCATGTTCTCCTACCCATGTAACGCCAATGCCACTGTTTCCGGCAAGTTCCATAGCACGATGAGTAATCTTGCACCCCGGACCTAACAACAATGTTGTTATTGCTGCAGCAGGTATATATACATCCCCGTCCATATCTGTCACTTTAAGTGCACTATCTTCACAGTTAATAACACAATGTTCCAAATAAATAAATGACATCCTATCACTTATTTGAGGTAATTCCGCCAATTCCGGTTTTATCGTTCCAACATTATTTTGCAATTTTGACCTCCATACTACAACTACTCTTTCACGATTGAAAGTTTCAATCAACAATTTTACAGCTTATAATTGTCAGCAACCCCTGACCGTAAGCCTTTTCCCTACCTATTCCATTACAAAGAGTTTTCCTAAATTGTTCCGCATTCGTCACAGTAAGAATTCCTTCAAAAGTTACAGACAGCAGTCTTACATGTGAACTACCTTTTCCTTCTCTTTTCCGAAAATCATACCATTTTGACTGTACAGTCTGAAATTCCGTATCGTCTAACGAAAATCCTAATCTTTCTGCACGGCTGCTAAGCCATTTCTTTTGAAATTCCGGTGTGATATGTGCCATAATCTTTCCATGCGACTTTGAAACCACCGGATTTGCCGTCAATCTAAAATGCCATTTCATACCATTTGATATTTTATTCAAAAGAGGTGTATAGTCTTTAATCTCATATTCACCATCATATCCGAACTGTCTTGCAAAATTTTCCAGATTTGGTCTGGCTTCGCTTAATATTAATATATACTTTTTGCCATTTAAATCATCAATTCTCCAGAGTCTACGAGCCCGCACGCCGTCAAATGAATTTTCTACTGCCCCATGAAAGACACTCGGCGACACCAATGCTTTCATTGTTTCCCGAAGCGCAATATTTAAAGTAACCCTCGATAAATACATACTCTCACCTCAATTCCAGCATTGCATCATGTTCCGTTTCCTTTGAGTTAAATTCTTCAAAAAATTCTTCAATCCTACGATAGCCATAGCGTCTGCGTTTCGGATTAAATGACAATGGCACATCCTGAATCATCCCTGCATCAGGACAATCTGTTTCAACCTGTATACGCAGCATGGTTTCATGGTTATCGTAAAGCGGCGCTTCTCTACAAAGTGCATCTTTAAGCGATAAATCACGCATTCCTATAACAATCGGCAATGTTGGCGGGCATGAGCGCCTCCCTAAAAACAGCGGAAATCGTGGATTTTGCAAGGCAATCTCTAATTCCCTTAAAAAACTCTCATTTCCTTCCAAACCTACTAAAAATATGGCATCAGAAAGATAATGCCTATATGTTACATAAGATTTTTCACCCTGCGCCATATGAAAATCCGTTATTTCCTCTCCTTCACGGTCGGCTCGAACTCCAAATTTGAGTCTATTCAATGGTATTTCCGGATTTGACAAATCCGCATCCCTTCTCATTCCCAATGCCGCTGCCAACATTCCCAAAACGCCACTCTTAGTAGGCATTTTTTCAGTAGTTCTTATTTCAAATTTTGAACTGCTTCCCCACGACTGCAAAGGCGCCGCAAGTCTTAGTAGCAGAGTCGGCATATCATTCACCCCCACTTTCAGACAATTTATCCTTTACAGCAGATTGCACTTCTCCTAATATCCGGGAAATATCTTTTTCTCCCAACTCCCAGATTTTATCAGGTGCACATGCATATTTTTGATATATTTTATCAGCATATTCCTTAAATCTGTTCTCCGACTCCTCCATATAACCATTTGTACCAGAAACAGGCTTTTCAAACGCCCCTACAAGATTAATGGGTTGATCGGTTCTTAAAGCAATATATACAAAATCTGGGAGCGTCCTGTTTGCAAATGTGTTTTGTTTTCCTGTTGGCATTGCTTTAATGAAGGTTTCGGCAAAACTCTTCACAGCCTTATCAGTTTGGTTTCCAAGATTCTTTTGAAGTTCAGTCACATTAACCGTTGCATATCTATATAATGTAGCAGAATTGAATTCTACTGTTCCTAAATGCCCTGCTCCCGACTCCTCATCCTGAATCAAATCATCGACTGCTGTAAAATAATCATATTCATTATGTACCGTATGCGTAGAAATTGCATGCGCGACTTGTGCTGCGGCATCAAAATTTAGAGATGGGTCGGCAGCCACCATTCTGCCAAATAATGCCATATCAATAGATGGCATTTCTCTCAAGGCTTTTTGATATTCCTTTTTATCCTTGCTTCCATTGATTGCAAGTTCTGCCAATGCTTTTGCCTGTGCCTCGCTGAAAAACAGCAGTACAGGTGATGTTCCATCCTTATCGATTTTTATTCCTGCATTTTCCAAGGCACTCAAAGCAAGTTTGTTAATCTTTTCATCCTCAAGATTACAGTCAAACTCTTTTATAATGCTCGCCAGCATCTGTGGAATTTTTTTCGTGCGGATGCCTACTTCATCCTCACCTAGCAGTTCTTTAAACATCTTCCTCATTTCATGTTTCCATGCCTGCGAAGAAATCCTCGCCCTCACTGTGCCGCCATACTTTGCTGTTTTAGGACTGCCTGTATCATCACGATTGATACAGCTTGGCGGTACATTCTGCAAAACATGGATATCTACATACAAATTACTCTTCATATCTTTCTTCCTTTCCATTGTCATATGTTTTAACATTATAATAAAAATCCTGTCCCCACTTTAAACGGATTCTATCTGTATGGTTCTCAAATTGAAACCAATACAAATCTTTTGCAAAGTTCACATAATCAAGCTTAATATCACTGTTTCCAAGCAGTTTTACAATTGTTTTTAAATAATAAGAAAGTTCTGTCATATCATCGGATTTTGCTACAATACTGAGTTTCATCCGTACATCTTCCTCATCTTCTTCACTTTTAACCAGCTTTCGGGCTGCTCGTCCGATACGGTTTTCTTCCCCTTCCGCATTCATAGGTTCAGAATGCCCCTGCTGATGAAGCGCAAACAGTGTCAATGCTGTATAAACAGCCTGTTCCGCATAGGAAGGCTGTCCATTTTTACCCATTAATTCTTCCGGTAAATTCTTCAAAAACAGCCCCCACAATTCAGGAAGTTCGCCCGGTCTTTTCCCAATTCCTCTGCGAAGCTGTGCCAAATGCGCTTTTGAACTGCTTTGTTCAAGAGTTTTATCATCTTTGGCGAGGAACATAAGCTGCGCCCTCATAAATGCTTCTATTTTCTGCTCCATTCTGCCACCTCCTCCCATCTATTACTGTTTTTCTGCGGCACTAAGTCCACTCAAGAACCTGTTCATAGCACTTGCTGCAGAAAGGGGCTTATTCTTCTTTTTATCCTTTTCCTCTGAACTTTTTGAGGTTCGTCCAAAAATTGCCTCTGTTCCTGTCTGTGAGATAATTTCATTTCCTAACTGCCTTGCTATGCCCACGCATTTCTTTCGCCACTCTATTTCTTTTTCCATTGCATTATCTGTTTCCGGATTCAATGTACAAAGCCACCTTCTGAAAGATCCATCAATCCGATTATAAAAATCTGTTTTCGCTCTTTCCGCAAAGAACTCTGCAGTTCCTTTGCTTTCCTTTGTACGGTTGCTGCCGCCGCAGGCCAGATTAATATCTCTTGCAAGAGACCATACCTTTTTAGAGATGTCATCGCAAAACTGAATACTGTTTAGTACCACTGTACGCCATCGGACATTTATGTCTGAAATCAGTGCAGCATGCAGTTGGATTGAGTCGGCAAAAACATTTTCAATACTGCTTCGCTGGCTTCCGCAATACTTTACCGAAGCAATCTTTACTTTTACAAAATAGTCACCCGGAATTATCCTCAAATCGTCATCTGGACTCAACAATAACTTAAACCATAAAATAACACCTGGATTTCTATCTCCATTACCATTTTTTATATTTGTATAATAGATAATTGAAGCAAAATCCCTCCAAAACTGTATTGAAGAATTATGCTCTTTTGGAATGTTACCTCCTTTAACTTGGCGTTTCCATATCGTCATGGGTTCATATTCAGATGTCTCTTTATCAAAATAATCCCCACCAAGAACTTTATATCCCAACACGCGTTCATCAGAGCGTGTTAAAAGGATTCTGCGTGATTGTAAAGTATAAAGTTCTGAATAATTATTCGGAAACTCTATATGTCTTTTTTGGGTTGTCATTCTCTCCTTATTTTCCCAAATTGGTCTTTCTTTTTCCCACACATCTTCACTATTTATATTATAAGCAATATAATTTAACATCAGCGTTTCAAAAAGATTATTGCCTGCTAACGCAATAAGTCCTAGTTGACCAAGCCATCCTATTCCTGTTCCCGCTTTAAGTGCATTATCATCAAAGGCATTTACATGCAATAACCACCTTGCTGCTTGACTATATGAAAGTGATTGTTTTTCCACACCATTCACCGAAACAAACAATCGAGCCTTATTTTTACTTTTTGCCAGTTCTCCATTCAGCTTTTGAGCATCATATTCTCCATTTGGAATCTTCCCAAGTTTTGACAGTTCCGATACTTGATAAAACGGTCTTTCTGGATGAAAAAGATAAAAATTTTCCCTTTGGGATTCCAAATACTTTGTTATCACCGCTACCGGAAATCGTTTATTTTCCCACAATGTCTGCCAACGATCTAATGCATCATCAGGATTATCAAGAGGTGATTCGCTTCCGTCCACATCATACCTCGAAAACACGGTATGCAAAACTGCCAGAAGCAGCCGCAGCATAGCAAAATCCTGCGTCGGCAGTTCACCGCATAAATCCTTATAAGTATGCGCCTGCTCAAATAACTCAATCAAAGACAACTCATGAACGCTACACTTCTCGTCAATTACTTTTATCCATGACTCATCCAGCAAATTAAATTCCTTATCCTTCACACTTTTTCCTCCTAAGCTGTGTATTCAATTCACTCTTCTTTCACATATGTAAGTCCGTTTTTCTGCGAATATACAACCTTAAATCCACACAGTTCTGCACTAAAGTCTTCATTCAGCAAAAGCATCAATTGTCCTTTCAGCCAATGCGACTTCTGAAATCCTGTTAAATGCCGATTCATTTTTTCCAGTTCGTCTACCGTCCTGTCAATATCATAGCAAAATCTTGCAGGGAGCCGAAGTTTTTGCTGTGCAATTTTCCTGCAGTCATCCTCCGATGGGCAAACACTTGGGGAAAATTTTCTATCGTCTGCTTGCCACGGCAACATTTCCAACATACCATTCTCACGCTGTACCATGATAATAACTTCTAAGGAGAATGTTCCATCTCGTACTGTTGCCAAAGCGCTTTCTTCATTATCTCTCACGGCATTATGCAACCAATGATGAAGGTCATTTCCTCGTCTACTTTCTCTTGGCAGTGCCATTAAAAACCCTTCCGCTTTTTGCCGCTTAACCTCCTGCAATCTTTCGTAAACATCCCATGCATCTTTTTCTTCTTTGTTGTCAGCTTCTACACTTCGATAAGTTTCACACACAAGCGAATCAATGTCATCAGGAATGACAATAGTGGAAGGAAGCAGTTTTCGAGTTCGTAAAAGCAGCCATTTTGTATAAATCGCTTCGGAAGAACTGCTCAGTTCCTCCGTACCTAAAACAATACATTCTGCCACTTCATATCCGTAAGGTCTGTCCGCACGTCTATGGCGCTGAAGCCGTCCAATCCTTTGAAGTAAGAGATCCATAGGGCAAAGTTCTGTGATCAAAATATCAAAATCAATATCAAGGGACTGCTCGAGAACCTGTGTTCCGATAACAACTGCACCTCTCCGCATTTTGGCATCTGAGTCTTTCCCAATGGCTTTTTTCAGCATTTCTTCACGTTCCATTCTATCTGGAATAATATATTGTGCATGATATAAAAGCACATTCGCGCCAGTTATATCGCAAGCTGCCTTTGCAAAACTCTGCGCTCTTACAACAGTATTGCAAATCACGCCGACACATGCCCCTGCAGCCACCGCAGCTGCAATTTTTTCCATAGCCATATCGTCATTGCCGCACACTATATTTACCCTTCTGCCTGTGTTGTCTTTGTGCAAAGTTTTTGTAAACACTTTGCCATTATCGGTATAAGTAAGGCGCGGATAGTCAACCTCAGGAAGTTCAAATAATGTTCCTTTATCATTCAAGTAAGCCTCTACCATTTTTTTCCGTCTGTCAAAGGGAAGCGTTGCTGAAAGCAATATTACCGGTACCTGATACTCATGCAGCCACGCTAAAGCCCTATCCAGATATTGATTCATATACGCATCATAAGCATGACATTCATCTATGATTACAACCTTTTGTGAAAGACCCAGATGCAACAGCATGACATGCTTTTTCTTCAAAGCAGACATTAAAAGCCGATCCACTGTAGCTACTACGAAATCTGTCAATAATGATGTCTTGCTGCCACTAAAAAATGAATTTACCACAAGTCCGCTTTCACCGTCAAAGTCCGTCTGCAGAATACTTCCATTTTTCAACTCTGCAAAAACGGGCTGAAATTCAGCGTTTCCGTGCGCCAACTGAATACTGTGGACTGAATCGTCTGCTGATATCTTTGCCCACTGCACCACGCGTTCAAAAATACCATTTGCCGTTGCCTGAGTCGGAAGCCCGAAAAACAGACCGTTTTTATCGCATTTTACAGAAAGAATTTCTGCAGCCGCTAAAGCTGCCTCTGTCTTACCTATGCCCATAGGCGCTTCTAAAATAAACAATCCCGGTTTTGTACAGTTTTCCACTGCATCTATTACATCCTTCTGAATCTCATTCATTGAAAAATGAAAACGGTTTTTAAAGTCTTCATCAGACATCCATGACTGAGAAGATTCCCACGATTCTGGAAAATCCAATTGTTCAAGCGCCTTATAGAAGCGTTCTTCCGGATATTCATTTTCTGATAAAATTGTATCTTCCTCTAATAATTCAAAATCCCTCTGATTACTTGCTATCCAATCAGATACAATCAAAAGGGCGGATAACAAAATTTGTGATTTTTTGGAAAGTACAGGAACCTCAGAAATGTCAAAAAATCCCGTCTGATTAAATGAAAAGTTAACCCATTCCTCACACATTCCTTTCCACAATTTACAATTTTCAGGTATTCCATAAAAATGTTCAGGATATCTTTCAATGTGATCTGACAAATCTTCAGCTGGCATGCCATGATGCGCGCCAACCATAGAAGAAAAACCTTTAGGGAATCCTAAATCCAATAATATGACCTCGCCACATTTTGCGTGATGTGATTTATCCTTATTAATAAAATTTTCGGGAATATTATGTATTCCATAGTGTTCAAGCAAAGAATATCTTGTGGGCAGTGATTTTAAAATCTGCGACTGAAAAAGCGGCGTGATTTTCCCTATGTCGTGAAGATATGCCAGTAACATTGCCGTCTTTTTAAAATCACCAAAGGACAGCCCACATAACTTTGAAAGAGAAGAATATCTTAAATGAATCATTTCACTCATCACCTTGGCAGTATCCACAGCATGCATCCAAAGGGGAAGCCATTTATTATCATCGCCGGATTTTGCAATGATAAGTTTCATTTTTTGTGAAAGACCCATTTACTTACTCCCTTTCATATTATCTAATTCTAACATAAAATTATCACATCTAACTAACCCTTGTCAATTGAGCCACCTACTGCATCAGAACATGAGGACTGCGCCGATTAATTTACCGTTCTGGATAATGGGGCTACCGCTCATGGATATGTCAAAACTAGTGTAAAAACTTTTTCTATTTATTTCCTTCATCCTGCTTTTTATTGCATCTTAATAAAAAATCCTTTGTATATTCCGACTGGTATTTCTTCTTTTAATGAATACTCTTTCATATTGTCCTGTTCAAAGTTATAAACAGTTACTATTTTTCTATCCTGATCGATAACCCAGTATTCTCTGACACCTGCTGTACGGTATTTGAACAGTTTTTATAATAATCCATTTTCCGGCTGCTTGGGGATACAATTTCAATGACCCAGTCCGGCGCTCCCTGGCAGCCTTTATCTGTGATTTTATTTTTATCGCAAATCACATTTCAATAAAAGTTTTACAAAATATCCCTTTCTTCTGTGAATCAATTCATTTCAGACAACCGCCTCAACAATCGTCTTATCTCCTAAAGTGAGCACTTTCATGCCTGTCTCTTTTTTCTGATTAAAGTTAAAGCTGAGCATGTATCCTTTCTTTTGGTGAAAATAGTCCAGATACTCTGTCAATTGCTGCTCGCCACGTTCGTTGTATTCAGTTCCATGCCAGATTTTTAATTCTACCACAAACTGCTCGCCAAGATAATCTACGATAACATCTGTCCGTCTCGCATCTAAGGTCTGCGCTTCAAGATAATAATTTCCTGTGCCATTTATTATGGGCTTGAGGTATAGTAAAAAGAATTTGCGTCCGTATTTCTCTACAAATTTCTCGTCATTGTCACCGTAAATGTCTGTGAAATATTCTACAAACTTCTTTAGTACTAATTCCATGTCTAAGCGGTTTTCTTTGATAAATTGGTTTTTATCGTTTTGACCTTGCCGGAATGCGTCACTTTTTAGGGATTCTTCAACCATAAACAAATTCAGCAGATACATTTCAAAAATGTGATTCGCTATTGTAATACGACCGTTTTCTTGTTTCAGAAATCCAAACATAAGTCCTAAACTTATAGATTTATCGGCAGGACTAAAGGATATACTTTTCCCTTGATACAGGATTTGCTCTAAGATATCGCGCAATTCCTTATAGGTATCCAGTTGTTTCACCATACTGTCAAATAGCGGAATACTTTCATTCAGTAAAACTTTTACAGCCTGTGCAATGCCTTTTTTTGTCCACACATCTTTGATGTTTTCAAATCCTTTTTGCCCAGAAATTTCCTCGTCCAAATATTTACATATCGCAGAAACAAGATATGGATAACCGGAAGTATACTGATAAATTTCCTCTGCAGCCGCTTCTACATCCATACCCATTTGATTATCAGTTTCGTATTCTCTAAGCATAGCTGCAATTTGCTCTGCGGAAAAACTCATTTCAACATTAAATTTCGCCGCTATATCAAATTGCACAAGTGCAATTTGATCCCGCGAGCAGTCGTTAAGTGAGTGCAAGCACTCACTTCCCTCGTTGCTTTCGCGAGTATTCCAGGGGCTATTATATTGATGTTCTGTATCTGGACGGATTTTCAGTTTTAAATTTTTAATATCATATACACCCGCAAGAACAACTGAATGAAAAATCGGGTTGTTTTTCCGGTCAAGGTAATATCCTCTCAGCAGCGCAAGGAAATCAATAAACACCTGATTATTGGATGCGCTGTCCACTTCATCGATAATCAACACAACCGGTCTTTTTGCTGTTTCACAAATTTTACTTAGGCTGCCAAACAACAAATCCATTGAAGCATTTTCATCCTCTTTCAGGGCACTCAACGCATTCAACGCATCTGCATCTATATCATCCTTTAATTCTTTCTTTTTAGAAATGAGATTTTCTATATACCTGATAAATTTCGCCACAAAAACCTGCTCACTTGCAAAGTTGGACGTACTCATCATTTGAAAATCCATATGCCAGACATGATAGGAATCCTTTAAATATTTCGTCAAAGCCATAAGCGTCGTTGTCTTGCCATACTGACGTCCTCTGTTAATTACAAAATATTTCCCTCTGTCTATATACAGCCGCTTAATCTGCTCTAGCCTGTCGTCCAGATTTACCATATAATGGTCTTCCGGGTCACAACAGCCTTCCGTATTAAAATAACGCGTCATTTTCCTTCCTCCACTATGCAGCATTCTTTCAATGGTAGATTTATTTTAACATTCCATTTATAGGAAGTAAAGAAAAGACGCTGGAAAGTTTACTGCACCAACATATTCTCAATAAAAATCCCATATCCGCTCGTAGCGTCCTGTACCAAAACATGGGTGACTGCGCCGATTAATTTACCGTTCTGGATAATGGGGCTGCCACTCATTCCCTGTATAATGCCGCCAGTCAGCGTCAGAAGTTCCTCATCCGTTACCTTCAAAACCAAGCCCCTATTGACGTTATCATTCTCTAAATGTAGTTCTTCTATAAGAATGTCGTAGAATTTCGGTTCGCCGGTCACGGAACAGATAATCTGCGCCGGTCCGGTTTCCACTTCCTGCTTTAGGGCAATCGGAATCGGCTCGTAAGGGGTCTGGCGCAAGACTTCGTCCTTACAGACGCCGAAAATCCCTTCCGCCGTATTTTCAGTAATCTCGCCGATGATATTTTCGTTATTATATTCGATATATCCAGTCAACTCGCCGGGCGAGCCGCCTTTTCCCCTCGTAATGCCCACGATTTCCGTCTTATACAGGGAACCTTCGCAAAGCCGCATCAGTGTGGAAGTATCCACGTCGTTAATCCCATGTCCCAGCGCACCGAACGTATGGTCTGCATCTACATAGGTCAGTGTGCCGATTCCCTGCGCGTTATCCCGAATCCAGACGCCCAGCTTCCATTCGCCGCCCTGATTGGTCTCCGGCTTGATTTTTACCTCAGTAATTTCCTGATTGCGCCGCAAAGTCATAATCAGCTCTTCGCCGCCAGATTCTTCTATCATGGATACAAACTGCTTTTTATTTTCCACTTTTTCCCCATTCACGTCCAGAATATAATCTCCCGGCTGTAAAATATATTTTGCCGGGGATATCGTTTCCCCTTCTGCATCTTTAAATTCCCCGACGCCGACGACTAATACGCCTTCCGTCTTCACATAAATGCCAATCGGAATGCCCGATGGAATCAGCATTCTATCCTGAATCACCTGCACATCGACGCTTTTATAAGGAAGAATCCCAAACAATTTCAAATCCATTTTATAGTTATCAATCTGATTTGCCTTGAAAGTAACGCCTTTTGCCAGGTTCACATGAATGCTTTCTACCTGCGTAGACAAGCTTTCTACCGCTTCTTCCTGATAAATCGTGCCGGAAACGGGTACATGTATATTCAATTCTTCTTCTACCCCTGCGCGTATCTTAATGGTAGAAGGCACCTTTTTCCAGTAATCCATGTACACTACCGTTATCAGCGCTACTATCCCGGCAGTCAGTAATATATATAAAAATCTGCGATATAGTTTCCGTTTATTTTCCGTCATGTCAACCACTTTTTCCTTTCTTAAAACATACAAAAAAAGAACATACAAGAGTATGTCCTTTTTAGTATATGAAAAATCTTTGATTTTAATTTAATATTGTTTTGTTTTTGTTGCCAAATCTTTCATTTCCCTTGCATTATTCAACACATTATCCGTAATACTGGCGCCTCCAAGCATTCTGGCAAGCTCTGTTACGCTCTCTTCTTCCGCCAGTTTCTGGATAAACGTCGCAGCACGGTTGTCAATCACCGACTTCTCAATCTGGAAATGCGTATCCGCCATCGCCGCAATCTGAGGCAGATGCGTGATACAGATAATCTGATGCCGTTTTCCAAGAATCCCCATTTTTTCTGAAACTTTCCAAGCCGTCTTACCGCTGATGCCGGTATCGATTTCATCAAAAATCAACGTCTCGATGTCGTCCCTGTCCGCCAACACCGTTTTGAGTGCAAGCATAATCCTGGATAACTCGCCGCCGCTTGCCACCTGCGAAAGCGGTTTTATCTCTTCCCCCGGATTGGTGGAAATCAGAAAGGCTATCTTATCATAACCATCGGCACTCATTTTATCCTCTATAGGCTCCACCTGAATCTCGAAGGCGACGTCTGCAAAATTTAAGTCAATTAATGCTTTTTTCATGGAAGCCGCGAGTTTTTCCGCATTTTTCCTGCGAATTTTGGAAACCTCCCCGCAGAGACGCAGCAATTTCTTTTTCAGCCTTCCTTCTTCTTCCGTCAGTTTTTCCCGGTATGCGTCGAAATCCTGATATTTTTCCAGTTTTTCCTGCAATTTCCCCTGATAGGCAAGAATCTCTTCAATCGTATCGCCATATTTTGACTTTAAATGGTTGATGGTATCCAGCCTGCTCTCTGTCTGGGCAAACAGCTCCCCGTCAAATTCCAGCCCGGCTAAATAATCCGCCGCCGCCCGGTTATAGTCGTTTAACAAACTGTCAATATCCAGTAATTGCTTTTCAAATTCCAAAAGCGCCTCGTCATAAGGCACAATAGACTTGATTTCCCTAAGCGCCCTGCCAATCGTCTCACCTGCGCCGCCGTTCTCATAGCCGCTCATTTGATGCGCGATGCTCATCGCTTCCTGTATCTTCTGTCCGTGGACAAGTTTCTGGTAAGATTTTTCCAGTGCAGTATCCTCGTCCGCCGTCAACGCCGCCTGCTCGATTTCCTGCGTCTCAAATTCGGCAAGGGATACTTCCCTTTTTCTGGTATCCTCGTCGATATTATCCTGTGAAAGCTTTTTTACCACTTCCCGGTACTGCTCATAGCATTCTTTTAGCTGCGCTTTCGGTCCATCTAACTCTTCCCGCGCATAATCATCCAGAATTTCCGCCTGTTTGGTATTTTTTAATAAAGATTGGTGCTCATGCTGCCCATGAATATCAATCAGGATATCCGCCAATTCCTTCACCTGCTTAATGCTGACCGTCTCGCCGCTTATCTTACATAAGGACTTGCCCGGCATGATTCTTCTTTGCAGGATAATGGTTCCGTCTTCGTCTATCGGCAACTCCAGGGCGCGGATTTTCTGCTGCTGTTCCTCGTTTTCCACTTGAAAAACCAATTCTATCAAAGCATATTCTGCGCCGCTGCGAATCATCTCTTTTTCCGCTTTGGCGCCCAGTGCAAGATTGACGGAACCTAAAATAATCGATTTCCCCGCTCCGGTTTCTCCCGTCAGTATGTTCAGCCCGTTTCCAAAATATACTTCCGTTTCGTCAATTAATGCAAGATTTTTCACATGTAAGCTTATTAACATAAATTATTTTCCTTCCAAATATACCTCCGCCGTCAATCCCCCATTTTCTTATGCAGAACTTCCAGAAAACTTTCCATGTTGAGTTTCAGGATGCCCGTCGTTTTAGAGGCTCTTCTGACGACAATTTTGTCCCCAGTCCGCAAAGTCACCTTATGCGTCCCGTCAAAATTGGCTTCCACTGTCTGTATTGTTTTTTCTTTTCCCTCCGGAATCTCTATTGTCACCTCGTCTTCCGGCGACAAAATAATACTTCTCGTATTCAGCGTATGCGGACAAATCGGCGTCAGCAGAATCAGATTAGCGCCGGGTTCCACAATCGGTCCGCCCGCAGACATATTATAGCCCGTAGAGCCAGTAGGCGTCGCCACAATGATGCCGTCTGCACTGTAATTGTTTAAAAATCTGCCATTCACATAAATATCAAACTTTAAAATCTGTAAGGAGCCGCATCTGGATATCACGATATCGTTTAGGGCAAAGTTATGCGCCCCGCCATTTTCCTGCTGGAAAACACTGCCCGCCAGCATCATCCTGTTTTCCAGTGTATAATCCCCGGATAACAGTTTCTCTAAAGCCTGTTCCATATTGGCAATTTCTACTTCCGCCAGATAACCGAGCGTGCCAAGATTCACTCCTAAAAGCGGAATCTCGTATTCTATCATATCCCGCGCCGCCTTTAAAAGCGTTCCGTCCCCGCCTAGGGCAATGACACACTCGATGCCTTCGGGAATCACCATAGGCTCCGCCATCCTGCCAAACACGGCGCAGGAAGTTTCCGCCCCGTGCTCCTTTAAATAACACGCGATTTTTTCCGTGTAACTTCCCTCCGGATCCTTTGCCTTATTCGTAATCAGGAAAAAATGTTTCATGCCCATCCCCCCGCGTCCGCTCCGGCGGACTCAACTTCTGATGCGCTTCTTTTACCGTTTCACCAATCAAACGCCCCTGCGTCTCTTCCTCAGGTTTTCCACCCGATGCGGCAAGGCAATCGTTTAAGGCTTTTTCCGCCTCTGACTCGGTAAGCGATAAGATATCCTGAGAAAGCCGCTCCTTTTTTTCCAGACACACCAGATACTCAATATTTCCTTCCGGTCCTTTGATGGGCGAATAGGTCAGTCCTTTGACCTCAAACCCGGTGATATTGGCATAACAAATGATTTTTTCTATCACTTCTTCATGGATTTCCGGTTCCCTGACGACGCCTTTTTTTCCTACTTTATCCCGTCCCGCTTCAAACTGCGGTTTGATAAGGCAGACCATATATCCGCCCTCCCGCAGAAGATTTCTTGCCGGAATCAGGATTTTCGTCAGAGAAATAAAAGAAACGTCAACAGAAGCAAAATCCAGCCTGTCTTCGATATCCGCAGGCTGCACATAGCGGAAATTTGTCTTTTCCATACAGATAACTCTATCATCCTGCCGCAGCTTCCATGCCAGCTGCCCGTGCCCCACGTCCACGGAATAGACTTTTGCAGCGCCATTTTGCAGCATACAATCCGTAAAACCCCCTGTGGAAGCTCCGATATCCATACAAATGCAGTCTGTTAAGCTGATGGGAAACGCTTCCATCGCTTTTTCCAGTTTCAGTCCGCCCCGGCTCACATATTTC
This sequence comes from Blautia sp., assembly GCA_023664455.1. Classification (GTDB taxonomy): domain Bacteria; phylum Bacillota; class Clostridia; order Lachnospirales; family Lachnospiraceae; genus UBA3282. The sequence continues at coordinate 62,406 of JAMPFM010000005.1, forward strand.
GGCGTACCGCCCCGGACTTCAATCTGAATGTTTTCTTCTTCAAAAGACGCTCCTGCCTTATCTTCCCTCTGCCCATTGACAAAAACGCCGCCCGCCATCAGGATTGCCTTCGCCTTTTCCCGCGAATCTGCATATCCTAGCTTTACCAGTAATACGTCTAATCTTTCTTTCACTCTTTATCCTGCCCCATCCTGGCGATATATTCCGTCACAACTTTCCCTACAATGGAATCCGCGTCAATGCCGACTTCCTGCTTCAACAGCTCCACATTGCCATGCTCTACATATTCGTCTGGAAGCGTAACGCACAACACTTTCGTATCGACGCGCAGCGTATCCACATAAGCCCTGACCTTCTCGCCAAAACCGCCGCTTTCCACATTTTCCTCCATTGTGACAAGTAACTTATGCTCCCGGCATGCTTCCCTAACCGCCTCTTCGTCAATCGGTTTGACAAAGCGCGCATTTATCAAAGAACAGGCATAGCCCATCTCTTTTAGCTGTTTCCTGACGTCTAAGGCTACTTTTACCATGCTTCCCACCGCAAACAGCATAATATCTTCTTCTTCATAAATACACTCGCTCTTCCCATAGCAAATCTCTTCCCGGTTCTCTTTCAGACCGTCAAATGCCTCACCTCTGGGATATCGTATCGCAATCGGCGCGGCAAAAGCAAGCGCAAATTTTATCATATCGGACAGCTCCCATTTATTTTTGGGCGCCATAATATGCATATTGGGAATCGAGGACAGATAGGATAAATCAAAAATGCCCTGATGCGTTTCCCCGTCACTTCCCACCAGACCTGCCCTGTCGATGGCAAACACAACAGGTAGATTCTGAATGCACACATCATGCAGAATCTGATCATACGCCCTCTGTAAAAAAGAGGAATAAATCGCCACAATCGGCTTTAGTCCGCCCGCAGCCAGTCCCGCTGCAAACGTAACCGCATGTTCTTCTGCAATCCCCACGTCAAAAAAACGCTCCGGGTACATGTTACGGAACCGCTTTAATCCTGTTCCGTCCGGCATTGCCGCGGTAATCGCAACCACTTTCTCATCCCGCTGTCCAAGTTTACACATAACCGTAGAAAAAATATCCGTATAATTTGCCTTCGCGCCCTTGGAAACAGGGATTCCTGTCTCGATATCAAAAGGTTCCGCCCCATGAAATCTCGCCGGATGCCTTTCTGCGGGACCATAGCCCCTGCCTTTCTGCGTTATCACATGAATTAACACTGCTTTTTTAACTTTTCTCGCTTCCTTTAACATCCGCATCATTGCAGGAATATTATGTCCGTCCACTGGACCTAAGTACGTAATGCCCATATCTTCAAAAAACATTCCCGGCACGACCAACTGCTTAAAACTGCTTTTGGCACGCTGAATCTGGGATACCACTTTATCGCCGTACTTGGATTTTCCGTGCAGAGAATTGTAGATCCCCTCTTTCAAATCCAGATACATATCAGCCGTCCTGATATTGTTCAGATATTTGGAAACGCCGCCTACATTTTCGGAAATCGACATATTATTGTCATTTAAGACAATGATAAAATTTGTATCCAGCCGGGACGCATTGTTCAATGCTTCATATGCCATGCCGCCCGTCAGGGAACCGTCCCCGATGACGGATATAATCGTATTTTTTTCCCCCTTCAAATCCCGTGCCTTGACCATGCCCAGCCCTGCGGAAATGGAAGTGGAGCTATGCCCCGTATCAAAACAGTCGCAGTCGCTCTCTTTGCGCTTCGGGAATCCGCTCATACCGCCGTATTTGCGCAGATTCTCGAATCCCGCCCGCCTTCCGGTCAGTATTTTGTGGGTATAGGATTGGTGCCCCACGTCCCAGATAATCTTATCTTCCGGCAGATTCAACGATAAATGAAGCGCCATCGTCAGTTCCACCGCGCCCAGATTGGAGCCCAGGTGCCCGCCTGTCACGCTGATGGACTGAATCAGGAACTGTCTTATCTCTTCCGCCAGCGCATTATAATTTTCCGGCTCGATTTTTTTAATGTCATTGGTACCTTCTATTTTTTCCAAAAACATAGTATGCCCCTTTATTTCTCTCTGTAAATTAATTGTTCTACCAGTTTTTCCAGAAAAAGATTTCTCTCAGGAAAAGACGCCAGTATTGCAATCGCCTCTTTTGATAATGTTTCTACCATCTGTGCCGATTGCTGCAGACCGCGAATGGTAACATATGTTATTTTATTATTCTTTTCATCGCTCCCTATCGGTTTCCCAAGGACTTCCTGCTTGCCTGTGACATCTAAGATATCGTCCTGAATCTGGAAGGCAACGCCGATATTGTAAGCGCACTTTTCGATTGCCGCTATCTGTTCTTTATCCGCTCCCGCAAGAATGGCGCCTATCATCATGGCACACTGTATCAGCGCCGCCGTCTTATGCTCATGAATAAACAAAAGCAGCTCTTCTGTTACCTTATCCGGCATATCCTCCGCCTCGATATCCGCACACTGCCCGCCAATCATGCCATAGACGCCGGCTTTCCTGCCCAGAATAGAAAGCGCCAACGCCGCCCGCTGGTAAGCTTCTTTATCCTGCGCTTCCTCAAAAGCAAGGCATGCGGTCTCAAACGCATAATTGAGCAGCGCATCGCCTGCTAGTACCGCCATTCCTTCCCCATATACGACATGGGTGGTTTTCCTGCCACGACGAAATTCATCGTTATCCATCGCCGGCAAGTCGTCATGAACAAGCGAATAATTATGTATCATCTCAATCGCCGCCATGAAAGGCTCTATCATTTTCCCGCTTCCGCCAAACATGGCAAAAGTTTCCGCCATCAGCATCGGGCGCAGTCTTTTGCCGCCGGATGTCATGGCATAGCGCATCGCCTCTATCACTCTCTTCTGCTTTCCCTCTGCTTTCGGCAAAAAGGTCTGTAACATGGTCTCAATGGCGGCTGTCTTTTCTTCCAGCTGTTTCTCAAAATTCATAAAGTTCCCCATCCTCGTTAATCATCAATACCTGTTTCTCTACTTTATCTATCTTCTCATTGCAATACTGCAATAATTTCATACCCTCCTGATAAGTACGAAAAGACTCTTCTAACGTAATCTCTTCCTCTTCCAGCCGCCCTATCGTATGCTCTATCTTCTCAAAAGCCTCTTCTAAGGAAAGCTCCTTTTGGGCTTCCTGACCCGCTTCTTTTTTTTCTGTTTTTGCCATAACCGCCTAACTCCTTTTCGTCCGCTATTGCGACGATTTTCTATTCTGGAAAAGTCATCTTCTGCTTGTCCACAACTTTACTGAAAATCACACCGTCTTTTACATAAACCTGCATCTCTTCCCCCGGTTCTACCTGTTCTATCCGGCAAACCGTACTGCCCCGCTTATCCGCCGCATAGGCATAGCCCTGATTTAACTTCCCAAGTGGCGATAAGCCCTTCATCTGTTCGATGTACAATGCTAGCTGATGCCGTTTTTCTGATAAGATTTTCGTCGCACAAGTTTGCAGACGCTCTTCCAATTTCAGCGCATAAGTTCGTTTTTCCCGTATCTGGTTCAAAGGATTCAGATACTTCATCTGCATCTGATAACGGTCTAACCTGTTGCGGTACTGTTTGATACACCCTTTACATAGATGCTGCATGGTATAAGCATACTCATGCAGCATCTCCTGCACCTGCTCAACATCATACACGGCAAGCTCTGCTGCCGCAGAAGGCGTCGGCGCCCGTAAATCCGCCACAAAATCCGCTATGGTCGTATCCGTTTCATGCCCCACCGCGGAAATAACCGGAATCGAACAGTCAAAAATTGCCTGTGCCACCGCTTCTTCGTTAAACGCCCACAAATCTTCTATGGAACCGCCGCCTCTTCCAACGATAATCGTATCGACGCCGTAAGCTTCCATAGCATGAATACCATTTATGATGCTTCCGACTGCCATATCCCCCTGCACAATCGCCGGATACAAAATAATCTGCACATATGGATTCCTTCTGGAAGCTATCTGGATAATATCCCGGACTGCTGCGCCCGTCTGCGCCGTAACGACGCCAAGCGTGCGGATGTATCTGGGAATCGGCTGTTTATACTCTTTCGCAAACATACCGCGTTCTTCCAATTCTACCTTTAACTGTTCAAACCGCTCATACAACGCTCCTGCGCCATCCTGCTTAATTTCCCTGGCATATAACTGATATTTCCCGTCCCGCTCGTAGACATCAACGCTACCGCTTACAATCACCTGCATGCCTTCCGTCATCCGAAATTTCAGTCCATTACGGCTGCCAGAAAACATAACACATGATATTGTTCCTTTTTCATCCTTTAATGTAAAATAAATATGTCCAGAAGAATGATATTTGCAGTTACTGACTTCTCCCTTAACCGAAATAGACTGCAACATAAAATCCTGCATGAACATATTTTTTATATAGGAATTTACTTGTGCTACCGTATATACATTCTGCATGATAATCCCTCATCAAACAGCGTTTATGCAAACTTCGCCAAAATTCCGTTGACAAACCCTGCCGACGCATCCTGACCGAACTTCTTGGCAAGCTCTACCGCTTCATTAATCGCCACGCCGGTCGGTACGTCTTCATCAAACGTAATCTCATAGACTGCCAATCTCAGAATGGTCAAATCCACTTTTCCCATCCTGGCAGTATCCCAATGTTCCGCCTTCTCATTGAGCATTTTATCTATCGTTTCCAGCTTTTCTACCACTTTCTGATATTTGGAAGAAATATATTCTGCATCTTCACCTTCCGCCGTACAGTCGTCTTCAAAAAAAAGCTTTTCCTGTTCGGGCATATCTTCCAATGTATTAAATTCTATCCGAAACAACAGTTTAAATATCTGTTCTCTCAATTCTCTTCTGCTCATGCAAACTCCTACTTTGTCCTGTCCCTACTTGGATACATTGATGCCCGCGATACGGATATTCACATCCGTTACTTCCAGCCCTGTCATATTTTCTACTGCATTTTTGACTTTCGTCTGCACTCTCTGGCAAGTCGCCGGAATATTAAAGCCATACTCCATCATAATCGCCAAATCCAGTTTTACTTTCTTCTGCAGCACTTCCACCCTTGCGCCTTTGACAACATTTCTGACACCGACCCTGCTTAAAAGCTCATTAGTCACATTGCCGGACATCGCCGCCACACCTTCTACCTCAGTCGCTGCAAGCGCCGCAATCATAGCGACCACATCATCCGCTATCTTGACCGAACCGAGACTCTCATTTCCTTCTAACGCATAAGTGTTTTTATTCAATTCCTGCTCCATATAAAACCTCCATTCCGGCTCAGCCTGTAAATTTGGGCATAAGCACAAATCAATCTTGATTAAGTATAACAAAATTTATTACTTTTGCCTAGTACCGAAATCATAAGAATTGACAACCTGCAAGTTTGTACAGATTACAGCCAGAAACTCATACTGTACTGCTGGGCATTATCCGTATAGGAAACAACCCCGTCTGGACAGTCTAAATAATCGAAAATGCCCTGATTTATTATCAGCATATCTTCCATACTATCATAAATTTCCTGTGTGGCGCATTTCAAGGTAACATAGGCGCTGCCCTTATCATAGCCTTCTTTAAAAATACGCATCAGTTGTTCTTCATCCACACTCGTAAAGTACAGCCCCTCCCTGACGTAATAATTCGCTTCAATCGACATACATTGGGGCATTTCCACCACATTATCAATCGTATGGGTCTTGCATAGCTGCTCCGTCGTCACGCATAAATAATCATAGTTAATCGTTGGTATCTTTTTTTCCGGGTAGGACGTCATGCTCCCTACCGCCTGATAGGAAGCGTCCCCCCATGTAGTGTCCACATAATACCATTCGCCGCCTATTTTCACCAGATTCCATGCATGACCTTCTCCCTCCGAGACTTTCCCCAGCACAAGAGTCGCATCAATCCCTGCTTTCTGTAATAAATACTGGGTTGCCTTCGCATATCCCTGGCAGACTGACCTTCCATACAGAAACACCGAACAGATATTCTGGTTATCTTGTGCAGACGCATCATATTCCGTATGGTCAATCAGATATTCATAAATATATTTTACCGTCTCATATTCATCGGCGCCGTCAGGAAGTCCTGCCAGACATTGGTTTACATAATTATCTATTTCTGTCTGCCTTTCGGCCACTTCCGTCTTTGTGAGCCGATAGGTTCCTGTAAAGGTGATTTTCTTCAAGACATCGCCCAACGTATACTGTGTATAGGTATATCCGTCCACATAGAACAATTCCGGGTGGTCATTTAATACACACTGAAAAATGCGGGAAATTTCCTCATGATCCAGACTGGAAAGCGTTACATCGTCCTGAAATTCCGTCAATGCCCACAAGATTTCAAGATAAATCGTCTGCTCCTGCTCTCCCAGACACTGATAGGCATAATCTCCTGTCCGATTTTCCTGCAAAAGCAGTTTTTCCTCATAGACGTCCGCCCTTTGAGCCGTCACAACCGCTTCCCCATCCTGCAGCTCTATGGTTTTCACCGCCCCACTATCGGAAACAGCCTGTCCGGTTTTCGTTTTTTCCTCTATCGCATTCTCTTTGACAAGCAAAGGAGCCTGGTCGGAAAATAGTGGAACATGCCTATAATCCTCTGAAAATGCAATATAAGCCAGACATCCCATCATCGCTATCATACCTATCAGAGTACCAATCAGTGCAGAAAAAGCTTTTTTCATAAAACCACCTTCACATCCCGCGTATTTCGCCTAGTCCCTTCCAAATTCGGAAAGAATCAATCCTTTATTCCTATCCATCGTCATTCCGATACTCCACTGATTGACAAAGAGCAGCAATGGATTTCCTTTTAAATCTTTTACCTTTTTCATATCGGATGTGCCCATCAGCGCATCTAAATCAATGTCTTTATTTTCAATCCACCGGATATGTTCATAAGGAAGATTTTCCAACCGGATTTCTACATTATATTCATTGATGAGACGATACTGCAAAACGTCAAACTGTAAAACGCCCACGACGCCTACGATAATTTCTTCCATCCCCGTGTTAAATTCCTGAAAAATCTGTATGGCGCCTTCCTGGGCTATCTGCGTAATGCCTTTTACAAACTGTTTCCGCTTCATCGTGTCCATCTGACGCACCCTTGCAAAATGCTCTGGCGCAAAAGTCGGAATGCCGTCATATTGAAACTGCTCACCCGGCATACATAACGTATCCCCGATGGAAAAAATACCTGGGTCGAATACCCCGATAATATCGCCGGCATAAGCCTCACTCAATATCTTCCGCTCATCCGCCATAATCTGCTGCGGCTGGGAAAGGCGCATCGTTTTGCCACCCTGAATATGCTTGACTTCCATGCTGGCTTCATATTTCCCGGAACAGATACGCATAAAAGCGACTCTGTCCCTATGCGCCTTATTCATATTTGCCTGGATTTTGAAGACAAACGCAGAAAAAGGCTTTTCCACCGGGTCTATCAGTCCGATATCCGCTTTCCGCGGCAACGGCGGGGTCGTCATTTTTAGAAAATGCTGCAAAAAGATTTCCACGCCAAAATTCGTCAATGCCGAACCGAAAAAAACCGGCGTCAATTCCCCTGCCCTGATTTTATCCAAGTCATACTCCGCACTGGCGCCATCCAGCAAATCAATTTCCTCTAAAAGCTGCTCCATAAAAGCTTCGCCTATCTGCGCGCCAAGCGTCTCCTGCTCCGTCACCGGAATCCGGGTAGCATGTCCTTCCTTCGTACCCTTTTCCGTATCGGAATAAATCACAACACACTGCTCTTCCCTATCATAAACCCCTTTAAAATTCTTACCGGAACCAATCGGCCAGTTCATTGGACAGGTGGCAATCCCCAGCTCCTTCTCAATTTCATCCAAAAGCTCGAACGTATCGTTAGCGTCCCTGTCCATCTTATTAATAAATGTAAAAATAGGAATCCGCCGCATAACGCATACTTTAAAAAGCTTTCTGGTCTGCGCCTCGACGCCCTTAGAAGCGTCAATCACCATAACAGCCGAATCCGCCGCCATCAGCGTGCGGTAGGTGTCCTCCGAGAAATCCTGATGCCCAGGCGTGTCCAAAATATTGATGCAGAAACCGCCATATTCAAACTGTAGGACAGAAGATGTGACGGAAATACCTCTTTCCTTTTCAATTTCCATCCAGTCAGAAACCGCATGTCTGGCAGTCGCTTTTCCTTTGACGCTGCCCGCCAGATTAATCGCGCCACCATATAATAGAAATTTCTCCGTCAATGTCGTCTTTCCCGCATCCGGGTGCGAAATAATCGCAAAAGTTCTTCTTTTCTTAATTTCCTCTGTATAATGCTCCACGTTTTTATCCTCCGATTTGTCGCTTGTTATCCCATCTATCATGCACATGACAATCGTCTCTGCATTATGGCGGGGTAAGCATGGACGTGCCGGCAAATTCTGGTCGGATTCCGAAATAATCTAATACCGTCGCCCCAATATCCGCGAACGTATCCCTGGTGCCGAAATTTTCCGCCTTCACTTTCGCCCCATACATCAGAAAAGGCGTATGTTCCCTGGAATGGTCGGTAGAAACGATGTAGCCGGGGTCACAACCGTGGTCCGCCGTAATCATCAGGATATCATCTTCCCTAAGTTTCCCGCAGATAGCCGGCAATCTGTCATCAAAATAGGCAAGCGCTTTGGCATATCCATCAATATCATTACGATGCCCATAGAGCATATCATAATCCACCAGATTCACAAAACACAGACCTTCAAAATCTTTATCCAAGTATTCTAAAGTTCTCTCAATTCCTTCCTCATTCCCCTTCGTATAAGTAAATTCGGTAATCCCTTTTCCTGCAAAAATATCTTTGATTTTGCCAACGGAAATCACGTCCCTGCCCGCCGCGCAGAGCTGGTCTAACATGGTAACGGAAGGTGGCAGCAGCGAAAAGTCATGTCGTCTGGGCGTGCGCACATAGGCGCCCGCTTCCCCTTCAAAGGGTCTCGCTATTACCCTGCCTACCCCATGTTCGCCCTGTAAAAGCTCTCTTGCTATCCGGCAATATTCATACAGCGTCTCTACCGGAACGACGTCCTCATGCGCCGCAATCTGAAAAACACTGTCCGCTGAAGTATAAACAATCAGTTTCCCGGTTTTTACATGTTCCTCGCCATAATCCTTTATGACCTCCGTACCGGAGTAAGGCATATTACACAAAATTCCCCTGCCGATCTTCTTACAAAAAGCATCTAACAGCTCCTTCGGAAACCCCTCCGGGTAAGTGGGAAGCGGTTTCTTCGATAAAATACCCGCTATTTCCCAATGCCCTATAGTAGTATCTTTCCCTTTCGAGGCTTCTTTCATACGGGCAATCGCGGCCGTCGGAGTTTTGATCCTATCCCCACAGTCTACGCCGTCTATATTGAAAAGTCCCATGCGCCCCATATTGGGCATATGAAAATAGGGACTGGAAGATACGGAGCGCAGCGTATTGGTGCCTTTGTCGCCGTAGTCGGCCGCATCTTCCATTTCTCCTATGCCGAAGCTGTCTAGTACGATTAAAAAAATTCGTTTCATCTTTTATATCCCCCTTATTATTCCTATCCATGTCATGATCCCGTCGCGCCTAATCCGTCGTGCGCTCAAGAACCTGCGGTTCTTTCGCTCACGGGCTTCGCCCTATCAAAACTACCACTGACAAATTCGTCTGCAAGCAGCCGATTTGTCATTGGCAGTTTTGGCACGACTCATTGCTGACGTGTACATTATAGCATGAATTTGGGGGTTGTGCATCTAATTTGCGTTTACGGTGCTGATAACGATTGCGTCGGCGCTGACGCCGGTCTTGCGGATGACGATGTCTTCAATCTGGGCGCGCTGGGCTTCGGTTAATTCCGTCGTATTGACTACAACGTCCACGCTGTCGCCGTCAATGCTGACAATCGCGTCGGAAAAACCTTTTGCTTCCAGTAAAATTTCCGCAGCGGTTTCTTTTTCCGCAATGTCCGTCATGGAAATCATATTATCGACCGCTTCCTGCTTCTGTGTCTCGCTGACATTGGCATTGTTGATGATGCCGAGCAGAGTTTCCTTGTTCTGCGCCCTGGTCTGTTCTTTTTGCAGTTTTGCCCCGGATAACGTTGACATTCCTGAAGATGCCGTAAATACTGCCTCGCCAGGCGTCTCTTCTTCGATACCCTCTGCGATTTCCATTTCCGTCGTATCACTATTGATAACTTCCACATCGCTGTCCAGACTTGGGATATCGCCAGATGCCTGTTCGATGTCTTCTTCCGACAAATCCAATAAAGCGCTATAATCCACGTCATTCTCCGTCAAGTCCAGATTTCCCATATCATCTGTTGCTATCCCGCCGTTCACTGTCATGATTTCTTCATCCGTTACTTTCGTTCCTGCGAAATTCAGGTAGCCTGCTACTGCAATCATCACTGCCAGCGCAGTAATCATTACCTGATTCTTCTTAATCATATTCTTCAAACCCGTCTCCCCTTTAACTAATTTTTGCTTTTCATTTTTACTACTCTTATCTTATTCGTGTCCATACCAAATAATACCTGAATTGTCTCAATAATATTATCCTTTACAACTTCTGAATCACCACCCTGGGCGATGACGACAACGCCTTCTACGACAGGCTGTACGATTTTCTGGACATAGGGCACGCTCTGCCCTGCCTCATTCACCGTATAGATTGTACTTTCCTGCGTCTGCCGTTCTGTAACGGTGCGGCTGCCTCCCTCTGCGTCCGTCTCTAGCGTCTCTTTCACTTCTTCCGGGATATCTTTCCCCAAAATCCGCTCTTCCGATTCTTTTAACGTAATCAGAACTTCCACCTCCCCCGCCCCATCAATCCGGGACAAAGACTGCCGCAGCTTCTCTTCCCAATATCCCGTATAGGATAAATCGTAGTCAATATCCGCCTGTTGTAAAACTGCCGTATCCCCCTGCGCCTGACTATTTTTCTCTATCATATCATTACCACTGTACGATATACCGAACTGTGACTGGCGGTCTGTCGTTTCTGAATCGGGCTTCTTAACAGGAATCGCAAGAATACACAATAAAATCCCCGCCAATATCATGATTAAAAGCTGGTCTTTCCGCAATTTCGTACCACTTGTTATTTTATTTATCATCCGCTTGAACTGTTCCATAGATGACAACCTCCATATATTCCTCTTCCATCCCTAAAATAGCGCAGCATTTTTTCCGTAGCTGGTCTGTAATATCGGTATCCTGACTGTCCGTTGACGTATCCTGCCGTCCACCTAAAGACTCTTCCGCTTTTTGCCCAACGTTTTCCTCTTGCAGACTGACTTGTGGAATTTGAATCTTTTCTATTGCTTCTATCTCTGCTATTTCCGCTATTTCCATAACTTCCCCGCTTTTCCCGATACCAGCGCCCACTTCCCCGCTTTCCTCATTCATACCGGAAGACTCATCCTTACCGAAATTCTCAGCCGTCCGCAGACCGCTCCTCTGCCGTAGCGCCACCCGCACCTTATCCAGCCTATACTGTTCACCGCCTTTTTCTTCTGGCATTTCCAGCTTCACGATAACATTTATGACCGTATACCCCTCCTCTGTAAGACCATCGTTTAGTTTTTCTTTGATTTCTTCTTCCATATTTTTTACCAATGCCTCCGCTACCGTAGAAGACGCCTGAATATCCGCCTGGGAACCATCCATATCCAGCGCCCCCACGGACTCCGTTATCCAGGCTTCCCAATCGTCTGCCGTCTTTCCAGACAATGCGTACAGAGGATTTAAAAACTGCAACAAAATCATGATCCCGACAATCAATCTGATATACTTCTCATACTTAGCTCCAGGTGCAAAATGAAGCACTGCCTGCGCCACAATCATAAAAATTCCGATTTTTTGAATGTTTTCTACCAATCCGCTCATGACATCCCTCTATTCGTGGAACAGGCGGCAATTGCGATGCCGATAATAAAAAGCCCGATTGCCGACAATGCCGCTTTTAACAGAATCAGGCTGCCGTCCCCCACACGGTTGGCGCAATTAACCATCCTCTTATCACTGACAATGCCTATCAGCGCCGCACCCGCTTTCAATACGCCCGCCATCAACAGAATCTTGATAATTGGAAGAATGCAGATAAATATCATAACAATAGTTATGTAAATACCAATGCTGTTTTTGATTAAAACCGCAGACCCGATTACCATTTCAAACATCCCTTCCGTCAGATTCCCGATACCTGGCACGATGGAAACCGCCTTTTTCAACGCAGAAGATTCCAAGGCATCCGTAATGGGGGATATCATCGACTGTAACAGGCTTAAACCTGTAATAATTCCAATTGTTATTTTAAGAAACCATTCCATTGCCTTTTGCAGAAAATCTAATAATAAATTCAACCGTTCTTCCATCCAGACGCCGTTCATGATACCAAGCAGAATGAAACAATGAACCATCGGCAGCAGAAACGACAAGTATAAATGCTCAATCAGATAGATGACCAGCAGGAATATCTGATAATATGCCGTTGCTGAAGCAGCTCCCGCAGCCGTCCCCACTGTCAGGATATAGGCCGGAATAAACAGTTTTATAAAAGTTATAACTTGATTTAACATTTCTTTTGCTATCGACGACATGCTCCCAAACGCCTTTAAAAGAATGACAATCAACACAAGATAAATAAAATAAAAGGCGATATCCGATACCTGCCGGCTCTGGAAAATATCCGCAAAATTAGCAAATAAAGCCGCTGTAACCCCCATAAACAGAATCAGGACAAAAAGTGTTTTGATTTCTCCAAGCTGCGCCTTGATGGTATTTCCCAGCTCCTGCAGCAGCATCTTCACCGCTCCCATAATGTTTCCTTGCAGAATCAATGATAACACTTGTTTTCCATCAAAATGATATTCCGGGAAAAGCGTCTGGAATTTTTCTTCTGCAAGATCCATGTCCATATCCTGCCAGACGTCATTCTCCGTAGAAGCCTGTACCACCATCGGATTCATCCAGATAAGCCAAAATGCCATAGAAAATATCATAACAACTGTTCTATTTTTCAAACCAATAACCATGCCTTTCTATCAGTCTGCGACGTGGCTGCTTCCCATTATCCTGCCAGATTCTGAATGCTTTCCATCAATGCAAACAATACCGGCATCCCGATTAAGAGAATATACATTTTCCCCATAGTTTCAACTTGTCCGGCAATCCCGCCATACCCTGCATCCCTACAGATACCAGAGCAAAATTCGCACACATAAGCGGCGCCGACTGCCTTAAACAAAACGGACAGATATTGGAAATTATCCCCCAGACAACTTTGCAGACTGCTCATATCACTGAGGATACGGGTAAAATAATTGACGGAATATCCCAGAATCAACAGACAGATTGCCAGTCCTATGTAAATACCATATTCCGCCTTATAGCTTTTTAACGGCGCCGCCAGAAGCACGCCTATCAGTCCTATCAATCCAATCCTGATAATATCCATGCCAACTTGTCCCCCTTTTTTCCTAAAATTGGTTCTATATTGCAAACAAATCCTGAATCATCATAAACAAATCGTAAATATATGGAAGAATCCAGGTCAATACCATAATCAGCCCCGCAAGACTGACCAAAAAAGCCTGTTCTTCCCTGCCGCTATGTTTCAATATCTGATTCAGAATCGTCACCAATATGCCGACCGCGGCAATTCTAAAAATAAGACTAACGCCCATTTTTCCCCCTTATGTATCTCTACAATAATAAAATGATAAGAAATAATCCCGCCATAATACTGACGCTCATAATGACCTTTGATTTACTCTCATATTCCGCTTCCGCCTGCCTGATATGTTCCGTAAGCATATCCAGGGATTGTCCGATATCCGCAGCCTGCATGGTTTCCTCCAGAATGCCGAGATGTTCCGGCAAATTCTGCAAAATGGCTTTTTCCTCTTCTTTTAAGGGCACTTCTTTCATACATACTGCCATCTGCTCCTTCCAGATTCCCTCTAATGCCGTGCCGTCATTTTCCTCCAACCGCTGATAAATTGCCAGAAAAGCGCTTCTGTAAGGCTCTTCCATGCACCCTCCAAGAAGAAAACAGATTTCCGGCAGTGTCCGCTTCCCATATGCCATTTCACCCTGTATACGCAAAATAATCCGCCGAATCTCACGCAACTCCCGGATACGCCCTTTTTCCTCCCACACTCTGCGGCTTCCAAGACCGATACATCCAGTCATCAACAATAATATTCCTGCCAGTTTCAGCATAGATTCCTCTCTCTATCATAGATTCCGATTACAATACACTTGTTATTTTTCTTTCCAAGCAAAAGATACCTGTCAAAAAGCCTTTCTTGCATGACATCTTTCATATATTCTTTCTCACATACTTCCTGTAGCGAAAAGCCATGAACCGTGGCAAGCATCTTACAGCCGCACCGGATTGCCTGCTGCATCGCTTCCACATCTCCCATACTGCCCAGCTCATCCACTGCAAGAATATCCGGCGCCATAGAACGGATAAGCATCATCATACCTTCCCGCTTCGGACAGGCGTCCATCACGTCCGTCCTCATGCCAATATCATTTTGTGGTACTCCGAGAAAGCTTCCTGCGATTTCCGACCTTTCATCCACCAGCCCCACATTCCTGCCCCTCCCATAAGGATTTCCCTGTGAGGCATTCCGCACCAAATCCCGCAGCATAGTCGTCTTTCCGCAGCCCGGCGGTGAGATAATCAGCGTGTTTAAAAAGTTGCCATCCTGATACAGATAAGGGAGCGTTTCATCGGACACCCCTTTTACTTCATGCGCTATACGGATATTTAAATAACGGATGTATTTTATATTTCTGATTTGTTCCCTGTTTTCCAGAATAACCTGTCCAGAAAGTCCGATTCTGTGCCCGCCCGGAATGGTCATGAATCCCTGTCTGATTTCATCGGCAAAGGCATAGACGGAATAATGACACACATGCGCCAATACGGCTTCCAGCTCTTTCTCATGGCTGCATGCGGCATACGATGCATCTTTTATCAATTCCCCTTTCGTCGTAAGGAACCACTCTTCATTATCCATAAGTACTGTAACAGGCTGATTCACACGCAGACGGATTTCCTGCAGCTTATCCGCCCGCTCTGCCACCTTATCCCACTCTGCACGCATGAAGTCCGGGAAGATATGTAAAATTTCTTCTTTCCGCATTTCCATCGCCCCCTTATCTCAATATATGAAATGTTGTCCAAGTTATGCCTGATTTTTCTTTTGAAAATAGAAAGCGGACAGTCTGCATTACCGATTACATCAATCGGTGGAGACTGTCCGTTATTATTTTAAGTATTGTTAAATAGGGTCTGGTTTTCACCTGTGGGGTTTTCTGTCACTTTTTTATCGTCGCTTTTTTATCGCCGTTTTTTATCGCCGTTTTTTATCGCCGCTTTTTTCATTTATCTTTTCTTTGTTTTTTCAAATACCATCTATACCCATACTCGATTATATATTCTGCACAGCAGACGGTTGCAAAATCATAGTTGCGCAACTCCCCTTACTCCTTCCCCTGAAACCTCCTAATTTCCCTCAACCGTTCCCCGACTGCCGCTTCATCCCCCTGGCTTGTCGGGTAGTAGTAGCGGCGTCCGCGCATGGATTCGGGAAGGCATTCCATGTCGGTCAGTTTTTCTTCCGTGTCGTGGGCATATTGATAGCCCTCGCCATACGCTAACTCTTTCATTAGTTTCGTCGGCGCGTTGCGCAGCTGCAAAGGAACTGGCTCCGCATTCTGAGTCCGTATCTCTTCCTTACAAGTCTCACACGCCCGGTAGAGGGCATTGGATTTCGGCGCCATCGCCAGATAGGTGACGGCGTGGGTCAGGTGCACGTCGCACTCCGGCATCCCCAGGAAATGACATGCCTGATAGACGGCTACTGCCAGCGGCAGCGCATGGCTGTCCGCCATTCCTACATCTTCACTGGCAAAGCGAATCAGCCTTCTGGCAATATAAAGAGGATTCTCACCGCCTTCCAGCATTCTTTGCATCCAGTAGATGGCGGCGTCCGGGTCGCTGTTGCGCATGGATTTATGTAAGGCGGATATCAGATTATAATGCTCTTCCCCTGCTTTATCGTATAGCAGCGATTTGCGGTTAATGCATTGGGACAGTCCTTCGTCGGTCACACGGATATCGCCCTGTGGTGTAATTTCTCCGTTTAACACCGCCATTTCCAGTGTATTTAGCGCCGTCCTGGCATCGCCGTTTGCAAAAACGGCAATAGCGCGTAACTGCGTCTCGTTCATCTCGATTTTCTGTCCGGCGAACCCTTGGGGATTCTGTAGGGCGTTTTGTAAAAGCCGGACAATATCCTGTTCTTCCAATGGCTTTAATACAAAAACCCTGCATCTGGATAGCAGGGCGGCATTTACCTCAAAAGAAGGATTTTCTGTAGTCGCGCCGATTAGTAAGATACTTCCTTTTTCCACAAAAGGCAGAAAGGCATCTTGCTGCGCTTTATTAAAGCGATGAATTTCATCTACAAACAAGACTGTCCGCATTCCCATCTTCCGCCCGGTTTCCGCCTGGTTCATGACTTCCTTGATTTCTTTGATACCGCTCGTGACCGCGCTGAAATTGATAAATTCTGCTTTCGTTTTTTTGGCGATAATACCCGCCAGCGTCGTTTTCCCGACGCCGGGCGGTCCCCAGAATATCATGGAAGAAATCTGGTCTTTCTCGATAATCTGCCGGAGCATTTTGCCCGGTCCTAACAGGTGTTCCTGCCCGATAAACTCTTCAAGCCGCTGCGGACGCAGACGGCTGGCAAGGGGAATCGTCTCTGTTCTGTTGTCAAACAATGTCATTTGTTCCATAAAAATCCCTCACTCCCGCCTTACAAATCCAGGCAGCGCCAGAAGCGTCCTATCCAATTTTTACACATTACAAATTATTTTGTAAAAAGTTTGCAAGACCTTTTGCCGCCTCTTTCTCATCGTCGCCTTCTATCTGTACGGTAATGATATCGCCCTGGGCGGCGTCTAAGCCCATCACGCCGAAAACGCTTTTCGCGTCCCCGTTTTTCCCCTGACAGCTTACCTGCACTGCTGAACTGTATCTGCTTGCTTCCCTGACCAGCAATCCTGCCGGTCTGGCGTGCATTCCGATTTCATTTTTAATCTGATATTGAAACTGTTCCATCTTGAATAATCCCGCCTTTCTTTGATTGCCCATTTTCTGTCCATAGTATCTCGCATTCGCAGGGGATTATTCCTATGACTAATTTTGCGACGTAAATCTTATCATCAAGCTTGCCAAATTTTCCTTATTATAATAGGATTTGTGTGTCAAAAGATACTTTTTGAATTGCACTGGCATTCATTTTTTATTTTGACAACAAAATCCTATCATTATCCAACTGTCTGCCGGCGCAGAGCTGGAACTGTTTGAGCAAATCGTCTATCGTCAGCCGCGCTCTCTCTTCGCCGCTTACGTCTAAGACGATGCTGCCGCCATCCATCATCAGGGTGCGGTTTCCCAGCTCTAACGCCTGATGCATATTGTGTGTCACCATCAGGCAGGTGATTTTCCTTTCCGCTACGATGGTTTTGGTCAGCTCTAAGACTTTAGACGCCGTAGCGGGGTCCAATGCTGCCGTATGTTCATCCAGCAGCAGGATTTTGGGCGTTACCATCGTCGCCATCAGAAGGGTCAGCGCCTGTCGCTGTCCGCCGGATAAAAGCCCTACCGGCTGTTTGAGTCTGTCTTCTAATCCCATATCCAGCAGGGAAAGCTGCTCTTGAAACTTCTGTTTTTCCTTACTGCTGATGCGGCTGAAATATGCGTGTCTGGCAGTGGAAGCGCGAAGGTATGCGAGCACCATATTTTCCTCTATCGTCATATGGGGCGCGGTTCCTTTGAGCGGGTCTTGGAAAAGATGCCCGATGACTTTGCTTCTAAGATGCTCTTTCTGATAGGTAATATTCTCTTCATCCAGAAAAATCTGTCCCTCATCCACATAAAAATTCCCTGTAATGGCGTTGAACAACGTGGACTTGCCGGCTCCGTTGCTTCCCACGATGGTTGCAAAGTCGCCGTCTTTTAACGCTAGAGAAACCCTATCGAGTGCCTTTTTTTCGTTTACGGTTCCGGGATAAAAGGTTTTCGAGATATTTTTAATAGTTAACATAACTTCCCTCCATCCTTCTTATTCATCCGTATGGAAGCGTTTTTTTGTCTGTAAAAGACTGCTTTTTCTTTCAGATACGGGAAGGAAATCGCAATCGCCACAATCAATGCAGAAACCAGTTTCAAAGCTTCCGCCGGAACGCTCATTCGCAATGCCACTGCCACGATAAAACGGTACAGGCAGCTTCCGAGGATAACTCCTGCGACCTTTTTCCAGATACTTCCTTTTCCCATGATTGTCTCGCCGATAATCAGGCTGGCAAGTGCAATCGTAACCATTCCTGTCCCTAGATTTATGTCGCAGGATTTCTGATACTGCCCTAAAATCGCACCGGATAACGCGGTCAGCGCATTGGCGACGCACAGCCCCACCGTAATCATGAAAAGGGGATTGATGCTGGAAGCCCGCACCATATGTTCGTTATCGCCCGTCGCGCGAATTGACAGCCCCAGCCTCGTATTCAAAAACGCAACAAGCAGGATACCGATAAGAATAACGATGACAAACACGATGAGAAATTTATACCAGTCATTGTACCAGCCCGCGTCGATTCTGCCTTTTGCCAGACTGAAAATCGTATCGCAGGCAAAAAGATTCACGGTGGATGAAAATCCCATCACCGCAATGTTCACCGTGTACAATCCCGTATTGACGATAATTCCGGCAAGAATGGAAGGGACTCCCATCCTCGTCTGCAAAAATGCCGTGATAAAGCCGGATAGGATTCCGGCTCCCATCGCTGCAAAAAGCGCCAGAAACGGATGCCCCGCCAGCGTCACCACCGCGCCCACGGCGCAGCCTAGTGTAAAACAGCCGTCCGTAGACAAATCCGCGATATTCAAAATACTAAAAGAAATAAACAATGCCAGCGCCACCAGGGAATAAATGCACCCCAGCTCCAGCGCGCTCTGTACGATTGATAACGTAAATATGGAAGCCATTTTGCGCCAATCCCTTTCTTGCCATTGATAGCAGAAAGCCATGTACCGCTATCTGCTATCTAATTTTCTGCGACCTTTTTCTGCTTTTTTATTGAAATTCTTCCGCCGTCGTAATTTCTACCAAATCCGTGCACATTTCCTTAAATGGAGCATAATCGATACTTAGCTGTGCTGCCGTATCCGTATTGACTGTGGCGATTCCGTTATCCATCGTCGTAACTGCCATAGTCGCCGGATCTACGCCATTTACCAGAATATCCACCGCCATATCCGCCGTAGCCGTTCCTAAGTCCACATAATTGACGCCATAACCCAGAAACGCGCCGTTTAAAGCGAAAGAATCTGCGCCGCAGTAATGGGGAACGCCCGCGTCGATGAATTTCTCATAAATTGCCAGCTCTGCTGTCATGACATTATTGTCGGTGGGGGTAAAAACTGCTTCCGCTCCCGCTGCAATCAATGCGTCCGCCGCAAGGGATATTTCACCGTTATTCGTACCGGTCTTTTCTACTACTGTAACGCCTTTTTCCTCACAATATGCCTTTGCTGCCGCGATTGCCGCTGTAGAGGAATCCTGGCTTTTATCATATAAAAGCCCTACCGTGGCGATATCCGGGTTTGCCGCAAACATCAAATCCAAGACCGCATCTGTGTTTAACGCGTCCGAAGTTCCTGTGATATTGGCGCCGGGAGCGTTCATATCCGCCACAAGACCGGCTCCCACCGGGTCGGAAACCGCAGAAAAGACAATCGGAATCAGACTGCCGTCTTCTTTTGGATTTTCCGCCGTCGCATTCTGCATTACCATCGCGGTCGGCGTAGCAACCGGAATGATTAAATCCACTTCCGATGCGATTAATTCCGTCGCAATCTGATTCATGGTCGTAGAATCCGCCTGTCCGTTGTAAGTATAGTCCGCATATTCAAATGTTACACCAAGCTCCCCGCCTTTTACATCCAACTCCTCGCAGACTGCCGCAACAATCTGATTCAGGGAAGCATCGTCAACATACTGCACAATCCCGACTTTATAGCTTGCGCCGTCTGTAGAAGCCCCTGTGTCCGTATCTGCCCCGGCATTTGTATCTGCGTTCGTTCCTGCGTCTGTATCTGCGTCTGTGGGAACGTCCGCATTTTCCCCGGCGTCCGCTCCTGCATCTGCGCTGCTATCCGCACCGGAAGCTCCGTTTCCCGTATCGCCGCAGCCTGTCACCATCGCCGCCGTCGTCACAACTGCCAATAAGAATGCCAATGTTTTCTTTTTCATAATTTTTCTCCTCTCTTTTCCCAGTACTCCTAATCATACTGCTTTTTACTTCCGTGCGACATTTTTCTGCCCACGAAAAAACCATCCCAAGCATCGTATTGCCTGAGACGGTAATAAACTAATTATTATCGCGGTACCACTCAAATTGACTGCCTTTCCATGCAGCCCCCTCTTCTCATATACCAATCATATATGCCGCCTTGATAACGGGTACGGTTCCCGCCGAAACCTACTTGGAAAAAAACTGCCTCACAGCTTTCTTTCCCATTTCAGTCCAGCCTCAAAAGCCCATTCAATATAAGTAACATACTGTCTTCCACCGCCAACAGCTCTCTGGAATGTTTTCCTTATATTTACTACTCTTTCTCACAGGTTTTTTATATTACAGAAAATTATTCGACAACGCGGAAGAATGCAAAGCATTCTTCCCAAGATAATTGCGAAGCAATTTTCTTGTTTTTAATAATTTATTCTACAATAATCTATCTGTTACAAATTGTCAATACTATTTTTGTTGAAAATGTTGTATAATGATAACAGTGCGGCCGAAGGATGACGTGTTGCGTATCCTGTACGTCAACACAACAATCAATACCAAAGCAGATAACTGCACCACAGAAAGGAAACTGGAATGAAACTGGATATGCACTGTCACACCAAAGAAGGATCGCCTGACGGCAAAGTGGCGCTTCTGGATAATATCGCCGTTTTAAAGCAAAAAGGATTTCAAGGAATGCTCATCAGCGACCACAATTCTTATAAAGCTTACCGTTACTACAAAACACTGGATAACCCGCCGCAGGATTTTACAATTCTGTGCGGAATCGAATATGATACGTTAGACGCCGGACATATTCTGATTATCATGCCCACGGGCGTCCGTCCAAAAATCCTGGAGCTGCGCGGGCTGCCGATTCTATTTTTAATCGAAATCGTCCATCGCTACGGCGGCATCTTAGGTCCTGCCCATCCCTGCGGGGAAAAGTTTCTAAGCGCCTTCAATACGCGCCGGGGCAAAATGTTAAAAGACAGGCTGCTTCAAAAATTCGATTTCATCGAAGCCTTCAACGCCTGCGAAGACGATATTTCCAATGAATGCGCCAAATCCCTTGCAGCCCGGTATCACCTGCCGGAATTTGGCGGCAGCGATTCCCATAAGGCGGACTGTATCGGTCTCGGCTATACACTGTTAGAAGAGGATATTTCCAATGAGACGGAATTAATCCAATACATCAAAGCAGGCCGTCCTGCTGTATCGGGGGGCATTCATTATCTCCATACGACGAAAGAGCGGTTAGGAAAGGCAAACGACATTTTAGTCTATTCCTTCTGGCTCTATAACAAATTCCTAGCGCTTCTTAGAAGCAAGGCGCGGAATCTGGAAATCGCCCAGAACCGGCTGCTTCAGCCCATCGGATATCCAAACAGGAAATACATTACATTGACCAAAGATGAGTAAATAGGTTTTCCCTATTTACTCATCTTATCCATTACCATATTTTTAAGGCTTTCCAGAATATCTTTAAATTTCCCGGAACTCATGTCGGGATTATTGCGCAGCATGTCCCGTTTATAAAAATCCATCATTTCGTCCATATTTTTACGGTTTTCCATATATACATTATAACGTGCGCGTAAGTCTGCAATTTCATCCTTCACACTATCCACATAGGATCCCGGTGCATTCTGAATCGTATCTTTCAGGCTGGCGAAACGCTGTGCCAGACCTTCCGTCAAATCGTCTATTTTCAGCTCCCGTTCCTGCCTTTTTAACTCTTTATCTTCATTATTAAAAGCAATAATGACGTCCAGCCGCTTCTGCATCCGTTCCAGCTCTTCCTTCACTCTCTGCATTTTAATCAGGATATTACGCAAATCCAACGCCGTTTTAAAAGACAATGCAAAATCCACCGCTATATAAATCGTCAAAAACCATGTCAGATACCGCAGCGTTTTATCGGGAATGGATAAAACAAAGCGCTCAATCGGTCTATGAATGACCCTGGTCATCAGAATTGTCAGAAACCCCCACGCAATCGTGGAAGAAAGACAAATCCTGCCCTGAAAATTAAACTTCTTATCCGAATAATCCCAATACCTGACATTGAACAAGGCTTCCATCGCAATACCGGTCACATATTCTAATGCCGTCGCACCGATGCAGCCTGCAACATAGGTAAGCAGCACATGTTGTTGAAACGGCATGGATACAACAAACATCATGACCGCGCCGCTGCCGTATAAAGGCAAAAAAGGTCCTCTTAAAAATCCCCGGTTAATGAAATGCCCGTCCTTGACAGAAACATAAGCAGACTCAAAACACCAACCGAGAAAACAATATAAATAAAAAATAAATAACCATTGTACCGCATGATATTGAAACATTTTTCCTCTGACGTAAAAGCGGAAAAAAGACTCCTCTAAACATAGACTCCCAAGGATACTCTCTCTTTTCCCTTTCTCGTTTCCCCCGCTAATCCATAGTATAGAAACTTTCCGTGTCCCCGCACCGTTACCGCATCTTTTTCCTTCAACTGATAACTATTGTTTTCCATGATGATGCCGTTGACAAAAATCCTGCCGGTGCGAAACAGCATAAGACTATCGTTTCTTGAAATATTATATAGCTTTGCTATGACACCGTCAATTCTTAAAGATGAAACCGTGACAAAAGTCTCCTGCGGCGTGGCTGTCTGCAGCGATATCCCGGATTCCGCAACCTGGCACCGGATATTCGTATGTTTCACCCGGCACAGATTCTCTGTCAGATAGGGGGCAATGCTCTGCTGACAGAACAAAATGCCGCCCTGCTTTTGCACAAAAATATCTCCTATCGTACTGCGTTCGATACCCAGATTCATAATCGCCCCCAGAAAATCCCTATGGGTGAGGGCGTCTGCAAATTTGGGCGTCACCGGAAGCATTTCCAGACAGACAATCGGATACGCTTCTTCATAACCCAACGTTTCCAGAGAACCAAAGCGGATTATCTTCCTATCGCAGACGGGCGCGCCCCCTTCCATATCCACGCCGGCATAGGCAAGCTCTCTCTTATTCTCATGAAAAACCTGCTGCTCCGACAGACTCAGGAAAGGCGTATAGGTATAAACCCCTCTTTGATAAGATTTATCCGCCAGCTCGTATAGTCTTTTCTTTAATTGTAATAATTCTTTCTCACCTGTTCCCGCCATTTTCTTTCCCAGCTCCCGTACTCCTACGCAATAGTATGCCGCCTATGCCAAAGGAAACCAATCCTATTCCAAACAGAATCAGCCCGTCGGAAACACTGATTGTTTCCTGATAAAAGACTGGCAGGACATTCTGCAGCGTTTCAGGATAATAGGATATCAGCACGCTGAAAGCATTGTTGAGAAAATGCATCATCATCGACGGATAGATACTCCCTGTCCTATACACTACATAACACAACACCATGCCCAGAAAACCTGTCGGGATGAATTTTACCAGACTCATATGATAAATACCAAACAAAACCGCTACTATCATCATCGCTGGAAAGATGCGATATTTTGCTTTCACGGAATGAAAGATAAATCCCCGGAACAGCATTTCCTCACAGACAGCCGGCGCCAGCGCAATCACGAAAAGAGATTCTAAAACGCCGCCACTCATGATACTTGAAAAAGTATCGTTAACCTGGCTTGTACTTTGCGGAAACAGCCGCATCAAGCCATAAGATAATACGATGTTCACCAAAAACGCGCCCACAATCAGAAACAGACCGCCTAAGTATCCGCTAATTCCCGTTTTCTGAAAGCCATACGTCAGCCGGATATCTTTCTTCGTATACAATACCACCGCAAGCGGTACAAAAAGCAGAATCATCTGGGTGCCAAAAACACCCGCCAGCCCGAATTTCAACTGCAGCATACTGCCCGCATACAATACTAATACAATCGTAACCGCCACCACAAAGCCCACGTCGGACACGGTAGGTACGCCGCCCTTTTGCAGATTACTCCGCTTTTCAAAAAGCTGCAGTCCCCCTTTTCCATCACCAAACAAAATCGCCTCGCTGTCATAAATTTTACTTAAAAACAAGATTGCAAGCGCTGCATAGGCAACATTACTCAATAATACCATCGCAACCGTCATATAATCTATTTTAAAGAGAAGCATATTTTTAATCAACAGACAGATATTGGCAACCGGAATCATCGCCATCGTCTGCGTCAGCTCCACATTGGGGATAAAACCGATATATCCTGTAAACATTACCACCAGCATCAGGGGCGTAATATAATTATTCGCTTCTTTATAACTTTTGGCAAAAGCTGTGACGCACATGGTAATCGCACTGATAAACAACGAAAAAGCGAAAATTGCCAGAATGCACACTAAAATTGCCGGTAGAAACTGGGTCAGATCAAGGGTCTGCATGGACATTTCCATATCCATAATCTGATACATATAAAACGCAATACCGCCCATCGAAAGAATGTTTAATAACGCTGATATCATTCCGATGACCGCTACGGTCAAAAATTTGGACACAATCAACTGCCGATTCGTCACCGGCAGCGTCAGAATGGTTTCTAACGTCCCTCTTTCCCGTTCGCCCGCAGTCGTATCAATCGCAGGATACATCGTTCCCATCAGAAGACTGACAATCAGCATAAACGGTAAAATGGAACCCATAATACTGCCCAACGACTGCTCGCTGCTCGCCGTGTCCTGCTCCTCATACAAAACCGGCTCCAGGATTTCCTGCACGTTCAGACCCGCTTCCCTGATTTTTTCCTCCGTCATTTCTTCTCGAAATTCTTCAAAAGCATCCATGACAAGATTCATCGCATAGGAAGAATTGGTTTCCGACGAAAGATAGTAGATATCATACTGTAACTTTCCATTTTCCATTCCGCCGGCGATGTAGACGTCGATTTCCTCCATTTCAAGCGCCGTTTCATAATCCTCGATACTTGCTGCGTCCACAATCTGAATCGAATAGCCGCTGCCAGACGCTTCCTCCGTCTCTTCCGTTGATTCTTCCGACGCTTCCCCTTCCGGCTCCTTTTCCCCCATATGCATCAGTTTCTCTAAAAAAGCGCCGTCATCCTCTGCTTCTATGACAACCCGGTAAGTCTGTTCCCCCATACTGGAAGAAATCGCCGCTACTACCTGCATAACGCCTATGAAAATCAGCGGATACAAAATTACCGGCACAACCAGCATCATAATCACGGTTTTCTTATCCCGGAACACATCCAGCATTTCTTTTTTTACCAAGGTTTTAATGATTTTCGTGTTCATCTGTCATGCCCTCCCTGATTACAAGCTCCGTGAAAACATCCCGCAGATTCTTTTTCCCGGTCTGCTCCTTGAGATGCTGCGGCGTGCCCTCACTGATAATCCTGCCCCGGTGAATCATGATGATTCTGTCGCACAAATATTCCGCCTCTTCCATATAATGCGTGGAATAGAGAATCATCTTGCCCTCTTCCCGCTCCCTTTTCATAAACTCAATAATCGCTGCGCTGCTTAAAATATCCAGTCCCAATGTAGGCTCGTCCAGAATATAAGTCTGCGGGTCATGTACAAGGCACCGGGCTATGGAAGCCCGCTGCGTCTGTCCCGTCGAAAGTTTCTCTATCCGGTTATCAATAAAAGTATCCAGCGAAAGAATCTGGCTGATTTTTTCAATCTTTTTATCCACATCTTCCTTCGTCATCCCATAAATGGTTCCCAGCATTTCCAAGAGTTCCCTGGAAGAAAACCTGCCATAAAGCCTGGTATTGTTGGAAAGATAGCCAATATGTTTTTTTACCTCGATATCGTCGCACATTTCTTTATCCCCGATGCGGATACTCACCGTCCCGCTTGTGGGTTTCATCAGTTTGGACATCATACGAAGAAGCGTCGTCTTGCCCGCACCATTTGGACCCAGGATTCCCACGATTTCGCCTGCCTTAATGGTCAGGGAAATTCCATCCACTGCATTGATATCGACTTTTTTATTTCTTTTCTCATTCTTGGTAAAAGTCTTTATCAGATTTTCCGCCACCATTCTATTCTCCATGATTTCCCTCATCCTCCTCTTCGTTTTCCAGACGTTCCTCCTTCTTATGGTGTATTGCCGCCGCTATCGACAATCCGCCGAAACAAAGCACAAATATCTGGATCATCATAAAAAGCCCCGTCATGACAGAACCGAGAAACTGCTGATAGTTACGATACGTTACCGCAAAAAAGAGAATGCCCGTGACAGCGCCCGCTATCAGACTGACCATCAGATTCGTACCAGGCGTCGGCGCCAGCTTCCTATCCCAGATACCGTTTTTCATACAGGCAATTACCGTGTAGAAAGCAATGCTCATAAAAACAATCCATTCTCCCGCCAGCATTTCCGGGCGTTCCCGACCATAGAGAAGCATCTGGACGGACATCGCCGCCAAAAGCCCCCAGAAAGCAAGCCAGAAACCATTATGCTCGATTTCCAGCAATTTCTTTTCCTGCATTTCATCTAACCTGCTCTTACTCTTATTCTTTTTCATCTTCCTCTTCCTCCCAAAATAAATCGTCAAGTTTTTTGTCCAATACGCGGCAGATAGCGCGGCATAATTTAATCGTAGGATTGTACTCCCCCTGCTCGATGGCATTTATCGTCTGTCTGGAAACCCCGACCGCCTGTGCCAGCGCCTTCTGCGTCATGTCCTTCTCGGCACGCGCCACTTTAATTGCTATGTTTCTCGCCAACCCTTTTACCCCCCCCCTAAAAATATCCGCTATGAACGCGTTTTGCTTTCTGCGCTGATTTTTGTGTGTTTTATTTTCTTGTCTGTGTTGTGTTTGCCTATTTGTATCTGTGTTGCATTATTAAATTATCATATACTATACTTTTTGTCAACTATATTTTACATTTTGTTTTTGAGGCGGTTTAAACTAAAAAATAGGAAAATCGTCTACTGGACAATTTTCCCATTTTTATTTGAGATACGCTCGACCCATTCGGGCATCTTTGACAACTATTTCTATATTGATGAAATATTCGGTTCATTTTTTAATTTCTGCTCTAATGAATATTTGGGGTGTTGATATATTGTCTGCCTGACTCCATTTACAATTTTATCTTTCAACATCCAATATAAATTTTGACCACCATACGCAACGTTTTTCTTCACTCCAAAGGAAATGATTGTGCATGGAGAACCTATTCCATGACGATATTTTAAAAAAATATATACTATAGTATGCGAACCTGTTAATTGACTTTCAATTATGTAATCGCATTCGATAACAGAATTATTTTGCGGTCCATCTTTTGGTGAATATATACGAATAATATTATTTTCATCTAAATATTGTTCAAGAAAGCAAAGCTGCTCTATCCTGCTTTCTATATCTTTTTCATCGTTGGGTTTTCCCTTATAAAATTTACTTTGTGCCAGATATTTATCTGTAATGGGATTGTCTTTATTCAAAATCCATGATATAGTATTTTTTCTATTTCTTGGAATATTGATGTCTGTAAGATATTGAAGCCCCGCCACGTGATGAAAATCCTTCATCATAAAATTTAATGAAACCACCCTCACATTTCTATTCGCCAAATGAAATACATATGAGGTTGTATTAATCAAGTTAAAAAAATGAACAGCAGATTTCTGTATATTATCCATACGCATTATCCTATCATACAAGAAAATTGCTTGCGCAATTTCCTATAGTATAAAATAAAGCCTTGCACAAACACTGGCAAGGCTTTATACTCTCCTTAACAACTTTCTTTCGCTTACGCTAGATGGATTATGGTAAGTTGTCACCTTTGTGAGCCTCCATGTTCACCGCTTTCCATCACGGCTCCCACTTCAACGGCGAAAGCATTTTATGAGTCTGCTTCTCAAGAAGTTTCCTTCTGCTATTATAGTATTCTATTTATGTTAAAATGTCAATCAGAATTTGCACGATTTCCATATTTTTAAAACATCAACTCTTTTTTATATTTTTAACCAGCATCCGATCAATGAAATTTCCTTTTCCGTAATACAATCACTTGCTTTCAGCGTACAATAGATATATAATATTAGCAAAACGAACATGAAAGGATACATATCTATGGCACTGGCAACCTTAACCGCAAGGGTGGATGAGAAAGACAAAGCCCGCTTTGACACATTCTGCTCCAATGTCGGCTTAAATACCTCCACCGCTATCAATCTTTTTGTGAAAGCAGTTTTACGCGAAAACCGCATCCCTTTTGAAATCAGCCAGACCCCTGACCCTTTTTTCTCCGAGGCAAACATGACCTATGTAAAAAAGTCCGTACAGGAATTGAAAGCCGGAAAAGGAAAACCGCACGAACTGATCGAGGATCAATCAGCTCATTCAAGACATTGAACGCAACGGCTGCATGAACGGCATCGGAAAGCCCGAACCCTTAAACGGCGACCTAAAGGGCGAGTACAGCCGCCGCATCAATGAAAAAGACCGCCTCGTTTACCATATGGAAAACGGACGGCTCTATATCGCCCACTGCAGCGGTCACTATGGCGATAAATAGGGTTTCATGCTCCTGCAAATATTCCCTGACTTTACTCATATTCTCATTGGTTTTATTCATCTGCTTTATTTGTCTATCTTTTATCGCTTGTTTTTTATCGCTTGTTTTTATCGCTTGTTTTTTTATAAATTTTAAAGTCAGCGAAGTCCTATCAGGTGCAAAACTTTCCTCTATCACGGGTTCTTCCCAACCTTCATCTTCCCATACATTAAAAATATTGGGCACTCCGCTCCCTGCATGTTCACCAATATCTATCATATTAAACATTTTCATCAAACTTTTGTTTCTAGGGTCAGATTTTCCACCTCGACGCATTTACTCTTTCCCTAATCTGACATAACCTGGATTTTCCAGTATGAGTTTATCACCGTGAGGTCTATAAATTATTTACAGACTGATTTATATCTTAACCACTCTGGTTAAAATAACCGTTGTTTCTCCGATTAACGCTCTTAAATTGACCTGCATCTTCCCACCTTCCTCCCTTAACAGCTAAATATAAGATTGAGCTATACATTTTAGAGCTATACACTTTTTACCCATGTTTCATTGTTCTTTGAAACCAACTTGTCCATTCATAAGTAGTGGTAATAGGAAATCGCGCAATGATGCAAGCTCTTGAGATTGCTTCTGATTTTTTTGTATTTCTTCATACATGACATAAACAATTTCATTATACCGCTTAATCAGTTCATTAGATGGTACTGCTATTTTATAATCATTAATAAACATATCAAATAATAGATTTTTTATTCCTGTTGTTTTTCCTTCATATTTAAATAAAACATTATTATCATATATTTTCAGCCACTGGACATAAAACCAATACATAAAATTAGAGTCATTTAACGATATAGCCTTACAAAAGTTAGATGTCACTATATCTGTATCAAATCTTTCTAATAGATTATTGTTTATATAACATATCCGCCCTGTCGATTGCGTCGGACTGCCACCTGAAATTTCAATTATTAAATCACCGCTTTCCAAAACTTTACTCTTATTCTTTTCCAGAATATATCTTGTAGGCGCAGTCAATGGGGTAGCACCTGTTATCGATGGAAAATCCGCTCCCCTCAAACAAACAACCCGTTTAACATAATTTCCTTCTTCGACTTCTTTTCCCCAATCGCCCCCTTTGTCCTTGGCAATAAATTTACTAAGAGTTCCCACCTTCCACCCTGCCGGAATTTCCCTTTTCAGTTCCTCATTCCACACCATTTTACCCCCAGAGGACTTATATGGTTTTCCATTCTCATCCGGGAAATCAAATTGTAAGAACCAATAGTCGTAGATGGTTTTTGCCATTGATTCTAATTCTCCATTTATTTTATTATTGATTTCAATTTTTGAATCTAATGCTTTTAAAATATTAGTTATTTTATCCTGCAAATCTTTTCTGATATAAGGAATATCTATATCCTCAAAAACACTCTTAGGTAAAATAGGAGTTGTAGTTGTTCCCGCTATCTGACGAAAGTACTGCTTCTGTTTTGATAAATAATAATAAATGTAAAAGGGATTCCAAATATCCGTAATATCTGTTATTGCATTAATTTGCTGATTACTTGCACACTTTCCTTTCGAAATTGCAACATTTCCCATATCAGAACCAATACACCCAACTAGTACACTGACTCCATCTAAAGTATTTGATTTTATACTATCATATCCTTTTTCTGAAATATGGCGATTTGTTGTTTTTACAATATATCCCTTAGCAATATCTTCAGGTGTTATAAAATTAATTGTCCCCTTAAAATTATACATATCTTTAGTACTGGGTGTCTTCCCTGTAACTACCCTACCTATATCTTTAATTTTCATACCTCAACTCCCCCAACCTATCCCGAATAGATTCCTCCAGCTTTTCCCCTTCCGCAAACAACCTATCCAATCTTTCTGCATACGCCGCCATACGCTTATTAAAGTCTTCTTCCGATAATTCTATGTATTCAATCTTCACCTCAAAATACTGCCCCGCCGAAAAGGAATAGTTCTTTTCGGCAATCTTTTCATAAGACACTTTTACAGAGAAATCATCAATCATATCCTGCTGAATGAAAGTATCTTCGATTAATTTCACTTCTTTTTCATCCAAAACCGTTTTTT
This sequence comes from Blautia sp., assembly GCA_023664455.1. Classification (GTDB taxonomy): domain Bacteria; phylum Bacillota; class Clostridia; order Lachnospirales; family Lachnospiraceae; genus UBA3282. The sequence continues at coordinate 93,394 of JAMPFM010000005.1, forward strand.
GATTCTTGCCGTCTTTTACCTTCCTGCCGAGCTTGGACGCATCAATCAGCATGATATCGCCAATGGCATTGGACTTATCAATAAATAGCACCGATACATTCGTTCCAGTATTGGCAAAAATATTGGATGGCATGGATATCACGCCTTTAAGCCATTTCTTCTCTACGATAGTCTGCCTGATAATTTTCTCGATTCCCGACTGCGCCGTAAGGAAACCGGTAGGCACGACAATCGCCGCCTTGCCGTTTTCTTTCAGGCTCCAGAGGATATGCTGGATAAAGCATAGATAAATAGACATCGATTCTTTCTTGGCATTCGGGATTTTCGGGATTCCGGCGAAAAATCTTCTAATACCGTCCCGCTCTTCCGATTCCGCCCACTTTTGTTCAATACCGTCCCTTGTAGAGGAAAAATCCATTTTAAAAGGCGGATTTGATGTAATATAGTCAAACCTTTTCACACCGGAAGAAGGGTCGTGCGGCACATTGTAATGCGCCGGAATATCAAGGGTATCGCCTTCGATAATATTATTCAGGGAATGCGTCAGCCCGTTTAAAAGCATATTAATTCGTAGAAATCTAGACGATTTACCGGAAATATCCTGTGTATAAACCTGCGCCTTGTCACCGAAGGAGCCTTTTCCAAGCGCATTCGCCAAATGCAGCACTAAGGAGCCGGAACCTGCGGACGGGTCGTAAATCTCATATAATGTATCCTCAACGGGCGTCATATTGACAAGGATTTTGGCAATAATCGCGCTAATCGCCTGTGGGGTAAAATATTCTGCATATACGCCGCTCGCCACATTATAATCTTTAATCAGATACTCAAAAATCGTGGAATAGAAATCAAAATTTCCTTGAAACGCGTCTCCAAAATCAAACTTTTCCTGGCTGATAATGCCGAAGATATTTTTCGCAAAATTATTTCTCTTAGAAACCTCTACATTTTCGGTTATTCTTGTAAACAAAGGCTTTCTGGCTCCATCCGCCGTTTCTACTGAAAAAGCTTCATTCTTTGTGTGATTGGAAATTCTTTCCAAAGCATCATCGAATAGTTTATAAAACTCATTATAAGAAACTTTATTAATCAGATATTCAATCGTTTCATCATAAGTGAAAGCAACGTTCTGCGAATAGGTATCATAAAATGCGTCCATTTCCGCATTTTCATTCTTTAACACTTCTTCATAGGACAGACCGATTTCCTCTGCAAAGACTTTCAAATTTGCCATAAATTTATCATTTAGAAATTTATATAAGAATACCGAAGTAATCACGACTTCCTCACTTGCCTGATTCGCTAGCCCGTTCGTCTGGCAAAGTCCTTTTAATTCATCAATAATCTGTTTGATTTTATTCTCTAGTGTAAAAATATCAGGCATTGCTGTTTTCGTCGAGTAGACAGTCTCGACACTCCTTTCATTTTATTTCTAGCGTGAAAG
>JAMPFM010000060.1 GCA_023664455.1 Blautia sp.
CCGTTAACCTGCTGATTACAAATCAGCTGCTCTGCCAATTGAGCCATATCGGCATGCGAAAATGACTCCGACGGGAATCGAACCCGTGTTACCGCCGTGAAAGGGCGATGTCTTAACCGCTTGACCACGGAGCCGTACTCTTACAGGCGACCTCAACGAATAACATGTTAACATACTTCGAGGGATTTGGCAATAGAAAAATCGAGATTTTGCCAGCAGATTTTGCCAGTAGATTTTGCCATCAAAGTTTTATGATAGGTTTAGAAAAATTATTTTACAACTTAATAAATTCCTGCATCTTCATAAAAATCGACTGTTATTGAATCCTCGTCCAATGCAAATATATTATCTTCCTGTTCATAGCGGAGTATTCCCTGCACGGTTCCTATAAAATAATACGCTTCTGGAAAAGGATTTCGTTTCCAGACCGCCAGTAACGTTTCAACCCGAATCGTCCCGTCTGCCATACATTCTCTAACGTCCCACTCTTTCCAGACTTCACAGGACAACTCTTCTACAGTAACTTCACCCATAGACGCCACTTGTCCAGAAATTTCATTTCCGTCCACTAATACGCTGACACAAAAAGCGCCCCCCTTTTCAGAATGTGAATCTTCTGCTATTGTAAAACTTTCTATTCGTGATGCCAATTCTTCTACCCCGTATTCCACGGGTATCAATATATCATCTCTGCCATCAATTAAATATATTCTTTCTTCTAGCGCACCTGTTCCTTTGCCTACGATGGCGGTTATCGCAATATCCTTCACACCGTCCCGGTTCATATCAAGCAGAGTAATATCCGCATCCCCAAAACTAAATACAATATCCAGTCCATCAATCGGATATTGAAATATCTGTGTCTCTTCCACTTTCTGTAACCATAGATATTCTGAAAAAATAATCAACTGAATTTCATCATTGTAAAGTACCGGATACTGCTGCCCATCCAGCACATATTCCGCCATTTCCCATCCTTCAAATAAACTTCCCTTAGAATGCAGATTCAAGGCAGACTCCGACCATCTTGTGAAGGAAGATGCCTTCGTCAGAAGGATACCCGTATCTTCTCTTTGTATCGTTTCTTCGATCGCTGTATAAACCTGCGACGTTATCGGTTTAGGGTCATCTCCGGCGGCATCTTGCGCTTCGTTCCCATAATATTCCTGGTGGGTTAAAACGCCCTGCACTACTTTATCGTCAGAGGAATCGTTCCCCTGCTGCCCCGTACTTTCAAGAGAAGCTCCGCCTATCCACTCCATAAAATACCCGATTACCGCTTCCCGTTGCTCCTCCCCGCTAATTTGGGGCGTGCCATCCCCTTTCTGGCTGCCATAGCTCCCAAACTGCGCATGGCATCCGCCCTGGATGACATATTCTTTCCGGTCTGTGGGAAGATGACTGAGATTATCCTGATATTTTTCCATGTCCAGCACACCGTCCCTGCTTCCGTAAACAGAGAGCGCCCCTATCCCCGACTGGCTAATATCCTTGGTCGAATATGCCGCAAGCAGGACAAGCCCTTTATAATCCTGCGCATGCTCTGCCACATAAGCTGCCGCCATAGCCCCGCCCAGAGAATGTCCGCCTATGTACCAATCTTCCACCTCCGGAAATTTGTCCGGCAATCCATCGGCAGCATCTATGTCAAGCACTGCCAGATTACAGGGCATCCTACATAATATGCAAAGAACTCCTTCTTCTGCCAGCCCGTGCAGCAGCGGCGCATAGGCTGTATATTCCACCTTGCCGCCGGGATAGAATAGTAACCCGGCTATCGGCTCTTCTGGAACAAACGCCAGCACATCTTTTTCCAACTGCTCCACCTCTACCATCTCATCAGAGGTAAGCGCCTCCAAGGCGGCAGCGTCGGCATGGTAATAGTCCTGGACATAAAGAATGACGGCAAGGGTTGATAGCGCTATGATACATATGATAACGCATGTTATTATTTTCTGTTTTGGAGTTTTTGGTTTTTCTTCTTTCATGAAAAGCCCCCACGATAATCAGTTTTACTAACTAAGAAATTCCATATTTCCTAAAAATACAGTTCAAATCATCTATACTGATTCTTCCTGCCAGATAATACGCTTTTACACTTGCCTCTACTCCCTCAATTTGGAATAGAGTGAGCCGCAATATATCCGGAAACTTTTTTATTTGCACACAAAGTAAGAATATTATAAGCAATGTCATAATAGGGATCTCTGCCTAATAGGACATCCGCCAAAATATTTGTGTCAATCAATACCCGCATACTTTTCCTCCCTGGCTTTTGCTAATTCGGCTTTATAGTCTATCTCTACATCACTACGCTTACGGAATCTTTGCAAATCTTCCAGTGCCTTTTGTGCTGGTGTCTTATCATTTTCTATATTTTCAGCTAATCCTTCCACACTTTCAAGAAGCTGTACCACATAATACAATTTTTCTTCCGACATACGGCTTATCATATCAACAGCCTTTTCCTGTAGCATTGTCATAAAATCCCTTCTTCCCTTTAAATCCCACTATGATTCCCTTCTTCTATTTTATCCCACCTCTCTTCTGATTACAACAGAAACGACAAAAATGTTCTTGATTAACTATATTTTAACATTTTTTATTTTTGTAATCCAAAATTAAGGTTAAAACAATAATATATTTTCGTAATTTAACACGCACAAAAAATAACAGACTGCCTACGTCCTCGCCAACGACTCAAACGTCCCTGCGATGTTCAGTTTGCCATACCCCCACCTCTTATCTGGATATGCAACATTATCCTCCCTGACAGCCCCTCTGATGAGGTGGCTCTTAATGGAGCGGCTCTCCCCATAGGGCGCATAGCCGTCTACGATTGCCCATTCCATAAACTGCGCGACGCAGCCTGCGGAAACCGCTGCCGCCATACTCGAACCCGTCCGCGTGCCCAGAATCGTGGACACCTGTACGCCGGGCGCCGCCAAATCGGGTTTTATCGCATCATTGACCGTAAAGCCTCTGCCCGATTCCGAAAACCAGCTTCCCGTCAATCCATTATAAGTGGAAACCGTAATGACGTGCTCCGCATTCGCCGGCTCTGTCAGCGTGACGTCAGGATTCGGCTCCAGAAAACTCACGCTGCCATCAATAAAAGCCGTTATTGGCAGCCATATATGAAAACGCCCGGAACCCCGGACGCGCTCCTGCTCCGAGGGGTAGACCATGATGCTCCAGATACCGGGAGTCGGATTTTCAAACCGGAAAAAAATCAGCTCGTTGCCGGAGCGTTTTTCCACCAGGGACAGCCCCGTATAAATCCTCGTCCTGTCGAATAAAAAGGCATACACATTATCGGGACCGTTGCGGAAATCAATCGTAGAAGTCATTTCACCTCCGGGCGTGCGGATTACGACACTGTAAATATCAATCCGGTTTCCCCACAATTCCATGCAGAAACCTTTGTTATTCCCTTCCACCCGCATTTCTATCTGCTCTGGCAGGGCGGCGCTGTAATGATGTTCTTTATCCCCTTCATTCCCACCGCAGACGACAACCGCCCGGCTTCTTTTGGTCGCAATTTTATCAATATAGGAAGCAAGCGGCGAATTTCCTGCATGATCTCCCATATTGGTACCGATTCCCAGCACAATTACTACCGGTCTCTGAAAAACGATTGCCATACGTTCCAGATACCGTACCGCCTCCATGATATCGTTTTCCTGATAGGCGACTGCATCGTCGGCAATCAGATAATATTCCCGCAGATATGTTTTGGCGCCTTTCAGCTTCACCACCGCAATGTCCGCCTGCGGCGCCGCGCCCCTGAAAGTCAGCCCCTGGTTCAAAATACTGCCTGCCGCAACCGACGCCATCGCCGTTCCATGACCGTTTTCATCCGTGGTTGGCACAACGCTTAACGGCTGTCCGCTTTGCAGCGCACGGTTGATATCCTCTCTCGTGTATTCCGTCCCATATAAAAAATCTTCCGGCGGCTCGCCTGTCTGTATCGTCTGATCCCATATGGAAAGGATTCTGCTCCCACCCTCTTCGTCTTTAAAAACGTCTAGCTGATAGCGGATTCCCTCGTGTGTTAAAAAATTTTTCGGATATTTTAGAAAAGATTATGACGATTTTGACCGTTTTTGCGTTGTAAAAAAATAGGGGCTGTTAATCTGATGCTTGAAAGTACAGGCTGTTTTGTGAAGGTATTGCAAAAAACAGACCTTCTCATTATTCAAGATATGGCTTTAAATATTTATCGAAATGTTCTGTTAAATCATTGCTTGTCATGTTAGGTCGCCACATAAAATAATTTTTATCATATTCATCAAACCAAAAAGCAATCTCTCTGTTTCTTTTAGGGTCACGAGTGATATCTCCTACAAACACAACCCAAAATGGTAAAATTTCTTTACTATGTATATTGCCCATTTCCCTATATGCTTTAAGGAGTCCCGGAGTAAACAGTTTACATAATCTTTCATGTGCATTTCCACGTCCTGCACTAGGGTCTTTTCCTTCTACCCATCCATCCTGCCGCTTAATTTCGCCAAAAAGAATTTTACCTGTTCGTTTATTTTCAATAGCAAAATCCGGGGACACTCCCCACTTTGTTGTTTCAATAGTAATAGGCGGATTATATATCTCGCTTATTACATAATCTGGCAGCTGAACTTTTGCATATAAATTTTTTAGATGCGTAGGTTTTTCATATAAAATATATTCCGTGCCCATAAAATGTTCTTTAAAAGCCTTGTATAAATTTTTTTCAGCATCTGATGCTTTTGAACCGCTCTCAGTCTGCCAATTCTCACGACCCGCCAACTCCTTTTTTGCCATCATATACCTCCTTATAATCCTCTGAATAATTCTTCCAGACTTATTCCTAAACCATCAGCAATTTTAGCAATATTTTTTATAGATATATTACGTCTGCCACTTTCAACAGAAGCATAATAAGTTCTATCCATATCAATCGATAGTGCAAATTTTTCTTGACTTATGCCTATATTATTTCTTAAACATTTTATTCTTTCACCAAATTTTTTTGCAATCATAAAAACACCCCTTGTTTTTTATCATAATTTGATGCAGCTTTTAAGGCAACGGATTATAAGTAACATTCTGTTGACTATTGAAATATCAACTGCTATAATCACCTATAGGAATCAGATAAAGGAGACATCCTATGGAAAACACCAAAAAAGAGGAAATCACGGCATATTCTTTGTATAGCGTTCAACAAAAACAAAGAACCAAAATCAATCCATTAAAGGATATTTATCCACAGTTGCCAAATAAGAAATATCAAGTCATATATGCGGATCCGCCCTGGGACTATGGCGGAAAAATGCAATATGATAAAACTACAATTAAAAATGAAAATGTAGGATTTGAGAAAAAGATATTTTTAAGCTCTGCTACATTTAAATATCCAACATTAAAATTAAAACAATTGAAAGAGCTTAATATCGCTTCTATTACGGATAATGATTGCCTGCTATTTATGTGGACCACTGGACCGCAAATGGCAAATGCAATAGAATTAGGCGAGTCCTGGGGATTTGAATACAAGACGATTGCATTTGTTTGGGATAAAATGGTACATAATCCTGGAAGATATACATTAAGCCAGACAGAATTTGTATTAGCATTTAAAAAAGGGAAGTTTCCACAACCAAGAGGCGCAAGAAATATCAGGCAAATGGTTGCCATACCCCGCGGCGAACATAGTGTTAAACCCGTAGAAATTATAGACGGTATTACTAAAATGTTTCCTCAACAAGATAAAATTGAATTATTTGCCCGAAATAACTATATTGGTTGGGATAACTGGGGATTAGAGATACCAGACTCAAAGATTGAAATTACAACAGGTTTAACTACTAAATCAACTGAAAATTACGGGGAACAGCTTCTATTAGAATTATAAAATAATATGGAAATTAAAAATATACAGTAGACGATGGCTTAAAACCATCGTCTATCCCCCGGCTGACCATCAGACCTTACAAAGCAATTCCATAAATATCTGCTGTTTCATTCTCAAAAGAAAAGCTTCGTTCGTATACACCGCCATTTTTTTGTATGACTTTTATGGATGCTGTATTTTCTTTTTCAACAGAGATATGAAGCTCTTTCATTTCTGCGTCTTTAGCCACCTGGATAAGCTGGTATAACATTTCTGTTGCATATCCTTTTTTCCTTTCGGACGGACGCACACTATATCCGCAATTTCCTAAATCTTTCAAAAATTCATTCAGTGTATGCCTTAAATCAATAATCCCGATTATCCTTTTATCACTTTTCCTTATTGCGAAAAAAGTGTCTGTAACTACCCAATTTTCATTTACAGTCTGGGGATTGGCATTCCGTGTTACAGCAGACAGCCATTCCTCATAGCTTTCTGTCTTGTCCAAAAGTTCGCTTCCGCAGATGATTTTTTCTCCATGCTGAAAATGCTCTTCGCGGTATTCAAGAGCTTTTTCCTTTAATTCTAAAGTTGGTCTTACCAAAACAATATCATTTTTCATGTGGAATCTCCTCTGATAGTAAAATTTTTTTTATTTCATATATGATTTGCGCAGGAATATCATTATCCATTTTCATCAACATGCTGTACATTCGCACTCCTTGATAAGCAAAGATAATTACGTGAAAAATAGCTTCCGGGTTTACACGGTTAAACTCTTTTGTGCTGATTCCATAGTTGATAAGTTCTACCCATGCTGATTTGGAAAGTTCATACTGCCTTCTTACAGAATTATCCTCTTTGGGAATTGCCGGATCGCTAAAAAACTCACAGATTGCAAGGCTAAGAGAATTTTCATAATCTATCATTTCCCTTGCATACCTTGAAAGAAGTTCCTCTAAAATAACTGCTGCCGGAATGTGCTGTTCCATTTTAGCAACTACTTCATTCCGTTGCTTATCAGAAAAAGCATTGACAATTTCCAGAAAAATCTGTCCGGTACTTTCATAATGGCGATACAGTCCCCCACGGCTAAGCCCTGTCCGTTCGCAGATATCTTTCATAGTAACCTCTTTAAACCCTTTTTTTGCAAACAGTTGATACGCTTTTTCGCGAATGTCCTGTTTTGTCTTCTCTCCTTTCAGACCCATATTCTATCCTCTTTTCTTTTTGCAACACTCGTGTCGCTTTCTATTATGCGTCATATGTGTCGCTTTGTCAAGAATGTTTTCCAACAAATCTCAATCCGTCTCTCATCATAAACCTCTATCCTATCAATATAATTTTCTATCATCTCTTTTGACAACACCGTCCCCAAATTTCGGGCAGACCCGCTCTCGTATTCCCTGCCAGAATCCACGGCAATATGCCGCCTATCTGACTTTTCCGCTGCTCCGGCTGCCTGTAACTTATCCTGCAGCATCCAAAGAACATACTCTTCCATAAACAGCGCATTGACCTTATCCACACAATGCTTCATTCCATTAGAATAACGTTGGGGGCAGGAAAAATAAGGATTTAAGCCCTTTCTATAACGCAAGTTATTTTTACAACATCCGCACACCAGCATTCCGACAAGCGGATGCGCCGGCTGATACTGGGGCGTCGGCTTTTTCCCCCGTCCCTTCTGTACTTTTTCAAAAACTTCCTTATTGATAATCGGTTCATGATGATTACAGGTGACAAGCCATTCTTCGCGGGGATTCAGGTGGTTTTTTCCGCCGACGAAATCCTTTGTATATTTTTTCTGCACGATGTTTCCGATATAGATTCCATTCCTTAGTATCTGGCATATCGTACTGGCATTCCAGGTAAATCGCTCCCCTTTGGGAATCCGGCTTGTCTTTCCTTTTTCTATCTTAAATTCAATCGGCGTCTTTACCCGCGCCTCGTTAAATATCCGCGCTATCTCTACCGACGTATACCCCTCTGTCGTTAAAAGGAAAATTCGTCTGACAATTTCCGCTTCATCCCCGGCGACCACCAGCGCATGTCTGTCCCCAGGCGCTTTCTCATACCCAAATGGGGCATTCGCGCTTACATATTGTCCCTTTTCCTTCCTGACCGCAAGGGAAGAACGCACTTTTCCCGATAAGTCTTTGCTGTAAAAATCATAGAGCAGGTTTTTAAAATTCACATCCATACCCGCAAGGCTGCCCTTGAAATTGTCACTGTCATAACCATCGTTGACGGAAATAAACCGCACGCCCAGAAACGGAAATATCTGTTCCAGATAAACGCCCATTTCAATATAGTCCCTCGCAAACCTTGAGAAATCCTTTACCAAAATGCACTGGATATCCCCTCTTCTCGCCTTTTCCAACATAGTCTGCATCCCCGGACGCTGCCAATTCGTCCCGGTATAGCCATCATCGCAAAACTCCTCTAATTCATACCCCGTCTCATACTCCGCAAAATTCTTTGCCACATACTTTCGTAAAAGTCCTCTCTGTGTACCAATACTATTGCTTTCCTTTCCAGATGTTTCTACCCTGTCAGATTGCGCCGCATGGCTGCAGACTGTCGGCTGGGCAGACGGAATTTGCTCAGTCTTGGATACGCGGAGATACATTGCAATTCGATACTCTTTGATTTCTATGCCATTCCCTTTCATTCCCATGCTACTCCTCGTCTAAGCTTTTTCTCATACCATTCTTTGCCTTTACTATGCCATTTCTTGTCTATACTTTTCCTTTCTACATGCTTTCTTTCCCATGCCATTCCTTGCCATACCATTCCTTCCCCATGCGCTTCCATTAACCCGCCTATTTTTCAGCAAAGATGTCCTTTCGTTTAAAAGCAAAAATCACTTTTATCCTCTGTTCCGGATAGACCTCTATACGGTTTATCAGCGTCCGCACCATTTCTGCGGTCAGCCCATTGTTGCCATTATTTCCGTTGCTTCCACTTTTCTCATTGTTTCCACTATTTCCACCTTTTTCACTTTTTCCATTTTTATACCCCATGTCCGCTCCAGCGGACTCAAAATCAATAGTTGAAAGTGCTTTTCTTTCAACCTTTTTACCCTCTTCCCAAAAAGTGCGTATCAGCCGGTTTTGTGCGGCAGTCTGGGCGTCTACCTTTCTTATAATTTCCATTATCTCAGCTTTCTCTTGTTGCAAAGAAACCGTCTTTTTTCTGTTCTCTTCCATTGCCTGTAGAAATTGCGCTTCCTCCATCTCACCCATCCGATATCTCAAATACTGCTCGCTTCCAAGTGTCGCAATTCTATCCAACCTTTTTTCAAGCGCCGTAAGCTGCATGTTCCATTTCCTTTTTACCGCTTCCGCCTCCCGGTTATTGCTCTCTGCCAGCGCCTCCGGGCGCATCGGGGAAAGGGAAAATTCCTGCCAAATCGCTTTTTTTACGATATCGACGAGGGTATACAGGGTGATATCTTTTCCCGTACACTTCCATTCATCTATCCGGTATCGGTTCGGACAGTGATAGCTGTATGTCCTGACCTTATCCTTGGAGCCCAGCTCTTTCAGTGCCGAAATCCTATGCATTCCTGCCCCGCAGCCGCCACAGTAAAGAACCCCTGCAAAAATGTCTTCCTCCAGAGGGATTTTTTTGGAAAAACCTTTCCGGCTGCAGTATATCTTATGCTGCTCGAATTTTGCAGCCGCTTCAAAAAATTGTTCTTTACTGACAATCGCTTCATGAGTATGCTCCCTGACAGACCAGTCCCCGGAATCAATGTCGTGGCGGTCCCGCATCTTATAATCCTTTCCGCAGGTCCGCCCCTGAACAAGACACCCCATATAGACCGGATTGGTCAATATCAGTTTGATTGTTCCGCGTGACCATTCTTCAAGCCCTTCCCTATCCCGGCTGTAAATCTGTCCAGTCTGATGATATACCGCAGGTCTTACGATTTTGTTTTCATAAAGCCAGACGGCAATCTCTTTCCTATTTTGACCGGATAAAAATAAATCGTATATTTTTCGGACGATATCCGATGTGACTTCTTCTGTAAAAAGGCGCTTTTTTCCATCTATCCATTCCGCCCGGTAGCCATAGGGCGGTATGCCGCCTGTATAACTGCCCTGCTCCCATTTTATTCTTTTACCCGATTTTACTTTGACGGCGATATCCTTAGCGTACATCTCATTTACAAGGTTTTTCAGATTCACGCCCCATGCGTCGCCCTGTCCGGAACATGCCAGACTGTCGTAGCCATCCGTAACCGCTATGAAACGCACGCCCATGAAAGGAAATACCTTTTCCATGTAATTCCCGGTTTCGATATGGTTCCTGCCAAATCTCGACAAATCCTTTACGACGATACAGTTAATCTTCCTTGCCCTCACATCGCCCATCATGCGCCCAAAACCTTCGCGCCGGAAATTCGTCCCGCTCTTTCCCATATCCGTATAACAATCATACAATTCCATATCCTTTTGCCGGCTGATAAACGCTTTGGCAATTTCTACCTGCGTTTCAATGGATTCCCGCTTTTTTTCATCCATATCTACGGAAAGCCGCGCATAGACGCCCACGGAATATAACTTCCCCGGTTCTCCATCCGCCGGAGTATCCCAGACTAACTGTTTTTGCTTAACGGTTCCTGCCACTTAGACTGCCCCCTTCCCGAATGCCATTTTCCCATAGACTATAAAACCGATCCTTTTTCCTCTGCCGACTTAGCAGACACGACTACTTCGGAAAACTGCTCCCTGCATCGTAATTCCAGATAGATCCGCTTATCCTCATATACCAGGATGCGCCGGACAAAAGAAACCAGCGTCGCCCTGTCAAGTTCCGTTATCTGCATTGCATTTTTCATGCGCTCCAGATTCCTGCCCGCTATGACGCCTCCACGAAAAAGCTGCTTAACCGTTTCTTCCTGACGGCTGATATCCCGCTGCAGCTCCCTGCACCGTTTCTCATAGATTTCCTTAAAACTCCTGAAATCTTCTTCCGTAATTATCTGCTTCTTGAAATCCTCATAAAGCCCTGTCTGCAGATTCCGGTATTTTTCCTGTTCTTTACGCAGCCGCTCCATTTCCCTGTCAAAAGCCATGACTTCCTCGAAATGAATTTCCAACTGCTCCATTTGGGCAAGTGTTTTCCTTCTATCCAGAAATAAAGAAATCTGCTGCCTAAGTCCTGCCAATATCAAATGATTCAAATCCCCTTCGGATATCCTATGCCGGGTACAGCCATCGCCCCTGTTTCTGGAAGCACAGATAAAAGTTACCGTCTCTTTCCCCCGATACCGGTTTACCCTGCGCTGCATCGGCTCCATACAATCCCCGCAAAATAATAGCCCTGCATAAATATGCGCCTTTTTTTCCCCGTTTCCGGCACGGATATCCACTTTTAACAATTCCTGTACAATTTCAAAATCTTCTTTTGAAATAATCGCTTCCTGCGCGTTTTGTACTTTCGTCCATTCTTTTTCCGGTTTCCTGACAGCTTTTTTTACTTTATAATTGACGATTTCCGCTTTTCCCTGCACCAATGTGCCCGTGTAATTTTCATTTGTCAGAATCCGCTTGACGGCGACGGGCGACCACTTTGCCTTCACCCCGGCAGCAAAACTTGTCTGAAACTTTTCTCCCTGCATTCTCCTATATTCCATCGGGGAAAGCACCCCCATTTCATCCAGCAGCCCCGAAATGGCAAGGCTGCTGTATCCTTCAATCTTCCATGCAAAAATCTTTCTCACGATTCCCGCCGCATAATCATCCAATACAAGCCGATTCCTGTTTTCTGCGCTTTTCTGATACCCATAAGTGGCAAAGGCACCAATAAAGTCGCCCTTTTCCATCTTGACCTTGATATGACTCCTCACCTTGCCGGATATATCCCTTGCATAAGAATCGTTGATAAAATTTTTGACAGGCACGACCAGCGACGTCTCATGATAGTCCGCCGTCAGGGAATCAAAACAATCCGTCAGCGCAATAAAGCGCACAGAAAAAGCCGGAAAGGTCTTTTGAATCAACCGCCCGGCTTCTATGTAATCTCGTCCCAGCCTGGACAAATCTTTGACAATCACGCAGTCCACGTTTCCGGCCTCAATGTCTTTCATCATCCGCCCAAAACCCGGTCTGTCAAAATTGGTTCCCGAATAGCCGTCGTCCACATAGATATCATAAATTTCCATGTTATCCTGTTTCCTGACATAGGAACGAATCATATCCCTCTGCGAACGGATGCTGTTACTTTCCACTTCGCCCTCATCCATGTTATCGTCGCGGCTCAAACGCAGATAAGCAGCTGCGTTATAAAATTCTTTCGCTTTCATCTACATCCTCCTGACTCCATACTGTATTTTTCCTTTTGCCAAACATGACACTTATGTCATAATCTGTATCTTCCTTTTCGCCAGCAGAAGCAGCCTGTCGTCAATCGTGTCATTTGTCTCTTCCATGAATCCAATCTGCAAAATGTATTCCCCGACATTCATTGCAAAAGGATTCCCGGTCTGCTCGATAAAAGATTCGACACGGCTTTCTACACTCTTTTCTGTGTCAATTATGATATCTTCTATGTTTGTTAGTTCTTCTCGTTTTAGGTCCATGATGTTTTGGGGGGTGGGGGGATGGGGCATGGGGAGATCCTTGGGGCGGGTTTTATTATGTTTATGCGGGAGTGAGGGGGATTATGACGAGGAGGTTTTGGCAAATGATTTGAAGGCTGTAGATAGTTGCGGATGATGATTAGTGGATAATTTAAAGTTATCCGTTGAAATAAACATATAGGAGAAGAAATATGCGATACAGCATTATAGTTGCACTTGATAATAATTTTGCTCTAACAAATAATTTTATTGAAAATTTACTTTTGACGACAGACTTTGAAGATGATGGAGAATTAATAATTGTGTCTGATGGTTGCAATGATATCCACACAATAGAATATTTAAAAGACTTATCGAATAACTTTTCCTCTATAACCGTAATATATAACAATATAAAACAAGGTTATGGAAAGTCAAATAACATTGCTGCAGATGCTAGCAGTGGAAATATTTTAGTTTTTATTAATAGCGATGTTTTTCCTGTACATGGAAGCATTCATAGTTTGGTATCTTACTTAGAAAAAAATATTTCTATTGTTGGAGCAGTGCAAGGTCTTCTCATATATCCGCAAAATAATAAAGTGCAAAGTACGGGGCATTTGTTTATGGACTTGCAAAATGAACATGTTTACCAAGACTGTGATGTTAAAAAGGATATTATAAAAAAGGAAGGTTGTCGTCAAGCGTTAACTTCTGCTTTTTGTGCAATTCCGCGTAATGTTTTTATAAAAAATGGAAAATTCAACGAACATTACTATAATGCATATGAGGGTTTTGAACTGACATTAAAAATAAATCTTTCAGGAGTAAAATGTATGTATTATCCGGAAGCTATTGCATATCATATTGGCGGGGGGACTCGTAATTCAATGGATATATGTGAAGTACAACAAGGAAAATATTTTATACAGAATTGGGGGAATAAAATAATGACTGATATTGAGCAATATATAATACCTCAATTAAGTAAAGATATCCAAAAGAGAATGTATAGTACCATTGTTCTCAGTCAACTAACTGGTTGGGAAACAATCATAAAAGTTCTTGAACTTAATATTAATGGATATATTTATCATCCATGCAGTGGAGAAATCAACTTATATCAATTATTTCCTTATTCGTTTCTGGATTTCGGTGGAAATTATTTGTTTATTGTTGATTCAATTAAATATATTTCAAAGAACTATAACTGGATAAAAAACCGTAAAAATTCATATGATATTGCAATAGATTCACACGGAAACGTTATAGCCTTACAGGAGTTCCTTTCATGAAAGTTCAATTACTAAGAAACGGTAAACCAATTTGTTATAATCTTCAAAAATGGGATAAAACTCATTCACCAATTTTACTTATAACCGGATTGTCAGGTTCTGGAAAAACAACTTTTGCACAAAAATTTGCCAAATGTCATGATGCAATATGTGTATCATTTGATGTTTTAAAATTTTATCCGGAATCTCCAAAGCAAAGTCAAAAACTTTTGGATATTTTTCTGGAAAAATATCCAAAAATAAAAAAAAATATTAGTATTCGCTGGAAAAAAACAGACAAAGCATACAGTAATGATATTCTATTTGATTATTATTGTAATTTATTTTTTGACTTTCTTATTGAATACAGCAAACTAAATAAAAAAAAGATTGTACTTGAAGGAATTCAGGTATTTGTACGATTGCATCCCGCAAAAAGTGTAGGACTACCCATTATTATTATCAGAAACAGTGGAATGCATTCTTTTTTCAATAAACTAAAAAGAGATCACCTGAAAAAAGAATTATTTAAAATAGATTTTCGATTTTTAAGTTGTGTAATTTATGATATATATGTTTATTACGTTAGGCAACGAAAACTTTTAAATATGTATATTAAATATCTAACTACTTTACATAAATTATATAACATTGCATCCAACATAGGAGAATGAAAAAAATGAATAATATTTTTAGTTGTGGACAATATAACAATATGGTTACAATAGTAAGTATAGCTGTGACAGTATTAAGTGTTATACAATCATTTAGAAGTAACTGTCGTGCAAAAAGGGAACACAAAAAACGCGAAGATGCTGAAAGAGCACTAAACTCCATTACATGGGATGATATGCGAAATGCTTCCGAAAAAATAGCAAAAAAGCTCATTAAAACATATCAACCTGCGGTCATATATATCCCTAATATAAAAAGTGGAATAATGTTACAATTTATTAGAAATTACTTTAAAGAATACATACCCGTAATTGTCGGGCAAGCTGTCTCAAAAGAATATTTTTTGAAAGATGCCAACTCTAAAATACGCGGAATTGATAATTACTGGTATGTCAATACAAAAAAATGGCATACATATATTCCCAATATATTATTAGAATACAAAGAACAAAACATACTTATTCTTGACAATTTATCTTTAACTGGTAATTTTTTCAGTATAATAACTGATAAACTTGTTGAAGAGGGAATTCCCCGTAATCATATAGCAACTGCTTGTATAGCAACAACCGAGGCAGCTATTGCAGATAATACAGCACCGCAATACTATTATAAGATATTAGCAAACTCTAAAACTGTATATATGCCGTGGGGGCATTAAATATTACTACCAAAATCTCGAATCCAATAAATATATTTCCTTAGAATACTTTTTTTCGTTTTGAAACCAATCAACTCTTTGAATCGTTTCAAGATTTTTTAAATTATGCTTTAATGGAATTTTATATGTATTACCAGCTTCCTTTAGATAGTCCATATTACTTTTAAGGCATGCTTGTGCATCTAGATATTCATTTTGAACAATGTAAAAATATGCCATTAAATAATTATATAAATACAATTCCCGATTTTGTAGAATTATATGTTTTTCTGTTTTTATTTTTTCTATTTTATTTATGATATCCACCATAAAAGAAACAGATATTTTTTTATGATTATTTAATCTACTATAGTCTACCATTCGACATGCATACATCTTCAATATGCTTTTAATGTATTCTGTCAAAAAATTATGCGTCTCTAATTTATTAATTTCATATAAAAATTTTTTGTAATCTGTTTGCCTTTTAAGTATATTTCCATTTACCAATAAGTCAATTTTACAAATTGTAATTCTTCTAACATATATAAATTCTTCTTTTGAAAAATATTTTATGGCACAAGAAAATAAGGTGTAAGACATCTGAGGTTTATATGTCATATTTCCCCTTGCATAATCCATGACTATCGTTGCAATTTCTGTTTGGAAATTAAGACTGTATGTTTCAGAAAGATTTTTTATTGCTATTATTCCATCTTTATATACTGTTTGCGCGTTCTGATATTCATCCAAAAGCAAGTAAGTTACCATTCTGCGATTAAAACAAGATTCATACATCTTTTTAAAACGTCCAAGCATTTTAGAATTAAGATTGTCCAGAAAAATATTTTCTAAATCTGTCTGAAACATCTTAGAATCTTCAATAATTCCTTTTAAATCAATACTCCAGAATCGCTGGTTCAAAAGAGATACAGCCGCTTCGTATTTTTCAAAACTCATAGGTTCTTCGTTATCAGCGATTTTTTGTAAAAGATGCCTTGCTCGATATTGATTATCACAATGTACTAAACAGTCTGCATATAAATATAAGAAATATTTTTCGCTTTTAGTAAAAGTTTTTTTGCTAAAAATATTTTTATAAAATAACTCTGCAAAAACTACGGCAGTTCCATATTCAGATTGTTGAATATATTGCAGCATCAGTTCTTTAACCATTTTATTATATTCTTTATAAAACTTTTTACCACATTTACAAATAATAGAAAGCAAATAATTAGTATCCACTTCCTTTTGTTTTGTATTCAGCATAAATTTCAAAAAATTACCAGTCTTTTCATTATATTCTTTTCCCTTTCGCAATTTTTTATAGTTCTCCACTATATAGTCATGATATGGTAAAATGATTCCTCGTCCTATTTGTTTTACACAATGATAATTGATAAGTATATGAATATCTTTTTTAATCACGTTTTTATTAAAATCAGGATATGCGTACAATATATTGACTGCAATTCCCTTTTTAAAAAGATATAATATATCCAATAAATAATATATTGCTTCTAATTTAATAAATTTTTCTTGAAATATTTGTCCGATATTATATAAATTTATATATGAATCTATAAATTGAGAATTATTCATTTCATAATTCAATTTTAAAGAATATTTCATATACGATAATATTTCATTTAGCAATAATAAATTAGCAGGCAATTCTTTTATGATAGATGCATTTAATTTTTCTTTTATATTAAAATTTTGCAGAATAGTTCCTTCTATATCCCTTTCACTCAATGCATCTAGTTCATAGTAATTACTAATAATATGCAACAACCTTTTTTCAAAGGAAGGACTAATAAATTCATTTTTTCTTCCAGATAACACTAAAATAGTATTGTTCTTGGAATTTAATTGTTGTTCTATTAAAATCTTAAGAAGTAAGCTTTGTGATGGATTAAGATAATGTATATCATCCAATAATAAAATTCTAAAATTTTTTTGTTGTTTTGAACTGACAAATAATGGAACAGAAGATATTGAATTGATTAAAGATTCAACAGTTATTTTGGCAATATTGGAATCAAAGCAGCCATTCAGAATAGTTTTTAAAAGATTAATATCCATTCCGCCATTTAATGCATTAAATGCTATGCAAAATTTTCTAATATTTGTCTCATTATAATCCCAAAAGATATTTCCGTATTGCAAAAAAATAATTATTCTGCACAATAGCAAATAATTTATGTTACTCCCTTGTCCAGCTTCAAATGTTACCAATGTGAGATCATTATTAAGACAGTAATCCAATGACAATGATCTTAAAATGTAACTTTTCCCCATGCCACTGTGTCCATGTATAAAAAAAATATAATTTCCTATAGAAATATTATAATTATCTATAATAAGTTTTATTTTGTCTAACACATCCAACTGTTGAAAATAATAGATATTTAACTGGTTATCTTTCTTAATTATTAGTTTATTTGAAACACAATAGTAAGTGCTATTATTACAGATAAGAGTAATACGAAGTGCATTACTATATTCTTGATTTGCCCTAACAAGAAATGAAACAGCGTTTAAACCAGGTTTTAATTTAAAACTATTAGGATTTTCATATTTGGAGGAGTTAATAAAGAATAGTGGTACATCATCTTCTAACTGAATTTTGAAAATATCCACCTGAGTATTGTAAATTAAACAATTTAGGATGAATGTATCATTGACATTCATGATCACTTTATCAAAATTAGGCTTGAAATCTAATGATATCGGTTCATAAAAAGATACTTTTCTAAATTCTATTATTTGCTCATTCTTAAATTCATTTTCTTGAAGCTTTTCTTCAAAATATAGTTCATATTTTGGAGGATTTAAAATAAGCCAGTCAGATAATTGTGTACCGTTTACAAATGAAAGCTTTATACCTTTCATATTTGCACCTAAAGTCATTCTTGCAATCAATGAGTCTGGTATTTTTCCATTTGTAACAAAAATAATAAGTGAAACTGTTCCGTCAATAAGTCCGGAAAGAATTGTTGGGTCTAAATCCTTACGTGTCAAACTAGTAGAATTTTTTTTATATTTTGCTTCACCCCATATTTTTAACAATTTATCCTCTAAATTATGAAAATCTCTATTTCCATCTCTAGTTCGTCCGGTTGGTTTCCAAATATATTCAGAATACATGTCACGAACATAATCTAGTGCCATATCCTCGAACTTTTCAGCTGATTTATTCTTTCCAAATTTATTATATAATAATTCCCAGTTAATCATTTAGAAACTCCATTTTATATATATGTTTATTTCAACGGATAACTTTAAATTATCCACTAATCGTCCACCCCACTACACCCAATTATACACCATCTCCCTTCCCCCATCTCTACAATTTTTGCCAATTTTCCTACAAATTTTGCCACCCCATATACCAATATTGAAATCATTAAACAAAATCTACTAGAATCCCAAACACCCCTATGGTAATATAATCATATAAAATAACCAAACCAATCAATCTTTACTGAGGTATCATCATGGACATAACATTGCATTATCAAGAAAAAGGTAACGGGGAACCTTTTATTCTTTTACATGGAAACGGAGAAAACGGCTCTTATTTCAAGAATCAAATAGATTATTTCAGCGACAGATACCGGGTAATTGCGTTAGACACAAGGGGACATGGTAAATCCCCAAGAGGTACGATGCCTTTTACTATTAAGCAGTTTTCCAGCGATTTATTTGATTTTATGACGGAACTTCGACTTTCAAAGGCAATAATTCTGGGATTTTCAGACGGTGCAAATATTGCTATGGAATTTGCACTGAAACACCCGGACATGGTAAAAGCTTTGATACTGAATGGAGGAAACCTGAATCCAAAAGGGGTAAAAAGCACAACACAGATTCCAATCGAGATAGGATACAGAATAGCAAAACGATTTGCTTCTAAATCGCCTGAGGCAAAAATGAATGCTGAAGTGCTTGGTTTAATGGTCAATGAGCCGCAAATTGAGCCGGGCGAACTGTCGAAAATAACGGCTCCTACTCTTGTTATCTGCGGAACAAAGGATATGATTAAGGAATCCCATACAAAAGAGATTGCCCAAAACATCCCTAATGCAAAGCTGGCAATTATAGAAGGGAATCATTTTATTGCAAACAAACGTCCTGCCAAATTCAATCAGGAAGTGGAACGTTTTTTGCAGACGATTCGATAACTTCAATCCCTTATCCCATCCTTTCCAACGCCAGCCCAATCAACCGGTCTGCCTGGTCTGAAAACAATTCTTTAAATTTCCTAAGACTCCTGCTGGCGGTGTTGGTCTCAGACTTGACCTCAATGGGAAAAATATCATTTTTCCCTTTTTAACAAACCACTAAAATCTATTCCTATACCGCAGAAATTCGTTTATAATTGTCAAAAGAAAATTTTTTATTTTAGGTGTTGACTCTCTCGCAGCGTAACGGTTTACGATGAAACCGAAAGGAGAAAACAATGAAAACCGTCAAAGATGTGTCGAAGATTACCGGCGTAAGCATAAGGACATTAAGATATTATGACGAAATCGGTCTCTTGAAACCAACAAAATTAACAGAAGCAGGTTATCGGCTCTACGATAACAAAGCTCTGGAAAAGCTGCAGGAAATTATGTTCTTTAGAGAATTGGAAATTCCATTGATTGATATAAAAAAAATCATGGATAACCCCAATTATGACAAAGAACAGGCGTTATTAACCCAAAAATCTTTATTGGAGCAGAAACGAAACAGGCTAAATGGGATTATTGAATTAATAACAGATGTAGGTAATTGCGAAACTGTTTATAATCTTGCTTCCAACAAGGCAAAAGTCGATT
>JAMPFM010000061.1 GCA_023664455.1 Blautia sp.
ACAGTACCTGCTTATGGATTGTATATTCTGTACAACTACACATTTTTAAATTTTAGTTTCGCAATCATCTGAAATTAACAGACTAAGAAAGGGCGGATTGATATGTCAGTACAATTTGCAGGAAATATGCGTCATGGGTATGGCGTCCAGGGCAATGAACATATACGGGAGCGCAGGGAAGCGGAGCGGAATTTTAATCAGAGCAAGCAGTTGAAGAACGGTTCTATCCATATGAATCTGGGCGGACAGACAGATTCGATTCTGATGCGTAAGCAGTTGGCGCGGAAACGGGCAATGAAGGTAATCAGCGACGCATGGGCAACCGATAAGAAAATCGATAACGGCATTGAAGAGAGAAAAGCGCATGTTCAGGAGTTGAAGGCGGAGCAGGAGGTAAACCGCCAATTTATCGAAGAGTGCAATACGACGAAAGCTGAGCTAAAAGAAAGCTATGGGATAGAGGACGACAGCCAGGAGCAGAAAGATTTGGAACTGCTGCAGAAGAGAGAACGATTAAAGAGCGACCCTTACAGCAGTCTGACGGCAGAAGAAGAGGAACGTCTGAAAGAGCTTGATAAGCAGCCCCTTACCGATTATCAGCAGCAGTGTCTGGATATCGACGAGGCAATCGGCGTATATCAGGCGAAAATCGATAGTGCGGAGGAAGCGATTATCGGTGAAAATATGGCAGTCCGGGACGTAGGGCTGGAACGGTTGAAAACCCACGGCATGATAGATGCGCAGAACGAAGCGGACGCCATCAACGAAGCCGCCAGCAAAGAAGTTATCGGTATGCTGATGAGCGAAGCACGGGAGTATGTTGACGAGAAGCGCAAAGAGGAACAAGAGGCGGCGAAAGAAAAAGCGGAAGAAAAAGAAGAACAGGAAGAGAAGTTGGAAGAGCAGAAGCTGGAGCGGGAGAAAGCGGAAACCGAGCTGGAATTGCAGCGGACCGAGGGCGCACAGCAGGAAGAAGTCCGGAAAGAAGCGCGGGAAAATGCCAGAGAGCAGTCAGAACTTCTGGAAGAAGCCGGGGAACATGTGATAGACCCCGTTTCCGGCACCTCGCAGGCGCAGCAGGAAATTAAGGACATCCTGCAGAAGATGAAGCTTCTGGAAGAAGATTTAAAAGGCGCAAAAGTAGACAATACCATATAAGGATATCAGGGAAAAGCTGCCGCACTATTTCAGGGTCTGTAATGGTGCGCGGCTTTTTTATTTGTGGTAAGCCTGTTTTTTCCTATTGTAAAAGCTTGTAAAGTAGACTAAAATGGAACAAGTAGGGATTATGACAGGATAAGCCGTATAAAAAGGTAATGATACGATATGAAAAAAATAATGCTTTTTGAAGGCGATATTGAGACACAGGGATATTTTTCCATACAGCTTGCACAAGCATTTCAGAAAATGGGACACGAGACTTTTCTTTTTGATTTGAGTCTGCCCTATAACAGCGCAGAGCGTTTTTTCCGCTTTTATGAAAAAGGAAATACGGTACTAATCAATTTCAATTTTCACGGGATGAGCGGGGAAGATATTTTTCTGGATGAAAACGGCGTTACAATGTGGGACGCGCTGCAGATACCGAGTTATAATATCGTGGTGGATCATCCGATGTACTATCATCATTTTCTGGAACGGGTTCCAGGCGGCTATCATCATATCAATATCGACAGAAACCATGCGCGCTATATGAAGCGTTTTTTCCCACAGATAAAAAGTGATGTCTTCCTGCCGTTGGCGGGGACGCAGCTTTATCCGGGCAAATCTTATGTTCCGGCGCAGTATCGGCGCTATGATGTGACGATGGTGGGGAATTATACGCCGCCGTCGCAGTTTGAAAAATATATTACCAGAATCGATGAAGAATATACGGCGTTTTATTATGGCATCATCGACGATTTGCTGGCGCATCCGATGCGGACGCTGGAAGATGTGGCAGAGGAACATATCCGGACGGAAATTCCCGAAGTGACAGAGGAAGAATTAAAAGGCGTGATGAGTAAGCTGACCTTTCTGGACTTATATGTCCGTTTTCAGACGAGAGGGGAAGCTGTGCGGACGCTTGTGGACGCGGGCATTAAGGTGCATGTATTCGGCGGCGGATGGGAAAAGCTGTCCTGTAAGAAGCCGGAAAATCTGGTGATTGGGTGCAGTCTGGATTCCGTGGGCTGTCTCAAGAAACTATGTCAGAGTAAAATTTCCTTAAATGTTATGCCGTGGTTTCGGGACGGCGCCCACGACAGAATTTTTAATTCCATGTTAAACGGCGCACTCTGCCTGACAGACAGCAGCGTCTATCTGGAGGAAATTCTAAAAGAGAAAGAAAATTGTAAGGTTTATGCGATAGAGCGGTTAGAAGAATTGCCGGATATGGTACATGGAATGCTGGCGGATGTCGAGGGAATGCAGGAAATCATTGATAATGGCTATGAGCTGGCAAATGCGGCACATACATGGGCACACCGCGCCGCCGTGCTGCATAGTATCATAGAGGGCGGGGGGTGAACCGTCCGTTGTGCAGAAGATACCATCCAACGCAGGCACGCTCTCGCTACGGTTCAAACGCAGCGGTACAAGTGTGAAAAATAAATTTTTCACACGCAAGTTTGCGCTTACGCCCAAACTCGCAGGCTGAGTAAGAATGTAGGATTACTATGTCAAAATACGGCATCTAAGTACCGGCGTTTTCACAGTACCTGCTTTTGGATTGTATCTTCTGCACAACTACATATTTTAAAATGGTAGTTTCGCAATTGTTTGTATGGGAAGGAGTATGGCTGTTACTATGAGGTTATTAAAAAAAGACGGGCACAGGTATGAAGAACGTCTCAAGGCGCATTTCGAGCGTCATCGCAGGATTTATAAGCTGTTAAAACGCTATGGGGAAGATATTATCAATTCCGAGAATTTTAAGATGACAAAAGGACATCTGCAGCATGGAAGCATGACGGTCAACGGGCATTGCATGAATGTAGCAAGATATAGTCTGATTTTAAATAAAAAGCTGGGTCTGCACTGTAACAAACGGGATTTGGTGCGGGGATCCCTATTGCATGATTATTTCTTATATGACTGGCATGACAAAGAGTATCTTGCTAAGCGGCAGCGGCTGCATGGATTTCATCACCCGCAGATTGCGTTACAGAATGCGGATAAAGAGTACGATTTAACGGACATACAACGTGATATTATAAAGAAACACATGTGGCCCTTGTCGGTGGTTCCGCCTGCCTGCCGGGAAGCGTGGGTCGTTACGGCGGCGGATAAATATTGCTCCCTGATGGAAACGATCGGTGTGCATAAGGGACATGGAAAGCAGATTGGGGCATGAAGCAGGATAAACGGACATTATATGACACGCTTGTCACTTATGGGGAAGATGGTTTTTACCCCTATCATATGCCGGGGCATAAACGGAAAGGCAGCGGTACGCTGGCGGACGCTTTTGGGATAGATATTACGGAAATAGACGGTTTTGACAATCTGCACTGCGCGGAGGGGATTCTGCGGGAGGCGCAGGATAGGGCGGCGGTGCTGTATGGCTCGGAAGAGACTTTTTTTCTTATAAATGGAAGTACCTGCGGTGTGCTTGCGGCGGTGTTTACTGCGACGGACAGGCAGGACACCATATTGATTGGGAGGAATTGTCATAAGTCGGTCTATCATGCGGCATTTTTACAGGAGCTGCAGTTACGGTATCTGCTTCCGGGAGAAATTACAGAGTATCAGATTTTCGACGCCATAGCGCCAGAAGCGGTGGAAGAAGCGCTGGAGCGTTACCCGGAGTGCAGGGCGGTGGTGATTACTTCTCCGACTTATGAGGGTGTAATAGCGGATATTGCGGGAATTGCCAGAGTGGTACATGCGAAAGGGAAAATCCTGATTGTGGATGAGGCTCATGGAGCGCATCTGGGACTGGCGCAGGGCATACCGGAGAATGCAGTCAGGCAGGGGGCGGATATGGTCATTCACAGTCTGCATAAGACGCTGCCTTCCATGACCCAGACGGCGCTATTGCATGTGAACGGCGGACGCGTCAATCGCATGAAACTGCGCGGCTATCTGGGGATGCTGCAATCGAGCAGTCCTTCTTATGTGTTGATGGCGAGTATGGACGCCTGTATTTCTTTTTTGGAAAAACAGTCTGCCTCTTGTTTTGATAAATTGATACAGTATAGACGACATTTTATGGAACAGGCAAAAACCTATGCCCACATTCAAATCGGCGATGAACGGGCAATCCAGGATAGAGGTTATCAGTTAAAGGCATGGGATATCTGCAAATTGGTTATTTCTGTCAAAGGAAGTTCCATAAGCGGACAGGAGCTTTATCAGACGCTTCGCAGAGAATTTCATCTGCAGTTGGAAATGGCGGCGGAAGATTATGCGCTTGCGATTATGACGATAGCGGACGAGGCAGAAGATTGGCAGAGATTGGCTGACGCATTGCGGCGGATTGATGATAGGATAAAGAAGGCGGATACAGAACCGCCGGTTTTTACGGAATCGTTTGCTTTGCCGGAAGTAAAGATGACGATTGCCCAGGCGCTGCATAAGCGTTACCAGGATGACGCAGTTCATGAAGGAAGGGACGCATTGTGCGCAGACAACGCCTTCCATGCAGGATATAGCGGGAAAGAAGCGCCGCTGGCGCAGGCGGTGGGACAGGTTATGGGCGGATTTATCAATCTATATCCGCCGGGGATTCCGATTCTGGCGCCGGGTGAAATCGCGGATGAGAAGACGATTGGACGGATACAAAGGGCGCTGGATAGGGGACTGCCGGTGCAGGGCGTCTCGGAAGCCGGGACGGTTGTTATCCTCTGAATGGTACACGGAAATCAATTTCCAGTCAGCTTTGTCAGAACAGACATAATTCCCGCGAAGGTCCTTGAAAAACGCCAGCACTTAGTGAAAAAGACGCAGCGCGGCTTTTGAACTTAGTACTGTTGCGTTTTTCACGGAGCGAAAGCGTGCCGACAAGGGATTATGTCTGTTCTGACAAAGCTGACCGAAAATGGATTTTCATGCGCTAGAAACCTCGGCATTGAAATTCCAATCAAAGTATGGCATTATAAATAAGGAAGGCACTATTTTATGGGAAAGATAGTATGCCTGATGGGCAAAAGTTCATCGGGAAAAGATACCATTTATAAGAGGTTATTGGAACAGAAGACGGTCAGACTATGCCGGATAGTACCCTATACGACGAGACCCATCCGCGCAGGAGAGCAGGATGGAGTAGAATACTTTTTTACGGATGAAGCGGGATATCAGGAGCTCGCAGGGCGGGGAAATATCGTGGAATCGAGGAAGTATCATACGTGCCACGGCGTCTGGCGGTATTTTACCGTAGCGGATAAAGAGCTGGATTTGAAGGAATGTTCTTATCTGGTAATCGGTACGCTGGAAACTTATGAGCAGATTGGCAGATTCTATGGAAAAGAAAAAGTACTGCCCATCATGATTGAACTTGACGACGGCGTGCGCTTACAGCGGGCATTAGATAGGGAAAAGGTACAGGATCATCCGCGTTATCAGGAGATGTGCAGACGTTTTCTGGCGGATGAGGAAGATTTTTCTGAGGAAAAAATGAAAGCGGCGGGTATTACGCAGATTTTTCGCAATGATGATCTGGGGCAGTGTCTTGAAAATATTATGCAGTATTTGAAAGAGTGTGGTCTATAAGGCGCGCATGATTGCGGGCTGAAAGAAAGGCATGGGTATTTGAGTGGATATTAAGGTAAACCAGGTACAACAGAATATGCCGGTAGAGCAGGTGCAGCAGCAGGCGCAGGAGGCGGACGGCACATTTAAATTTACTCTCGTCAGTAGAATTGAGGAGCAGGAGCTGCAGAATGCGCTGACGCAGATGATGGAGGAAATTACCAGGCAGGGGGATAAGCTTGCCAAACACCGGGATATCAAAGATATGAAGCGGTATCGCGCTTTGATTAAAGATTTTATGAATGAAATCGTAAATCGTTCCCATGTTTTTTCCAGAGAGAACTTTCTGGACAGAAAGGGGCGTCACCGCGTCTATGGAATTATCCGTCTGGTCGATAAGAATCTGGACGAGCTGGCGCAGGAGCTTGTAAAGGATGAAAAAGACAATCTGGCGATTTTGAATAAAATCGGGGAGATACGGGGATTGCTGCTGGATATCTTCACATAGACTTCACGATAGGAGGGAAAGTATATGGCAAAATTTAAGGATATTATTGGACAGGAGCAGTTAAAAGAACACTTACAGAATGCTATTTCCATGAATAAGGTATCACATGCGTATATCATTAACGGCGATAGAAGCTCCGGTAAAGAATTTATTGCGAAAGTTTTTGCCATGACCCTGCAGTGTGAAAAAGGCGGGATAGAAGCTTGTGGGGAATGCCATTCCTGTAAACAGGCGCAGAGCATGAATCATCCCGATATCATCTATATATCCCATGATAAACCCAATACTATCGGCGTAGAAGATATCAGAATGCAGATTAACAACGATATCGGAATCAAGCCTTACAGCGCGCCTAAGAAGATATACATCATGAATGAAGGGGAAAAAATGACGGTACAGGCGCAGAATGCGCTGTTAAAAACGCTCGAAGAGCCGCCGGAGTATGCGGTTATCCTGATTTTGACGACAAATGTAGACACACTTCTGCCTACGGTTTTGAGCCGCTGCGTCGTTTTGAATATGAAGCCGGTTTCAGACAGGGATGTGAAACGTTTTCTGATGGAAGAGCTGGAAGTGCCTGATTATAAGGCGAATATCTGTG
The DNA here is from genome assembly GCA_023664455.1 of Blautia sp. Lineage (GTDB taxonomy): Bacteria > Bacillota > Clostridia > Lachnospirales > Lachnospiraceae > UBA3282. The sequence continues at coordinate 6,780 of JAMPFM010000061.1, forward strand.
TGGCGTTTGCAAGGGGCAATATCGGCAAGGCAAAGATGCTTGCTACGAGTGAAGAATTTGACAAAGTCAAGGAAGAAGCGATTACCTTAGTAAAAAATATTCACGATATGGAACTCAATGAGATTGTGAAAGCAATCAAGAAGATTTCGGAATATAAATTTGACGTGACGGATTATCTGGACATTCTTTCTGTCTGGTATCGGGACGTGCTGCTATTTAAAGCGACGAAAGACGCAAATAGCCTGATTTTTAAAGATGAAATCCAGGCGATTCGTAAGACTGCTGACAGAAGCGCTTATGAAGGAATCGAGACCATTGTCAAGGCGCTGCAGCAGGCAAAGAGGCGGCTGGACGCCAATGTCAATTTTGATTTGACGATGGAATTACTGCTTCTGACCATTCAAGAAAATTAGACGTCATCGCAGTGAAACTGCCCTGACAAGGAGGAAAGGTTGAAAGAATTACATTCTTTCAATCGCAAATTTGTGCTGACATCGTAGATGTCTTGGGCACAAATTCGCACGTTGAGAAAGGAGCATGGTTATAAATATGATTAAAGTAATAGGGGTGCGGTTTCGTACCGCAGGGAAGATATATTATTTTGACCCAGGCAAATTGAATATCAGACGCGACGATCATGTGATTGTGGAAACGGCGCGGGGAATCGAATACGGCACTGTTGTGGGTGAGCCAAGGGAAGTGGAAGACAGTAAGGTCATTCAGCCGCTAAAGGCGGTTTTGCGTATCGCGACGCCGAAAGACGATGAGCAGGAGGCGGCAAATAAGGAAAAAGAGAAAGATGCTTTTCAGATTTGTCTGGAAAAAATCAGAAAACATGATTTGCCCATGAAACTAATCGATGCGGAGTATACGTTTGATAATAACAAGGTACTGTTTTATTTTACGGCGGACGGACGTATCGATTTCAGGGAGCTGGTCAAAGATCTGGCGGCGGTTTTCAAGACAAGGATTGAGCTGCGCCAGATTGGTGTGCGGGATGAGACCAAAATTGTCGGGGGTATCGGTATCTGCGGCAGACCGTTGTGCTGTCATACCCATCTTTCCGAGTTTGTCCCGGTATCCATCAAGATGGCGAAGGAGCAGAATCTGTCCCTGAATCCGACGAAAATTTCGGGCGTCTGCGGCAGACTGATGTGCTGTCTGAATCATGAAGAGGAAACCTATGAGGAGCTGAACCGGAAACTGCCAAACGTAGGGGATTTCGTGACGACCTCGGACGGTCTCAAGGGCGAGGTGCATAGCGTGAATGTCCTGCGGCAGCTTGTGAAAGTCATCGTAGATGTGGACGATGAAAAAGAGATTCAGGAATATAAAGTCGAGCAGCTCCGTTTTAAGAAAAAACATAATAAAAATCATAAAGTAGACGTCAATGAGGAAGAATTAAAAGAACTGGAAAAACTCGAAAAACAGGATAGCAGCAAATCGAAGCTGGATGATAATTAGAAAAGCCGAGCGTAGAATTTTGCGTACAGACCAAGAGAAAGATATGGATATAGAAGATGGGAACCGATAGAAACGCCATGCTGAAAGAGAATGAGAGAGTGGACGATTTGCAGCGTAACGGATATCAGATTATTCAGAATCCGGGGAAATTCTGTTTTGGGATGGACGCGGTTCTATTATCCGGTTTTGCAAGAGTGAAAAAAGACTCTACGGTACTGGATCTGGGAACAGGGACAGGCATTATTCCGATTCTTCTGGAAGCAAAAACCGAAGCGGCGCACCTGACTGGTCTGGAAATTCAGGAAGAAAGCGCGGATATGGCGCGGCGCAGTGTGCATTTAAACGGGCTGACTCACAAAATAGACATTGTGACAGGGGATATAAAAGAGGCAGGAAGTCTTTTTGACGCTGCTTCTTTTGATGTTATTACTTCCAATCCGCCTTATATGATTGGGCAGCATGGACTGACTAACCCAGAAGATGCAAAAGCGGTAGCGCGGCATGAAATCCTATGTACTTTAGAGGACGTTATCAGACAGACGGCGGGACTGCTAAAGCCCGGCGGCAATTTTTTCCTGGTGCACAGACCCTTCCGGCTGACGGAAATTCTGACGCTGCTACATCAATATAAGCTGGAGCCTAAGCGAATGCAGATGGTGCACCCTTTTTTAGATAAAGAGCCAAATATGGTTCTGATAGAGGCAAACCGGGGCGGAAAGCCGCGTATGAGAGTGGAAAAACCGTTGATTATTTATAAAGAGCAAGGGGTGTATATGCCGGAAATTTATGATATTTATGGGTATTGAAGGGGAAAAAATGTGTTTTGCAAGTATATGAATTGCTTTTGCTTTAATTGGAAAGAAATAAAAGATAGTCTGAATCAACAAATACTGGATTATTTTAAATAATAAGATGATATCATATGTGCATTTTAAAGAATGGAGAGATTTTATATGGCAGAAAGCCAAAATATAGAATGGAAACAATCGTGGCGGGATGAATATTTGAAATGGATATGTGGTTTTGCTAATGCCGGAGGCGGGAAAATTTATATTGGAACAAAGGATGATGGAACGGTTGTAGGTCTTAAAGACAGCAAAAAATTGTTAGAAGATATACCGAATAAAATTCAGAATAAACTTGGTATTGTGGCAGATGTAAATCTATTAACAGAAGGCGGCTTAGAATATATTGAGATTGTTGTAAATCCTTGGGTATTTCCTGTAAATTATGATGGGGAATATCATTATCGCAGTGGTAGTACAAAACAGCAGTTAAGAGGAAATGCACTCACGAATTTTCTTATGGCAAAGACAGGAATGAAATGGGATGCGGCAACCGTATCTAATATTTCCATTTCAGATTTGGACAAAGAAAGTTTTGACATTTTTAAGAGAGAAGCGCTGCGTAGTGGGCGTATGACAAAAGAGGATTTGGATATTTCTAATGAAGAATTGTTAGAAAAATTGGAGTTAATTGTAGATGGTAAATTGAAACGTGCCGGAGCATTATGTTTTTATAGAAATCCTGAGAAAGTCATCGGTGGCTGTTATGTGAAAATTGGAAAGTTTGAAGGAAGTGAATTATTATATCAGGACGAGGTGCATGGTTCATTGCTCATTATGGCGGATCGGGTGATTGATTTAATTTATTTGAAATATTTAAGAGCAGCAATTTCTTATTATAAGGATACAAGGGTAGAGACATATCCCTTTGCACGGGAGGCGGTGCGGGAAGCCGTGTTCAATGCACTCATTCATTGTAATTGGGCAGATAACGTACCGGTTCAGATTCGCATAGAAGAGGACGTTATGTTTGTCAGTAATTGCAGCATGCTTCCGTTTGGTTGGACTGCGGAGACTCTTTTGGAAACTCATACATCAAAACCATATAATCCAGATATCGCCAGAGTGTTTTATCGTGCAGGATATATTGAAAGTTGGGGACGTGGCATACAAAAAATATGTGATGCCTGTAAAAGCTTAGGAGCTGATGAACCAGAGTATATTATTCATGGTGAAGATATTATGGTGAAGTTTAAAGCATTACAAGGCGCTAAAGTATCAGATTTTAAAGCTCTAAAGCCTCAAAATGATGCTTTGGGTGATGCTTTGGAAGATAAATTGAGGATGCTTTTAAAAGAAAATCCCTATTTAACGCAAAAGGAAATGGTTGAGAGATTGTCTGTATCAAGGGCGACAGTCCAGCGTCTTATTAAAAAATTAGGTGATGAGAAGAAACTGGAGCGTGTGGGTGGAAAGCGTTATGGGTATTGGGTGATTCAACCCTAAACAAAATTTTGAAAGGAATATGGCATAAAGATGTCAGGAACATTATATTTGTGCGCAACCCCCATCGGCAATCTGGGCGACATGACTTACCGGGCGCTGGAAACCTTGAAAATGGTCGATTTGATTGCCGCGGAGGATACGAGAAACAGCATCAAGCTGTTGAATCATTTTGATATCAGGACTTCTATGACTAGTTATCATGAATATAATAAAATAGAAAAAGCGGACTATTTAGTGGAACAACTGCTTTCGGGGAAAAATATCGCCCTGATTACAGACGCAGGAACCCCGGCGATTTCTGACCCTGGCGAGGTACTGGTGCAGAAATGTATGCTTGCGGGGATTCCGGTAACTTCCCTGCCGGGGGCGTCCGCCTGTATTACAGCGCTGACGCTGTCGGGGCTTGCCACCAGAAGGTTCTGCTTTGAGGGATTTCTGCCTTCTGATAAAAAGGAAAGAGCGGAAATACTTACAGAGCTTCAACTGGAATCCAGAACGATTATTTTGTACGAAGCGCCGCATCGTCTGGTCAGGACGCTGGGGGAATTAAGAGAAGTTTTAGGCGACCGGAAAATTACCCTGTGCAGGGAATTGACAAAAAAATTTGAAACGATCCTGCCTACTACTTTAGAAGACGCGCTGGCAATGTACGGGCAGGAAGAACCCCGTGGGGAATACGTTCTGGTCATGGAGGGAAAAAGCCGTCAGATGAAAAAGGAAGAGGAAAAACAAAGCTGGCTGGCGCTGACTATCGAGGCGCATATGGCGCTTTATGAAGAGGAGGGGATGGATAAAAAAGAGGCAATGAAACAGGTCGCTAAGGACAGGGGCGTACCAAAAAGAGAGATTTATCAGTATTTATTGAATAAGTGAGTTGACAAAACTGTCAAAATCCGTAAAATAAGATTGACAAACAGGTATGAAGATAATATACTTTGAATGTCAAACTAATTTTGAAACCAATTTTTGAGGAAAAAGGAGAAGGAAAATGTTAGAGAGAGTGAAAGAAATTATTCAGGAACAGTTGAATCTGGATGGTATTGAGATTACGGAGGAATCTTCCTTTAAAGACGATTTGGGAGCGGACTCTCTGGATTTATTTGAATTGGTTATGGCTTTTGAGGAGGAATACGGAGTTGAGATTCCTTCAGAAGATTTGGAGCAGATTACAACTGTCGGAGCTGTTATCGAGTATATGAAGAGTAAAGGCGTAGACGCATAAATTTGACGATTACATGGAGTCAGGGTCTGGAAAATACTCTGGCATGGGGATGATTATGAAAACAAAGATTACGGAACTTCTGGGAATACAATATCCGATTATTCAGGGCGGCATGGCATGGGTCGCAGAGTATCATCTTGCAGCGGCTGTTTCGGAAGCGGGCGGTCTTGGGATTATCGGCGCGGGCGGCGCACCGGCATCTTTTGTCAGGGAACAGATTCAGCAAGTAAAAGAACAGACGAAGAAGCCTTTTGGCGTTAATATCATGCTGATGAACCCAGAAGCGGATGAGATTGCGCAGATTGTCGTGGAAGAAGGCGTCCAGGTCGTTACGACGGGGGCTGGGAATCCGGGCAAATACATGGCGGCATGGAAAGAAGCGGGCATTAAAGTCATTCCCGTCGTTGCCAGCGTAGGTCTTGCAAAAATGATGGAACGCGCCGGCGCGGACGCAGTGGTTGCAGAAGGCACCGAGTCTGGCGGGCATATCGGAGAAGCGACGACGATGACCCTCGTTCCGCAGGTAGTAGATGCAGTTACAATTCCTGTAATCGCGGCGGGCGGCATTGCTGACGGAAGAGGATTTGCCGCAGCAATGATGCTGGGCGCACAGGCAGTCCAGATGGGGACAAGATTTGTTGTCGCCAAGGAATCGATTGTGCATGAGAATTATAAACAGAAAGTCATCGCGGCAAAAGATATCGACACTGCAGTAACAGGCAGGACGACCGGACATCCGGTTCGCTGCATCCGTAATAAGACGACAAGAGAGTATCTGAAATTAGAGCAGGAAGGCGCTTCTTTGGAAGAGCTGGAGAAACTGACGTTAGGTGGTCTGAGAAAGGCGGTAGTAGAAGGCGATGTCATCGAAGGTTCTATTATGGCGGGGCAGATTGCCGGTCTTGTCAAGAAGGAGCAGACCTGCGAAGAGATTATCCAGGAAATGATGGAACAGGCGGAAGCGTTATTAAGATAAGGATAGGGAGTTCTGCAAACGGACTCCCTTGCCTAGCATCAGATGGTTTGATAATCAAAATATTTGAGCTGTGAAATTTATAGAGAGGTTAGTGTGAAAAATAAATTTTTCACACGCAAATTTGTGCTGACATCATAGATGTCTTGGGCACATAAATTCGCAGGCTAAGGAAGGAGCATGGTTATTGTTATGGGCAAAATTGCATTTATGTTTCCTGGACAGGGAGCGCAGTATGTAGGGATGGGCAAAGATTTTTATGATACAATTCCCGTATGCAGGGAAATGTTTGAGCTGGCGTCAAAAATGAGCGGACTGGATGTAGAGTCTATTTGTTTTGAGGAAAATGATAAGATTCATATTACGGAATATACGCAGATAGCCATGCTGGCGGCGGAAGTCGCCATGCTGAAAGCTATCGAGGAAAAAGGTTTGAAACCGGACGTGACGGCGGGGTTAAGTCTCGGCGAATACGGCGCGCTTACGGCAAGCGGCGTCATGACACCGGCAGATGTATTCAGAATCGTACGCAAAAGAGGCATCTACATGCAGGAAGCCGTGCCGGAAGGTGGCGCGATGACGGCGGTGCTTGGTCTGGATACGGAAGTGATTGAGAAAATTTGTGAGGAAACGGCGGGCGCAGTGACAGTAGCCAATTATAACTGTCCCGGTCAGATTGTCATTACCGGGGAAGCAGACGCCGTTCTGGAAGCGGCAGGGAAGATGACAGAAGCTGGGGCAAAAAGATGCGTGCCCCTAAAGGTAAGCGGACCTTTTCACTCACCGATGCTTACTGGTGCAGGTGAGAAACTGGCGAAGGAGCTGGAAGAGGTTACAATCGGGGAAATTAAGATTCCTTATATCGCCAATGTGACCGCCGATTATGTGACGAAAACAGAAGACGTGAAACCGCTATTGCAGAAGCAGGTTTCTTCCTCTGTGAAGTGGCAGCAGACCATCGAGAGGATGCTGGCGGATGGCGTAGATACTTTTATCGAAATCGGACCGGGTAAAACATTGTCAGGATTCATGCGTAAAATTAACCGGGACGTGAAGACCGTCAATGTGGAAAAAGTGGAAGATTTAGAAAAGCTGGAAGGTTTGGAAAAATAGCGGGCTTGTGACGGCAATAAGTTAAAAAGAAGATTTTGCAGCACGGAGAAGCTGGAAGGAAATGAAATAGGGAGGGACTATCGAAATGCTGACAGGGAAAACGGCGCTTGTAACGGGTGCAGGACGCGGAATCGGACGACAGATTGCGTTGACGCTGGCGGAGTATGGCGCAGATGTTATCGTAAATTATAATGGCTCGAAAGAAAAAGCGGAAGAAGTGGTCCGCGAAATTGCGGCAATGGGCAGGAAGGCAGCAGCCGTCCAATGTACGGTGGCTGACTATGAGGCATGCGGTAAGATGATTACCGAGATGCTTGCGTTATTCGGGCATATTGATATTCTGGTTAACAATGCAGGGATTACGAGGGATAATCTGCTGATAAAAATGTCAGAGGAAGAATTTGACGCCGTAATCGAGACAAATTTAAAAGGAACTTTTAACACGATGAAACATATGTATCGTCCCTTTTTAAAACAGAAGGCAGGAAGAATTATCAATCTTTCCTCTGTTTCGGGCGTTTTGGGGAATGCAGGACAGGCAAATTATGCAGCTTCCAAAGCCGGAGTCATCGGGCTGACCAAATCGGTGGCAAGAGAGCTGGCGAGCCGGAATATTACGGTCAACGCTGTTGCGCCGGGTTATATCGATACGGATATGACGCAGGCGATGACAGACGCTGCCAAAGAGGCTACACTGGCGCAGATACCGCTAAAAAGAGTCGGGACGACGAAGGATATCGCAGAGACGGTTGCTTTTCTGGCAAGCGATAAAGCGTCTTATATCACGGGACAGGTTATTTCCGTGGACGGCGGCATGGCAATTTAAGAGAAGAAAGGATATGGTATCGGGATGAGTAGAAGAGTTGTGGTAACAGGTATGGGCGCGATTACGCCGATTGGTCTAAGCATAGCAGAGTTTTGGGACAGCGTGAAAGCGGGTAAGACTGGATTTGGGGAAATCACGAAATTTGACGCATCGGAATATAAATGTAAACTGGCTGCGGAAGTAAAAGGTTTCGAGGGCAAAAATTATATGGATTTCAAGGCGGCAAAAAGAATGGAATTATTCTGCCAGTATGCGGTAGCCGCTGCAAAAGAAGCCATCGAAGACGCAAAACTGGACATGGAACAAGAAGACCCGTTCCGGGTGGGCGTATCCGTCGGTTCCGGCATCGGTTCTTTACAGGCGATGGAAAGAGCCCACAGCAGGTTGCTGGAAAAAGGACCTTCCCGCATGGAACCGCTGTTGGTGCCGCTGATGATTTGCAATATGGCGGCAGGAAACGTATCCATCCAGTTCGGGTTGAAAGGAAAAAGCCTCAATGTAGTGACTGCCTGTGCGACGGGAACCAATTCTATCGGCGAGGCATTCCGCACGATTCAGTACGGCGAGGCGGAAGTAATGGTTGCGGGCGGTACGGAAAGCAGCATTACCCCGGTGGGTATTGCTGGTTTTTCCGCATTGACGGCGCTGACCTCTTCGGAAGATCCGGCAAGATGCTCCATTCCTTTCGATAAAGAAAGAAGCGGTTTCGTCATGGGCGAAGGCGCGGCAATCGTCGTATTAGAGGAACTGGAACATGCCAAGGCAAGGGGAGCTAAGATTTACGCGGAAGTGGTCGGATACGGCTGTTCTTCCGATGCATACCATATCACCTCTCCGGCGGAAGACGGCTCCGGCGCGGCAAAAGCGATGGAATATGCCGTACAGGACGCGGGTGTAGAAATAAGCGAAATAACGTATATAAATGCGCATGGGACAAGCACCCATCATAACGATTTATTTGAAACGCGTGCAATCAAACTGGCGTTTGGCGAACATGCGAAAGACATCAGGATTAATTCCACGAAATCCATGATAGGGCACCTGCTCGGAGCGGCGGGCGCGATTGAATTTGTGACCTGCGTAAAAGAGCTGCAGGAAGGCTATATCCATAAAACGGTGGGTTATCAGATACCGGACGAAGAATGCGATTTAGATTATTGTAAAGAACCGGTAGAAGAGGAATTTCTGTATGCGCTATCCAATTCCCTTGGATTTGGCGGTCACAATGCGAGTCTGCTTGTGAAGAAATATATAGGTTAAAGGTTAAAAGAATTGCATTCTTTCAACCGCAAATTTGTGCTGACATCGTAGATGTCTTGAGCACATAAATTCGCACGTTGAGAAAGGGACATGGTTATAAGAATCAGAGATTTTTCAACGATAAAATTATTCATCTTGTAAATAAAAAACAGGAGGCAGTCGCAATGTCAGTATTAACCGCAAAAGAAATTATGGAAATTATTCCGCACCGACAGCCCTTTATGCTGTTGGATACGGTAGAGGAACTGGAACCGGGTGTGAAGGCGGTAGCCAAAAAATGCGTTTCTTATAATGAACCTTATTTTGCCGGACATTTTCCATCAGAGCCGGTCATGCCGGGGGTATTGATTATAGAGGCGCTGGCGCAGACCGGTGCGGTAGCGATTTTGAGTCAGCCGGAATTTCGTGGGAAGACGGCGTACTTCGCCGCAATTAATTCGGCAAAATTCAAAGGAAAAGTGACGCCGGGAGACGTTTTGAAGCTGGAAACAGAAATTATCAAAGTAAAAGGACCTATCGGCGTAGGCTCCGCCAAAGCGTATGTGGACGGAAAGCTGGTAGTCGTGGCGGAACTTACTTTTGCAATCGGGGATGGGCAGTAATGCAGGGAAAACAATTTGAATCAGGATTTCAAATATGCCCTGATTACAGTTAAACTGCGGATAAACAGTCTGGACATGGATAATAGGGGGATTAGAATGAAAATAGAACCTCTCATCATTGGAAATCTTGTTGCGAAAGTACCTGTAATACAGGGCGGAATGGGCGTAGGCGTCAGTCTGTCGGGGCTTGCGGGCGCGGTAGCGGCGCAGGGCGGAATCGGCATTATCTCTACGGCACAGATAGGATATCGCGACCCGGATTTTGACAAAGACCCCATCGGCTGTAATTTAAGAGCCATTAAGACAGAAATCGTGAAAGCGCGGAAGTTGGCAAAAGGCGGCATTATCGGCGTCAATATCATGGTGGCGACGAAGAAATATGAAGGATATGTCAAGGCAGCGGTAGACGCCGGTGCGGATTTAATTATTTCGGGCGCGGGTCTGCCCGTGGATTTACCGGCGATTGCCGGGGATTGCGAGACGAAGTTGATTCCCATCGTTTCCGGCGTGAAATCCGTACAGGTCATTATGAAGTACTGGCTGAAAAAATATCAGAAAGTCCCCGATGCAATTATAATAGAAGGACCGTTGGCGGGTGGACACCTTGGATTTTCGATGGAACAGTTAGCAAATCTGGACGCCCTGCAATATGAGAAAGAGATTGAGGGCATCCTTCAGAAAGTCCATGAAGTAGAGAAGGAACATCAAGTGCGGATACCGGTTATCATGGCGGGCGGCATTTATACAAGAGAAGATATGGAGCATTACTTAAAGCTGGGAGCATCCGGCGTACAGATGGCGACCCGCTTTGTGACGACTTATGAATGCGACGCCGACGAAACTTATAAACAAAGTTATATTCGCGCAAAAAAAGAAGATATTACCCTTGTCAACAGCCCCGTTGGAATGCCGGGTAGAGCTATCCGCAATTCCTTTTTACAAAAGGCGAAAGAGGGACGGATTCCCCCGGTGCAATGCCATCTTTGTGTGAAAACCTGCAACCCGGCGCAGACGCCCTATTGCATTACAGACGCGCTGATTAACGCGGCTGAGGGAAATGTGGAACAGGCGCTTCTTTTTTGCGGCGCCAATGCATACCGGGCGGATAAGTTGGAGTATGTAAAGGATATTATGACGGAGTTTCGACCGTAGGGAAAAGTTTTATAAAGGATAGGATAAGAGAATGAGAACAAGGATTATAGGAACCGGAAGCTGTTTGCCGGATACCATAGTGACGAACGAAGATTTGTCGAAAATCATGGATACATCGGATGAGTGGATTCGCTCCCGGACAGGCATCAGGGAAAGGCGTCTGGTCAAAGAAGAGACGACCGCGTCCATGTCTGTAACAGCCGCCAGAAGAGCGATGGAACAGGCGGGCGTTTCACCACAGGAAATAGACTTGATTATCGTGGGCACGATTACAGGCGACTATATAACGCCCTCTACTGCATGTGAGATACAGTCGGCAATCGGCGCAGAGCGGGCGGTCGCATTTGATATCAATGCAGCTTGTTCCGGTTTTATGTTTGCCCTGCATACAGCGGATGCCTTTTTCAAGGCGGGCGTTTATAAGACTGCGCTTATTCTGGGAGCGGAAACCTTATCCAAGATTATGAACTGGAACGACAGAAGCACCTGCGTCCTTTTTGGCGACGGCGCGGGAGCAGCCGTAGTGCGCGCTGATGAAACGGGACTGCTTGCCTACGACCAGGGCAGCGATGGGGCGAAAGGCATGGTACTTGCCTGTGAAAACAGAAAAAACAATAATCCTCTGATAAAAAATTCCGAAAAGCTACAATATACTTCTATGGATGGGCAGGAAGTTTACAAATTTGCCGTAACGACGGTGCCCGCATCCATCCAGCGCGCAATCCGTGAAGCCGGACTGACGATAGAAGACATCGATTATTTTGCACTGCATCAGGCAAATATCAGAATCGTACAGTCTGTGGCAAAACGCTTAAAAGTGTCTGAGGAAAAATTCCCTATCAGCTTAGACCACTGCGGAAATATTTCCGCCGCCAGCGTGCCCATTTTACTGGATGAAATGAACCGGAAAGGACTGTTGAAACCCGGCATGAAAATTGTTTTAGCCGGCTTTGGGGCAGGACTTACATGGGGGTCTGCGGTGATTGAATGGTAGAAGCCTTTGGGCGCAGAAATTTCCAGATGCAATAGGTACAAGGCAGTCAGGTGTTTGTTTTCACAGAAAAAGCAATCATAGCGCCCTCAAACGATACATAAAATAGAATAAGAAAAAGAAGGAATAGCACGCATATTTTCGAGTCTGCCAGGTTGTCTGTTTTATAGAAACTGCGCAACAGGGCACTCGGTTTTCATAGCGTGCTTTTTTGTATTTATGTTAAATTATATCTGGGCATTTATGATTCTGGTGGGTGTTATTTTCGGCGCATTTACTGGCAATATTGAAGAAGTGTCGAATGCGGCGCTGGATTCTGCGGGGGAAGCAGTGACCTTGTGCATTACGATGATAGGCATTATGTCCTTGTGGGTAGGACTGATGGAAATTGCCAAAAAATCGGGACTGATTGCGGCAATGACCAAAGGAATTTCCCCTTTTATCACCTTCCTTTTTCCAAGAATCCCCAAAAATCACCCGGCAAGGGAGTATATTTCCACGAATCTGATAGCAAACATCCTCGGACTTGGCTGGGCGTGCACGCCGGCGGGCTTGAAGGCGATGGAAGAACTGGCGAAGCTGGAAGCGGAGCGGGGGAATCCGGAGTACTTAGCGGATAGAAAAGCATTTGATGAGAAGCGGCTTGCGGATGGTGACGCAGGGAAGAGAGAGGGTATTTTTGGGAAAAAAGAGCGCACCGCTTCAAAGGAAATGTGCGATTTTCTTATCTTGAATATTTCGTCCTTACAGCTGATTCCTGTCAACATGATTGTATACCGGCAGCAGTACGGCAGCGTCAATCCGGCGGCAGTGATTGCCCCGGCGATTGTGGCGACGTTTATCAGTACGGGGGTGGCGGTGGTGTTTTGTAAGGTGAAAGGAGGGAAGTGGTTGAGATAGAATATTCTTGTCTATAAATTCACCAATGGTAAGGTGTAGGTGTTATCACCGTTTATTAGATTAGTTGTTGTATGTTTTGGCTGATACATGATAAAATACTATTATGAAATTAAAGACTAACTATTAAAAGTCAAGACCTAAAATCAATTTTTTTGAATGAATTGCA
>JAMPFM010000062.1 GCA_023664455.1 Blautia sp.
ATCGACTTTTGCCTTGTTGGAAGCAAGATTATAAACAGTTTCGCAATTACCTATATCTCTATTTAGGATAATTGCGAAACTAAAATTTAGAAATGTGTAGTTGCGCAGAATATACAATCCATAAGCAAGTACTGTGAAAACGCCGGTACTTAGATGCCGTATTCTGGCATCTTATGTACCGCTGCGTTTGAACCGTAGCGAGAGCGTGCCTGCGTTGGATTGTATGTTCTGCACAACGGACGGCTGCAAAATCTTAGTTTCGCAATCACCTATATCCTATTGACAAGCAATCACAAACCCTTTATCCGCCAACTCCGCCTCATACAAATGACTGCACAAAATTTTTCCCTCTTCCAGCGATACCGCTTTCCCTTGCCCGGACAAATTGATTTGCAGCAAAATGCGCTTTTCCTGATACACCCTTTCCACACAGAGCATTCCCTTTTCCTCAAAAATATGCACCGTACCGTATTGTAAAACCGGATTTGCCCGCAGCGCGGTCAGCTCCTTTATCTTAGCAAGCATATCCCTATCCCAATGCGTTTCGTCCCAGTCGAAACATCTTCTGGAATCCGGGTCGTATCCGCCTTCCATACAGATTTCCGTGCCATAGTAGATGCAGGGTGCGCCAGGAAAAACCATTTCTAAGGCGATTGCCGCCAGCAGTTTATCTTTATCCCCAGAGACCTCTGAGAAAAAGCGGTGGGTATCGTGGGAATCCAAAAGATTCAGCATCATAACATTTACCTGTTCCATATTGCGCATCAGATTGCCGTTTAATTTATCCGCCATGTCCGCCGCAGTAAACCTTCCTTTGGCAAAATAGTCCAGACACGCCTTGGTAAAAGAATAATTCATGATACTGTCGTATTGGTCGCCCATCAGATAAGGATACGCATCATGCCAGTTTTCCCCGATGATAACGCAGTCTTTCTTTAACGCTTTGACTTCCCGGCGGAACCGCCGCCAGAACGCATGGGACACCTCATCGGATACATCTAGCCGCCAGCCGTCGATATCCGCTTCCCGTATCCAGTAAAGGGCGATATCGATGAGAAAATCCTGCACCGCTTCATTCGCCGTATTCCATTTCGGCATATAATGACACGCCGCAAAGCACTCATAATTTCCTTTTTCCGAATCAGGATATTCGCCCTCTATGAGAAACCAATGATAATAGGGGGATTTTCGCCCTTTCTGAAGGACGTCCTGAAACTGCGCGATGTTCATGCTGCAATGATTAAACACCGCATCTAAAATCACCCGGATCCCCATCGAATGCGCCTGCGCTACCAGAGCCTTCAAATCCTTGGCATCCCCAAATTGGGGGTCTACCTTCTTATAATCGCTGATATCGTATTTATGGTTGGAAACGGATTCAAAAACCGGCGTCAGATAGACTGCGTTCACGCCAAGGCTTTTTAAATAATCCAGTTTTTCCGTAACGCCTTTGAGATCTCCTCCGGCGAAACTTTTAGGCGTCGGGATATCCCCCCACTCCATCGTAACATAACTTGTATCTTTCCCCAAATCCCCCCGATAAAAACGGTCTACGAAAATCTGATAAAACACGGCGCCGTGCATCCAATCCACGATTTCCAACACATCATTGCTATTGATATAGGGCATCTGGAAAAAATTGTAAAACCCTTCTTTAAAATTGTAGGACTCCGTGATGCCATCCTCACTGTAATAATAGACTTTTCCCGCCTCTTCCAACTGGAAGATATAGGCGAAACGAACGTCTGTAAGCTGCATCTTGATTTCATAATAAGAATAAAGCTTATCACGGTAACAGACCTTCATTTCTATTTGATTTCTTTTAATGGCAAAATCATATTTTCCGGCATAAACCAGCGTGACCCTGACGTCCTCATCTTCCCTTGCCATACGCAGCCGCAAAACCAACTCCCTCTGGCTGCTGGCAAAGCAATAACGGGAATCCGGTATATGTAAAATAGCATAGTGATTCATTGTACTCCTCCATGTCAGAGCAGTTTACTGCGATGACATCGCGCCGAGAATCTCAAATTCTCGGCTGCGCTCATGGCACATTTGAGGCTCTGACTCAAATTGCCGGTTGAAAAATAAGCTATCGAGCTTATTTTTCAACCTTTCCTTTCCCCAAATATTACACTTTCCTGTTGACAAATGATTTGAAATTCTGAATAATGAATAAAGTATGTTTTGTTAAAGGAGGAAGAGTATGAGCCGCAAGGTTACGATTAAAGATGTTGCCAGAGAGGCGGGCGTTTCCGTTGCTACGGTTTCTTATGTGGTTAACAACCGCACCGATTTACGCATCAGCGACGCTACCCGCAAAAAAGTGCTCCAGGTCATCAACCTGCTTAATTACACCCCCAATCAGGCGGCAAAAGCGCTGGCAACCAATTCCAAGCATCTCCTTGCTATCCTGCTTTCCCCCGATGCTTCCGTCTTAAAAAAGGCGGAACAGCTTCATACCATCCAGTTCCTATCACAGTTTTTTCATGAAAAAAACTACGAGTTGCTCTTTTTAAACGAGCACTATAATGAAAAATGTGATCAGGCGGATGCTATTATTTGTTATGATATTTCGTCAGAATATTTTCACAATCTCGGTGATAATAATTTCATCCCTTTGACGGCCCTGGACTGCATCATCAACGACCCGCTTTTTTTCCAAATCAATACAGACTATCAGAAACTAAAAGAAGAAGCCGACGCCCATTTTCACGGGGAGCCTTATCAGACGCTCATGCTGACAACCGCCAATCAGGAAAAAGAAGCTCTTTTGAAAGAGTCTTTTCCTGATATCCGCTTCCTTGACAACTATGGGGAGCTAAGCGGCATATCCAATCAGAATCTTCTGCTGACCGATTTTACGCTCCATACGCTTTTGCAGGATAAAAACTGGGTTTATTACGCCCCTTCCATGTCCGCCGCCAAAGCGGGGGCGCTGCTGCAATGCGTGGAAAATGCACTGCAGAGAACCCCGACTGAGAAACATCATATTTTTATTTAACGTCCACCGTCAGTATCTGTGTCGCCGGATCATAAGTGAAAACGTAAGTTCCACTTTCCGCCGCCACCAGATTGGCATTTTCCATGCCTGTCACATGGGACAGACTATCCGTATCATCTTCTGCAATATTCGTAAAACGAATGTATTCATTGCCGACGCTTTCCACATCGCCCGCCGTAACCATAGAAGTAAACATAAATTCATCTCCTTCTTCTAACGCTACCGTCAAGGTATAAATGCCGTCCTGCTCCGAAAATTTCGTTTCCTCCGAATAAACGTCTTCCCAACCGGTAATCTTTGCACCCTTGATATAATAATCCGTCTGCATATCCACACTTCCAGTAGAAGACTCCCCATTGTAAGTCCATTCGATGGTATCATAGGGATTCACATTGAAACATTCTTTATTCGCTTCTGAATAATTCGCCGCCCCCTCATCATAAAAATCCTCGCCTGGATAGGTCGTCAGCGTAAACGTATAGTTTCCTGCAACGCTTACTTTGATATTGGAACGCTTCACGCTCGTATCGCCCAGACCGCCGGAATTGGCAAAATACTCCACACCGTCTAGTTCAATAGAGGATAGATAACCATAACCCCTCTGATTTTCCCAAGAGCTGTTAATCGCAAACTGAAATTCGTCGCCCGTTTCCAAATCCAGTGTAATCGTATACACATTGGCATCGGCATTCTCTTCCTTCGCCATCATGTGCTGCTCTTCAATCACTTTTCCCCAGTTAGATTCCATCAGTACCGGACTCTTGCCGCTGCCAAGAATCGCGTATTCCCTGGTATCCTCCACATAAGAAACAAATCCGGCAAAGATAGAAGTATCGTCCGTAATCGCCGCTGAAAAATCAAACCGATGGCTCTTATTGGGCGTTGCAAACCATCCCGCAAAGGTGTAACCTTCTTTTTCCGGCACATAAGATTCCGCCAGCGCGCCATCCTCTACCTCTACAGTATCCAGTACGGTCGTTCCGTCATCGTCCAAAAAAGTCACGACATGCTTACCCGCCGGTTCTACTGCCGGCTCCGCTTCCCCTTCCATTTGCTGCGCATCTTCCGGCTGTGTATCCTGAACATCCTCTGTCCCTACGCTCTGGACGTCCCCCGCTGCATCCTGATTCGTCCCGCAGGCAGTCAGCCCCAGAATCCCCACCGCCAGCAGGCAGACAGCCATTTTTCTTGTAAAAAATCTCTTTCTCATCGTTCCCCCAACCTTTCTTAATTAGATTTTTGATTTTCCCTGTTAGGTTTTGGTCTTGCTTTTCTGATTCTCGTCTTGCTCTTCCAGCTTTCGTTTTGCTTTCTGATTCTCATTTTGCTCTTCCAGCTTTTGAGATTGCTTAACCGTTTAAACTAACGGGTAATAAGGAAGCAAATCAAATGAAGATATCTGATTTGCTTAAACGTTTAAACCAATTTAAATTTAGCATAGATGAGGGAGTCTGTCAAGGGGGTTTTGCTAATTAATTCGTAAGCGCTTACGATAAATGAATTTTCAATTTCTAAAAAAACCGGAACAGCCTGAGCCATTCCGGTTTTTCTTATCATTTTCATTCATTTAGCATATTTCCCAGCCGTTATTCAATACCTATCCAGCCTTTTACTGTTTCTACATTATATCCCACGCCTTGCGCAATCTTTTCAACATCTATGCCAAGTTCATAAAAGCTTCTGGATACTTCTTTAGCCTTCTTCAACTCACCTTCTTGTTTACCTTCTTGTCTTTCTTCTTCCCGCATTTCCTTAATAGCCTGACACATATCTACTTTCACCTCGCTCGTATTATATTTCATGTTCGCATTTGTAATCGCCTGGATTACATCTGCCGCCCTGCGTTCCACTTTGCGGAAACGCTTTTCATTCATTTTCAGGACTCTGCTTAGATTTTCCTTATCCTTAGAATATTTGATAAAAAGCAGGACTTCTCTTAAACTGGAATGAAATTTCATGATTTCATCATCTGACATCTGCGCCGGCGCAATCAGCCGTACATGGTAATTATCCATACACTCAAGTACATTCCGGTCCGATATATCCATCATGTCAAACAGGCTTAACGGTCCATCCCATTCTTCCGAACCGAAAAAAATAGTTACTGTAATGGACGGTATCAATCGGTCCTCTTTCCAGAAGCCGCCCAAAAATTCACCCGAATTTGGAGTCTTTTTATCCCCTCCGCCTTGCTCTTTGCCTCGGCATCTCTCTGCCTTATTTTTCATTTCCTTCCGATGCGACTTTGCGGCTTCTTCTACCTGGGCTGCATATTCCAGTGCATCATATAGGTTATTCTTTACTGCCATAGCATAATGGATTTCCGTCTGGTTCTCTACGCCATAAAGCACATATTCCATCTTCCCGTCCGTCATGGCGGCATACAATTTCTGCACGTCACGGAACTTCTGCACCGGAACTACAGCGCCATCATCGCCATATGGCAGCGCTATCTTGGCGGAATCCCGCTCTATAAGCTTCTCAGGACAAATAACCTGTCTGCCGCCATAAATATAATAGTTAAAAATATCCGCAAATATCCCTGTATCTTTTACATAATCTTTCGTTATTGTATCTGTTTTCAACGGCGTTTGCCCACCTTTCCCCATAATAATTATTAAGATTGTTCAGCCCCCGCCGTGATTTCATTATACAAAAAAATTTTCTTTTTTTCAAACATAACTTAACATTAATTTACGCCAAGCCGGTTTTCTTAGGATTGCACCGCAAAAACCGCCGCCGAAAACCTGTTCAGGGAAAGATGGAATACTCCGTTTTCTGCTTTTATGATGCTTTCTGTCTCATCCGTTTTACCGCCAAAGCGTTTCCAGTCTGTATCAAGCAGCAGCGTCACCCCGGATATACCCTCATAGGAAAGCCTGTAATCCTCTATGTCCTGACCGGAAAGATTGAATGCCGCCACGATTTTTTCCCCAGCGCTTACCCGCTCCATGACATAGATGACCGCCTCTTCCTGATGGCAGTCCAGCCAACGGAAGCCGGCCTGCGTAAAATCCTGTTCGTATAGCGCCGGGTGTTGTAGATAGAGCTGATTCAGTTCTTTCATGAAACAATGAAACGCGTCGTGAATCGGGTACTCGCAAAGCTCCCAGTCCTGCTGCCGTTTTTCGTCCCATTCCCGAAGCTGCCCGATTTCATTGCCCATGAAATTCAGCTTTTTGCCCGGATGCATCATCATATAAGTATACAACGCCCTGCCCTGGGGGAATTTATCCTCATACTGTCCGTTCATTTTCTGCAGAATCGTAGCCTTGCCGTGCACTACCTCGTCATGGGAAAAAGGCAGAAGATACTGTTCTTTATAATAGTACATCATGGAAAAAGTCAGTTTATGATATTCCTGCTTACGTTGTTCAGGCGGAAGTTTGAAAAACTCCAGCGTATCGTGCATCCATCCCATATCCCATTTATAATCAAATCCTAGTCCGCCCTGCGCTGCATCCAAGGTCACGTTCGGGAAATTGGTGGAATCTTCCGCCGCCAGAATGCAGCCTTTGTTCCGCTCCCTAAGCCCCCGGTTCATTACCTTGATGAAATCCACGGCATTCCCATTTACACCCCGCCGCTCATCACCCTGCCAGTAGATAATGCGGCTGATGGCGTCCATGCGCAATCCGTCGAAATGGTATTCTTGCAGCCAGTATTGTGCGTTGGACTGTAAAAAACTCCTGACTTCCCCTCTGGAATGCATGAAATTATAACTGCCCCACTCGCTCACGCCCACGGCGGAATGCGGGTATTCATATAAAGCGGAACCGTCATACCGGGCAAGCCCATAGGCATCAACCGCAAAATGCACGGGCACGAAATCCAGGATAACGCCTATCCCGTTCTGGTGCAGCTTATCCACGAACGCCATCAGTCCGGCTGCTGTCCCGTATCTGCTCGTAGGCGCATAAAATCCCGTGTTCTGATACCCCCAGCTCTCATCGCAGGGATGCTCGCTAAGCGGCATACATTCCACATAATTGTAACCGTTTTCTTTCAGATAAGGAATCAGCTCATCCGCCAGTTCTTCATAGCAAAACCACTCCTGCGCCTCCCCTTTTCGCCTAAAAGAACCAAGATGCAGCTCGTAAATATTCAGCGGCTTGTCTTTCATCGCCGTCCGGTTTCTCATCCACTTCTCGTCCTGAAAAGTATAATCGCCCAGATTGCGGATGATGGACTTATGCTCCGGTCTAAGCTCCATCCCGAATCCATAGGGGTCGCAGTGATCCACGGCTTCCCCATTCTGACCGTAAACCCGGTGCTCGTACAAATCCCCTTCTTTAGCATCTGGCAACAGCAGTTCGTAAAAATTGCCGTCATAAACCGCATTCATAGGGATTTCCCGCTGCCCATGCAGAAGACTCACCCCTTTCGCATTCGGTGCAAACGCCCGGAACACAACGCCTTCCGGGACAATGTGCGCTCCGAGGTATTCGTAGGCGTCAAATATCTGTCCTGTATAAAATCCAAGCATGTCCATAGAAAAATCCTCCCGTCCTTTCATAGTTATTTGACTCGTGTCTATTATTGTACTATATTTATTGTAAGGGATTGGAACAGATATTGGTATGGGCAAAATAAAGGGGATGTAAAATATTGGACGGATTTAAGGAATTGTCTATTTTTTGAAAATGGAAGGAGACCTCATCATGGACATTCGTGAAAAAAAGACCATCCGCAGTATTCAGAATGCATTTTTGCAGCTGCGTGCACACAAACCGTTAGAAAAAATCACCATCAAAGAGCTTGCCCAACTGGCGGAAATCAGCAAAGCGACCTTTTACCTGCATTACAAGGATATTTATGATTTATCCGCCGCCTTAGAACAGCAGGTTATCAGCGACGTCATCAAAAGCATCGGCGAACCGGAACTGATTCTGTCAGATCCGGCAGCATTTACCGTAGCTTTGTATACCGCTGTCTTTGAACAGGAAAACCTGATTAATACTTTATTCTCAGGCTCCCGCTCCAATATCCTGCCGGAAAGTATCGAAACGCAGCTACGCCAGTATATCATCAAACGATATCCAGAACTGGATAAAAACCCCTTTTTTTGCACTTCCCTCACTTACCGCGTCTATGGCAGCTTCTTTGCTTATCAGAAAAACCGGAAAGCTTGCAATACCGCAGATATCTTGAAAACCATCACCATGCTGTCCGAATCTCCAGAATCTTTTAAAAATGCTCTTGACACTTACAGACTACTGTGATAGTCTATAAGAAATAAATGGACTACTCCAATAGTCTGAAACGGCGGTACTGTGCTTAGTAGATAATTGCGAAACGGAAGTTTCAACAATGTGTAGTTGCGCAGAAGATACAATCCATAAGCAGGTACTGTGAAAACGCCGGTACTTAGTGAAAAAGACGCACCGCGGCTTTTGAACTTAGTATCGCTGCGTTTGAACCGTAGCGGGAGCGTGCCTGCGTTGGATTGTATCTTCTGCGCAACGGACGTCTGCACAATCTTCGTTTCGCAAACGCCTGACTATGATTAGTCCAGAAAGGAGCATCACACTATGAAACTATTTGATTCCGAATTAAAAGTCATGGAAGTTTTGTGGTCGCAGGGCAATATGCCCGCCCGCGAGATTGTGGACGTGCTGTCCAAAAGCATCGGATGGAACAAAAACACCACCTATACTGTTATCAAGAAATGCATTGAAAAAGGCGCGATTGAACGGGAAGAGCCAAATTTCTTATGTAAACCGCTTGTCACCAGAGACGAGGCGGCACAGAGCGAAACCGAACAATTAATCGACAAGATGTTCGGCGGTTCCAGTGAACTGTTTTTTTCATCATTTCTAAAAAACCAAGGAATATCGGAGGAAGACGCTGCGCGTCTTGCCCGGATGATTAAGGAGGCGAAATAATATGCTGCATTTTGGAATGAACATGCCCTTTCCCCTCATGGCAGTCTGGGGGAGTCTGATGATTGTCATCACCCTGCTTTTACGGGCACTCTTGAAAAAGAAACTGCCGAAATTTGTTTTTCCGGTTCTATGGTTTATCGTGCTTCTGCGTCTGCTTGTACCGTTTTCACTAAGCAGCCCTTTAAGCGTCAAAGTACCCGATGAGCTTTTGTCCTATCTTTCCTCAGATACCTGGAGCGAAGATGTCGCTATTGCCGCCGTTACAGAAGATATCGCGGAAGGCAGCAATAAATCTCAGGATATTTCCGGGAGCGCTGCCCGGATTGATGATACTGCCGGAAATGCTGCCAGGAACTCTGCAAAGACCGATGATGCTGCAGGGAATGCTGCCAAAGCTGCAGACAGCGATACTCCCGGAAACTCTGCCAAAGCTGCAGATGGCGATACTCCCGGAAACTCTGCCGAAGCCACAGACGGCGATACTGCCGGAAACTCTTCCGAGACCGCAGACAGCGTCCTCGAAACAACCGCTGTTTCGGGTATGCAGGATACTGCCAACGCCGTAGCAGTCACGTTTTCACCCTATGGAGCTTATAACGGTACGCTGGGTTCTTTTTTCAGACAATTTTCTCTGCCTGTGCTATATGTCCTAGGGCTATTAATAACACTCGGTATTTTATTATTTCAGAAATACCGCTATTCCATGAAACTGAAAAACCGTCTGCTGATAGAGCACAATGAAACGATAAACGAAATTCTCAGGGATATCGATATGGGACACATTCTTGTCTTTTCCAATGACGGGATTGCTTCCCCTCTGGTGTGCGGCTTGCTGGCGCCGCGCATCTACCTTCCAACCCGCATGGATTTCGGGAATACCGGGCTGCTGCGCCATATTTTCACCCATGAAACCATGCACATCCGGCGCAAAGATAACTGGCTCAAGACCATGATGCTTGCCGCGCTCTGTCTGCATTGGTTCAACCCGCTTGTCTGGCTGATGTCCAGACTGCTCTCTTCGGACTTAGAAGCGGCATGCGATGAAGCCGTCCTAAGACAGTATCATGATGAGGAAGCCAGGAAAAGTTATGCCTACAGTCTGCTTGCTATGGCAATTACCGGAAACCGCAGCAATCTGCTCTACAGCGCATTTTCCAAGACAGAAGTCGAAAGACGTGTCCAGAATATCCTGCATTACAAGAAAACCTCGGTGTTCCTGTTTGCAGCGACAGCTGTATTCCTTACAAGCAGTATTCTTCTGTTTTCAAGCGGTATGCAGGCTCCTTTTTTGACCCATCTGACTCCTTTTATGTACGCCCCGACCATGTCCCGCTGGGGCGTCCAGGTAGAGCTGACGCGCGATATTGCGCTGGGAACCTATCCTGAGAAACGGGCGGTAGCTATTATTTCCGATATTTTGCGGACGGACTCCACCAATGATTCCCTATTGCTGGAAACGCAGATGCGGGACGCCTTATCTAAGGAGTTTCGTGTGGAAAAAAGCGCTTTTTCCTTTCATTTTGTCCTACTCGATGATGAGGAACTATCCAAAGAATATGCGGCATGGGAACTTACGCAGGATAAAAACGGCTTCTTCCTCTACCAGAATGCACCTGTCCGCACCTTTACCGACGAAACCCGCGGCTATTATCAGTCCCGTGAAACCGGCGATGTGGATATCACCGTCCATAGAAACCGCTATGGCGAAATCACAAACATTACCGCCCTGCGGGAAGGGGACGCCGATTTTGATAACCGCAGCGTAGAAATAGAACGAAATAAGACGGTTCTTTTTTCTTCCGGCGAGGTCACTGCGACGACGACTCAGGTTGAGGATATAACTTATTTTGGGTATTAAAGGATCCCATCCTGTAAAGTGACGAGGATATACCATTTAAAAATGTAAAAATATCCATTACAGATTCAAGGGTTTCTAATGCCCTATGAATTTGTAATGGATTATCTTATGCCCTTAATCTATTTCTTGTTTTTGCCGCCAGTCTAAATGCCTTTTCCATTTCGGGAGTCAGCTCTGGCGAATCTTCATCATAAGTAATTGGATGCTTTCTTGCTTCTTCCAGCATCTTTTTATCTTCATCTGTTAGTTCTTCGTCTTTAGATAAGGTTGCTGTTATCATAATATAAACTCCTTTCTTTTTCTGTCGCCAACCTTGCAGAAATCAAGCGTATCTTCTCCTTTCGCTCTGTATACACCACGAATAAAACATCCCCTACCATACCTATTGTATTATAACGATCTTCTTCCATACTATGCTGTATATCGTAAATTTCGATTCTGTTTACATCATTAAATACTTGTTTTGCAATAGTGAAACAATATGATGCTTCTTTATATTTAATAATTCTTTTTGCTCATCCCATTCAAATTCCGTATTTATCACCTCTCTGGTTTCATTTTAATAGTAACCGCATAAATTGTCAAACTAATTTAGAACTAGGATAACACAGACCTTGAATATTAAAACTTAATTTAATAAAAAGGTGCAAAGTCCATGAACTACCGGAACTTTGCACCTTTTTGTTGATAGGCTGCGGTTTGACCCACAGCCTACTGCTTTGATTAGCTTTCCGTATCGCCAGTATTTCCAGTGGTTGTCGCAGCTCCAGTGTTTCCGGTAGTCGTTGCTCCGGTGTTTCCAGTAGCAGCTGCTGCTCCGCCGCCGATGCCGGGAAGCACAGTCGTGTCATCGCCGGCGCCGCCGCCTGTTCCACAGCAGGAATTACATGGAACGCTGCAGCTTTCCTTATACTGCTCCTCGCAAAGCGGAGGACCAAGCTGCAGAGGCTTAATCGCCAAATCCAGCAGATCGCCTGCAACAAAGCGTAGACAACTGCTATTATCCGGCGTAATCAGGCTGCCTTTCGGCGTGTTAATCTTTCCTGCGCTTTCTACATTATATCCTGCAAAATACAGGCTCTGCAGTACAAGCGTCAGACCAACCGTAATCGTATCGTCGTCCGTATCAAATCCCAGAACCTTCGCCATCGCATAAAGGTTTAAACCTTGTCTGATATAGTTGTTGCTTGCCAGAAAACCAACATAATTGATGTTCGGGGTCGGGTCCGCATCTGCAGTCGCCCCTGCATCATAGCTGATTCCATAGGGAGCAAAAATTTCCAGCTCTACAGAAGTCGGATTGGTATCTTCATCATAGGTCGCCGCGGTCGTTTCCGGCGGCAGATAAACAGCCGTGGGGTAAAGCGTAGCCAGCAGTCTGCAGTTTTCGTCATAAAGATTGACGGCAAACTCAATCGTCAGATTCGACAAAGTAACGACATAACAATTAGGTCTGCCAGTAATCGCCTCAATCACAACGTCTCCATCACCGTAGGTATAACTGATATTCAGCACATGCGCCGTTGCCGACACTGCTGTTGGATAAGTTGTTGAAATATCTGTACCCAGCGTAAAAGAAGTGCAGAGATTAATTCCGATTTCATCATAAATCAATGGCGCCATAAGGCTTAGTACCTTGGGCGGCTCACAGATTGGATTGACGCATACATCTATACAGTTGTTTCCCTGCATATTCTGGACCACATTGCTGACAATCCTTGCCTTGCATCCACATTTTCCAGATTTACATTTCGCCATAAGCCATTTACCCTTCTTTTTTAGTTATTTTACCTTATAATATGTTATTTTTTCTTATCATGTGCCATATAATTATAGGAAAAAGAAATATCATAGGTTATTCTTATGGGGAATGTATATGCGGTTGATACGGAACAAAATCTGATTTTATACAGTACCAGGAATTATATCTGTCTAAGAACCTCAGTCGGGGAAAATCTGACCAGACCCATTATTCTTTGCAATGATTACGCCTCTGACCTTTCCGATATTGTTTACAATAACACTATTTACTACGCTTATCAGAACACCAGCCGGGATATCCTGCTGCGAAGCGTCATCGAACGGGATGATTTATATAAAATAAGCAGCCTCAGTACACCCGATTGCTTTTACCCGCAAATCGCAGCAATCGGACAGACGCTGATACTGTTCTATTTCGTCAAAAACCCCGTTGATAACAGCTATTGCCTACGCTCACTCCTTCCACTTTCGCCCAGACAAAAGCTATCACTGCCAGAAACGCTTTTTTCATCCCAACTGACGCCCTCTGCTTCCGGCGAAGCGGTATTTGCCTCGCTGCCCGAACTCCACATTCTATCTGTCGGCTCCAGGCTCCTCGTATGGCTTTCCCACGATACGGAAGAATTTATTTTTTCCATCAATGAATCGCTCCAATGCGACAAGCTGATACCGGAGCATTCCATCCCACTTGAAGAACTTGCCCAATGTAAGGAAGAAAACCGCCAAAACTTGGGAATGCTTTCCCTTGCGCAGACGGAACTGGACAAAAGTAAGGCGCTCCTTACGGAAACACAGAACCAAATCGCCAGGCTGCAGTCCGATATTTCCAACCGCGACCAGCTAATCCAGAGTATCCGCAGCCAATATGAAGAACTGATGGACACCGCCATGAAATACCGTGAGGAAGCGGTGAAATGGCATAGTAAATTTTATGGGAAATAACCCTGTATGGCAGACGGACTAAAGATCAGCCCCACACAAAAAACGGCGTCCCACGCCCAGAACCGATGCCGCTTTACCCAAAACATCTTCCCCTGCGAATGCCGCCGTTTTTCGTGAAATACAGGAATTATATGTAGGTGCAGACTAACCACTGCGAAAAGAACTCTATCCCGTAGCGGTTAGTTCATGCTAACTACATTCTAGGATACCACTCCATTCTTTCCCTGTCAACAAGAAAATTGCTTGCGCAATTATCTACAAAAAAATCGCCTGCTCCACGGAAATCAGTTTTCAGTCAGCATGTAGATATTGAGGCAGCAGGGCAGATAGAAATCCCGCGAAGGCACGCTCTCGCTCCGTGAAAAACGCAACGGTACTAAGTTCAAAAGCCGCGTTGCGCCTTTTTCACTAAGAACCGGCGTTTTTCAAGGACCTTCGTGAGATTTCTATCTGTCCTGCCAGTCTATGTTAAGGAGCTGACTGAAAATTGATTTCCGTGCGCCTACTCCTCCACCTTCTGAACTGGAACCCATATCTCCGCATAATAATTTTCATCATCAGTCCCCTTAGGATATTTGTCCGGTGTATCATACATCTCGACAGAATATTCCGCCGCAAACTCGTATCCATGAAGGGCGGGAAGCCATTCCGAAAATATCTTTTCATTTACACCCTGCAACGACTGCGGAAGCGCACCCCTGCAGGGGAAAACCGCCCAGGTTAATGCGGGAATGGTTTTTATTTTAACCCCCTCTGGAATGTCCTTTGAGGGATTATAGACATCTGCAATCAGATACTCAAAACGCCCGTCGTCCCTTTGCGTATCGCTGTTAATCCCAGCCATCCCGCAGATCCCAAACATTCCACAGACCATTTCTCTGTTTCCTGATGCATAATGCTCCTCCCAGAAGGCAGGAATGTCCTGTTTCGCATTCTGGCAGCTAAATTCCCTTGACACTGCCAGCACCGTAAAAGCCTCTTTTTTCGTAATCCTGTAATCCATAGCATAACCACCTTTCAACGATATCGTTAATTTCAGCGGTGCAAAAGCCTTGAGCATGGTCTTATCCTTTCGCACAACGGAAGGTGAATGCCCATGAAAACGGGTAAAAGCTTTGGTAAAGCTGTCCGGGGAATCGTATCCGTATTTCATTGCAAGCTCCATAATCGTACTATCTTCCGCCAGCAGCTCCTGCCCTGCAAGCGCAAGTCTGCGGTTTCTGATATATTCTGTTATCGAATATCCGCACAAGATACTAAATCCCTTGTGAAAATAAAATGGGGACACATGGACATACTCTGCTACATCATACATGGTAATATCCTCTGTTATATGCTTTTCCACATAACGGACTGCCTCCCTGATTACTTCCATCCATTCCATATTGATTAGCCCTCCTTCGCTGTAGTTACAGTATACTATCTGCAATTCCATGCGTCCCGACATTGCTTGCCTTCTTTTGTCTACCAGTTAGAAGTCTAATTATACAAGAAAATCGCTTCGCATTCTTCCGCGTCGCCTACGCAATTTCCTATATAATAAAAAGGCTACAGCCGTTACTGCCATAGCCTTTTGAAAAAATATTGCCCTTTAACGCCGCTCCAACGCCCCGGCGATATCTTCCTTCATCGCAAGCACCGCTGCCCTGGAAGCCTCGCCGAAATGCTCCGCGCCGTACTTTGCATACGCTTCCTGCTGATAAGCGGCGATGATGCCTCTGGAAGAATTTACAATCGCGCCCAGCCCGTCTTCGTTGAAAAAATGCACCAAATCGGCGCCTTTTCCGCCCTGCGCGCCGTATCCGGGCACAAGAATAAATGCTTTCGGCATCATCTTACGCAGCGTCTTCCCCTGTTCCGGATAAGTCGCGCCTACGACTGCGCCGACATAGCTATAGTCTTCCCCCATGCAGGTCTCGCCCCATTCTGCAACCTTTTTCCCGACGATTTCATAAAGAGGTCTGTCCACACCGGCATCTTCCGCTTCCCTGACAAGCCGGTCCTGAAATTCCCCGCTGCTTGGATTGGAAGTCTTGACCAATACGAAAATGCCTTTCTTCTCTTCCTGACAGATTTTGATAAAAGGCTTCACGCCGTCGGAACCAAGATAGGGATTCACCGTAATAAAATCTTCATCAAAGCCCCTGCAAAGTTTACTTCCCACTTGGACGCTTCCCAGATGCCCTACCGCGTAAGCCTCGGAAGTGGAACCGATGTCCCCACGCTTTACATCGCCGATAACAACCAGCCCTTTTTGCTTACAATATTCTACCGTTCTCTGAAAAACAACCAGCCCTTCGATGCCAAACTGTTCGTACATGGCTATCTGCGGTTTGACCGCCGGCACCAAATCGTATATGTTGTCGATAATTTCCTTGTTAAACAGCCAGACTGCCTCTGCGGCGCCTTTCATGGTCTCGCCATATTCCGCATAAGCCTGTTTCTGCAAATGCTCCGGCACATATTTTAACATCGGATCCAATCCTGCCACAATTGGCGCACCGGTCTTTTTAATATTACGGATTAACGTATTAATCATAACGTTTTTTGCTCCTTTTTATAAAGTTTTCCCTTTTAAATCCTGCAATACATACTGATTCTCAATATACTCTTCAAACTGCTCCCTTGCCACCCACTGATACTCGCCGTACTCTTCCGCCAGAACGATATTACGTTCCTCTTCTTCTGAAATAGAACAGATATAGGCAATGCCGACACAATGCGTTTCGCCGATGAGATTGGACCAGGTATACTCTATTTTCTCGATTTTGCCATCAATGGATAATATCTCATGAATGGCATGAAGCACTGCATCATCGGGAGACTCCCCATGATTTACTTCCGCATCGACAAACTCCCATACAAAAGGCTCCGGGATATGGTCGTCCACCCACCTTTTCACCAACAGATACCTGCCGTCCCTTTTGATAATTCCTTTTACACGCACAAAAGTATTTTCCATCTTAATACCCTGCTCCTTCCTAAATCAATTTTATCTCGTCTTTAAAAAACGGTATTCCCGCTGTGCCTGGGCGTCGTCGGGATAGGATTTCAGATAATTACCCATCAATGCCGCCGCCGTCTTATAATCTTCCATATATTCATAGGCGACAATCTCATTAAATTTCAGAGACTGCATAATCCCGTTCCCCTCGATATTCATCGCCGTCTGAAAAGCCAGCAGCGCCAGGTCGTATTCCCCCATCTGCATCCGGCACAGGCCAAGCTGATTATACACTTCCGCATGGGTCTGGTCTTTTAGCGTATAGTCATTATAGATGCTGGCAGCATAATTATAATCGCCCAGCGCCTCATAAGTCCTGCCCAGATATAAGGTCGCCTCGGCATCTGAGGAAATTTTGACCTGCAGCAGACTGTTTCTGGCATTCTCATAGTCTTCCAGATAATAATAAATGCGCCCCATATTATAATCCGAAATGGTTTTCTCCTGATCGGCTATCGCCTGCTGTAAATATTCCCTTCCTACATCTTTATAACCATTGTCTATTAAAACCTGATAAATCTGAATCAGCCGGTCATAATCCTGCGCATCCAGCGCCAGGCTCGCATCAAAATCCGCTTTTGCCCCTTCATAATCGCCATTGTACAGCCGCACGCAGCCCCGCAGATAATACGCTTCCTTATCCTTGGGACGAAGCGCAAGGATTGCATCATAGACCGCGATTGCATCTTCCTGCCGCCCGCTCTTATAATAAGCCGTCGCCAGATAATAATTGATATCGTAATCAATTTCCTTCGGACTCCCGCCGCTTAACTGCAGCGCCTTTTCCAGATAGGCTATGGCGTCCTCATATTGTGACAATCCCATATAAGCCAGCCCCATACCGCGGCAGACCAGTCTCTCATCTTCATCGTTTTCCAGCGCGTCCTTAAAATAGCGCAGCGCATCTTCATATTCCAGATTCTGCACCGCTTCCATGCCGCTGCTTAAATTGTCCGGTTCTTCCGTGGCGCCGCATCCCGTGCCTATCAGCATCAGAACCGCGCCGATTGCTAGTGCCTTTTTTATCTTCATCCGCTGTGCCCTAACCTAACTTTTCAATGATTCTATAACATTGTAACATAAACGATGGCGCAAGCCAATCATAAAAATTGGGAAATCCATTTTCCGTGGGACAAAGCAAACTCTAAAAACCTGTTGCAACTTGTTCTTTAACTATTTTCTCTTTTCCTCTTTACCACAAAGAATACGCCAATCCCTATGATAAACACTACTATGCCGCTCACTGCAAACCACCATAGGCTCCACGGCGCTCCGGTCCTGGGATTTATTTCGCTATCCGCTGTGTTCCCGGATTCCAGCGTTTCTGTCGGCGCACTGGCGGATATGTTCTCGCCGCTTTCTTCCTCTGCACGAATTACATCCCCGCCAATTCTGCCATCTGCGCCCTTAATGAAAGGTTCTCTGCCTTCTATGGCATTACCGCTTTGCTGCACATTTTCCTGTTTTGATTCATTCCCTGGTTTTGTGGTATCTGTTTTCGGTTTTACTCCCGTGGTTTCGACAAGTGTAGACGCAGCAGTATTTGTGGACGACGTTTCCAGGATATTATTTATACTTTCCTGATTATTGTTATTTCCCTGCCCATTGTTCCCATTGCCATTATTGCCAGAACCATTGTTACCCCCACTGCCTGAAGGCTGTTTCTCTATTTTTTCCCTCCACACATAACCGCAGACAGTACATTTATAGATCCGAATGCCTGTTTCCGTTTCTGTTGGCGGCTTCGTCACGGTTCCGCTATCTTTCGTATGGGCAGCGACGTCTGACCTTTCATCACAGTTACTGTTACTGCATTCATGCCAATGTTGTGTTTCATCCGACTCCCACTCCGTCCCGTAATGATGCCCCATATTTACCGTAACCGTAGTAGTATTGCCTGCCTTATCCTTTGCCTCGATCGTTTGTACGCCGGATGCAATGTCCAGAGTCAGGCTCAGTTCTTTACCGCCATCCTGCAGGTCTGCTTTTTCACCATTTATTGTTACGGATTCCAGATTTTCATCCTTGGCCGTCACAATCTGCTGCTCACAGTAAGCTTTGCCATTGATGACACCGCTGATAGACGGCGCCGTCCCATCAAATACCATGCCGTCAGAGGAAAGATAGGTCATGTTCCCCTGATTATCCGTAATCTTTGCATACACCACACAGGATTTATCTTCACTGATATTGAATGCCACGGTATCCCCATCCACATTTTTCCATTCTGTCGTCAGCGCTTTGACTTGCTTCTCCGTCATTCCGCTGTCCGATATGTAATAGGCTATCGACTTCACGCCAGATTCCTGATCTGCGGCAGTGATTGTCACTTTCTCTGTATTCTTAAAAAACAGACCGAACGTAACCGTATTTAAAAAGCTGTTCCATTTGCTTGTACGGATACTGATTTCCCCTGTCGGCGCACCGGAATCTTTCAAAAGCTCTCCGTATTCATGCTTGCATAGTTCGCATACGGCTTTTTCCGTATAAGTCGCAGTCCCACCGGAGCAATTCTCTATTTTGGCAGAACCGCAGGCTGAACAGGTTAGCGTGTGGGTATCATCTTCGTTGGATTTAGCATTGTTTTCATCATAGGTGCAGTCCTCTGCCACGCTATAGCCACAGGCGAGGCAGGTCATGGTATGCGTTTCTGTGCCGTTATTGTGCTG
>JAMPFM010000063.1 GCA_023664455.1 Blautia sp.
CGAGAGCGTGCCTGCGTTGGATTGTATATTCTGCACAACGGACGGCTGCAAAATCCTAGTTTCGCAATTACCTAAAATGGTCCGCGTGAAAGGAGCACGGTTATTTTATGAAAAAGCAAAAAATTTACGATATCCTGCGTTTTGCGCTCAAATGTATCCTGATTCCGGCAGCCGCTGTATTGGTCATCTATTGCCTGAACAAACCCTACCGCAGAATCAACGCGCAGAAATATCTGGACGTTTCCAAATTCGATACGTTGAAATCTGTGTATGAAGAAGTCCAAATCGGCAATATCGGCAGCTCCCACGGCGCCTATAATTTTGATTACAGCGCGCTTACCGCGCTTGGATATTCCTGTTTTAATTTTGCCAACGCGAGCCAGAGTTATAACTATGACTATGCCATTTTAAAAGAATATGGGCACTATATGACGCCGGGAAGCGTTTTATTTATTCCGGTATCCTATTTTTCCTTTAATAATGAGGTGGTAAATGACACGGAAGCCCAAGCGATGAGTCTGCGCTATTACCACTGCCTTTCCCCGGAGAACATTCCCGACTATGATTTTTATGTGGATATCATCACCAACAAACTCCCGATTCTTTCCGCCGGGGAAGAAATTCTGAAACTGCTGCCCGATTTCAAACTTTCCATGATTGCGCTGGCGGCTGAGGAAGAAACTTCTGAAAATGTTCCGGCAAATGAAGACACTGATACAGCAGCCGATGATGCGCCGGCAACGGAAAGCATCGATATCGCAGCGTTTGCCGAGCGGGCCAAAGCGCGTTACAGCCGGCATTTTGATAACAAAGAGGAATATTTCATGCCCGAAAGGATAGAAGAACTGAGAGCAATTATCGACTATTGCAAGGAACGCGAAATTACCCCTGTTCTGATTACAACGCCTTTTTCCAAGTATTATTATGAACTTGTATCCCAGGATTTCCTGGAAGAATTTCATGACACGATTGACACAATTATTTCTGACACGGGTGTCAACTATTACGATTACTCCTGCGATGCCCGTTTTCAGGAGCATTTAGAATACTTTTCAGACTGCGACCATCTCAATGACAAAGGCGCTGCTTATTTCATGGACCTATTGATGGAAGAAGTCGAGGAATTATCCGCACTATCTTTCCATACGACAGTATCAATGATGTAACGGGGACGTTTCTTCGTTTCCATATAAATCTTGCCGATATACTCCCCGATGATGCCCAGGGAAAAAAGGGTAACCCCGCCCATGATCAGCGATACAAGAAGGCTGGTCGTATAGCCCGGCACATTATTGCCCTGCGCCCACTCCACCAGACTGAAAATGCATAGAATCACGCTGAGAATGCAGATACCAAATCCCAAAACGGCAATCATCCTAAGCGGTCTGACACTCATAGAGGTAATACCGTCCAGCGCCAGCGTCATCATTTTACTTAGCGTATATTTAGAGTGCCCTGCTTCCCGTTCTTTCACGTCAAAATAAACCACGTCCGAGGCAAACCCCATCGTCGGTATCAATCCCCGCAGGAACAAATTGGTTTCCTGATATTGTGCCAAAGCGTCTAAAGCCTTTTTAGACATCAGACGATAATCCGCATGGTTCGTAATCACTTTGCTGCCAAGCAAATGCATCAATTTATAATATAATGTCGCGCTGCCCTTCTTGAAAACGCCGTCGGAATTTCTGTCATTGCGGACGCCATATACAATTTCCGCTCCCTGCATATAGCTTTCCAAGAATTTATCCAAGGCTTCGATATCCTGCTGTAAATCCGCGTCAATGGTCACAACCACGTCCGCATATTTCCTCGCCAGCATCATCCCTGCAAGAATCGCGCTCTGATGCCCGTAATTTCCGGCAAGACTGACTACCGCAAAAATAGTATCCTCTGTGGCCACGCCATGTAAGAGCTGCAAGGTCTTATCCCTGCTGCCATCATTGACAAACATCACTTTGCTGCCTTTTAAAATCTGTCCTGCATCTACCATCCTAGTCAGCTTATCCTTCATGACCTGCGCTGATTTTTCTATGATTTCTTCCTCATTGTAACAGGGAACCACCAGATACAGAATCGGCGTTTTTCTTTTTCCTTTTTCCATACTCATAAGTTTATCCTTTTTCAGACTGACGCCCCTTTAGAACTTCATTTCCCATAGTAAGCAAGATACCATTCTACAAATTTATCCAGTCCCTCTTCTATCGTCGTATCCGGTTTGAAATCAAAATCCTGCATTAACCCGGAAACATCGGCATACGTCCGGTGCACGTCTCCCGGCTGCATTGGCAGGAACTCTTTGACCGCCGTTTTCCCCAGACGTTTTTCCAAGGCTTCAATGAAATCCATCAGTTTCTTCGACTGATGATTCCCGATATTGTACAGTTTATAGCAAATACCCTTTTCATTGGCGGCGGGGGGATTGCACAGAATATTTTCCATCCCTTTTACGATATCGTCTATATAAGTAAAATCACGATACATATCACCATGATTGTAAATCTGAATCGGTTCTCCGTTCATGATTTTTTCCGTGAATTTAAAATATGCCATATCCGGTCTTCCAAAGGGTCCGTACACGGTAAAAAAACGCAGCCCCGTCGTCGGGATTCTATAAAGTTTACTATAGGCATGCGCCATCGCCTCATTCGATTTCTTGGTCGCCGCATACAGGCTGACCGGCTCGTCCACTTTATCTTCCACAGAAAAAGGGACTTTCCCGCTATCGCCATAAACGGAGCTGGAAGAAGCAAATATGAGATGCTCTACAGGGAAATACCTACAGCCTTCCAGTACATGGAAAAATCCCATGACATTGGACTGCATATACGCATCGGGGTTGTCGATGCTGTAGCGGACGCCCGCCTGCGCGCCAAGGTTGACGACGATATGCGGATGATATTCCTGAAACAGACTAAGCACATCTCTTTTATCCGCGAGATTTCCTTTTACAAAGGTATAATTTTCATACTTTTGTAAGATTGCCAGCCTATCTTCCTTCAAAGACACATCATAATAATCGTTGAGATTATCGAAGCCGACGACTTTTGCCCCCTGCTCCAACAAGCTTTTAGATAAATGGAACCCGATAAATCCGGCTCCGCCCGTGATTAAATACGTTTTGCCAATATCCAGCGCTCTCATATACCCTCCTAACGTCCGATGCTGTAATACTCGACTCCCGCATCCTTCATCTCCTGTATGCCAAATATGTTTCTTCCATCATATACAAGCGGAATTTTCATCAGCCGTTTAAACTCCGCCGCCGGAATGGATTTAATCTCTTCCCATTCTGTAAAAATAAAACAGATATCCGCGTCCGCCAGCGCCTCTTCGGGCGTGTCCACATAATAGATAGCGCCGTCCTCATAATCCCCCTCCGGGAACCGCTTCTGAAAATTTTCCGCCGCCGCCGGGTCATAGGCATAAAGATGCGCGCCGTCTTCTAACAGAAGTTTGATATTTTCCACGGAAGGAGCTTCCCGCAAATCATCCGTCCCCGCTTTAAAAGCAAGACCCAGAATCGCAATCCGCAGATTCTTAAAAGTTATCATCCTATCGCTTGCTTTATGATATAATTTCGTTTTCTGTTCCTCATTCACCTCTACCGCGGCTTCCACCGT
This sequence comes from Blautia sp., assembly GCA_023664455.1. Taxonomy (GTDB): domain Bacteria; phylum Bacillota; class Clostridia; order Lachnospirales; family Lachnospiraceae; genus UBA3282. Next base: position 3,621 of record JAMPFM010000063.1, read on the forward strand.
GCGCAGATGATAGCCGTGCTGATTGGCGATGTAGCGCAGCGCCTTGGTATCTTTCGGGAAACAACTCCCGCCGTAGCCGATACCGGCGCGTAAGAAACGAGAACCAATCCGCTCATCATAGCTCATCCCCTGAGCAACCGCATCAATATCCGCGCCCACCAGCTCACACAAATTGGCAATATCATTCATATAAGAAATTTTCAACGCAAGGAAATCATTGCAGGCATACTTAATCATTTCTGCGGAACGTCTGTTTACGGACACGATTGGCAGCCCGAAAGGTTTATAAATCTCTTTTAACATTGCTTCCGCTTCTTCACTCTCTGTTCCGATGATGATTCTTGCCGCATGAAGCGTATCGTGCACCGCCGAGCCTTGCGCCAGAAATTCGGGATTGGAAGCTACTTCCACTTTGACGTCCCGGACTAAGAAATCATGAATAAACTGCTCCACTTTATCATTGGTCCCTACCGGAACCGTGGATTTCACGACAACCAGACAGTCTCTTTCCACCGACTCCGCAATCTGCCTGGAAACAGTAGCGATATAATCTAAGTTAGCGGAACCGTCCGGCTGCTCCGGCGTTCCCACCCCGATAAAAATTGCTTCCGCGTCCTTATAGGCGCTTTGATAATCCGTGGTATAATGCAGTCTGCCCGCAGCGTTATTTTTCTGCATCAGCTCCTGCAGCCCCTCTTCATAAATCGGCGTTATGCCGGATTCCATCATTTTCACCTTCGCCTCGTCTACGTCCACGCAGGTCACATCATGCCCTTTTTCCGCAAAACAGACCCCCGCCACCAGACCTACATATCCTGTTCCTGCAACTGATATTTTCATCTTAATAACCATGCCTTTCTCTCAGCCTGAGATATTTATCCTCTTGTTTCCTTATACAGCCAGCTTATTTCTATTTCACCCTGTTTCATTAACATTGTATTGCAATTCTTATGACGCAAGCTGCCAGATTGGCTCCTGGTATCTTAGCATCCTGGCATCTTCGTGTCTTGTCTAGTATATCATATCAGAGTTTCTTTTTCCACATGGAATACAACAGCGCCCCCGGCAGGTAACTAAGCAGCCAGAGTCCCTTATTCCTGACCCCTGCCCAGAGCTTCCCATTTCCTACGCCCGCAAAGCGTCCATATATCTGATAGAGCAGCATCATCTTGCATTTCACTTTCAGGCAGACGTCCTTATTTTCCAGATAAACCTGTGAGCGAAGCATCATTCCCCGTGGGGACAATATCTTCATTTTCCTGCCCGTCCGGGTCAGTCCGCCATCCAGATAATCGCATATATAGACGTTCTGGTTAATATGGACCATCTGATAAGGTCCCGACATTCTCATCCACACGACGTCTTCCGGCATATATTTTTCACCCTCATACACCGGAAACGGATATTGTTTCAAAATATCCGTATAAAAAACTTCCGCCTTATCACCACCGATATTTCCATTGATTCTGACCGCCAGATAAGTGTCTATTTTCTCATCTTCCGGAAAGTACGCCGTGTTGACCTGTCCGTCGGCGTGGCACCTTAGAAAACTATAACCGCATAAATTCGGCGTCCTACGGTATTGGCGATGATAGGAAAGAATGATATCCACGGCGTCCGGTGGCAGATAGTCGTCGCTATCCACGATAAAAGTCAATTCCGATGTAATCTGCGCGATTCCACGGTTCAGCGCGGTATGCTTCCCGGCGTTTGCCTGTTTCTCATAGGATACCTTAATAGCGCCTTCCTCAAGATAGCTGCGCATCAGCTCCTTTGTATCATCCTGACTGCCGTCATCAATGACCATCCACTCAAAATCATGATTGGTCTGCTCCAACAAACTCTGATATAACTTCGGCAATAGTTTCGCCCGGTTATAGGTGGGCGTTATGATGGTAATTGTACTCACTGGTTTTGCTCCCATAGTCCTTACTGTTTAATTATGACACTCGTGCCATATCTTCTGCAATCTTCACTTCGCAATTATGACACCTGTGTCACATCTTGTCATTCCTATTGTTCTCAGCCTGTTTTTATCGCTGCCTATCTGACTGATTGCTGCTTGTTACTGCTTATACTGCTGACTCTTGCCATTCTCTATCCCCGCCGCTTCCAGAAACTTCTTCGCTATGCTAGTGATAGAATACTTCTCCTTTATTTTAACTGCATTGACAGACAAAGTTTCTGCCAGGGCGTCGTCGGACGCAATCCTGGACATCGCTTCCGCCAGTGCCGCCCTGTCGCCTACAGGGACGAGCAGACCGCTTACGCCTTCCTCCATATAAATCCTTGCGCCGCCAATCGGGCAGTCCGTGGAAATGGTAGGAATCCCCATAGAAAGCGCTTCCAGCATGGAATTGGAAATTCCTTCAAAGTCCGAGGACAAGACGAACATCCGGGCATCCCGTATCTCTTTTTTTACATCTTTGCAAAAACCATGCCACACTACTTTATCCTGAATGCCTAGCTTATCCGCCCTTTTTTTCAATTCCCCTTCCAGCTCGCCCTGCCCGTATAGATGCAGCTCATACTCCGGGAAACGTCTGGAAAAATCCGCGAAAGCGTCCAGCAAAAGCGCATGGTTTTTCTGCTTGTGCAGCCTTCCCGCGGTGACTGCTTTAAGAACGCGCTCCCCCCCATATCTATCCGGCACGGAAGCGTCCACCGGGTTTGGGATGACTACCGCTTTCTTCGCTATCTCCTCTGGAAAATAAGCAATGCCGTCCGAGGTCTGGAAGGTAATCCTGTCGGCGCGCCGATACGCCCAGTTGCGCAGCTTCTTCACATTACAGCTCTCCGGGCTGTTCCGCTCTCCCACAAGAAGATATCGCTTCAGTCCCATGCTTGCTATAACGGAAAATACCGCGCCCATAACGGCGAATGCAAAAATATAACACCCCGGATTCTGTTTAAAATATCTCCGCATATTGAGAAACCTTTTGATTAAAACAATCGGGTTGCCGTTCGATTTGGGGGCAACGCTGAAATCTTCCACTTTTTCATTCAATTCGTAGGCATGTTCATATCCTGCAAACTGCATGATGGCGACGTCAATTCCCATCTTGATATATTCATTCGATAAAAGCGAAATCACGCGTTCCGTTCCTCCGCCCGTCATATTCGGAATGACAAACACTATTTTCATGATATGTTATCCCCCGGAAAGCCAAAAAAATAAGATAAAATTCCTAATAGAAATTTTACCTTATTTTGGGTTTTTATGCAATGACAGATTCCTGCCCGCCTGAAACGGGTAGAAGAATTTTTACCCGGTACCTGTCGCCGGTTTTGGAACACTCCATGATACCGCCATATTTCTTGACACTCTCTTGCACGCTTTCTAAGCCGATTCCATGCTTATCGCCAATTTGCCCTCTTTTTCTGGGGACATGTCCCTCCTCAGGCGCCTTCCCTTGAAAACTGTTTTCCACCTGAATGACGATATGTCTACCCTCTCTCGCCATCCGCATCTGGCACAAAATCCCTTCCTGCTTTGTGGCATGTTTTTCCGCTTCTATCGCGTTATCCAGAAGATTTCCCATCAGCGTAATCAAATCCAAATCATCTATTTCCTGTGTAAAAAGCGGTTCTTTGATTTCCAACAGCAGCGAGACATTCTGGCTGTCTGCATATTCTTTCCGCTCCATTAGCAGCGCGTTTAAAATTTTATGGCTGCACACCGCATTCTGCTCTAAGTTGCGCAGATATTCCCTTTTTTCCATAACAAGATGTTCGATTTCCTCAAAATTTTCTTCCTTTGATAAAACCGTTATCGTCCTCATCAGATGCCGGATATCATGCAGAAAAACATCATACTGCTCATGTACCTCTTCCATTTCCCGGTAATGCTTTTCCTCCAGTCTGAACCGGATACCCTGCAGCTCTAAGTGATGAATCTTTTCATAAATATCCGTTAACCTGCCAAACAGACAGACCATCGCCACACTGACTGTCAGGGAAACAAGGCTGCCCGCCATCAGCCATCCGACCTGCCCTTCTGCCGCTGCTCCGGCTCCCAAAACGCAGATTCCTACCATAAAAATATAGGATACTGCCACAACCGCACAAAGCAAAAGACTAAACGGCAAATCCGTCTGCGACTTGACTACAAACGATTTTCCTCTGGAAGCTGTCTTTATCAGAATACCATACAGGAAAAACAATAAACACCTTTCCATCAGAAGAAGCAGCAGCCCTCCAGACGTTCCGCCCATCGGGTTGCCCCCAGACAGACATATCCATGACGCCTGAAAGAGAACGTCCGCCGATACGACAATAACTTCATTCGCTGCAACATAGAAAAAGAGTCTTACCTGTCTGTCATGAAAAAGCCAGAAAGCGCAAAGCAGGGAACATCCCAGCCCAAATATCATGCCAAACGCCACGTTCCCGAAACTGTCTCCATAATATCTGAGCGCTGCAAGACACAATAGCGCCATCAGGACTACTTTATTATTCCTGAATTTTTTCTCTGAAAATGCCCTGAGCCAGAAATAGAAAAAAAGTGTTTCCGACACATATGTCACAAATTGCATAAGAATATAGTTAAGGTCACTTCCTGCCATACCCGTGCCTCCTTATTATTTCCTATGCATATCATGACGCAAAAAATACAAATTTCGCATTTATTTGCCTAAACTGTTGTTTTTTTGTACTAAACCGCATCGAAAACCTCAAAAAAGGTCAAATTTTGCGCTTTTCATGCCATTTAGTATCAAATTTCCATATTTTAAGCAAAAAAAATAATGTTCCTATATTTATCAAGTACAATAAGGACATAAAAACGCAAAATCAGAAACACAGGCAAATCAAAAAAGTACGGATTGAAGCAAAAATAGACAAGAAAGGCTGGGAATACGCTATGCAATATCTTATGAACAAAGTGCAGACAACATACGGATATTCCGACTATCAGATAAAACTGATACAATTTTCCCTGACCGGTATTCTATATGATGTGAGTAAGACATTGCTATTTGCAATCTACTTCTATGCGACAGGCAAATTTGTGGAATTTCTCTTTGCAATCGTCCCATTAATCCTGCTACGCACCAAAACCGGCGGTCTTCATTTTCGTAAATATATAACCTGTCTGCTGGTTTCGTTCGTCTATCTATACACCGTAATCAATATACTTCCGGCGCTCGTGCCCGTGCACCCCTTGGCGGTTTACCTTATTTTACTTGTATGCGCCGTTTTAGACTATTTTATCGGACCGGTTTCCTTAAAAAACAGACCGGACGCCGCCGAGGATATTGTAAGAAAAGCAAAAATACAAAACTTCCAGGTTGTCTTCCTGGTAGCCGTTTTATTTTTTATTTTTTCATCCAGCCCTTATCCTATCGTCAGTTTTTGGACTGTTGTATTCCATACAGTTCAATTAGCTATAACAAAATTATGCAGGGAGGTGAAATATCATGAAAAACTGGCTTAAAAAGAATATATATGCTATCTGCAATGTATGCCTTGGATACTCCGTTCTTTACCACATCACCAGTCGTAGCAATTTTCTTTTCGGTGAACCAGACTTTCCGGTTGAGGACTAAGCTAAAAGACAGAAATTCTTTCATTTGGATTTCTGTCTTTTTTCTTTTGTAATCTGTTTTACAGTCCGCTTAGGAATTTGAAGCGTAAAGGTCAGATAATTTCTATTCCCATACAGCTCGTTACTGACGATAATCACACCCCGTTTATCCTGTACAAGCCGTTTTAATTTCGACAGTCCGATTCCGCGTCCTTTTCCTTTACTGCTATAACCGGATTCAAAGAAGCGTTCTGTCATATCTTCTTCATAAATTTCGCTGGTATTTGCTACCGTTAACTCCATCGCCGTTTCCGTCTCTTGGAGCATCAAACGGATTTTCTTCAATACTGCGCTCTCGAATGTTGTTTCCTTATCAGTTCCCGACAACGCTTCTATCGCATTATCCATCAGAATCCCTATCATTTCCACCAATTCATATTCGGGAATGAATGCGTCGGTTTTCTTCATCCCGATGTGATACTCCACCTCTATGCCTTTTGTTTCGGCTTCCTGTATCTTGCTATATAAAAATCCTACAATCAACGGATTCCCAGAAGATACAACAAGTTTCGTCTGCTCGTTCTTCCCCAAGACTTCATTGCAGTATTCCTTCTGTTTTTCTGCCAGTTCTTCGTAATTGTCTGTTGTATAAATCATACTCAGAATCGCATTGATATGATTTTTCATATCGTGCTGACGCTCCCGGATTAACAGAATCAGCTGGTCATATGCGCCATAATACAGCCTGTTCATTTCCAACTGTGCCTTCTTTTTCTCTACATCCATCCTGGATTTCTGCCACTCATATATGACAAAGAAAAATACTAAAACAAAGTATATCATCTGGACATATAGTTCTGTTAATACTTCTTTTTGACCTGCCATCCGATAAATGCTCACGCCCAGACCGCAGAAAACGAGCGCCGCCGCTCCTACGACCAATTTATTTCTTTTCACACAAAATTCAGATATCTTGTTTAATTTAACCTTATAGCCGGCTAATATAATTAATCCCAAACATCCAGCATTAATCAATAGTTCCGTCAATTCACTTTCCCCAAAGACTGGAAGAAATATATAATATACCGGAAGCAGCATGAATAATTGTAAAACGGATACAATTGCCGCCGCTAAAAAGCAATTGACCAAAGTGCATTGAAGGCTCTCTTTATAATACAGCAAGCCATATAGAAACATCCCTAAATAAGCCAATGAAGAAAGATACTCTGGAAATCCATAGTCGTTAAGACCTGTCATCATAAATAAATCCAAAATAATAAATACTACCGCATGAATACTAATCTTAAATTTCTTTCCAAATAATTCTGCCAGACAATATAAATATGCAAACAATTCCATTAGAATCTTTAGATTTCTAATTATCATCCAACCACGTCCCTCAATCATTTTATCTTACCGTATTTTTCACTGACTTCCCATCTCTTACATGGGCTGTTCAATTTTCTGCTTCTTATCTTCTGCATTCCCTATTGTCGTACATAAATACTGACCTCCTGCCAAATCTGACAAGAGGTCAGGGGATTTTCCAGTTTCCACTCCCATTATACGGTATTTAATATGCGCTTATCAATAGATTTTTATTTTACATTTATAAGTTTTCATCTTCCAGCAGTTTTTCCAACTCATCCCGTTCATCCGCCGTAATAATTTTCCGACGGAAAAGAATCTGGATATGTTCTTTCGTCAGGCAGTGATAGACCGTTATCATCTCCCGGAAACGCTCCAAGGGCAGGACGCCGTTTTTGATTAACTGGATAAAGACATTGTCCACTTCTTCCCGGCATCCATGATGAATGATTTTATGCGCTTCGGGTCCTAACACAACAAGGTTGTTGGTAATGTCCGGTCCGTCTTCTGTGCTAAATTCCAGAATGTGATGCGCCTCGCAATAATATTTTCCACTCACCATCTTGAAAATGTGCCGCTTTGCATACTGGCACTGATAGTCCGCCTGGATTTTGGCAAGCTCGGCAATCAGTTTATTTCTCTGTTTCTTGCCTTTTTTATCATAAATCGGATTGTTCATACTCCTTTGATTCATTTTGACAATAAAATCCGCATCTTCTTTTGCCAGCTTCAAAAGCTCCGGGTTGCGCTGATACAAAATCAAATCGTTGAGTTCGCTGTTATCGGAATCATAGTCGTCTACTATTTTCAACAACTTTTCTAAATCCGCAATGAGATAGGATATATCATCCGCAAGCAGTTCTTCTGCATATTCTGTCAGCGTATAAGTCTCGGTCAACGAATGGTATTGGATTAATTCAAACGATTCCAGAAATAATAAATAATTGTAAAATTTAAAATGCGGCTCCTGAGACGCTGCATAGGAAAACAGTCTCCCATTTTCTTCCCAGTGCATTCCCTTAAACCAGACCCGCATCTGTGCCGCCTTCGTTGCAGGAAGCACGGCTCCTACCGCCAATGCCCTTGCAAGAATCTCTTCTTCTCTCTTACAATCATCCACTCTGCCTAACAGAACCGATAACTCAAAATCGGTGGCAGGACGTCCAATCTCTTTCAGATACCGCAGAATCCCGTAAGTCGGACGATAATCCGTGTTTCCATCAATCGTAATACCGTTTAGGGATTTGATAAAATCATTCTCTTTCACATTCAGCATCATGATATTATTTCTGGCAATCGGCATGAGGATATCATCGTTGGATAGATAGTATTCCCTGCATTTGGCATAGTTGAACACTTTCCGCTGTTTTGACAGACTTTTCACAAATCCAAAAAAGGCGCAAAGAGCCATCAAATGCCGAAACATACGCCCCTGCGTCTCATACTGTGCATCAATCGAATCAAAAGTGAAATATTTCCATTCCAGCCCTTTATCCCGTTTCGCCGGATACGCCCCCGCCCTCAGCCTGTTCCTGATACAAAGCATCGTATCCTTATAGGAAACGCCGCGGGAATCCAGGTAATTTTCCGTCAGCAAAAGATAGCCCGCCAGTATCCTGACCTTGTCTAAGCCTGTGTCGGAAAACTGGTCGCGGGGCATATTGATGACTTCCTTATGAAACTTCATAAACCCGGAAAAACTACCCTGATATTTGGCATAATACTGCTGAAAAACGGACATGAAACCCTCGCTCCTCTTTTGCGTGTTAACTGTTCTTTCGGAAATGTATCATATTCTGATGCATGTGGTTAATCTTATAAGAATAGGGATAGCCAAACGGATAAAGCGGTTTATTATCCTGTAATAAAACGGTCGTCCCCACAAATTCAAAACCGGCGTCCGTCATCAGCCTGACGATATCCGCCTGCACACATACTTCTTTTTTATCGACGGTAAAATCACTGATGATAATCGTACAATATTTCTTTTCCCGCAGCATCTGATAACACTGCTCCATGACCTGTCCAAGCATTCTGATAAAATCCGCATAAGTTTCCTGATTGCCCAAATCGTTCGGCAAATCTGAATAGTATTCCACACCCTGACGCGAGCCGTTGCGAAATCCTTTATGGCTGTTGTCGTTGCGGATTCCCTTCGAGGTATTTTTCAAAATATTATGATAAGGCGGGGACGTCACAATATAATCAACGTTTCCAAACACCGCCAAATCCCTCGTGGAATCCCCAATCTCATAAAGGTAATCCTGCGTGGTCATTTCCTTTTTGGCAAACCGCTCTAACGCAAGCTCCCGATACGCTGGGTTTAAATCCATCCCGACGCTTTTTCTTCCCAGATTATACGCCGCAAGCGCCGTCGTCCCGGAACCCATGAATGGGTCTAACACCGTCATTCCCCGCTTGGTGAAAAAGGAAATCAGCTTCTCGATATCTTTAATCAGAAACGGAGCCGGATGCCCGAACGCTGCCTTATCGTCCGCACATTTTTCAGACATCCAGAAGCTCTTCGTCAGTTTCAGCCATTCTTTCCCGGTCAAATCATTTAACTGATTCCTAGGATCGTATCTGCCCTCTTTTTCCTCTTCGGTATGTTCCTTATCCTGCTTCATCGCTATGTCTGCTTCGATAATCTTTTCCTCACCGGTCTTCACTATCCCCGTATGTTCTTTCTTCTCCATTATAAATCCATAAGCCTCCAGATGGGTGTGCATATTTTTTGATATATTCGTCTATTTTTTTTACATCGGGCGTCAATTCGTTCGGATATTGCACAAATAATGCAGCCAGAATATCGTCCGCTTTCATTTTACCCTTTTCTTTTAACTTGGTCTGTACCGTTTCTTCTACCCGCCGACTCAGCGGAAGCAAATCCTGCCGGATAAGTGTCTTATCGCGAAACCACCATAAGGGACCGTAGATCTGATTCGTCTGGATAATCTCAAAAACTTCTCCCACATGCCTTTTTAAAAGCTGCTGTATGGTATCGTCGAAATCTTCCAGCTCGAATCCCGCCCCGGAAAGCTCCGCCAATAACCCGTTAAACAAAATCTGATAGGGCGTAGGTTCGCTCCTCGATGCAATGATTTTGATTGCGCTGTCTACGATAAACCGCTCAAATTCCGCCTTGTTCGTCTTCTCTTTGGCAACGTAGCGCGCCTTGGAACAACGGATATAAAAATCGCTCGCCGAGGTTCCGTAGGGATTTGACACATTCGATTCCCCGGTTCTTCTGTTTTGCTGATGAATCACCTTTTCAATCTGGAACCCCGCCTGACAGATAGAACGTAAAAAAGCATTCCACACTGCTATTTCCTGATTGTGGAATGTAATCACCAATTTTGCGCCGGGCGCAAGCACACGTTCTAGATTCCTGATTCCATCCGTAAATCTTCTGCTATATTCCTCGATTTCTATCATGCCTTTTTTAATCGTTATTTCCTTACTGATATCCGGCGTGTATTTCGCATCAAAATGCTTCAGCCATATCAGCCATAAATTGCTGAGGTCCATATACTGCACCAGGCCTCCGTAGGGCGGGTCCGTGATAATAAAACGGACGCTTTCATCCGGCACCACTTCTGGCAGTTCTCGGATATCCAATATTCCGTATATAATATCATATTCTTTCGATAATTCCAACATAGAAAGCTGCGGCGGATGATTCTTATCCAGATAAAAGCACTGCGGCGCTTTCCCTAAATGCTGCTTTACGTTCACCAGTGCGCTTTTTACCGACTGCTTCCCCAGACAATTGTTATAAAATACTAACAGCGGATTCATTTCCATCTGCCTTGCAGAACAGATATAAGCCGACCTGCCCCAGCTTGTAGAAAAACCCCTCTTTGCCTCGGCCCGGCGCGGTACGCACATCTTAGAGCATAAATGCACACTCTGAATCAGACCGAACAATAACTGCTTCTTTATCGTTTCATCCTGCTCTTCCTCAATCCCCTTGCAGATTTCAGACAAAACATACAGATTCCGTCTCGTCCAGATATCGGCATAACCATCACCGCCAATCTTCTGTATAAAAGCTTCACTTATGCTCGGCGTTTCGTAAAACTTATCCGCAGGATACCAGCTTTTCATAACAATTCCTGTCATTTCCCTGCTCTTTTTTGTCTGTTCGTCATCCGCTTCCCGCAGATAACGCTTTTCACATTTTTCGCATTCTACCCCATATTCATAAATCACGCCGCTATCCCATTTAAAATGCTGCACCCACGCAGTTTCCTTTCCGCAGCAGCTACATTTCGTCCGGTAATAGTAAGAAACGACTTCGTCCTTTTGCACCTTTTCCACAATCCGCTTCACACTGCTGGCAAATTTTTCCTCCTCAAACTCCGTGGAGTACACGTCAATCAAAAAAGACGTCAGGGGATTGATATCAAACGCCAATGCCTTCCTGCCGCATTTCACCGCCTCAAAAGCCGCCACTGCACTGCCGGCAAAAGGGTCTAAGATAATATCGTTTTCTTCCGTATAGGTTTCTATGTATTTGCCCCATATGTTATGCGGTTTTTTCCCCCAATATTTCATCGCCGTATACATCGGGGGTCTTTTTTCTTCTACTAATGCGTAGTCTATTGTATTCATGAGTCACCTTGGGTTGATGGTTGGCGTCAAGAGACGCTTTTTATTTTCGATTTATTTTAACATTTCCTGGGGGTTGTGTAAATGGCGGATGCTTGGTTAAATTGTGCTCAGTTTGGTTGACATTATTTATATCATTTTTATTTCCTCAAGACCTCTTTCGGCGCTTCTATTTCGTTTGCCAACGTATGTTCTGTCAATTCTGATAACAGTTTTATTTTTTTATTCAACAACGGGCGCATACAGTTGGGAACATGCTCCTGATGTGCCCTGTGAATGGCGACGCATTCTTTACAGTTTCCATGATACCGACATGCTTTTTGGCAGGGACAATGATCTTTATCCCGGTACTCTTCCCTAAACTGCGCAGCAAATTCTTCCTGCAGCCTCAGCCCTTCCTCCCTGTCCCCTCTATGGAATGCCTGCATCGCGGCAAGCTGTTTTGGATTGTTTTCAATCATCATTTGTTCTTATCCTCCATGCCAGGGCAGGTTATTACGCTATCATCCCGCCCATCGCCTTTCCGATTTTCTCTACCAATGCAATATCCGCTGGCAGCCACTTTACCGTAGTAAGCTCGAATCTTGTCAGCCACCTTGCGGCTTCATGTTCCTTTAATGTCAGGCTGCCTGAAGCCACTTCGCACCAGAAACAGTCCATAGAAAGGTGAAACGCAGAGTAATCATATTCTACCGTATCAATCAATTCCCCGACGATTACTTCCGTATCCAGTTCCTCCCAGATTTCCCTATGCAGCGCCTGTACTGACGTTTCGCCCTCTTCCAGTTTGCCGCCCGGAAATTCCCAGCTGTCTTTCCATTCACCGTATCCACGCTGCGTCGCGAAAATAATTGGCTCACCATCGTCATTTTTCGCCCAAATGACAGCAGCCGCTACTCTTATCGTTTTCATAGGTGCACTCCTTTGCCTTCATCTTTATTCAACCATTTCCCGCGTTTCAGACGGATTAAAAAGAGCGCGCCCCTGACCCATAACTCGCCGCACATTGCCAGCCATACGCCATAGAGACCGATTCTGGGCGCAAGATACGCTGCCGCCGTAATGCGGACGCCCCACATACTGACCAGATTCAAAATGCTTGGAATCCGTGTATCGCCTGCACCGCGCAGCGCACCTGCGGCAACGATGGACGCTGCGTAAAAAGGTTCCGCGAACGCCTCTATCCTCAATATCTGCGTCCCCAGCCGCCGGACTTGTTCATCTGGCGTCAGCATGGCAAACATATAGGGCGAAAACAAAAACATCAAGACTCCCATCACCGTCATAATACCTACGCCCAATGCAACGGACAGCCACGCATATTTCCGGGCAAGCTCCTGTTTGCCGGCTCCGAGACTCTGACCCACGAGAGTCGTCGCTGCGGTTCCGACCCCGTATCCCGGCATATAACATAAGCTTTCCGCCGTCACCGCCAGAGTATTCGCAGCAATGGCGACCGTTCCTAGCGGTGCGGTAATATGGGTCTGCGCCACCTGTGCCCCGCATAAAACGATATGTTCAAAAGCAAGGGGCAGGGATATCCATGCCGCCCTTTTATAATAAACACTTTTCCGCCCTTTTTCCTTAACTCGTCTGGGTCTTAGATACTCGGATTTCATACAGGCAGCCCACATCATAAGCGTCGCGGTAACAACCTCAGAAAGCGCCGTTCCAAGCGCTGCCCCCGACACTCCTAGTCCCGCGCCAGGAATCGTCATCTGAAAACTGCCAATCGCTATCTGCCGGATGGGAAAAATCAACAGAAAATTGAATACAACATCCAGAATGCACATCAGGATATTTAATACACTCGGCGTTTTCATATCGCCGCTGCATTGCAGCATACTTCCTGCCAGCTGGCGGAGCTGCGTCGCAGGCAGGGCACAGGAAAATATTAAAAAATAACGCGAAGCCGCCGATGTTATATCCTCTTTTCCTCCCAGCCATACAGGAAGCGCCGGACTGATGAGAATCCCAAGCAGTGATAGCAGTCCTCCGAATACCAGACAAAATCCCAAAGCGCAGCCAAAGACTTCCCTGGCGTCTTCCTTTTGCCCAGCCCCGGTAAGATGGGCAACCTGAACGGAAAAACCGGTGGCTGCCGAAATACATAAGCCCCCCAACAGCCAGGAAGAGCTGGAAATGAGACCGATAGCCGCGGAAGCTTGTGCGCCCATGCTTCCCACCATCGCGGCATCAATATATTGCATGATAATAGAGCTAATCTCAGCAAGAATCGCCGGAATACTGAGCTTTATCACCAACTGTATCTGCCGTCCTAAGGAAAAGCCGTTTCCGTCATCAAGCCACTCTAGCGTATGATTTTTTTCTGCTATTGGTGCCACCTTCTTTCCATTTTTACTCATTATTCGATAACCGTGAAACTAAAGTTTTAAACTGTGTAGTTGTACAGAATATACAACTCCAAAAGCAGGTACTGTGAAAACGCCGGT
>JAMPFM010000064.1 GCA_023664455.1 Blautia sp.
TTATTGCTGTTACTCTATTATATTAGCATATCATTACTTCTATGTCTAGTGTATCCACATCCCACTGAATCGGATAATACCCGCATTTCTTCGCAACTTTTATGACATCATTGTCATAATCTCCATAGGGCGGACGAAACAGAAACATTTCATAACCGGTCAATTCCTGCACCTTGGTATGTACCGACATCAGTTCTTCCTCGCACTCGGCATCGGATAACTGGGACATATTTTTATGGTTCTCGCTGTGATTGCCTAAATCATGACCGTCCGCCAGAATTGCCTTGACATCGTCCGGGTAGCTTTCTACCCACCCTCCCGTCATAAAAAACGTCACCTTCACATTATGCTTCTTCAAAATTTCCAGAATTGTTGCCGTATCTTCATTCCCCCACGCCGCATCAAAACTCAGCGCAATCTGCGGTTTATCCGTTTCCACGCAATAAATCGGCAGTTCCCTTCCGTTTACCGTATTACTGACCGTAATCGAATCCGGCAACACCCGGATAATCCCCTGCAATAAAGCGACGGTTGCCAGCAGAAATGCCGCCGACTTTGCCGCCTGCAGCAGGATATCCTGCCTGAATGCCGCCCTTTTCTTTTCTTGCTTGGTACGGTACTTTTTGCCGCGCCGTTTCCGCTGCCCTATACTTTCTGCTTCCTGCGCCTTGATTTTGTCTTCCAATTCCCCCAGAATCAGTTTTATTTTTTCATCCCACGTCTTCTTATTTTCGCTCATGAAAATCACCCATACATTTATTTGTACAGTATATGCCGGTGAATCCCATTCTTTGAAAATATTTTATCCGCCGTCTAATTGGAATGATCAGCCGATGTCATTTTTTGTATTGCCAACAGTTATACAATAGCATATAATATTAATATAAAAAAAGGAAAGGTGGCATCATCATGGCTGTAAAAAGTGCAAATGTCCTCGCCCGTGTTGAACCAGACGTCAAAGAACAAGCAGAAGAAATCTTATCCAAACTTGGTCTGCCCGCTTCTGTTGTTATCAATGCATTATATAAACAAATTATCATGACTAAAAGTATCCCTTTTCCACTATCACTTCCTAAAGAACCTGCTACATTGGATTCTATGACCACAGAAAAATTTGATTCTATCATGGAAAACGGATTTTCCCAAGCCAAAGCTGACCAATCGCGTCCCATTGCCGATGTATTTCAAGAATTACGACAGGAGTTGCAATAATGGAAAAAACTTATACTGTGAAAATCACTTCCCAGGCAGAAGAACAAATACAAGAAATCATACACTATATAACCTATGAGCTTAAAGCGCCTGAAGCTGCCCTTCATCTATTAACCACTTTAGAAAATTCTTTTACATCTCTTTCACATTTTCCTCAACGCATAGCCTTAATCGATGAGCTGCCGTGGCGCGCAAAAGGAATACACCGTTTGCCGGTAAAGAATTTTCTCATATATTTCTGGATAGACGAAGATAACATGAAAGTCCAAATAACTGCTGTAATCTATGAAAAACGGAACCAATTACGTCAATTAGCAGAAATGGATGTAGAATAACAATATCGCCGTTTCCGCTGCCCTATACTTTCTGCTTCCTGCGCCTTGATTTTGTCTTCCAATTCCCCCAGAATCAGTTTTATTTTTTCATCCCACGTCTTCTTATTTTCGCTCATGAAAATCACCCATACATTTATTTGTACAGTATATGCCGGTGAATCCCATTCTTTGAAAATATTTTATCCGCCGTCTATTTTTCCCTCTTCAGCCGCTCGATTTCTTTTTCCACTTCGTCCATTTTATGATGCATCTCCAGCAAATCCCTCTCCGGCGACTCTGGCTCCGCCTTCGACGTACTAAGCAGAATCCGGGCAAGCAGTCCTGCGCCACCGAAAATCAACACTAGCATAATAATCCACTCGTACAGCGTAACGCGCACCATCGAGATATTAGTCGTAAGGATAATAGTCGCAATCAGCAAAAGCACTCCCAGCCCGGTAAATACTTTCGATGCAAAACTGCCCCCGGATGCAAACAGCCAGACAATCCCGATGATAAACGGAATAATCACCATCCCATTCGTCATATGGAAACCGCCCAGCCAGATGACTCCGCCGAAGAAAGAAGAGGATACCATTACTTTTTGTGAGAAAAGAAAAAGCCCCACAACCAGCATGGCAAGACCTCCCAGGAACTGTAATAACTCATTTTTCGCTCTTTTCATAAATGCCCCCTATCCGGTTTATAGATACCTGTTTCCGACTGATTCTAACTTTACCGCGCAGCCCTCTGCGATTTCATCATGCAGCCCTCTGCGCATTTTCTTGAGTATAACAAGCGTCATTTTACTTTTCAAGATGTCAAATCTTCTAGATTATAGGGCGGGTTTTTATGCATTTTGCTAAAGCCTTTGTAAAAAACAAAGACTTGACATTTTCCCCATTTGCTTTACAATATGGCTTGTCACCTGACAAGACAGTGGATGAGGTAAGACAAATTTCCTATTAAATCAGAAACTCGCAGTACGATTTCCTATGATAGAACCTATCATTGCAAAATACATTCTTCAACCAGAAGGGAGTTTACCACATCATGAAAGACTTTTTAAAACGCAAAAATATTATTTTTTCCTGGAAACGATATGGGGTAGATTGTCTGGGCGCGATGGCGCAAGGGCTGTTCTGTTCTTTATTAATCGGCACCATTATCAAAACGCTGGGACAGCAGATAGGGCTGGAATATCTTGTTACAGTTGGCACTTATGCTACGGCGGTAGCGGGTCCTGCTATGGCAATTTCCATTGGCTTCTCCCTACAGGCGCCGCCTCTTGTGTTGTTTTCCTTAGTCGCCGTCGGCGGTGCGGCAAATGAACTGGGCGGAGCCGGGGGACCGCTCGCCGTCCTGATTATTGCGATTCTTGCCGCGGAGTGCGGCAAATTGGTTTCTAAGGAAACCAAAATCGACATCCTGGTAACGCCTTTTGTTACGATTCTGGTGGGCGTCGCGCTTTCGTCCCTGCTGGCTCCCGCTATCGGCGCAGCCGCCAGCTCTGTCGGAAAACTGATTATGTGGGCAACGGACTTACAGCCGTTTCTGATGGGCATTCTGGTATCCGTCGTCGTCGGCATTGCTTTAACCCTGCCCATTTCCTCGGCTGCTATCTGTGCCGCCCTCTCTTTGACGGGACTTGCCGGGGGCGCAGCGGTCGCGGGATGCTGCGCCAATATGGTCGGTTTTGCGGTTATGAGTTTCCGGGAAAATAAATGGGGCGGTCTGATTTCGCAGGGGCTGGGCACTTCCATGCTGCAGATGGGCAATATCGTCAAGAATCCAAAAATATGGATTCCCCCCATCATCGCTTCCGCCATTACCGGTCCTGTGGCAACCTGCCTCTTCCAATTGCAGATGAACGGCACACCTGTCTCTTCCGGGATGGGTACCTGCGGGCTGGTCGGACAAATCGGCGTATATACCGGATGGCTGAACGATATCGCCGCCGGAAGTAAGAGCGCTATCACTGCTTTTGACTGGATCGGGCTGATTCTGGTTAGTTTTATCCTCCCTGCGCTTATCAGTCTTTTTGTGGGCAAGATTCTGCGCAAAATTGGCTGGATTAAGGAAGGGGATTTAAAGCTGGATTAAAATAAAAATTTTTCATAAATTTTTTCATTTACCCCTTTACAAATGGTAATAATATCCGAGATAATATATATAAGAATGTATTGTTAACACGACATGGACGTCGTTATTCAAATGCAACCGGAAGCAGTGCTGATATGCTTTCTGTTGCAATCAATCAAAGGAGTGATAATTATGGGAATCAGTCTATCAGGTTTGAACTCCGGTGTCGGTGATATCTATTCCGGATTATTAAGTTCAGGTTCCTCTATGGGGGGCGCAAGCGGTTTTGACGGCACTAGTCTTTTAAGCGACTATGCTTCCATCAAAAACGGCAGTTATGGTAAAATGTTAAAAGCATATTATGCAAAACAAGAGGCTATTGATGAAGAAGACTCCTCTGCTTCTGGCACAAAGAACTCGCAGAAAACCAAAGACGCCGCCTCTGCCAGCGCAGCGAGAACCTTTTATGAGACCGCTTCTAAAATGAGCAGTCTTGATTACAGCGAAGACAATCTTGACAAATTATATGACAATGTATCTGCATTTGTAAAAGATTACAATTCCATGATGACCAGTGCTTCCAAAAGCAAGAACTCTACCGTTCAGGCACAGGCGGACGCTCTCAACGACTATACTTATCAGAATTATAAGTTATTCGCCAAAATCGGCATTACGATGAATGCAGACCGTACCTTATCTATCGATGAGGATACTTTTAAGAAAGTAAATGAGAAAACTGGCGCTACCAACGTTCCGACCCTGACTACTTTGTTCAAAGGCGTCAATTCCTTCGCAAGCAAAGCCGCTGACAGGGCAAGCAAAATCTACCGCGTAGCCGGCGACGGCGAGTCGGTGACTTCTTCTAAGGCGAAATATGCCGGCACTACGGGAAGCGTTTCTTCCAGCAGCAGCACCAACTCCGCTACTACCAAGGATTCCTCGACAGCTTCTCTTGCAAGCGCGCTTTATAAGTCCGTAAATAAATTAGAGTCCACGGATATCAGTAATGGCAACAAGAACAAAGTATATGATGCGGTGTCCACACTGGTAAAAGATTACAATGCGCTTATCGAGAAAGCTTCCGGCAGCAGCAACTCCAACGTTACCAAACAGACGGGCTATCTGAAAGACCTTGTAAGCAGCAATAAGAATGCATTTTCCAAAATGGGCATTACGGTAAATTCCGATAAAACATTGTCCATTGACGAGAAAGCTTTTAAAGAATCCGATATGAGTAATGTAAAAAATCTGTTTACCGGAGCATATTCCTTTGCGGAAAAGATGACCGATAGGGTCAATCGAATTTACCGCTACGCTACGCAGGGCGAAACCTTAAATGCCCAGACCTACACAAGCCAGGGCGGATACAGCGACGTAAACGCGGGTTCCGTATTAGATGCGATTATGTAAAAAACGAGTGCAAGGAACGCACCCGATTCAGAGAATGCTGCGCATTATCCGTTGAATGAATATTCATAATAAAAAATCTCGCAAGGTTGATTTCCCTGCGAGATTTTTTTAGTTTATGCAAATGGATTTTCTGTCGGATAGGGAACGCCCTTAGGCTGATTATAGCCGATTTCGCTGACGTCCACGCCGATGTATTTAAAAACTTCAAAGAGCGCTTTACCATGATGCCCGAAAGCAACTGCGCCGTGGTGAGGATAATTTTTCTCAATCAGCACATGACGATAGAATCTACCCATTTCGGGAATCGCAAATACACCGATACCGCCAAAGGACCGGGTTGCAACCGGAAGCACCTCGCCTTCCGCCACATAAGCGCGCAGAATATTGTCCGCCGTACTCTGGATACGATAAAACGTAATATCGCCGGGAATAATATCACCTTCCAAAGTTCCCTGCGTCACTTCTTCCGGGAGACTTCTCGCCATAATCATCTGATATTCCATGCTGCATTTGGATAATTTCTTAGAACAGGTATTGCCACAGTGGAAGCCCATGAAAGTATCCGTATGTTTATAGTTGAATTTGTTTGCAATCGATTCCTGATACATATCTTTCGGTACGGAATTGTTGATATCGAGCAGTGTTACCACATCATCGCTGACTGCCTCGCCGATAAATTCACTCAGACATCCGTAAATATCTACCTCACAGGATACCGGAATGCCTCTTCCTGCCAGACGGCTGTTTACATAGCATGGAACAAAACCAAACTGCGTCTGGAACGCGGGCCAGCATTTCCCTGCAATCGCAACATATTCCCGATAGCCCTTATGTGCCTCAATCCAGTCTAGAAGCGTAATCTCATACTGCGCTAATTTCGGCAGGATTTCCGGTTTATTATTCCCATCGCCCAACTCCGCTTCCATATCTTTCACAATATCAGGAATCCGGGCGTCACCTTCGTGTTTGTTATAAGCTTCAAATAAATCCAGCTCAGAATTTTCTTCGATTTCAACGCCCAAGTTATAGAGCTGCTTAATCGGTGCATTACAAGCTAAGAAATTCAGCGGTCTTGGACCAAAAGAAATAATCTTCAGACTAGAAAGCGCAGCAACGGCGCGTGCAATCGGAATAAATTCGTGAATCATCTTTGCGCAGTCATCGGCGTCGCCTACCGGATACTCCGGGATATACGCTTTTACATTGCGGAGTTTTAAATTATAACTTGCATTCAGCATACCGCAATATGCGTCGCCGCGCCCCTGGATAAGATCGTTCTGCGATTCCTCCGCCGCCGCTACAAACATCTTAGGTCCGTCAAAATGTTTCGCAAGCAGCGTCTCAGAAATTTCCGGTCCGAAGTTCCCAAGATATACGCAGAGAGCGTTGCAGCCGTTTGCCTTGATATCCTTTAGCGCATCTACCATATCGGTCTCGCTCTCGATAATGCACACGGGACATTCATAGATATCGTCAGCGTCATATTGCGCTTTGTAAGCCTCTATCAAGGCTTTTCTTCTATTGACCGCCAACGATGCAGGGAAACAATCCCGGCTGACTGCTACGATACCGATTTTTACTTTGGGCAAATTATTCATATAGTTTCCTCCTTTAACCGGGGCTACCGGTATAATTTATAATAATTGGTCACGATAACAGACGTTTCTCAAACTCCTCCGCCGGCGCCGGTTTCCCAAATAGATATCCCTGAATCAAATCCGGTCCCGTTTTCTTCATCTTTTCTAACTCATGATCATATTCGATGCCTTCCATACATACGGTGGAACCCACGCTATGAATCATATCAATCAAATGACGCACAATCGTATAATCATAATCGTTATTTAATGCCTGCAACACAAAGCTTCTGTCCAGCTTTATCGTTTTTGCCTCGATTTCTTTCAGATAACGCATATTAGAATAGCCGGTTCCAAAATCATCTATCGCCAGATTAATCCGCTGCTCTTTTAAATCCCGGAACAAATCACGGATTCTGTTATCTGTCTCAATATAACCGCTCTCAGTCAGCTCCAGCACGAGACTTTCCGGGGATATGCCCACTTCCTTGATACAGGTATTGACATCATTCATCAAATCACTTTTATGTACCTGCACATAGGACAGATTCACATTGACATGGAAAATAGGCACAATCTGCTGCCACTTCTTGCACATCTGGGCAGCCTCACGCAAGACATAACGCCCTACCGGAATAATCAGCCCGCTTTCTTCCATAATCGGAATCATAACCGCCGGCGATACGTTTCCATATTTCTTACTCTGCCACCGCAGCAACGCCTCTGCCCCCACAATCTTATAACTTTGCGCTTCTACAATCGGTTGATAATATACCTGGAATCCCCGGAACTGATTGGCAATATCCCTTCTTAACTCTTTCCGCATATCCAGTTGTTCCAGATAGTGGTTATAATCCTCCTGTACGAAATACGCCATCTGGTTTTTCCCTTTTCGCTTCGCTTCATTCAGGGCAAATTCTGATATCTTCATGATATCGTTACTGGTCCTGCCGCCAAAATCACGATTTACGACGCCAGCCGATATCGTATAAAAACCGGTATAATCTTTTTCCTTTAAAACCTGCTCCACCCTGCTGCGAATCTGCTGATAAACTTTCGCCGGGTCAGTCACGACGGACGCGCCCGCATCCATCAGCATAAATTCATCTGCCACCAGACGGTAAACGCCTACTTCCTCCGGCACGATATCAATAATACATTGGGACAGCTCATATAAAACACGGTCGCCCGCTTCTTTACCATCCTTCTCATTGATTTCCTTGAAATTGTCGATGCCGATACGCATACAATAACGGATAGAATCCGGTCTGTCCCGCAGGATTTCCTCTACGTTTAACCGAAACCTGACCCCCCTGCGCAATCCGGTCACATTATCTGCCTTGGCTTCTTTTCCAAGCTCATTCACTCTTCCGATTAACAATTTATGCCCGTCTGCATCGGTTACGACAGTCCCCTGACAACTAATCCACATCACCCGGTTGTCCCGACTGAGCCACCGATACTCCAAAGCATGCGTACTCTGCTCCCCTAAGGCGCATTTCTCAATATCTTCTACCACCATCGAATAATCCGAAGGATGAATGACCTTCTTCAACGCCTCCGTGCAATGCTCTATCCTTGTCGAATCAAAAGCAACCCTTTTTGCCAGTTTCTCTGGAATCATATAGACGTCGGACGTCATATCCAGAATAAATAAATAAGCATCCAGGGACTGCTGCATGACATCCATAATCGACTTAATCTGCTCTAACGGCATATTCTGAATTACTTTCCAGTCTGTTTTTGTTCCCTCCATATGTTATTACCTTCTTTTCCCCGTTAATTTATAATCTTTTCTTCGTTTATCTTTTTCATGTGGAAAAAATGCCCTATATTCATATTACTAACTAGCGATTCGACTGTCAACCTGAATTTGCAGGATAAAATACACAATAAAAAACGTGGAAATGATGCGAAAATTCCCTATACAAAACATACTGATTTTGGTATAATAAGTATGATTGTGCCTTACATACAGTCAGAAATCTAATATAAAAGAAGGAGTCACTATGAGTAAAAAAAAGGTTGTAGTATCTCTTGGACATAAAGCATTAGGATACACCACATTAGAGCAGTGGGACGCCGTGAAAATAACCGCCAGGGCGCTTGCAGACCTGGTGGAAGCAGATTATCAGTTAACCATTACCCACAGCAACGGACGCCAGGTCAGCATGATTCACAAGGCGATGAGCGAACTACGCCGCGTTTATACAGACTATACGCCAGCCCCCATGTGCGTCTGTTCCGCCATGAGCCAGGGCTATGTAGGCTATGATATCCAGAACGCCCTACGCGCCGAACTGCTTGCCCGCGGCATTTCCAAAACCGTCAGCACCATCCTGACACAAGTAACAGTAGACCCTTACGATGAGGCGTTCTATGAACCCACGAAATTCATTGGCAGATATCTGTCCGAGGCAGAAGCAGAGGCCGAATTGAAAAAAGGAAATTATGTCAAAGAAGAACCCGGCAAAGGTTTCCGCCGTGTTGTTGCTGCGCCCAAACCAATAAACATTGTCGAAATCGACGCCATCCGCACTCTCACCGATGCGGGTCAAATCGTCATTTCCTGCGGCGGCGGCGGGATTCCCGTCATCGAACAGAATCACATATTAAAAGGCGCTTCCGCAGTCATTGAAAAAGATTCCATCGCCGGAAAACTCGCCATCGACTTAGCAGTAGACGAGCTGATTATCCTGACAAGCGAACCTTATGTTTATCGGAATTTTGGAAAAGAAAACCAGACTCCCATTGAGACTATGAATATAGAAAAAGCAAAGGAGCTGATTGCCCAGGATGAATTTGGGGAAGGCACCATGCTTCCGAAAATTGAAGCTGCCATTTCTTATCTTGAGGCAAACAAAGCAGGGAGCGTCCTGATTACCTCATTAGATACCGTAGCCGACGCCCTCAAAGGCAAAATCGGCACTACGATTACCCTGTAACCCAGGCGTCATATCATTTTTCTAATTCAACGCTCCCAAGCGCCATACACAGAGCGCCTATCATGATGCAGAAATCTGAAATATTAAAGACAATTCTTCTAATCGTTTTATTTTTTACCGGGAAGCTTACATAATCCACAACGTAATGCCTATGAATCCTATCATAGGTATTACTGTATGCCCCGCCCAATAAAAGCGCCAGTCCTGTCTTTAAAAGCCGACTCCCCCGGAAACTGAATGTCACCAGAAACAAAACAGTCGCTGCAAGCGTCAACACAATAGAAACCACTTTCACCAACACCCTGTTATTTTTTCCAAGGTTCAGAAATGCGCCCTTGTTATGGTACTTCCTAAGAAGCAAGCATCCTTTGCCGATTTTTTGCTCTTCCTCTTCTGTTGCTTCTCTCTCTACCCAGTCCTTAATCTTTAAGTCCAGGAAAAAAATTGCTGCCGCCAGTATTGCATAAATCATATGGGTAACATCCTTTCTGAAAAATGAATTTTTGAAGCAATGGCGTCCCTGCACCATGCTGCCACATCTTCCCTATCCAAAGAAAGATTTCTCCTGATACGGACAATGCCCAGCTCGGTTGTATGCAGTTTGTCCAGATTGGTAAGGAACGCCTCCATCTCTCTATCAGTCATGCCGCACCTCTTTCCCATGCTGTACATGAATGCCGATATGCCCGATTCCCAAAATAACGGTTGCAATCATCATCCATAACACTTTACCATACACTCCAAGTAAGAAAAATGCCATAACGGGCAGCGTCGCCCCAGCGTAAGGAATCCCCAGAAAACTGCTGTAAAAATCCGCCATTTCCCGTCTGCTTCGGAAATAACGCACCCACCAAAATTCATACATAATCATCAGCAGGAAAGCAACAGCCAGCCACCAGGACCAGGCAGTCCACCCGTGCAAATTGAAATCGGAAAATAGCACTGCACAGCAGCAGGTCAGGATTTGTCCCACCCTTTCCAGAAACAATAAAATTTTATTTTCATTCGTCGAAATATATCCCTGTGGCATATTTCTCGTCCACACGATATTGGGAATAAACAGTAACAGCAAAAAAATAACACCGATGTATGAAAATCCTATATGCCCCATCTATGTCTGCCCTTTCTTATATTTTCTCTGCCAGCTTCCATTACGAAACATTCTGCCTTTCTTCCATAATCAATAGTATACAACAGTTCCAGACAGAACGGGGAAAAAGTTTGAAAATATTTTCTGTGATTCAAAGAGTGGCGCTACCAATTTGCTATCCCAGCGATGCGGACTATTGACAAATGATAGCGTATAATATACAATTTAATTGCAACTGGATAATAGTTGCAACATACGTGAGGATATTTTAATGCCAAAGAAAAACGAATTATTAGATAAATTATGTAGAAAACCTATTCCGAAAAACTTTACAAAGCAAGAACTGGATATACTAATGAAGAAATGCGGATGTGAAAAATATTCCGGAGGCAGAGGATCAAGCATCGCTTATTTTCATGAAGAAACAAAAAGAATTTTACAATTCGATGAACCGCATCCCGGAAAAGAGTTATATATTTATCAAATTAAAATGACGATTCAATTTTTAAAAGACATTGGCGAATTGTAGAAGGGAGTATTTATATGAACTCTATGCTAGAATATAAAGGATATCATGCTGCCATAACATATGATGCGGACGATGAACTTTTTATCGGAGAAGTTTTTGGAATTGCCGATTCTCTCAATTTTCATGGTTCATCCATAGAAGAATTGAAACAAATGTTTGCCCAGAGCATTGACAATTATTTAGACTTTTGTAAACAAGTTGGGAAAGAACCGGAAAAAGAATTTAAAGGAAGTTTTAATGTACGAATCCCCTCTGAATTGCACAAGAAAATATCCTTGCTGGCAGCACAGCAAAAAATAACCTTAAATCAATATGTCGTGAATGCACTAAGTAAGTCAGTCTGAGAGAATATCCTCTTTCTGAAACCTCAGCCCACTAGCTCCTATGCCAAGCACGCACACAACGAAAATAACTGTCATTCCAAGCGGTGCAGGATATCCAGACTGTTCCATTCTATCCGTTAATAGCAGATAGGCTGCAGTCCACGGATAAATCCCGCCTATCGGTGAGCCGGATAACACTACGTTCAACAGACTGGCGGCCGCCAGCACAATAAAGGGAGTAATTGTCCCTTTTGCACGCAAGGCAAGATAAACAAACGGCGTCAGGGTTGCAAACAACAAGACGCCGCCCTTTATCATCCTGAGTAAAATAGAAACCGCCGACCATACCGTCATCTGCGACATGTCCAGGAACAGACTGCATACCATAGATATCGCGACGATATCTATCCACGAAAGAACCATGAACAATAATACCAGCATAAAAAGCATGATAAATTTACCTGCCAGGAATTGTCTGCGCCCTATCGGAACCGTAAAAACGGTTTTTAACGTCTTTTCGGTATATTCCCTGCTTATCAGATAGGACGCGACGACTGCCATGACAAGCGGACCAAATAGCATCATAAGATACATAATCGTATCTTCATATATCCACCACAGACTCAATGTGGCTGCCGGATTGGAAAAGAAAATCCTGATATCGTTTACCGTCACCAAAAACGGAACAATAAAGGATCCCAGAAATTCGATTAAAATAATTTTCGAGCGTTTTAATTTCATCCACTCGCAATACACAATATCAGCCAATTCCATCGCCCCCAATCAATTCTGTAAAGTAGTCTTCCAACTTTCCTACACTAAGATTTACCTTCCTAACCGCAATCCCTTCTTTGACAAAACTGCCGTTGATATCCGCCCGCTCATCCAGTCTGTCATACAGCCGCAAAATGCCATTTCCCATAACCGCATAATCTGAAATATGAAATTTACGCTCTAACACCAAAACCGCTTTTTCCACATCCGACACCTCAAATTCTGCATATCTGCGGCTGCGTCTGGATAACTCCTGCATCGCCGTTTCTTCCAGTAATTTTCCCTTATCCAAGATACCCACCACGTCCACAATCTGCTCAATTTCATTTAATACATGACTGGAAATGAAGATTGTCGTGCCCCTCTCTTTGCATAACCGCAGTAAGTATTCCCTGGTTTCCTGTATCCCGACAGGGTCAAGACCATTCATGGGTTCATCTAAAATCAACAGCTCCGGTTCATGCATAATCGCCGCAGCCAGTCCCAGACGCTGTTTCATCCCTAAGGAATAGTCCCGGAATAATTTTTTATTCTCTTTATCCAGACGAACCACCGAAAGGGCATGTTCCACACTGTCTTTGCGATGCCGTCCCCGCAGCCGCGCCAAGAGTTCCAGATTCTCTTTCGCTGTCAGATTTTCATAAAAAGCCGGGGCTTCAATGATGGAACCGATGCGATAATAATTCTTTTTTGTAAAATCGGTATGTTTTTCGCCAAAAAGACAGAAACTGCCGCTTGTCGGACGAATCAGATTCAGCAGCATTTTCATGGTTGTTGTCTTTCCTGCCCCGTTTTTCCCCAAAAAGGCATAAATCTTTCCCCGCGGCACATGAAGGCTTAACCTATCCACCACAACCCGGCCGTTATATTCTTTGGTCAGCTCTTCGGTCTGTATGACATATTCATTCATCTGACGGACACCTCCTGCTTTCTAGTTTAGCAACAAGTTCTGACACGTCTCTTGATAAAAACTTAATTTTTCCTTACAATCAGCGGCAGTGACAAACAAAATACCGTCCTTTCCCCTGGAATGCTTTGACAGGTTATTTCCCCGGACATTGCGCCTGTAAGCTCCTTAACAATCGCCAGACCTAATCCGTTTCCATGTTCTGTACGCGCCACGTCACATTTATACAGACGCTCGAAAATAAAGGGGATTTCGCTTTCGGGAATCGCAGTCCCATTATTGGATACCAACACCTGCACCCTGTCGTTATGCTTTTTAATCTCTATTTCTATCAGGGAACATTTCCCATGTTTTATGGCATTGCTTACAAGATTGTTGATAATCCTCGCATATGCCATTCTGTCGATTTTGATCATCCATTCCTCATCAGGAATCTTGGCGGAAAAAGAAATCTGATTCTTTTCAAACACCGGAATATGTTCAATCAGGATTTCTCTTGTCAATTCATTAATATCATACTCTTTTATCTGGTAGATTGCTTCTTTCGTAGCCAGTTTGAACCACTGAAAAAGCATAGTAATCAGCTCTTGTAAATCCAATGCTTTCCGGTATGCTACATGGATATATTCTGACTTTTCCTTTGCAGTTCCGGCATCTAACGCCTCTAAATATCCGGTAAGGGAAGCAAGCGGCGTCCTGACATCGTGCGATAAATCTGTCAATAACCGCCGATTGGCATTCTCAGCCCTTTGCAATTTCACAAACTGTCTGCGACGTTCTTCTAAAATAGCATTCAACTCAAAATTAATATCCGCAAGAATACCGTTTCCCTTTACAAAAAAATTCCGTTCGGGCGTTTCATGCACCTCTTTTAAAAATCCCAGCCACTCTGACAACTGCTTTCGGATATGAATAATATAACCAAGTTCCAAGATACAAACAACCACTAAAACAATACCAAACGCCATCATCCCACTCCACCGCCAAACTTATATCCCACACCCCATACCGTCAAAATGTATTTCGGGTTTTCTGGATTGTCTTCAATCTTTTTCCTCAATCTGCGGATATGAACCATAATATTGTTATCATCAAAAGCATACTCTTCCTGCCATACGGCGCGGTAAATCTGCCTTTTCGTAAAAACCTGTCCCGGATTTTGGGCTAAAAACAGCAGTAAATCAAATTCTTTTGCCGTCAGCTCTATCAAAATATTGTCCTTGCGGACTTCCCGCCCGCTTTTATCAATCAGCAAGTTAGCGATGGCAACCGTTTTGCCAGAATTATCCGCCGTATTAAACACGGTATATCTTCGCAGCAGGGACGATACCCGTGCAAGAAATTCACTGTTTGCAAAGGGTTTCGTCAGATAATCATCCGCGCCCATCCTTAACCCGGATACCTTATCACCTTCACTGTCTTTTGCCGTCAGCATCAAAATGGGGACGACGCTTTTTTCCCTTATTTTGGTCAAAACCTCATACCCGTTTTTTAACGGAAGCATGATATCCAACACCACAAGCTGATATTCCAGACTCTGCGCTTCCGCTAACCCTGTAACCCCGTCATGGCAGACACAGACCTGATACCCTTCCTGCTCCAGATTATTCCTTAACAATCTGCATAAATCTAAATCATCATCTACGATTAGTATTTTCTGTTTCATATTTTCATCCTTTTCTGCATAAGCTTGCTTGCCGTCTCTAGAATATCATAACTGCTTAAAAAAGGAAAGAATCTACAAAGTTCTGCCCCTATACGCAAAAACAATTCAAAAATGAAAGCTCATATTTACCTTTCAATCAGTTCGTTACTATTTTATAATATGTTCTAGCGGTACTGAAATACATTACGATATAGATAAAAACGAACAACAAGAATACTGCCCCCGCGCAGAGCAAAAGCACCAAAGCATTCGTCAATCCAAACACAGAAAGCAGCATTGCCACTGCATAAAGTGAAACTATCAAATGAATTGCAGCAACAAACAGTGGAAAGAAAAACATAGTCCGAATCTCTTTGTAGACTATAGCTGATACTTCTCTTCTATCGAGCCCTACTTTCTGCATGACTGCAAAATTGTATCGATCACTATATCCTTCCGTAATCTGCTTATAGTAAATAACCAGAGTCAGAAAAATCATAAATAACAGGCTGAGCAACAGACCGATAAATAGAAAACCGCCATAGGTATAATTATCACTCTGCCTTTGCATTTCTGCATTTTTATATGTTGCGTCGGCATAATTTGAAACCAACTGATTTTGCAAAGCAGCATCAAAATCAGACTCCTGTTCTCCCTCTGCATCAAACATCATGTTATATGTCTGGCTGAACTTATTTTCAGCGGGTGATAGCTCGGCAAGGATATTGTCTATGTCTTTCTGCGTCGGGCATATAAAGAAATAATGCGTTTCAGAGGAAAGCGCACTTTTATTTTGTATAATAAACTCTGATAACTCAGCTTTTACCCGGTATTTCAAATTGTCAAAGTATATTTCCGATACATCTAAATCTTTTGAGGAAGAAAATACCAAAACTTCATCCGCTTCGAGCGGTTTGGCTTCTTCCTCTATGCGGCAATAATCTTCCCAGGTAATCAGATAAATGCCGCAAGTAATATTAGGCGGATACTTCTCAGGCTGATAGACAGAAACCGTATTGTCTTTGTAAACACCGCTTATCCAGGTAATGTTATAATCAGCTTCCCGGCTTATCGCCACATCATATCGTCCCGCGGTTTTGTGAACAAGCTGCGGCAAAGTAGGCTGTCCGTCTGTTATATCAGAAACGGATATTTTTGTTTCCATTGGAAAACGGGAGGAAATCATTTCTCTTTGCCCTACATATAGTGACAACGTAGTAGTGGCAATCACCATGACAACGGTACTTAAAATACAGATATTAGATAATCCTTTCGCATTTTGTTTTAGCCGATATATAAGCCCTGAAACAGAAATAAAATTCTGTGGTTTGTAATAATATTTATCATTTCTTTTCAAAGCCTGTAATAAAGCAATAGAGCTGGACGAAAAGAAAAACATGGTTCCCGCCAAAATAAGCAAAGCAATCGGAAAAACACGTCCGATAACGTCAATGGGTGAGGGTGTAGTAAGTATCAGCGTATATGCGCCCCCAAGACATAAAACCCCGAAAATGGCTTTTACTGCCACAAAAGAATGGTAAGTATCGCCCTTGTGGGCGGCATATAAAAGTTCAACAGGTTTTGCTCTGATAACAGAAAACAGGTTGTATAACAGGATAATAACACCAATCATGATAAAGCAAATAATTGTCTGCCAAATTGCTTCCGTCGAAAATTGAAATACAAGCCCACTGTCTAAATGCAACAATTTTAGCAAAATAAGGAAAAACAACTTTCCCAAAAACACTTCAAATACAATACCTGCAACAAGCCCGCCTGTTGTGAGCAGCAGACTTTCAAGCATAAGGACTTTTGCAATATGTTTCTTTTCCAGACCAAAGATATTATACAAGCCCAGTTCTTTTTTACGCTGCCGTATAAGCAAGCCATTTGTGTATAAAAGAAATACCCCGGCAAATAGCCCTGTCATGACAACGCCCACTTTGATAAATTCAACAAAAATATAACTTCCGGGCAGTGTCTGGATGATTTTCTGATTCTGAATGGAAGCCAGACAAAAGAAAATCATCACGGACAAAACATTTGTCAAAAGAAATGGGTAATATACGGGCTTGTTCTTCTTAATATTGGAAACCGCCAGCCGGATATAAAAGTTACGCATCTAACCCCTCCTTTTGCAACAGGATTTTCAGATTGTCAGATATCTTATCCCCAAATGCCTCGTTATCCATATTTCCACGATACAGTTGATTAAAAAGTCTTCCGTCACGGATAAACAAGACTCGCCCCGCATAGCAGGCAGTTTTAACGCTATGTGTCACGACAAGGATAGTCTGCCCTGTTCTGTATATATCCGTAAACATTTTCATAACCTGTGCAGCAGAACGAGAGTCTAATGCTCCGGTGGGTTCATCAGCAAACACTATTTTGGGGGCAGTAATCAAAGCACGGGCAATAGCTACTCTCTGTTTTTGACCGCCCGATACTTCATACGGGTACTTCTCTAAAATGTCAGAAATCCTAAGCTGTTCTGTAAGCGGTTCTAAACGACTTTCCATTTGTTTCTTTGCAGTATTAGAAAGTACAAGCGGAAGATAAATATTATCCCGTAGGGAAAAATTATCTAACAAATTAAAGTCTTGAAAGACAAATCCTAAATTCTCACGCCGGAACCGTGAAATATTGCTATCCCTGATTTGCGTAATATCTTTTCCGGCAAGTAAAATCTTTCCCTCGGTAGGACGGTCTAATGC
>JAMPFM010000065.1 GCA_023664455.1 Blautia sp.
TAATAGGTCAAGGGCTTAACCATGGAGTAGATCCCTAACGGGATCAACTCCTGAATGATAGACGTTGTGTAAAAGGATGTACCGAGGATCGAAGATCCCCGAGCAGTTTTGCGGAGCAATACTGCATTTCAGTATTCGGTTTTGAGGGTATGTGCCCTTGAAAAGTGGTTGATTTGCGAAGAAACACCACAGCCGAGGATCGTAGATCCTCGAGTAATTAATCCGCGTAGCGGATTTATTACAATCCTCGATAGCTCAATGGTAGAGCACGCGGCTGTTAACCGCGGGGTTGTAGGTTCGAGCCCTACTCGGGGAGTTTTCATAGTATTCTTTTAATAAAAATCGCTTTATTCGTCACTTCGCGACGAATAAAGCGATTTTTAAGTGTTGATTAAAATGAAGGAAAGAGATATATTATATTTGAGAGGTGTAATATTATGAATATTGGAATGGAAACAGAGTTTGTTGAGTTCAAGAAAACGACAGGAGAATTAAAAGAAGGCATTATTTCCTTAGCTTCTATGTTAAATAAGAATGGGAAGGGTACATTGTATTTTGGAGTGAGGAATGACGGTGAGGTTGTTGGACAGCAGATTGGAGATCGCACAATGCGTGATATTTCGCAGGGAGTTGCCAATGCAATCAAGCCACAGATTATTCCAATAGTCAGTATAGAGTTGTGTGCTGATAAAAATGTTATAAAGGTAATTGTGGAGGGGGAAGAAAAACCATATTCGGCATATGGGAAATACTATATGAGGTCAGCCGATGAGGATAGGGAGATTTCTCCTGGACAGTTGAGGAGTCTGATGCTTGGCACATCTGATTCGATTATAAATATGGAAGCAGGAAATCAGGCATTGCTTTTTGAACAGTTAAAAACATTATATGCAGGAAAAAATTTGGCATTTCAGGAGAATACTTTTGAGCAGAATTTGAATCTTTTGACACGTAAAGGAAATTATAATTTAATGGCAGAGATTTTATCCGATGTAAATAGTTATTCCATTAAGGTTGCGGTGTTTCGAGGCACGGACAAAACCGATTTGATTAAGCGGAATGAGTATGGTTATAAGTGTCTGCTTGTTGCAGTAAAGCAAGTATTGGATTACATGGAAGCGTTGAATGATACCAGAGTAGATTTGAGTTGCAGTATAAGAAAGGAAAGCAGACTTTTTGATTTTTCGTGTTTTAGGGAAGCATGGTTAAACGCTTGTCTGCATAACCGTTGGTCAAGACAGACTCCGCCTGTGGTATATATATATATGATAATCGCATAGAAATCGTATCTGTTGGAGGATTGCCGGAAGGACTCACATTGGAAGAATTTTATGAGGGAAAAAGCAAACCGGTAAATCTTGAACTTCAACGTATTATGGCGCAGTTGGACTATATTGAACAGACAGGGCATGGTGTCCCATTGATTGTGTTCCGGTATGGAAAAGATGTGTTCGATATCACGGAAAACTTTGTTACAGTTACCATTCCATTGAACAAGAAAGAAATTCAAGAGGAGAAAATGGCAGAGACAGGCAAGGAATTGCTTGACGAACAGGATGAGAAGATTTTAGAATTAATGGGACAAAACAGCAAGATTAAGGTAAGTGAGATTAGTGCACTGGTGGGGTTAGGAATGACTACAGTTACAAAGCGTATCAGAATATTAAGAGAAAAAGGATTTGTTCAGAGGGCAGGGTCTAAGAAAACCGGACAATGGTCAGTTAGAGGGAGGCAGGAGTGAATTTTTTTGAATTCATAAACAATGACAAGTTCTTTAATCCGTTGAGCAGTAAAAATCGAAAAATATACTTTGACTGTATCGTGAATCTGATAGAAAAGTCGAAAGAAGTGCCGGTTCTATATGATTCGGATGCCAGAAACTGTGAAAATGTGGTCAATGTTTTTGCAAATTGCAGGCGAATCATAGAATTTTGAGGAAAATGTGCGATAAAGATAGTGATGGAGCGCTATCCAATCGCATATTTGCCATGTATGAGATACTGAAATCTAGTTTTGAAGAGGATTCGGCAAGAGCCGAATGCCCCTATCTTACGATATTGAAACGTAAACGGTAGATTGCATTTATCCGAAACAAACTTCGGGAGCTTGCATAGGGAAAATTAGGTCTGGGAATTGAGAAAAGACTATCCGTTTTGGTTGGCTAACCTCTTTATGCCTGTTCCGAAAGGTATCTCTGCTAACAATTCTACAAATTGAATTTGCCTACCAAATATAAGGTATTATTCTGTATGTTACCTTCTTTTCATATTCAATATACCCTTGTAATCCGTGTTCCAATACTTCCTCCTCATTTCTGATTCTCCTTCGCATGATTGGAATGTAAAGCAATAGAATTAGAAACGAGAAAATACACCCTAAAACAAGCGGCATCGAAAGAAAAAGAAACAGTGTTGCCGTATACATTGGGTGTCTGACTATCCCATATAATCCAGTATCAATAACTTTCTGATTTTCTTGTACCTCCACTGTCCTTGAAAGATACATATTTTCTCTAAGGACTTCTGCATAAAGGACATAGGCAAACAAAAAGATACCTGCTGCTACATAAGAAATCCATGTCGGCAGTATAAACCAACCGAAACGAATATTCAGCCCCGAAACAATAAATGCCGCTAAAAACATAATGCCGGAAAGTGCTATAACCTGTTTCTGCTCGGATTCTTTTTCGTGAACATTTAATCTTTTCCGCAACAATTCCGGGCCTTTCAGCATCATAACAATGCCCGCAAAAAACATAGGAATAAACAGTATCGCAATCAAAAGCCACGCTTGCCAATAGCCAAAAGTACCTGCGGGAAGAAACAAAAGAATCCCAATAATCAAAATTCCCATTACAAATTTTATAAGTGCTTGCCAAAACAATTTTATAGTCATAATAAACCTCTCAAAAGCCCCGATTTGTATAATATACCATACTATATTTTACTGCTCATTTCAATGCATGGGAAATAATCAGATGTATTTTTTTACATTTTAAATGTATATTTATAGACTTAGATTTAACGGGTACACAATTCCGAAAAGGGAGTAAAAGAATGTGCGCTGCGCGAGCAGACGGATGAAACAAGAAAAAGAAAACTATTATTTTATCCGGGAATGAAGAATTAGAATTAGCGTCAAATGACGATTTTATAATAAAGAAGGAGTTTGCCGAAAAATATGAAATCAATCCCCCTGATAAAGATAGTGCGGACATTATGGAAGAAATCGCAACTCAAAACGAACGTGAGAGAACCTTTATTTTTTCTGAAAATGCAAAGAGATTATTAGCTGTATGATGAAAAGAATAGTGAAGTGGAAGACCCTCATAATACAATAGGAAATTTACAACAAGTTTTGAAAGGGGACTGTATTATGGTAAATACGAATGGAATGACGCAAAAAATGATAGCGTCTCTTGCAAGGTGTACAATGTGAGTGGGCTGTCCTATTGATATACCTCAATAATGACTTTAGTAGCAATAAATTCTTCTCCTTCAAAATATCCTTCTGCTTCCAAACCGCCATCTTCCGTTATTTCGGAGAAAGAGGCTTCTCTTGTTACAATACCAGCGCCGCCGCCTTGAATCGTCCAATGTTCAAATACCGTCTGCTCCGTACACCTTATAGTTACTAACTGTTCGTCCGCGCTACCAGCTTCCGGCATAGTAACATAACCGTCCGCATCTACTAAGGTGCGGCTAATCACAAAGCTTTCCTGCCCGATACTCCGCACTTTGCCGCCAAGATATTCTTTGCTGTCGCTTCTTTGAAGTTCTTTAACTGCAGTATCTTTGGTTTCTTCATCTGAGTCTGTCATAGCATCTTGTAAGCCGCTGACCGTCTCTTTCTTCGATACTTCCGATGAATTACGGTCCTGTTCTATTTCATCATTACTTTCTTCCACTGGAATTTCATAATTCCTCATTTGTTCGCTATCTTGTCCGCCACAACCTGTCGAAGCCGTCAATACCATAGCTGCAATGACTAACATCTTTTTTACTTTCATGCCTTGCTACCTCGTTTTTTGGTTTTTCATTAGAAACCATCATTCACAATTCGCATTATAGCAAGGAACTCTCTAAGTTATCTCTAAATTGAAATTTGATTGTTTGAGTAGGGAAAATGTATTATAATATTGTCCATATATGAAAGGCATTTTAGGAGAGAGCGAAGGAAAATGAAAAGTGTTCTTATAACACCTGAAGGTATACAAAAGAATTTAAAGAATATAAAGCCGCTAGATGCTATCTGTGAATATATTTGGAATGGATTTGATGCAGAAGCGACAGAGGTTAAAGTCAGGCTGCATGAAAATAGTCTGGGTTTAATTAATATGATTACAATAGAAGATAATGGAGTAGGAATTAATTTTGGGGAGTTAAAATTTAGATTTCAACCATTTAATGATTCAAGGAAGGCGAATATATCCAGTAAAGCTAATCATTCCTTGCCACATGGGCAAAAAGGAATTGGCAGGCTTACTTTTTTTGCTTTTTCACAAACCGCTAGATGGGATACTGTATATGAGCATGAAAAAAAGAAGTATGGTTATTATATTTCCATGAATAAGGATTCTTTAAATAAATATGATGATAATGGTGAAAAACAGCCTCATGAGGTACAGAGGGACACAGGAACAAAGGTAACTTTTACACAATTGGAACTTTTGGATAAAAAGGAAATTGTTCAAAGAATTAAAGAGGAGTTTTTCTGGTTTTTAGAGTTAAATAAAGAGAATGAATATTGTATTTTGGTTGATGATGTTCCGGTTGATTATTCTGATTTTATAATAGGAACGGAAAAGATAGCTGTTTCTGATAGATGTAAAAAGCATTATGATATTCGTTTGGT
This sequence comes from Blautia sp., assembly GCA_023664455.1. Lineage (GTDB taxonomy): Bacteria > Bacillota > Clostridia > Lachnospirales > Lachnospiraceae > UBA3282. The sequence goes on from JAMPFM010000065.1 coordinate 4,855, forward strand.
TCAGTGGAATATGAAATTAGGTAACGAATATTCGAGAATATATTATATTGGTTCGGATAATAAGGAACGTTATAAGGAAACGACAAAATTAAATAAAAGGGCTGATCAGTTTTTTCATAGTGTTTATATTAAAAGTAGTTATTTCGATGAATTTTGTTTTAACAATGAGGAAATAGAAGGACAGAGGGGATTGTTTTCAAACAGAAGTGAGGTCGAATATAAAACATTAATGGAAACGGTAAATGACTTCCTTTATCAATATAGAAGGAAATATTTGAAAGAGGCATCTGATAATTATATTGCAAAGCTAGTAGATGAAGATATTTACCCAGAATTTGATACCCAAAATATAATGGGAGTTTTCCAAAAGAAAGAATTAGATAATTTGGTGGGTACGTTATATGCTGCACAGCCTAAAATTTTTACAGGATTGAGTGATGATAATAAAAAAATTACGCTACAGTTATTGAAATTAATCATGGATAATGGGAATAAGCCAGAGTTATTCAATATTTTGCAGAGTATAGTGGAACTTGATGAAGAGGAGATGGAAGAACTATCTGGTATTTTAAAATATACTTCACTCAATCATATTACTGGGACGATAAAACTTTTATGTGACAGACAGAAGGTAATACAATCATTAAAAGAAGTTGTATTTACTAAGGAATTTAAAGCATATGAGGTAGCACATGTTCAAAAATTAGTTGAAAATCATTATTGGATGTTTGGTGAGCAATATAATTTGATTACGGCTGCTGAACCGGATTTTGATTTGGCGTTGAAAGGTCTGATATTGGCTGCAACGGGAGTGGAAGAGGATATAAAAGTTGAGCATCCAGATAAAAATAAGGAAATGGATATTTATATGTTGCGTCAGGATAGGCATGGTAAAGTAACGGAAAATGTTGTTGTAGAGTTAAAACGTCCGAAGATAAAACTGGGAGAAAAAGAAGTATCCCAGGTGAAAAAGTATATGCATGTCATAAAGTCTGAGCCAAGATTTAATGCAGGTAATGTAAAATGGACTTTTTATTTAATTGGAAATGAATATGATACAAGCCACTATATTGAAGGGGAATTGGAAAGTCATATGAATTTTGGCGAAGAACATTTGATACACAGTCAGGATAAGGGATTGACAAAGATTTATGTTTTGAAATGGAGTGAAGTGTTTGATGATTATTCAAAGCGACATGATTTTTTAATGGAACGTCTAAAATTAGAAGAAAACTTATGGTTGGAAACGCATCAGTCTGCAGATGAAGCAGTAGATTCTGTTGTAGAAAATAGCGCAAAATTGCCGAAGGCTGTTATTCCCAAGAGCAATATTGCCTATAAGGCATAACTACGCTATAACAAATCAAATAAAGCATGAAATGCCGAAGGGAGTACATACATGGAAATCAGAGTTATCCGCTATTTTCTGGCGGTAGTCAGAGAGGAAAGGACTGGATAGTCCGGGCTGTTTTATTTATCTGGAGGGAAAAAGATGGAAAGTGGAAAACCTTTCAGGTAATCGAATCATAGAAGGAGGATGATAGAAATGGAAAAAATTGTACAGACGGCAGGAAAGATGCAGCTTGGTGATTTTGCACCGGAGTTTGCGCATTACAATGATGATGTGTTGTTCGGGGAAAACTGGAATAATCAGGATATCGATTTGAAGACCCGCTGCATTGTAACGATGGTGGCGCTTATGTCATCCGGTATTACGGACTCTTCATTGATTTATCATTTGGAGAATGCCAAAGCGCATGGCGTAACAAAGGAAGAAGCTGCGGCAATCATTACCCATGCAGCTTTCTATGTGGGATGGCCTAAGGGTTGGGCAGTGTTCCGGCTGGCAAAAGAGGTATGGAAAGAGGAAACTGTAGGGGAAGAAGAAAAATAAGCGCAGGAGCTTCATCCGGGGGATATTGTCAATATCCCGGTCGGCGTAATGCGCTGGCATGGTGTGGCAAAGGATAGCTGGTTTAAGTATAAATAGGAATTTCTGTCAGGAAATTCATAGGGAATGGGTAATTCGTCTTTGGGAATGCGTACAAATCCGTTTTTTTCATAAAACCGGTGGGAAGCCGTCGCTACGGCGGGAGTGTCCAGTAACAGCGCCTTAAAGTCATGTTCTTGACAGAAAGCAAGTAGCGATAAGTATAATTGCAGTCCTACTTTCTGGCTGCGGTAATCCTTACGGACGAAAAATTTCTTGAGGATTCCCAGTCCTTTTTCTCTTTTCATCAGTCCGATGGTGCCGATGACTTCCCGATTCTCATTATGCGCCGTCCAGAAATACCCGCCTTTTTCCATATAATATGCCTGTATATCGTTTAAATCCGGCTGCTCCTGCAAGGAAAGATTGATGCCGGCTTCTTGATTTTGAATATCCAGAATCAGTTGGATAACCTGTTCTTTATCGCTATCTTGATATTGGGTGATTTCCATGTTTTTTCCTCTTGAAGCGTTGCTTTGTCATAAGGTATTATAAATCTGAACCAGGGAAAACACAAGGAATGAAAATTAATTTCCATGATGAAAATAGACAAGCGGAAATTAATTTAGCAAATAAAGTCGAGAATCCTTTTTGCAGAAGTTGTATTCTGATTGAGTAAGGCTTATTAGGAGGGTAAATTGAGCGAGCATGTAGAAGCGGTACAAAGAATGCAGGATTATATTCAGGAGAATCTGGATGGGGAAATCAGTATGGCGGATTTAGCTAGGGCGGCATGTTATTCCCCTTGGTATTCTTATCGGTTGTTTATTAAGTTCCTGAATATGACGCCCGCGGTATATATCCGGCGGCTGCGGTTGTCCAAATCGGCATTGCGGCTTAGGGATGAGAGTATTAGGATAACTGACGTTGCGCTGGATACCGGATTTGAAAGTGTGGAGGGTTATCAAAGGGCATTTTACAGGGAATTTGGATGTAATCCTTATGAGTATTCTCTATGTCCGACGCCGATTTATCTTTTCAAGCCTTATGGAGTAAAATATACGGCAGCAAGAAAGGATGAGATGATGAAAGAAGTAAAAAGTGTATTTATCCAGGTTATTGAGAAGCCGGCGCGGAAAGTGATTATGAAGCGGGGCAGGGAAGCAAAAGATTATTGGAAATATTGTGAAGAGGTCGGCTGCGACGTCTGGGGATTATTGACCAGCATTAAGTCCGTAAGCGGTGAGCCGGTATGCCTGTGGCTGCCTTCGCAATATAGAAAACCGGATACTTCGGAATATGTGCAGGGCGTCGAGGTATCAATGGACTATGCGGGAGAAATCCCGGAAGGGTTTGAGGTAATAAAACTGCCCAAGTGCACTTATATCATGTTTCAGGGCGAACCTTTTGAGGAAGCGGATTTCGGCGAGGCGATAGAGCAGGTGTGGGATGCTGCCCAGAAATATGACCCTCAGCGAATCGGTTATCGCTGGGATGATAGCAATCCCCGCATTCAGTTAGAGCCCATCGGGACAAGAGGGTATATTGAATTACGTCCGGTGAAAAGCGTATAGGGTGTGAAGCGATATGCCGTTGATGAAAAGTGTGTAGGATTTAAAGTGGTGTGCCGTCTGGCGGCGGGTTCACAGATTAGAGATTGTGAACCCGCAGAGCGCGGATGGCATTCAGTACGGCGAGAACCATGACGCCTACGTCGGCGAAAATGGCAAGCCACATATTGGCAATACCAAGCGCGCCCAATCCGAGACAAGCGAATTTTATTACCAGCGCAAACACAATATTCTGATAAACGATAGCAAGGCATTTTCTGGAAATTTTGATGCTTTTCGTGATTTTCATCGGGTCGTCGTCCATCAGAACGACGTCCGCCGCCTCGATTGCAGCATCGGAGCCCATTGCGCCCATTGCGATGCCGATATCCGCGCGGGATAAAACGGGGGCGTCATTGATGCCGTCGCCGACAAACGCAAGTTTGGCTTTGGGCGCATTGCCCTGTAATAGTTTCTCTACCTGGGCTACTTTGTCGCCGGGGAGCAATTCGCTGTAAACTTCATCCACGCCAAGGCTGGCTGCGGTTTCCTGCGCTACGCGCTTTGCATCACCGGTTAACATAACAGTCTTTTCTACACCGGCTTTTTTCAGTGCGGCAATCGCTTCTTTCGCATCTGGCTTTTCCCTGTCGGAAATAACGATGTGTCCGGCGTATGCGCCGTCAATCGCCACATGGATGATGGTACCGGTGCAATGGCAGTCTTTGTAAGAGATGCCCATCTGTTTCATCAGTTTAGCGTTGCCCGCCCCGACTTCTATGCCGTCAACTTTGGCGATAAGCCCGTGCCCGCTGATTTCCTGAATGTCCGTTACGCGGCTACGGTCTGGTTCCTGCCCATAGGCTCTTTGCAAACTCTTGCTGATAGGGTGGGAAGAAGCGCACTCCGCCAGTGCAGCATATTCCAGAAGCTTTTTTTCATCCATTTCGTTATGGTGCACGGCATTTACTTCAAAGACGCCCTGTGTCAGTGTCCCGGTTTTGTCAAAGACGACAATCTTAGTCTGGGACAGCGTTTCCATATAATTTGAACCCTTGATTAAAATGCCCTCTTTCCCGGCGCCGCCAATCCCTGCGAAGAAACTGAGCGGGATAGAAATCACAAGCGCGCAGGGACAACTGATTACGAGAAAGGTCAAGGCGCGGTAAATCCAGTCTTCCCAACCGGCGGGAGTACCTGTCAGAAGATGGAAAACGGGCGGAAGAATCGCCAACAACAGCGCCGATATACAGACCGCAGGGGTGTATATTCTGGCAAATTTGGAAATAAAGTTTTCCGATTTGGATTTGCGGGAACCGGATTCCTCCACAAGCTGTAGAATTTTGGAAACAGTGGATTCCCCAAATTCTTTTGTAGTCTGTATTTTCAAAACACCCGTCATGTTGATACAGCCGCTGATAATTTCCGAGCCGGTCTGGACTTCTCTGGGCAGACTTTCGCCGGTCAGTGCGCTTGTGTTGAGCGAAGAGACGCCTTCTACCACAAGTCCGTCAATCGGGACTTTTTCACCGGGCTGCACGATAATGACACTGCCGATGGCAACTTCGTCGGGGTCAACTTTTTCCAGTTTACCATCCCGTTCGATGTTGGCATAATCAGGGCGGATATCCATGAGTGCACTGATATTTCTCCGGCTTTTTCCTACGGCATAGCTCTGGAACAGCTCGCCAATCTGATAAAAGAGCATAACGGCAATGGCCTCATTGTAATCACCGCTCTTTTCATAAATAGCCAGCGCGATGGCGCCGATGGTGGCAACTGCCATTAGGAAATTCTCGTCAAATACCTGTCCGTTCAGAATCCCGCGTCCGGCTTTTTTCAGAATATCATAACCGATAATCAGGTAGGCAACCATGTACAGCGCCATGCGTACCCATCCGGTAACCGGCAGGAGAGAAAGCCCGATTAGCATAACCGCTGCGATAATAATGCGGACGAGCATTTTCTTTTGCTTTTTTGTCATGTATAACCATATCCTTTCTTTAAGCTATAATTCAATATCGCAGTCTGGCTCCACTTTTTTACAGGCTTTCAGCACTTTTTTCATGACCTGTTTCTCATCCTGTCCGTCTTCAAATTCTACGACCATTTTCAGAGCCATAAAATTAACGACTGCGGAAGCGACGCCTTCGGTTTTTTTGGCAGCTTCTTCCATTAAGTTCGCGCAGTTTGCGCAATCGACGTCGATTTTGTAAGTTTTCTTTAACATAAGATTTCCATTCCTTTCTTTTATGCAATAGAACATTCTTATATTCTATCGCTTATTTTATAATAGTTTTTAACTTGACGATTAAACATTCGTTTAATTGTTATATCCAAATTTTATGGCGTAGAGGATGGAAAGTCAATTAGATAGGCGGCATCTCTTCTAAAAAGGGGAAAAAAATTTCCAAAATGGATAAAATGATGGTACAATAGACGCAAGTCCAGCGACTTGCGTCACAAGAATTGCGGAGCAATTCTTGCTGGAATGATATTATGAACTGGCATTAGAGGAATGGTACAATAGACGCAGATTAGGCAGAAAAGAGGCGGAGGTGTTTCCTTGCATAACGATAGCGCGATTGATAGGATAGCGGAAAATCTGGCGGCGGTTCCCGATGGGCAGCTTTGGGAGCGGCTGCATCCTGATATGGATGGGAAAACCTATCGGGAGCATTCCCATGAGATTGCCTGTGGAAAAGGGAAAAAGACGGTATGGGAAGCGCTTTCGGGGATTACGCTGGTGTTTCAGGAATACTTAACGCCGCAGGTTGTCTGTTGTCATGGCGTAGAAAGGAATCTTCTGGAAATCAATTATTGCCGAGGCGGGCGTATCGGCTGGAATATGCAGGATGGACGCTCGATTTATCTGGGTCCCGGCGATTTTTCCCTGCATACGAGGAAACTCTGTGCAGGTTCTGTCATGACGCTGCCCAACGGTTATTATGAAGGACTGGCGATTTGCATAGATTTGGCGCAGTTTGACAAGGCATTACCCGAACTGCTGGCAGGAACCGGCATTACCGGCAGGGGGCTTGCGGACAAATTCTGTGCTTCCCATGCGCCAGTGGGAAACTTAGACGAAGCAAAGGATTCTGATGGAAAGGATTCTGAGGAGCGGGTTTTCGGGGAAGAACTCTCGGCGGAAGGGTTTTCTGTTTTTACCGGAAATGAGAAGACGGAGGCGCTATTTTCCGGGTTCTATGATAAAAGCGAGACGCTGCGGAAACCTTATTTTGTATTAAAAACGCTGGAAATGCTTCTTTATCTCAGTGAAATTAAGCCGCCGCAGGATAAGAAATATGAAAAATACCACTCAGAGCAGGTGGAAACTGTCCGGGAAATCCATGAATATCTTTTACAGCATATGGAGCAGCGTCTGACGATTGATGAGCTATCGCAGAAATATCTGATGAATCCGACGACGTTAAAAGCGGTGTTTAAGACGGTATATGGGGAGTCGCTAGCTTCCCACATGAAAGAGCACCGCATGGAAAAAGCTGCCGCGCTGCTTCGGGAAACGCCATACAGTGTGTCGGAAATTGCAAAGGCGGTAGGGTATGGGAGTCAGAGCCGGTTTTCCTCCGCCTTTAAGGAAGTGTATCAGATGCTTCCGCTGGAGTATCGGAGGCTGCATGGTATATTCCATCCTGCTCATCCTTGATTTCCACCAGATTATTGCATATAATGAAAATTACATGATATAATAATCAATTCAATAACACGGAGGCAGGATATGATAACGATAACAAGATTAAAAAGGTACTTACTATTTGGGTTTCAGTATTTTTTATGGGAAAAACCGAGGGGACTGGATTTTACAATGCGTGATACGTCCCTTTTAAAGAAGAGTCAGGGCGTGTATCATGGTTACGCCAAGACAGATGAAAAACACTTGCAAACTATCTTTGACAGCCTTAGCTTTGCGGGGGGGGGCAGAGCCTGCTGGATATTGGCTGCGGGAAGGGAGTTGTCCTTCGGGCGGCATCCTATTATCCGTTTGAGAAGATAGCGGGTATTGAGATAGATGACAGGCTCGTTATCATTGCCGAAAAAAATTTCCGTATTTTGAAGATGACGGATAGGATTCAGTGTATCCATGCAGATGCGGTAGGATTTGAAGGTTACGGAGACTATAATGTCTTTTTCCTGGCGAATCCATTTTCCGACATTATTATGAGTGAAGTAGCGGATAAACTGATAAAAGTTGCAGAGAAGAATCCGGTTATTATCATTTATCACAACCCTGTATATATGAATATTTTTGAACAAAGAGGGGAAGTAACAATTTTAAAAAAGCTTTATGATAAGAGGAAAGATTATAACACTTATATTTTCAGGTGGGTGAAAGCCGGGAATATAGGATAGGCGCAAGCGGAAGAAAAGAGAAGAATATGGGGGAAAGTGCGGCAATGACAATTTATCTGGATAATTGCTGTTATAATAGACCATTTGATAATCAACTACAAGAAAGGATTCATCTGGAAAGCGAGACTATTTTGACGATTTTGAAAATGGGACAGATGAATAAAATTGTGATTGTAGGTAGTGAAATTTTAGAGTTTGAAATAAATCAGATGCAGGATGAAAATAAAAAGCGGAAAGTATTGGGTTTGTATCAGGTTGTTAATAAGCGTATACTCTATACAGAGGATATTAAGAACCGTTCAGCGGATATTATGCGAATCTCAAGGATACGCACATTTGATAGTCTTCATATTGCAGCGGCAGAGGCGGCTAATGCAGAAATTTTGCTGACTACGGATGATAAATTTGAAAAGACGGCGGCGAATCTGAACTTAACGACAAGAGTAATGAATCCACTCAAATTTGCATGGGAGGTGATTTAAATGCTGGATATTAATTTAAACAGTCCGATAGAGATAAGAAATGCTGGTATAAAAGTATTACAGGACGCGTTGGGACCTGTAGGTATGGTAAGATTTATGCAACAGTATGATATGGGATATGGGGATTATACAGAAGAAAAACAGAAACAACCGGATATGGGGTTGGATGAGATTGATAAGTTGTTGAATAGTCATTCTTGATTTCAGGAAGCTCTTGGCGGCGGTCAGGAGCTTTTGCATATAAGGGGGATAGTTTTATGAATGACCAATTCCTTCAAAGCCTTGTAATCGATTGGAACAGAATAGAGACAGACAGCTATTTGAGGAATATCGAGTCTATCAGCAGTTTAGAAAGGCTGACATTTCACAGCCCCATTACTTTTTTCGTGGGGGAAAACGGAAGTGGAAAATCTACCATGCTCGAAGCGATTGCAATAGCCGCGGGATTTAATCCGGAGGGCGGAACGAAGAATTATCATTTTTCAACTCATGATACCCATTCTGAATTGTGCAACGCCATCAGACTGACCAAGGGATATCGGAAACCGGCGGGGGGATATTTCCTGCGTGCAGAGAGTTTCTATAATGTTGCTACGAAAGAAGAAGAATATGCAGATATCGGGCATCCGTCTGAAAAATATCATGAAAAATCACATGGGGAAAGTTTTCTTGCGATAGCGCAGAAGTATCTGCGGCCGGACGGGCTATATCTGCTGGACGAACCGGAAGCGGCCCTATCCCCACAAAGGCAGTTGACGCTTCTGATGGAAATCTATGAGTGTGCAAAGAAAAAGGCACAGTTTATCATCGTCACACATTCGCCTATTTTATTAGGTATTCCAGGCGCCGAAATTCTGACATTTGATGATGGACAAGTGCATGCTTGCGAATATCAAGAAACAGATAGTTATCAGGTGATGGAAATGTTTATGAATAACAGAGAGCAGTTGTTGAAGAGGCTGTTAGAAGAGTGAAAGGAGCATGGTTATTAAAATGAACCAAAAACCAAAAACAATAGAATACCGTTTCGGAAAAGCAGGGGCTCTGGCGCCGTTTGCGGCTGCCTTGGCGATGATTTTGTGGGCGGCGCTTAGCCAGTCCAATGTAAACGGGTATGTGCTGGCGTTTTTTACAGCGCTTATAACAGGTGTTATTTTTACAAAAGATGAAAAGGCATACGGCGAGGCTATGGTGGCAGGTCTGGGTAAGCCGATGTTTGCCGTAATCGTGCTGGCGGTGATACTGGCGGCGGTTTCGGGGAAGCTGATTTCAGCCAGCGGAGCCGTGCAGACTATCGCGGCGTATGTGGTGGCGGCAGGTTTTACAGGCAAATTGTTTGTGGCGGCGACTTTTCTTATCACCTGTCTGCTGGCGTTTGCCACGGGTACTTCCGTGGGTACTTATTTTGTGGTGATTCCGATTTTATTTCCGGTGGGCGTCATGGCGGGCGCGGCGCCGGCGTTTATGATAGGCGCCATCGTATCGGGGGCGGCGTTTGGCGATAACTTAGGACCGATTTCAGATACCACGATTGCATCTTCACAAACGCAGCACGCCGATTTGGGGACTGTGGTGAAAACCCGGATGCGATATAGTCTGCCAGCGGCAGCAGGGGCATTGATTTTGTTTTTGTTACTCGCCAAAACCGCGGCGGGGACTCCTGCCATTCAGGCGGCGGACGGGGAAGTGAAGCCGCTTAGTCTGATTATGCTGGTGATACCGGTGGTCATTATCGTGCTCTGTATGATGAGAAAGCATCTGATTACCGCGCTGTCCTGGGGGATTCTGGCAGGAATCGTGGCAGGGCTGGTTTCCGGTATTTATACGGTAGGAGATCTCGTTGCGTTCCCCGGCGGATTTTCCGTGTCTGGGGCAGTCATAGACGCTATTACAGGCACGGTGGGCACGGTGACAATGTTAATCGGTGTATTCGCATTTCTGGGCGTGTTGGAGAGAAGCGGTTTCTTTGAAGACGTGGGGGCGCTTTTATCCCGGTTGGCGAAAAAAGAGCGCAGTACAGAGGCAACCATCGTATTATCGGTAGGCATTTTAAGCATGGTAACAGGTGTTATTTCAGTGGCGATTGTGGCGCTTGGGGATTTGATTAATGAAATCGGGGAAAAAGCGGGCGTCAACAGGTATCGCCGGGCGAATCTGATGGATTGTACGGGTTGTGTATTCTGTTTTCTGGCGCCCTGGACGGTGCATTGCGTCATTCCGGCGCAGTTGACGGCACAATTTGGGGAAGGCTATGCGGTCGCGCCTATAGAGGTGCCCTTTGTGAATTATTATTCCCTGTGTATGCTGGCGGTACTGATACTGGCGGTGGTGACGGGATATGGGAGAAAAGCGCAAAAATAATGGATATCAGAGGAAGCAGAGTTATGGATGACAAAGAGAAAATTATGCGGAACATATTGGAAAATAACGATTATATCCGTTTCCTGGGGATGGAATTTCTTGAGGTCAGACAGGATTACGCGTATACCAGGATGAAGTATAAAAAGGAAATCGCGAATCCTTATGGCACACTACATGGCGGAAGCCTGTATTCCCTCGCGGATGTTACGGCAGGTACGGCGGCCTGCATGGGCGGATATTATGTGACAACGGTGTCAGGAACTATGAATTTTATGCTGCCGGCGGACAGGACAGAGTATGTATACTGTAAGGCGTCCATGCTTAGAGGTGGCAAGCATCTGGCCGTTTATGAGGTAAAGCTTTTGAATGATGCGGACATGCTGCTGGATAGTGGAGAGTTTACTTTTTATGTGACGAAGGAAAAATTGGGCTGAATTAATCCCTGTGCCAATTATGGCATGGGGGTTTTTCTTAAATTTTCAGAAAATTTTAGCGATTACATACTTGACTGTAAACCTCGTTGATACCTTATATTCTAAGGGAACTATTAGTTTTGTAACTAAGGAGGTAAGTTTTATGACGATAAAAGAGGTTGAGGAGCGGACAAGGTTAGCGCGTTCCAGCATACGTTTTTATGAAAAAGAAAAACTAATAGAACCGTCACGAAATGATAAAAACGGCTATAGGGATTATTCTGAAAAAGACATTGAAAATATTAAAAAAATTGCTTATTTGCGTACATTGGAAATTTCCATTGAGGACATTCGTAATATTATTTCTGATAAAGTGTCACTAACAGAAATGATAGAAAAGCAAGCTGCAACGATCGGGGTGCAAATAGAGAGTTTAAACAAAGCGAAAACCATGTGCGAAAGAATGCTTGAATCTGGAAATGTCAGTTTTGATGAATTGCAGGTTGAAAAATATGTAGAAGATTTGGAAACTTATTGGGACGATAATAAACCTGTTTTCAAACTGGATTCAGTTAGTTTCCTGTATATATGGGGCAGTCTTATTACATGGGCGGCAATTACATCATTATGTTTCATAATCGGAGTATTATCTTATACAAAATTGCCAGCAGAAATCCCTGTTCAGTGGGATAATGGAATAGTAACTTCGGCTGTAGATAAAAAATTTATTTTTGTATATCCGTTGGATTGTATTTGTGTCCGTATTCTGTTAAGACCAGTTATTTATGTGAGGTTTTTAATGAATTATCTCTATGGAGAACTTATAACGGAATATTTATCAAACTATTTATGTTTTATTGCGCTATCAGTAGAGATATTTTCCATATTATTTATACACAGATTGATAAAAAGCGTAGTTGCTGTTTTACTTATAGATACAGTTGTACTGATTGGGATATTGATTGTAGGAATTATTAAAATTAATCTGATTCCTAGCCCAATATTAAAAAAGTAATATCCAAAAGTTTTACCACTTCTCGGATATAAAGGTAAGTGGAGATAAACGGTACGATATGCCGGACAGCGTGATACTATCCTGACAGCAATCGTGGTTTTTGAGAAAAATGGTGTAGTAGATATCTAATGTCGTTAACTATAGATATGATTGTAAAAATTAAGAAATATGCTATAATTTAAGTACACAAAGGAGCTTATATGAACGATACGAAAGTACAATGGCATCCGGGCTTCGTAGC
>JAMPFM010000066.1 GCA_023664455.1 Blautia sp.
TAATTGCGAAACGAAGATTTTACAGCCGTCCGTTGTGCAGAATATACAATCCAACGCAGGCACGCTCTCGCTACGGTTCAAACGCAGCGGTACATAAGATGCCAAAATACGGCATCTAAGTACCGGCGTTTTCACAGTACCTGCTTTTGGAATTGTATATTCTGTACAACTACACATTTTTAAACTTTCGTTTCGCAATTACCTACTGTTTTCTTCCGAATAGTTTTCGTTAATATAGACAAGAAAATCCTGTAACAAATTATAACACAAATTAAATAAAGCGAAAAGAACTGATTAGAATCCTGCATCATCAGCCACTATATCTAATCAACAGCAGCTCCACACTCAGCACATCATTCATCCTGCCAGTCTTTACCGCTTCCTCAGTCTCTACGCAATCTGTGACCGCCTTTTGCAAGTCCTGTGTGGAAAATTTTGCTGCCTGGCTCACGTATTTCCCGGCGACAAATCCCGGCAGTCCCACGTTTTCGCCAATGATTTTGGCGGGATATCCTTTTTTGTGCAATTCTTTGACCTGCAGCAGCAGATTGAACTGTCTCGCCAGCAAAAACAGGATTCTCATGGGCGGCTCTTTCAGCGTCAGTAAGTCGTAATAGAGTTTCATCGCCTCTGTCTGCCTTTTTTCCGCAATGGCGCTCATCATATCAAAAATCCGGTTATTAATCTGTCTGGTGCAGACTTCCTCGATATCTTTTCTGGTCACGACGTCCCGCTCTAAGCAATAGCAGATGACTTTTTCAAGCTCTTTACTGATATTGTCCATGTCCGTGCCGGTTTTTTCCAGAAAAAGCCCTAAATCCCGCTCGGTAATTTTCTTATTTTCCCGCTTCAGGGTTCCAAGAATCCAGCGTTTCAGCACGGCTTCTTCCTGCGTTTTAAATTCCACTGCACGTCCTTTGGCGGATAGAGCCTTATAGAGTCTGCTTCTTTTATCGATTTCGCTTTCTACTAAAATGAAATAGGCGGTCTCGGCAGGTTCTTTGAGATATTCGGCAAGCTGTTCCCCTCCGTGCCTGAGCAGTCCGCTGTTTTCTATCACGATGAGGCGTTTATCGGATAAAAAGGGCATGGTTTCCGCAAGGTCTATGATCTCGCCGACATTAACGGCTTTTCCCTCGAAATGGTGACAGTTCATGGAATCGCCGTCGCCTATCAGCGCTTTTTTTAGTTTATCCCGATACTGTCTAATCAGGTAAGCTTCCTCTCCGTAAAGCAGATATACCTGCCTAAGCTGTCCCGACTTTAATTCTTCATTCAGCTTCTGCATTTAGCCCTCCACGTCCTGCCATAGATCATCTCATATATCGTGAATCCTATCAAAACAATTATAGTTTATTCTACCACACCTGATATTCATTATAAAGAAATTTCGGGAAGATTTTCAAACAAGCAAGGGAAACTCAATCCCTCAGAAATGTTTCCACTCCCACCCTTCCATTCCGGTACGTCACCGTTATCGCTCCGCCCTCCTGGGTGCGGTAAATGCGGCTTCCCGCTTGTTCAAGGCGCTGTAAAAGCGCTGGGTGGGGATGCCCGTAACGATTGTTTCTGCCTGCGGAAATCAGGGCAATCTCAGGCGACGCCGTCTCTAAGAAAGTCTCGCTGGTAGAGTATTCGGAGCCATGATGCGCTACTTTCAACATCGTTAGGCATTGAGTCCCGGATAGGAGCATTTCCAGTTCTTTTCTTACGCTTTCTTCGCCTGTGCCTTCTAAATCTCCGGTAAAAAGCGCCGTAAAAGCTTCATATTCCAGATAGAGGACGAGGGATTCCTCGTTGGTATCCCCTTGTGCGCCTTTTTCCGGGTGCAGGCAAGTCAGTCTGAGCTTCCCATGCCGCATGGTGTCGCCTTTGTGAAGATAGGAAATCTGGATTTTCTGCTGTTTTGCCAACATTTCAAGCTCTTGATAAGTTTCGTTTCTTCCGCTCTCTCCCAAATCCGGCAAAACAAGTGTTGTTATCGAAATACCGTTTTCTTCTGTTTGTTCTAAAAGGGTGTGAATGCCGTTATAGTGGTCGCTGTCCATATGGGTCACAAAAACCGCGTCCAACTTATCGACGCCCTCTTCTTTTAAAAAGGGCAGTATCTGATATGTCCCCACGTCGCTTTTATCCGAGCTTCCGCCGTCAATCAGGTATCGTCCACCCTGTCCGTCCGCTAAGTAAATGCCGTCCCCCTGTCCCACGTCCAGAACCGTGATTTCCAATCCATTCTGAAAGCGCAGGGTGATACATAAAAGGGCAAGCAAAATACCCTGTAGAAACCACAGTCTGCGCTTTTTGGCGCCATAGAAAAAGGCGATGCTCAGAAGTAATATAAAAATAACAACCTGTATGTTTTCCGGTTTACCCAGAATGCTTCTACTGGCGGGCAGATATAACACCATCCGGCAGCAAGTTTTATAAAATAACAGCAGAAAGTGTGGCAGCAAAGCAATCAGTTTTGCAAGCGGCAGACAGACCAGGGCCGCTCCAAGGCTCAACAATCCTCCCACCAGAATCAGACCGGCTCCGGGTAGAAGCAGAAAATTCAATAACAGGGAATATAGCGGATATTCATAATAGAAATACAGATAAACAGGAAATGTCATCAAAGAGACGGCAAGATTCACCGCTATGGTTTGTTTCCATTTGGATACATTCAATTTTATCCGGTATCGCTTTGTTTTGTCCGGTTTTATCCCGCCCGGAAGCATTTCTTCCAGCACTGGCGCCAGAAGCCCGATTGCCAGGACTGCGCCGAAAGAAAAAAGAAAGCCGCTATGATATAAGTAATAGGGCTGTGTCAGCAGGATTGTCATCCCGGCAGCCGCCGTCGCCGTCAGCATGTCGTAAGTGCGTCCAAAAAGCTTCGCGCCCACGTTTAAACCAAACATGATAATCGCCCTGACCGCCGAGACACTCATGCCGGTCATGACGCCGTAGCAGTACATGAAGGCTATGGACAGTAGAATATTTACCGGATTCGGGCAGCGGATTTTATGTAGTAATTTATAGAATCCCATACCGATTATGGAAATATGCAGTCCGCTGATACTCAGGATATGGATTACGCCGTTTAGCCGGTAAAGTTCTTTCGTCTCTTCATCCAGCCCCTCTTTTTCCCCAAGTAACATGGCTTTCAGGACAGACGAGTCTTCCTCTTCATAACAGGAATCGAGAAGTCCCGCCAAATACTGCCTGATATTCCATAGGGTTTCACGGAATGAATTATACTGGATACTTTCTTCCAGAATGACGCCGTTTAAAAGTCTTGCCTGTAAATTCAGTGTCCGGTAGTAGCCTAGTGCGTCAAATTCCCCCGGATTGGTCGCCTGTGCAAATCCCCGCAGCTTTCCCCGTATACGGATGTAGCTTCCAAGACGCGGCTCTTTTCCTGCTTCCGCATAACAGAGCACACCCTCGATTTCAGCCAGACCGGGAACGGAAGCCAGCGATGGAAATTCCAGGTCTTCCAAATAAATAACAAGTGTTTCTTTTCCTCCCCACATACGGTATTCTTTTTTCCCGACCTGCCCTGTGAGGACTGTCGTACTACCCTCTAATTCCGCCGGGAACACGTCGGTGGGCGGATTCCTATATAAATAAAAGAAAAGAATCATTACAACAACAAGACCCATGATACATACCGGTCTTCTCAATCATACCTCCTATTCCGGGATAGCGGTGGAATGAATGCTTCCCCAATATAGGACGTCCCTCATCCCAGGCATCCCTCTATTTGTCCGCAGATGCGGTGTTTACGATTAAATCAAGATTTCTCTCAAATACATTGGTAAGGCTGATACTTTCCTGATAAAATAAGGAAGTATCGCCATTGATAGAAATCTGTACCCTATTGACATTGGGCAATTCCACAAGGGAATTGGTAATAGAGTAAATAGTCACATTGGAAGTGACGTCGTAGGGCTGGCTCAAAAAAGTTTCATCTAAGTTTACATAACATGTACCATCTTTGACAGTGACGCCCACTACTTTGGCAGCGGGATTAATCGTCGGATAATTCCCTAACACCGTAGGTCCCAAAATCAGCCTGTCTAACACTAACCTCTCTATCGGGATATTGCTATTGTATACAAGGTTTCTCTGGTCTTCTTCCACCAGCCGGGTGCCGTCCTCGTTGGCAAAATACAGGCGCAGATTGGCTTTCTCGTAAGTATTGATTTCGTTCCCGGCATTGTCGATGAACATGTCCGCAGACATGGTGCCCACTGCTACGCCGCCATTGTCCATAAGCGGCTCGTTCTGTATGGTAAAAGATACGGATTTCACACCGTCCACCTGGGTCAGCGTCCTGACGATTGCGGCGCGCACAAGAATTTCCAGAATGCTATTCATCTCTCTATAATGTTCATCGAAATTCATCGTCAGCTGTTCTGTATCCCAGGTATAGCCCAGCAGTTCAAAGTTTCCTGCAAGCGGCGCCTTGTACTCCATCTTTTCCGGGATGGTAGAAAGCTGCCCCACAAGCTCTTCTAATAACGCCTGTTTTTCTTCTGTTTCCGTCTGATACGGATTAGAAAAAATCTTGGTTTCTTCGTTACTGACATAATAAATATCATAAGTCTTGCCGGTTTCCTGCTTCTTTTCGCTGCCACAGCCTCCCAGCATAAGAGCTGCCAGAAGGGACAACAGGACGAAACCTATCTTCATTTTATCAGACATTGCTGTATTCTCTCCTTACACTCTATGAAATAGAAATATGAATCAGCGGAATTTTCACGGTAAAAGTTGTGCCTTCCCCTTCCTCGCTCACCGCCTTGATCAGTCCCCGGTGCATCAGAATCGCGCTTCTTGTAATCGCCAGTCCCAGACCGCTTCCTTCTATTTCACGGGAATGGGATTTATCCACCCGGTAAAAACGCTCGTAAATATGTTCCATAGACTCCTGCGGGATGCCGATACCGGAATCCGCCACCTCGACCGTGAAAAACTGATGGTCTGCATCCAGCGTCACTTTGACCCAGCCATGCTCCCGATTGTACTTGATGGCATTTTCCACAAGGTTTGTTATAACAAGTGTTATTTTAACTTCGTCCACTTCCGCCGTAACCGGACGGATACTTTCATAGACAAGCTCAACATCTTTTTTCAGCGCAATCGGACGAAGTCTTTTCAGGATAAACTCTACCAGCGCATTGATATCTACCTGGGAAATATTTAAATCGGACGCCGCCCTGTCCATCTTACTTAACGCCAGTAAATCGTTGATGATTTTATCTTCCCTGTCGATTTCCGTCGCAATATCTTCCATAAATTCCCTATACAGCTCTATGGGAACATCATCCTGCCCCCGCAGGGAATCCGCCAGCACTTTCATGGAAGTAATCGGGGTTTTCAGCTCATGGGATACATTGGATACAAATTCCTGGCGGGAATCGTCCAAAACCCTCATGCGGTTTACCACCTCATTAAACGCATCTCCGATATTTTCTGTTTCCAGACAGTCCGGCACGCAGACGGGGTCATTGGTATAGCCTTCTTTGACCTGGCGCAGGGCGTCCGTCAGTCTCTCAAATGGTCTGACAAGCAGATAGGACGCCATGACTGAGGCGGCAAAAATAATCATAATCACGATAAACTCCAGGACAAGCGCCTTTCTGTTCAGGATTTCCATTGTTGCAGCGATATTATCCGTGGATACGCTAATCAGCATAACGCCTTTGGCTATGGTGCTTTCCACCGGCATATTTTCCGGTATTTCCATGCCAATGATATCCGCTTCAAATCTTTCCATAATGGGAATCGTCATCTCGATATAGCCGTTCTCGGAATCGTAATTACTTGTGTTATCACCCTTTAGACAACGGATGACCTCTTCCGAGATGATAATTTTATTCTCGCTGATACCATAGGTGTCCTTAACGACTCTCAGATTATTATTGATAATGATAACCCGTCCGTCGTAAAGGTTGGAAAGCAGATTCAGCTCTGCATCAATAACCTCAGACGAGGTATCCTGTAAATAGCGATAGACAATCAGGTGATTCGCCAGTACCTGCAGCTGTGCCTGGACATCGGAAATACGCAGACTTACCGCCCGCTGCTCGTAATTTTGCAGAATGGTATAGCGCATAATATTGCAGGACACCAGCCCGACAATAAATACGATAAGAAAGATATAGATCCTAAGACTTCTAAGAAACTGCAGTTTTTTGAGATGGACATTTTTAAGCAAAGTAATAACCTACTCCCCATTTTGTATGCACATACACGGGCTCGCCCGGTATTTCCTCAATTTTTTCCCTAAGCCTCCTGATATGTACGTCCACGGTGCGCACATCCCCCGGATAATCGCTTCCCCACACGATTTTCAGCAGATTTTCCCTGCTATAGACCTTATTGGGATTCTTCATCAGTAGTTCCAGCACTTCAAATTCTTTCGCCGTAAGATTGACTTCCCTGTCCTTGATATACACTCTTCTACCGTCTAAGTCCAGTTTCATATCCCGGTTTTCAATCGTCCTGGCGTCATTCTTTTCCTCATTCTTTGTGCCAGTCCTGCGCATAATCGCCTTAATCCGCGCTTTTACTTCCAGAATATTAAAGGGTTTGGTGATATAATCGTCTGCGCCATAGTCCAGCCCCAGAATCTTATCCATATCTTCGCCTTTAGCGGTTAACATAACAACTGGAACGTTGGAAAATCCGCGTATCTGCTGGCAGACTTCAAACCCATTCATCTTAGGCAGCATCACGTCTAAGAGAATCATATCATAAGAACGGCTATGCGCCAGTTCCAGCGCCTCTTCCCCATCGTAAGCACAGTCCACTTCCATCCCGTCCTGCTCTAAACTAAACCGGATTCCTTTTACAATCAATTTCTCGTCATCGACAACCAATACCCTTTTTCCCATCTTCTACCATGCCTTTCAACCGAATAACCATGCCTTTCTACAGCCCGCAACATTCGCAGCCGCAAGGTCTTTTTATTCCCACCGCCCTATCACCTAGCGGACAGTAATCTTATCTTTTATTTTCTCATAAATCCCTTGTCCGATGCCGCTTACCTCCATAATCTCTTCTATGGAAGTAAAACCGCCGATTTCCTGTCTATATTTTACGATTGCCGCCGCTTTGCCCGCACCGATGCCGTTGATACTGCTTAACTCGCTTTCCGTCGCCAGATTGATATTGATTAATCCATCAGACTGCGTGGAAGTTCCTGACGCCGAATCCGTAGACGCTCCCGCTTCTTCCGTATCCGTTCCGATATCTGCTTCTATCATCCACCGTTTATGATAAGCGTCGTCTTCGCCCGCCGCTTCTACTTCTTCCATCGTCGGAATCACAATCCGCTGTCCGTCCTGTAGGGTCTTGGCAAGGTTTACATAATCTTCACAAGCATCTTCCCGGAAACCGCCCGCCGTCTCGATTCCTTCAAAAATCCGGCTGCCCGTGGCAAGTGCATAAACGCCCGGATTGTTGACCGCGCCGCATATATGTACATAAATCTCGCCCGATGAAGCCGGCTTGTCCATGTTTTCCGGTAACGTTTCCGGTGATGCCGCATCATAATCTGCAACGCCTCCGGCGGCACCGGCTCCCCCGCCAGCCACGGCAGTATCCGCTTCCCCGCCAGCCACGGTTGACTGTGGCGAATCCTGCGTCCCCGCCAGAGCTTCAGAAGCGCTTTGGCTTTCCCAGCGTTCATCCTGCGTATCCTGTTCAAAAACAATCTCTTCTTTACCGCTGCATGCGGTCAGCGTAAATAAGGGAAACAGACAAAGTATCCCTTTTCGCATCATATTCTTTATCGTATGCATAGTTTCCTTTCCGCCTCTCGGCATACCGAAAGCCGTACAGGAAGTCCCCGCTATGCACTGCATTCTTATTGTAAAATAAATTTGTTCCTATGTCCACTTAAAAATAATAATTCCCAGAATCGCAATCCCCATTCCCGTCAGTTTCCGTACTTCCAAGGGCTGTTTTTCCACGCCGAACAAACCAAACAGCTCGATTAGATATGCGACAATCAACTGGGATATCACGATAATCATCACCGATTTCGCCGGTCCTAACATTTCCATCGCCTTGATGACCGTATAGGTAATAAACGCGCCGATTGCTCCGCCGAGCAGCATGTATTTGGGCTGCACCTTAAACAACGCCCCGAAAGAGGAGCGGTCTGTAATCAGCCATGCGCCCAGACAGACCAGAAGTGCGCTAAATTGGACGAAGGCGTTGGCGACCCAGATAGTGGACGATTTCGTGACTTGCGTATTGAATACGCCTTGAATACTCATAAATGCGCCGGATAGTAACGCGATGAAAAATCCTGCCATATTTTTTTAACCTCTCTAAATTAGATTTCCCCAGGTAATTGCGAAACTAAGATTTTGCAGCCGTCCGTTGTGCAGAATATACAATCCAACGCAGGCACGCTCTCGCTACGGTTCAAACGCAGCGGTACAAGTGTGAAAAATAAATTTTTCACACGCAAGTTTGTGCTTACGCCCAAACTCGCAGGTTGAGTAAGAATGGGGGATTTCGATGCCAAAATACGGCATCTAAGTACCGGCGTTTTCACAGTACCTGCTTTTGGAGTTGTATATTCTGTACAACTACACATTTTTAAACTTTCGTTTCACAATTACTTATTAGATTCCAAAAAAGAACATATGTTTTATATAATTTCTTTCGCAACAAAAATACAAGGCAGCCAATACCGCCTTGTACTATCATGCCCTGCCATTTGGGAAATTATGCAGGAAATTTTTTATTCCGTATCATCCTCTTCCATGTCAGTTTCTTCCCCTTCTATCCCGTCTTCCCCGTCAGCGTCTTCTTCCGGCGTATCCTCCGGGATATCGAGATAGGTCTCTTCGTAAGCCTCGCCCCGAATCTGGGTCATGATTTTTTCGGATAACGCCTTTAGCTCCGCATTGGCGTCCTCGCCTTCCCAGATTCTGGCAAAAGCGATTTCCATTTCTACCCAGTAATTGCTCGTCTCTATCATTTTCGGATTGGGGATGGACTTTTCATATTCATCCACAAAGGCGTCCGCATTCGGATTCGTAATATCCACGCCCGACAGCGCCGGAAGCTTGCCCGTCCTGTCATAGAGATTGCGGACGCTCTCGTCATAGCAGGACAAATAGATTGCAAAATCATTCGCCATGTCCTTGTGCGTAGAATATCCATTGACAACAACGCACTGCGTCACGGACAGGGAACGGGATACAAGCTCTTCGTTCACATCCGGTATCAGGGAAGTCCCGTATTCATACTGAAATTCACCGTTTGCCTTCGCCTCTTCTATTTTGGCAAGCGCATCCGTCGTAACCACCGTATATAAAATCCTGCCATCTATAAAGTCCTGTAAAATATCGGCATAACTGATTTCTACCGTATCAATAGAGAAAAACTGATTCAGATTCTGGTAAACTCTCATACAGCGGATGGCATTCTCATTATAAATATCAATGGAATCATCCTGATCTCCCTCGCTGCCGCCCACGTCGATATAATTCCCGACGAAGAAATAATTATAAAAGATATCTGACACGTCCCATTTAAAAACTGCCTCTACCTGCTCCGGTGCATCATAAATATCTGCAAACGCCAGAATATCATCTACCGTCTTAGGAAGCGTCTGGTCTACCCTCGCTTCCACTTCCTCTTCACTAATAACAACTGTTTCTGTATCCGCCGCATCTGTATCTGAGGGTTCTTCCCTATCCGCCGCTTCCTGCGCCGCTTCGCCTTCCGCCGCATCTTTCTCCGCCTCTATCTGCGCCCGCGCCCAGTCTTCCAGATACGTTTTATTATATAAAAAAGAGCTGGTCTCAAAATAAAACGGATATCCGATTAATTTTTCATGATAAGTCACGGCATGTATGGACGATTCCGGGAAAAGGATTTCCGGTGCGGGAACGCCTTCCGGTATACGGATTTGTGAAGCCAGCCCTGCAAGATAGGCCTTTTCCAAGGAATCGTTGCCGATAATGTATAAATCCGGCGTTTCTTCCGACTGTAAAGACGCCTGGTTAATCGTTTCCAGATACTCTAACCCCGGCGTATAAACCGGAATGACACGCACGTCCTGCTGAAATTCATTGTAAGAGACCACGATGCTGTTGAGATAATCCGTCAATGCCTCGTCTGTATACCATAAATACAAGGTTTCCCTATGCCCGAAAAGAGAATCCTCTGTCTCACTTTCCTCGCTTTCCTGGGTTACGGTCAACCCGGCAAGTCCTGCGCCGCAGATACCGCCGACAAGTGCGCATATTATCAAAACGGTGATAAGTCTTCTTCTAAATGTCACTGTTTCTTAGCTCCTTTCATGAACAGTGTTTTAATTGGTAATTGCGAAACTAGGTTTTTTGCAAACCGTCCGTTGTGCAGAATATACAATCCAACGCAGGCACGCTCTCGCTACGGTTCAAACGCAGCGGTACATAAGATGCCAAAATACGGCATCTAAGTACCGGCGTTTTCACAGTACCTGCTTTTGGATTGTATATTCTGCGCAACTACACATTGTTAAACTTTCATTTCGTAATTGCCTAACAAATATTATAACTAATGTTATTATTTAAAACAATCTTTCAAAATATCAATCATCTCATCCACATGCTCCTTTGTAATCACAAGGGGCGGTACGAAGCGGATGATATGGCTGCCGGCGTTAATCAGTATCAGTCCTTTTTCCATTGCCTTATCAATGATATCCCGGACTGGCTCTTTGCAGACGAGTCCCTGCATCAGTCCCACGCCGCGTCTCGTCTCAATGATATCATATGCGTCCACAAGGTTATCTAACTGCGCTTCCAGATAGGCGCCAACTTCTTTGACATGATCCAGTATCTGTTCTTTCTCAAACAATTCAAATACCTTACAGATTGCCGCACAGGCAAGGGGATTGCCGCCATAAGTCGTCCCATGATCGCCTGCTGTGAGGGAATGCGCCCCCACCTTTTCCGTCATCAGAAAAGCGCCTACCGGAACGCCGCACCCAAGCGCCTTCGCCGTCGTCATGATATCGGGCTTCACGCCGAATTTCTGCCAGGCATACAGATAGCCCGTCCTGCCCATACCGCATTGGATTTCGTCCAGAATCAGCAGGATATCTTTTTCCTCGCACAATGCCTTGACCTTTTTCATAAATGCTTCTTCTGCGGGATAAAGTCCGCCTTCACCCTGAACGGTCTCAAATAAAATAGCACATGTTTTTTCATTTACGTTGGCAAGTACACTGTCGAAATCGTTCAAATCGGCAAACCGGATATTCCCTATCATCGGCTCAAACGCTTCCCGGTAGTGGGGATTCCCGGTAACGGAAAGCGCGCCGTAGGTCCTTCCGTGGAAAGAGTTATTCATCGCAATGATTTCATGGTCCGTATGGGAGTCTTTCAGATAAGCGTATTTTCTCGCCGCCTTGATTGCGCCTTCAATCGCTTCCGCTCCGCTGTTGGTAAAAAACACCCTGTCCATGCCGGACGCTTCTTTCAGCTTCTTTGCCGCTTCAATCGCAGGTACATTATAATAGTAGTTAGACGTATGGATAATCTTATCAATCTGCGCCTTGAGGGCGTCGTTATACTCCTGATTGCCATAGCCCAGCGCAAAAACGGCGATACCGGATACGAAATCGAGATATTTTTTTCCCTCCGTATCGTACAGATATACGCCCTCGCCTTTATCCAGTACGACCTGATAGCGGTTGTAGGTGTGCAGTAAAACCTGCTCCGCCTCGTCGATATATTCCTGCATTTTCATAAATTTCCTCCTTATCAGGGCATTCCCTAGGATAACGCCTTTTTCCTAAAACATCTTCTCATTATCATCGATAATGGCGGTGCCAATGCCGTGATTGGTAAAGATTTCCAGTAACAGGCAGTGGGGGATTCTTCCGTCAAGGATATGCACCCTGTTTACGCCTTCCCGGATAGCGTCGGTGCAGTTTGCCAGTTTCGGCAGCATACCGCCGCCGATATAACCGCCCGCTATCAGTTCCTCCGCCTGCGTCGCCGTCAGTCTGGATATAAAAGACGACTTATCGTCAATATCCCGGTAAAGTCCCTCGATATCCGTCAGAAATGCCAGTTTTTCCGCAGATACCGCCTTGGCAATCGCACATGCCGCATCATCCGCATTGATATTATAAGTCTGAAAAGCCTCGTCTAAGCCAATCGGCGCCACGATGGGCAGGAAGTCTTTTTCCAATAAATCATATAAAATCTTGGGATTGACCTCTGTAATATTCCCTACAAAACCGATATCCTGCCCATCCGCATATCTTTTATCACATTGTAAAAGCCCACCGTCCTTGCCGCTGATACCCACTGCTTTGACGCCCAGCTCCTGCACCATCGTAACAAGACTTTTATTGACTTTATTTAAAACCATCTCGGCGATTTCCATCGTTTCGGCGTCCGTCACCCGCAGCCCGTTCACAAATTCCGCTTCTTTGCCGACTTTGCCGACCCATCTGCTGATTTCCTTGCCGCCGCCGTGTACGATAATCGGCTTAAAACCTACTAATTTTAACAGCGTCACGTCCTTAATCACATTTTTCTGCAATTCCTCATTGCTCATGGCGCTTCCGCCGTATTTTACCACGATAATCTTTCTGTTGAATTTCTGGATATAAGGCAGCGCCTCAATCAGCGTTTCCGCCTTTCCCAGAATCGCACTCATCTCTTTTTGTTCCATCTCGTTCTTCCGTTCCTTCCTGCTATCCGATTTTCTTCCTATATTAATGCAGAAGATTCTTTCTAAAAATATGCCGTTTCTGTAAATATGCCCTTGGATTAACTCCGATAGTCCGCATTAATTTTCACATATTCATAGGTCAGATCGCAGCCCCACGCCGCCGCTTCGGCATTCCCCGCGTTCATATCCACAAGAATCGTGACCTCCGGCGCAGACATCATCTGCGTCGCCTCTTCTTCGCTATAATCTTCCATCACGCCGCCCCGATAGAGTAACAGGCGTTTTTCCCCGCTTTCCAGATAGATATCGACTTCGTCCGGGTTAAAAGAAACGCCCGAATAGCCCAGCGCGCAAAAAGCCCTTCCCAGATTCGCATCATGCCCGAAAATCGCTGCTTTCGTCAGATTGGAGCTGATAACGGACCGGCTTAATATGCGGGCTTCCTCTTTGGTCTTAGCATGGATGACTTTCGTCTCAAACAACGCAGTCGCGCCTTCGCCGTCCCCCGCCATCTTCTTTGCCAGCGTCATATTAATATAATTCAAGGCTTCCTTGAATTTATGATAATCTTCATTTTTCGTCTGAATCTCCTGATTGCCCGCCATGCCGTTTGCCAGAACCACCAGGGTATCGTTTGTGGAAGTATCCCCATCCACCGATATCATGTTAAAGGTGTCTTTCACATCTTCGCTCAGCGCCTCCTGCAAAAGCTCTTTGGAAATCGCAATGTCCGTCGTCACAAAGGCAAGCATCGTACACATATTGGGATGAATCATGCCGGAACCCTTGCACATGCCGCCGACGGTTACAGTTTTTCCCTCAATCTCAATCGTGACCGCTGCCTGTTTGGAAATAGTGTCCGTCGTCATAATCGCCTCTGCCGCAAGCTGCCCTGCCTGAATCGTATCTTTTTTACATTCCGCCAGTTTCTTAACACCTTCTGTAATCCGCTCTATCGGAAGCTGCATACCAATAACGCCGGTGGACGCCACAAGCACGGAGTCTTGCGGAATTTGCAGACACTCGGCTGCAGCTTGGGCCGTCTTCTTACAGCATTCATATCCCAAAGACCCGGTACAGGCGTTCGCAATGCCCGCGTTGACGACAACTGCCTGTACAAAAGGGGAATGGGCAACAACTTCCTTATCCCACAGCACCGGAGCTGCTTTTACCATATTGCTGGTGAAAACACCTGCCGCCTTACATGGTATCTGGCTGTAAATAAGCGCCATATCCTTTCTATTCTGATATTTAATGGAAGCTTCCACGTCTGCCGCTTCAAATCCTTTCGCCGCGGTTATACCGCCTTCAATGATATTCATATTTTCCTCCACATTCATCATAGCTTTCTTTCGTCCGCGTCACTGCTCCACAAACGCCGTAATGTTATCTTCATTCAATGTAAAATCATAATAATTCAAATCTTCCCGTTTTGTCCAGCCAATCCTGCGCCAGAACGCATTGCCGATATCATTTTTGGTAAAAGCAATCAGGGAAACTTTGTTGATATTCTCTTTTTTTAACGCATTCATGCAAAACACCACCATCGCCTTGCCAATGCCCCTCATCCGGTAATCCTGGGCTACGCAGACATGATACAGGCAGCCTCTTCTGCCGTCATGCCCGCAAAGAATGGAGCCGACGACTTTTCCGTCCTCTATATCGACTACACTGGTCAATGGATTCCGTTTCAAAAAAGCTTCCACGCCTTCCCTGGAATCATCCACGCTGCGGATGCCGAAACCTTTAATCGACAGCCAGAGACTGCGCACCTCATCATAATCCTCTATCGTCATCGTCCGTATCATGCTACCCTGCCCGCTCCTTTTTTGTCCAACTTTTTCTATTCTACCACACTCTTTTAAGATAGTACACCCTCGTTTTGATGGAAAACGCGGAAATCAATTTTCAGCCAGCATGTAAGTATTGGGTGGACAGGACAGATAGAAATCCCACGAAGGCACGCTTTCGCTCCGTGAAAAACGCAGCGGTACTAAGCTCAAAAGCCGCGATGCGTCTTTTTTGCTAAGTGCCGGCGTTTTTCAAGGACCTTCGCAGGATTTCTATCTGTCCTGTCAATGCACGTTAAAGAACTGACTGAAAATTGATTTCTGTGTGTGGAAAGCACGGTTTTTTGCTTGCGTTCTTCACACGTTTGTTGTATATTGGTTTTGGCATTATTTCTTAATTATAATAATACAGACATCAGACGCAGGCGCGTCTATCGTAAATGGAGGATATGATTATGAAAGAAAAAGTAGTTCTGGCTTACTCCGGGGGGCTTGATACGACGGTTATCATTCCCTGGTTAAAAGAAAATTTTGATTATGAAGTTATCTGCGTATGCGGTAACTGCGGACAAGGTGAGGAATTGGATGGTTTAGAAGAACGGGCGTTATCCAGCGGCGCTTCCAAACTGTATATCGAAGATTTGACGGATGAATTTTGCAACGACTTCATCGTTCCCTGCGTCCAGGCACATGCCGTTTACGAGAATAAATATCTGCTCGGTACTTCTATGGCAAGACCTGTCATTGCAAAGAAACTGGTAGAAATCGCGCGTAAGGAAGGCGCGACGGCAATCTGTCACGGCGCGACCGGCAAGGGAAACGACCAGATCCGTTTCGAGCTTACCGTAAAGGCGCTGGCTCCCGATTTAAAAATCATCGCTGCATGGCGGAATGAGAAATGGACGCTAAATTCCCGTGAGGAAGAAATCGAATACTGCAAAAACCACGGCATCAACCTGCCTTTTTCCGCTGACAGCAGCTACAGCCGCGACCGTAACTTATGGCATATCAGCCATGAGGGGCTGGAATTGGAAGACCCTGCCAACGAGCCAAACTATGAGCATCTCTTAGTGCTTGGCACTACGCCGCAGAAAGCGCCTGATGAGGGCGAATACGTTACCATGACTTTTGAAAAAGGTATTCCGACTTCCGTAAACGGCAAGCAAATGAAAGTATCTGAAATCATCGCCACACTGAATCAGTTAGGCGGCAAACACGGTATCGGCATCGTGGACATCGTGGAAAACCGCGTTGTCGGCATGAAATCCCGCGGCGTTTATGAGACTCCCGGCGGCACCATCCTCTATGAAGCACACCAGCAGTTAGAAGAGCTGATTCTGGATCGCGACACCTATGCCCTGAAAGCAGACCTTGGCAACAAATTCGCACAGGTAGTCTATGAGGGAAAATGGTTTACTCCGCTGCGCGAAGCGCTCCAGGCGTTTATCGAGTCCACCCAGAAATATGTCACGGGTGAAGTAAAATTCAAGCTTTATAAAGGAAATATCATAAAAGCGGGTACTACTTCCCCGTATTCTCTCTATAATGAGAGTATCGCTTCCTTTACGACAGGCGATTTGTACGACCATCATGACGCGGAAGGCTTCATCAATCTCTTTGGTCTCGCATGTAAAGTACGCGCCATGAAAATGCAGGAAACCGAAAACCAGCAATAGAAAATAGGTAACGAGGTTGTCATGAACGCCATTTCCTACATTATTTTATATCTAGTCATTATTAATTTCATCGGCTTTGCCATCATGGGCATTGACAAGCGGAAAGCCCGGAAAAGAGCATGGCGGATTCCAGAATCCACGCTTTTTATCATTGCCCTGATTGGCGGCAGTCTTGGCTCGCTGATTGGAATGCATCTCTTCCATCACAAGACGAGACATTGGTATTTTTTGTACGGAATACCGGTTATTCTATTCCTACAGATTGCCGCCGTCCTGATTTTGGTTTATTCGCCGATTCAGTTTTCTATTATTTAACAAAAAAAATCGCCTCGCATTAATCATACTTTTAATGCGAGGCGATTTTATCATGCCAAAATATTATTCTTTGATTATATCTAATTCCGTGAGATTAATACCGGAAGCTGTTAAAATAACCTTTAAAGCGGTATAGCGTCTTTTCATTTTTTGGTATGCTTCAGACTCTTTATCACAAGAAATCATATAATCTTGTAATCTTTCAAATTCCTCAACATTTTTTTGCATCATCTCTTTTTCTGGCATGCAACCACCCACTTTCTATCATTACAGCCTGTAGATACGATGTAAGTATATCACAACCGGATTGCAAAGTCTATTCAAATTGCAGCCGCCACACAGAAAACAATTTTCAGTCAGCTCCTTAACATGGAACCGGTAGGACAGATAGAAATCCCACGAAGGTCCTTGAAAAACGCCGGTCCTTAGTGAAAA
>JAMPFM010000067.1 GCA_023664455.1 Blautia sp.
CTATACCAATTCCATAACCATTAGAATAATTTGAATTGAAATCATCTATACTCGGTGGAAAACTATTGGGGTGAGAATGTACCGTTACCAATCCCTCATACTGCTTGATTATTTTTCGTGTCTTTCTGGAATATTTTATACTCTTTTTAATTTTCCCAGAATCTTCCTTTGCTACTATCGTACATGTTACCGTATCAATCCAATACATATCCTCATATAATGTGCCGTTCCTATGAAATAGCATTTTTTTAGCGAGTTGGTATATTAGCCTATTCAAATTCGTATTGTCTGAAATTAAATCAAATTTTCTTCTATATTCTCCACTATCAATCTGTGAACGATTAATAATCGTTCCTTTAATTCTTCCCTCTCTTTGTTCCTCTTGTAATTCATATTTCACTTATCTGTACCTACATTAACATTATCTATCCTCATTTTCACTATACCTTAGAAATATAGATAAGTCAAATAAATTCATGTAAAAGTATATACTTCAATA
This sequence comes from Blautia sp., assembly GCA_023664455.1. Lineage (GTDB taxonomy): Bacteria > Bacillota > Clostridia > Lachnospirales > Lachnospiraceae > UBA3282. The sequence goes on from JAMPFM010000067.1 coordinate 500, forward strand.
AACTACCATTTCCATCATATCGGAGCTTAATTTAAAAAGTTGTAAAATTTTTTGCTAAATATGTATAAAGCCCGAAAAACAGGAAATAATGATACTAGTCAAAAGATAAGGAAATACTTATCCTCCCCTAAAAGAAAGCCCCCAGAGCTGCGAAGACGCGGTTTTGGGGGTTTTCGATTTAAATTCGTATTCCGTTTCCTCTATGCGGATGACTTTGAGCATAGGCCAGCGCTTCTTTGCCAACTTGATTCAAATCCATCTTATCAAAATATTCTCTTCGCCAGAGTGTATAATCAAAACTATCTCTCTTAATCATCGCCACAAACCGTTCTGCATCAACAATACCCAACTTTTCAACTAAGCATGCGAAACCAGCATCCATAAGCTCTACTGCGTTATTCATTAATCACTCGCCTCCAATCTTCTAATAAATTCGCCCGGTGTCACAATCTGTATATCCTCTGTTTGAAATTTAAGTAATCGGTCATCTGTAGTAATAAAATATTCACTTCCAGCTAAAATAGCACAGGCCACATGAAGCGCATCTGCACTTTTAATACCGGCTTTCATAATACGTTCTGCTATTACTTTTGCTTCTTCCTCTTTTTCTATTCCTACATAGTATGATTCATTCGCACTCATAAAATCAGCTATTGCCTGCTTTTTATGGGAAAATCTATTCTTTCCATTCTCATATTCCAACATAAATGAAGTTACAAGCTCAAAATCGCTTTTTTTAATCATATCCTGAATATGCAGCTTAGCCTCTGTCTCTAAATGTATCCTAATATGTGTCTGGTCGTCATAAGGTCTGTTATAACAGCAGTTATCCATATATATTTTCATAATTGTATCTACTCCTAGAAAGCCCCCAGAGCTGCGAAGACGCGGTTTTGGGGGTTTTCGGTTTGTTTACGATTTCAATCTCTTCCATTTACATGTCACTACAGCTTCTCAAAACGGTTTACCTCTCCCTGAAGGCTCTTGGAAATTTCCTGATTACGCAGGGTTTCTTCCTGAATCGTGGAAATTGCATTGACCAGGTTGGTCGTATCTTCCGCCACTCCCATAACTCCTTTGGCGCTCTCATCCACTGTGGTCGCAATATCATTGATTCCGGTATCCATCGTCTGCATTGACTCTTCCATGTGTGATGCCTTCGATGCAAAATCTGTCAACATCCGGCTGATATTGTCTACATCATTATAATAACGATTTGCGATTTCCACGAAGTTGTCATAATCACCCATGACATTTTCCTTCATAAATTCCAGCAGCTTTGATGCGCTGGTAGAAAGCTTTTCTACCGCTCCGGTCACAAGGGCGCTGATATTCTGGATATTGTTTGCCGTATCACGGCTGTTATCTGCCAGCACACGTATCTCATCCGCAACAACGGCAAAACCTTTTCCTGCCTCGCCTGCCCGCGCCGCCTCAATCGATGCGTTTAAAGCCAGCAGATTTGTCTGGCTTGCAATACTCAGAATATTGCTTGCCAGTTCATTAATCTTCTCGACGTTGCGGCTCTCACCTACCGCTTCCTGCAAGGCCGTGCCGACTTCCTTGAACATTCCGACCGCATGCGCCTTACTGTCTATGGTTTCCTTCTGTCTATCCTGCGCATACAGCATGATTTCCGCCATATTCTTTGCGCCGCCGTCTGCATTGACAGATATCTCTGACGCCTGCTTAAAGGCTTCCGCAGAGCCTTGTGCAATCTGGGCTAACGCTGCCGACACTTCTTCCATACTCGCCGCCAGTTCCTGCGACGCTGCAGATACATTCATAGCGCTCTGGTTGGCTTCGTTGACACGTGCATTTGTCTCTCCGGTGGAGTCCATAATCGCCCCGGAATTTTCCTGAATGGTCTGCATAAGTCTCTGCAGCGTCTCGATAAAGCCGTTAATTCCGTTGACAAGCTGACCGATTTCATCTTTGGTCTGCACCGGAATCCGTTGGGTCAGATCTCCCTCATTTTGCTCTATCTTATTTACAATTTCATTCAGGTGAATGCTCGCCTTCTTTGCAGGTCTGCTGATAGTACGGTTTACAATCAATAGCATTATAATAACCAGTAGTATCATCAAACCGACTATGATTGCATTGAACACATAGGTCCCGCTAATCTTTGTCGCGCTCTTCCCAAGAATATAATCGATATCCTCCTGCGCTGCTGCCATCCCGTCAGTATCTGCTTTTTCCATTGCTGTCTGATATTCTGTAACCGTATCGGCAATCCTCTGATTCTGTTCTTCCATGACAGACAATGCAGATACATTCAGCAGACAGTTCAAAACCATCACGGCTCCTAATACCAGAACCATGACCATAACCTTGCGCCCAATACTTTTGTTCATCTAAATTTCCTCCTTCGGAATTCTATGATATCTATTTTACATTTTTTCGACTGTCTGCGCAACCTGTTTTATCACAAAAATCGCTTATTTTCTATAAAAATAGCAAAAACTATCCCAAATTTTACCTGCCTTTCAATAATTCCTCCACCTGTTCCCTCTTTTCATATAGAACACACCCGCCGGCATGGTCATCCAAAAGCATATCGCCGTCCCGCAATGCCCGGAAAAGTCTCGACTGCATTGCGTCTTTAAGCGAAGCATCCCGCACATTAATGTCCGAATAGGGCGAAAACGGACAGGGTTCCGCCCCGCCATGTGAATTGATATGGAAAAAGCCCCTGCCTGCCGCAATACATCCTCCGGAACTTTTTTCATCCCCTGGAAAAGAAACAAAGACCATTTCCGGGTACTCCTCCCGCAGCCGCTTAATACCATTTTTCAAAAGCTCCCTCTCTTCCTCTCCGGGCGCCAGCTCACGGCTTTCTTCCGTAACAGGTACAAATTCAACATAAACCACGAGTTTACAGCCCCTGTCCGCAAGGCTGTCCAGAAAATCAGCAGAAATCACTTCTTCCACATTTTCTGTCGTTACCGTGGCAGATACTCCAAATAGCAAGCCTTTTTCATGGAAACTGTCCATATTGGAAATCAGTTTATCATAAATTCCTTCTCCCCTGCGCATATCTGTTTCTTCTTTTCCGCCCTCTATACTCATGACGGGAATCAGGTTGCGACACTGCTCGAAAAGCTTGAAATACTTTTCATCCATATAAGTCCCATTGGTAAAAATGGGAAAGATGATATTCTGCATTTTCCCTGCTACTTCCACAATATCCCTCCGAAGCAGCGGTTCCCCTCCGGCAAGCAGGATATAGCTTATGCCAATCTCATCCGCTTCCTGAAAAATGGAAAGCCATTCCTCACTGGTAAGCTGGCTCACCGGTTTCTCATCCTGTGTCGCATGGTTGCACCTGGAATAGCATCCCGCACAATGAAGATTGCAGCTGCTGGTAATACTTGCAATCAAAAAAGGCGGAATATGTATGCCATTCTTTTCCTCTTCCGCCCGTATCTTTGAAGCTTTCCTGCTGGCTGCCGCAAATTTTACCATAAATGCGCTCTCCCGCGGGTCCTTCAACGTCGCTTTCAGGGAATCTGCTACAATTCGTTCTACGCCCCGTGTCATATATGCCTGAATATCAAAATTTTCATCCATATAGAAAAAATCCTCCTTTATTCTTCCCTGCTGCCAAGTTCTTTTTTCATATCAAAATATCCCATCAGCACTGCCCACACATAAGCGCAGGTCTTAGGAATCATAAGCATCCCAATCATCGGATATGCATCTGCAAACAGGACTACCGGAATATAGAATCCAAAACTTAACACAACCGCCAGCCATAGAAACCGAAATCCCTTGTCGTTTGTTTCAGACGCCTTTTTCCAATAAAGAACAATAATAAGCAGCCCCAGCAGTACAAACGGAATATTTCTATAGATTCCCCAGATAAGCGGCGCGTCCGCGGACGTCCACTGATTCTGTGGGAAAAGACATAGGATAATCCTCGCTGCCGCCAGCAGACAGATACAGGCAGTCAGGGTGCTTTTTCCCTGCACCTGATAACGAATCCGCCATACATAATAGAGCAGCACATAAAATATCGTCATGGTGATAGAAGTAACCAGCTTGCCGATGCCAAGCGCCGCCGTATAGTTTTCCAGACCGGTTGTGCACAGCGCATAGGCACGGGGAAGCAGGTGAAATGCATCTCCCGCGCCAAGAATAAGAGCCATCAAACCAAACAAAAAATATTGCTTTTCTCTACGCCCTTTTACCATCATCCTGATTCCGGTTGTGATAACAAGACTCAGATATACGATATCGAATAATGTTTCCATAATTGCCTGCATACTTAAATTCCTTCCTTTTCTACAATTTTCCTGGCAAATGCCGCGGCGTCTTTACAGTCTTAAAAGCTTTCCCACGCCTCCTATGCTCTTAAAAAATGCTTTACTCTTATTTCCGTACCATTTATAATTAATTATAGTAATACGCTATCTGAGTGTCAATTACACAGTTATTTATGAGTAAGTAAGAAAAAAAGGAGTTAAAGGAGAAAAACTATGAGTAACAGCCATACCTGCCCCTGTACAGAAACATGCCCACTGCAAAAAGTATCGGACGCCCTCGGCGGAAAATGGAAACTCACTATCTTGTGTTCCCTAAATGCCAATGGCTCTACACGTTACAATGACCTGAAACGAAAAATAAGAGGGATTTCCAATACCATGCTGGCGAAATCCCTCAAAGAACTGGAAGACAACGGACTTATCAAGCGCACCGAATACATGGAAGTGCCAATCCGGGTGGAGTACGAAACAACCGATTTGACACAGGACTTGCTGCCCATCTTGTCAGAACTGGCAAAATGGTCCGTCAACATTAAATAGCACGCAGTTGTCCGCTGCCAATCAGCATAACTATTTTATCTTTTTAAACAACTCCCGGCAAGCCGGATAAATCTGCTTAAACTGCTGGTATCTTTCCTCGTATTTCGACACAAGCGATTCTTCCGGGCAGATGGTATCTACAATCTTTACAATTTGAGATGCCGCCGACTCCACACTGTCGTATTCCCCACAGGCCACCGCCGCCAGCATTGCGCCGCCCAGCGCAGGACCTTCTTCGCTTTCAATGACGTCCACTTTCAAATTCAGGATATTGGCAATCATTTTCTTCCATAGCGGGCTTTTGGCGCCGCCGCCGCAGATTTTCGTTCTTTCTAACCGGATTCCCAGCGATTTCGCCACTTCCAGGGAATCGCGCAGGGCAAATGCCACGCCTTCTAACACTGCCTGAGTCATATCCGCCCGCGTAGTATCCATTGTCATCCCGATAAAGACGCCCCTTGCATCGGGATCGTTGTGCGGGGAACGTTCCCCCATCAGATAGGGTAAAAAATACACATGGTTTTCCCCTAGTTTTGTAATCTCTTTCTGTTCATCTGCATAGGCGTCTGTGTCGATAATCTCTTCCATCCACCATTTATTGCAGGATGCGGCGCTCAACATGCAGCCCATCAGATGGTAATATCCGTCCGCATGGGCGAAAGCGTGAAGGGCGTTGAATTTATCCACGCCAAACTGCTTAGAGGAAATGAAAATGGTGCCGCTTGTGCCTAAGGAAATATTGCACATGCCATCCCCCACCGTGCCGGTTCCGACTGCTGCCGCCGCATTGTCGCCTGCGCCCGCCGCCACTTTTACCGTATCCGGGATGCCAAGTTTCTCTGCAATCTCTTTTTTCACCGTGCCTACGCATTCATAGCTTTCAAAGAGTTTCGGAAGCATCTCTTCCCCAATACCGCAGATTTCGCACATCTCTTTCGACCACCTGCGATTTTTCACATCTAAAAGCAGCATTCCTGATGCGTCGGACATATCGCTGCAGTGCACTCCTGTAAGCCTGTAAACAAGATAATCTTTGGGCAGCATGATTTTGGAAATCTTTGCAAAATTTTCCGGTTCCTGCTTTTTTATCCACAGAATTTTAGGCGCGGTAAAACCGGTAAACGCTATATTTGCCGTATATTCGGACAGTTTATCTTTGCCGATGACATTGTTAAGATAATCACATTCCTGACCGGTCCTGCCGTCGTTCCACAAGATGGCAGGGCGTATCACCCTATCTTCCTTATCCAGTATCACAAGCCCGTGCATCTGTCCGCCGAAACCAATTCCCTGAATCTGGCTTCTGTCAACCTCCGCAATCAGCTCCTTAATGCCTTCCATCGTCCCTGTATACCAATCCTCCGGGTTCTGCTCAGACCATCCCGGAGCCGGAAAAGAAAGGGGATATTCCTTGGAAACAATTTTCCGAATCTTTCCCTTTTCATCCATCAACAACAGTTTCACCGCGCTGGTTCCTAAATCAACACCGATATATAACATTTTTATCCCTGCCTTTCTGTCAATTCGTTTTCCTAGAGACCGTAAAACATTATTTTCCAACTTATATCCATTGTAGCATAATTTTCCCTAAGTTTATCCTATATTTTCAAATTTCTTGAAATCCTTATGCATTCATACTATAATACAAGAAAAATAAGGGACGGACCGCATTTATCCTGTCCCCCTATAAAAAGGATGGGGTTTCACGAATGAATAAAAAAGACAAAAAAAGAACGCCAAAACAAATTGCCGCCCTTCTCTGTGTCGTAATTCTGGCATGTACCTATCTTGCTGCATTGATTGTAGCTTTCCTAGACTTTCCAGGCGCAGACAGACTTTTTTCCGCCTGCCTGCTCGCCACAATCGGACTGCCCATTCTTCTCTGGATTTATATCTGGCTCTACGGCGTCATAAAAGAACGTCGCACCATTGCGTCTATTGATTTTCTGGAAGGTGATGAGGGCGAGAAAAACGTCGCAATTTATGATAATGTGGAAGAAAATGTGGAAAACGACTAGGCAGCCATATCATTGATTTTTCAATACATTTTCATAAATTATTTTGTCTTCCTCTTTAAAGACATTAAAAATAATACGTTCAAACTTATCCCCATTTTTATCCAGAAAGCGCAGCACTGTATTTACTGCTATTTCCGCTGCCTCGTCATTCGGGAAATGAAATTCGCCTGTGCTGATACAGCAGAATGCGACCGTGCGGATTCCATTTTCCATGCAGCAAATCAATATATTCTGATAGCAGTTTCTTAAATCCTGCCGCAGGGAATCCGTCAACTGATATCCGACAATCGGTCCCACCGTATGAATCACATATTCCGCCGGAAGGTTGTATCCTTTTGTCAGCATCGCCCTTCCTGTGGGTTCTTCATAATTTCTTCCGTAGCGGATTTTTTTCTGGTTCATCAACTGACCACATTCTGCCCTAAGCTGCACCCCGGCGGCACTGTGGATGGCATTGTCGATGCACTTATGGCATGGGACAAAACAGCCGAGCATCTGCGAATTTGCCGCATTCACAATCGCCCCTGCCCGAATCCTCGTAATATCCCCCTGCCAGAGAGAAAGTTTATCTCCAAATCTGCCAGATATCCCATACTGTTCTTTTAGGGAAGGAATATCCGCCACATCTACAATGCCTTTTTCCAAAGCCTCTTCCTGTAAAAACAAATCCTGCTGTTCTAACACTTCTTCCGAAAGCGCCTTCGGCATACGGATATTCATCAGGGAACGGAGCGCCATCCGTTTGTCCCCATAGCCGTCCCCGACTTCCAGATTCCGATATTCTACTGAATCTTCTTTGAATTTATGAAGCAGATAATCAAGCCGCTCTTCCTGTTCTTGTCGTTTCTGCATGATCCCAACCTCCCATTTTGTCTCTAATTCTATCATTCATTAGATAATTGCGAAACTATGGTTTGACAACCGTCCGTTGTGCAATTACCTATCTATTATTCACCGCAAATATGCTGCCCTGGCAGTACGCCCTGTACGATATTCCGAATGCTCTGCGCCATATCCGCGTTAATTCCGACAGCCCGGTTTCCAAAACTTTCCGGGACTACCGCTTCATTCAGATTCAGTCGTATCAGGCAGATATTTTTATGCTCCCGCACTAACTTTTCAAAAGGAAAACGAATAATCGTAGGCGTGTTAAATCCGACTCCCAGCTCAAGAAGCGCCGTCTTTTTATCCATACATTCTGATAGAAAATCCCCGAAGCGTTTTTCTGCTGCATACCATGCTTCATCCTGTACGAAATTATTATCGCTTCTTAAATTCATTTCCATAAGACCGCCGCACACCGGACACTTAGGCACCATATAAGAAGGCACTTTACAATCCTTCCTCGCCTGGTCCATCTGCCGAAACAATCCTGCCCCGTCGTAAGTTTTCGGATGGCACCCTTTCTTACACTGGATTCTGCTATAGCTTCCCTGTGTGGCAAAAATCCTTTCCGCAGGATATCCGGCGCGCAAAAACTGGTCATCCACATTCGTGCTTAAAAGAAAACTATTTTTTCCCTCCAACGCTTCCAGAAGCTTTCTATACAGCGGCGTCACATCTAAATCCACGCCCGCTAAAAGCGCATGCTTCGACCAATATCCCCATTTGGATTCCTCATCGGGATAGGGATAAAACCCTGCACTATACATATCCTGTCTGTAAGAGGAACCGTACTTTTCGATGAACTCCCCAAAATGCTCCTTAAAAAACTGACCGCCATACCGGGCTCCTGCAGCGGCGCTTATCCCGGCGCCCGCTCCCATCAGCACATAGTCTGCATCTTTTATCATCTCTGCCGCTTGTCTAATCTGCTCTTCGTAAGGCGTTTCCTGAAAAATATAATCTTTTGCGGGCGTTCTGCTTAGGAACTGCTCGAAGGTCATTTGCTTGTGTTCTGGCTGTATCTTTTTTAGCATGGTATCGCCCTCTTTTTTGTTGTAATGTTGGTTATTACATTGATATTAGCATGGGGTTGATGTAATGTCAAGAGTTACATCTTGAAAAATTCATTATTACCTATTACCACTCCTTTTGGGCGCAAAAAAGCACATGGTTTACATTTTACTGTTTCCATGCGCCTTTACCAATGCATCCGCAGGTGTGTGTTATCGTGATATTCAATTATTATTTGCTTACACCGGTTGCATAACATCAGCTTCAATTTCACCGATTTCTTCACTAGATAACTCCGGGAAAAAAACAGGCATTTCCTCCACTGTAATTTTACCATTTTTAAGCATAAGACTTGCTTTTTCTTTAGCTTTTTTCTGTTCGGCTTCCTGTGCCGCTTCATAACGCTCGCTCTTGATATAAGACCGCATAACTTCTTCCTCATCATACAAACTCATCATAATCGAAACAACCTCCTTTTCTCTGTCCTCCAAATACTCACGTAAAACATTCCTATCTTTGCATATGCGAATGGTTTCTGTGATGGCTTTCTTGGTCTTGCCATATTTTGTCCTCTGTTCATCATACACTTTTGAAAATATGATGTACTGATTGATGATACTGTCTGTATCACTCTCACAAATAACTTTGACTTTTACATCAATGGCAATATCAGCGCCACCGAAAAACTCTTTTGACAGGGATATTTCATCGGGGATATTCTTATGATTGCCCACATATATCACATATAATTCCGGTTTCGGCATTTTCACTTTCTTGCTTTTGTATAAGTTTTGGTTTGTGAGTTCAAAACATTCCTGATTGTTATGTCCGTCAACTCGTCCTCTGTCGCTGTCACGTCCTCTGGGTGAAGTGCCTTGTATAGCTGTAACAGATATTTTTTCATCTTGAACAAATCAGAAAATACGCTATCCTTAATAGTATATTTGGCAATATTTTCTTCCGTTTCTGCTTGCCTCATATCATCCTGCACTTTATCACCTCGGTTTCCTAAAATCTGTGACAGAAGATAATACATGATTATTGAACTGCTAATGTTCCATAATATAGATTGCTCCCTGTCACACCCTAATTATACAGAAAAAAGTTTGTGTTTACAATAAAATTCGCATTAATTTCCTTCCGTATTTGATTTTGAGAGAGGAATATTTTGTAGTATTCAGCGCTTATCCGTGGTAAAATGAAATTGTTAAGTATTTCCGCAGGGGGTATCGTTATGTTAAAACAAACAAGAATCGGAATTGTACTTTTATCAATATCTATTTTACTATCATTAAGCGGGTGTGGCAGGTCTGCTAAACAAGAGGATTCGGGTAATATTGAAAATACTATGACTGATATTGATAGTAACTATGACAGTTACGAATATTATCTCACAAAAGAAGAACTTATTACAGATATTGAACAGGGGTACATCTTTCGATTGGATACAGAATTTGGAAAAGGTTATGCGCCATATGTTGAACAAGGAAACTGGTCTTTTTATGTGCATGAGGACAATATGGTTAACTTGGAAGTGAGTTTTTCTAACTTACTTATGAAATCAAAAGAAAGCATTTTTCCAATGAGCGAACAGGTTGTGGTTGAAGTCATTTCGCCGGATGAAGAAACCGTATACCGTTTTGAAAAAGCAGGGGATGAAATTACACAGGATACTTCCGTCCAAGAAAAAATTTCTGTCACAGAAGGGGAATGGACGTTAAGAGTTCGTTTTGGATATTATTGTGGAGATACGCCAGCCTGTCTAAAAATTGCAGCAGCCTATGAAACTCCGACAAAAGAGGATATTAATTGGTTAAAAGAAGAACGATTGGCTGATAAAATTTCCGGATACGAGGGTGAGAATAGCGCCGATAATAAAACATTGTATGAAAATACAATTGCCACATTAGAAAATGACGAAAAGATTGCTTTTGTAGATATCGGAGAAAAAAATGATGTTCTATTTACTGCCAATCAGGTCTGGGAGGATGAGCAAGGGAATAATACCGCAACATTCTGTAACGTATATTATGCCATCGATGGAAAAGTATATAACATAGGGGCAGTAGAGAGCATGGGAACTGCATATCCCATACGTTATGGAGAAAAATACATCTATGCAGCATCAGGAAACAGTCTTGTGATTTATGCCATCGATGTCGAAACACCTCAGTTAAGCGTTTCTTCGAGATATCTGGTTACGTATGATGAAGAGGGAAATACTGTTTATTCCCATCTAAATAATGAGGGAAAAGAACAGGCTATTTCAGCGGAGGAATTTGACACTGCATTTGAAAGTTATATGCAGAGTAATGTGATAAGCTTCCAACAAAAGCCACAATAAACTATGCCATCCCATACTTCCGATACGCAAAAACAAAACAAATCGCCGCTGCCGCCGCATCTTAGGTATCACATGACAAAAGGGAGCGGTTTTTATTCCACTCCCAATTGTTTAAGCGCCTCTATCGCCTGTCTCTGATTTTCAAATAAAATTGTATGAATGCCCAATTTTGCGGCTCCCCGCAGGTTTTGTTCCACATCGTCCAGAAAAACGCATTCTTCAGGAAGTAAGTGGTATCGGTCTATCAGAAGCTGATAGATTTCCGGTTCCGGTTTGATGACATGTTCCTGAAAAGAAAAAATACCGCCGTCCATATACGGTACAAAATCCAAGGCGTCCGCGCAATCGATATGCGCCCTGTTTGAAAAATTGGACAGATACAAAAGCTGATATCCTTTTTCCTTCAATTCCTGCAGCCAGGGAATCGCGTAATCGTTTCTGGATACGATGCCTTTCTGGTCGGCAAAGCAACTACGGATATCCGCCTCCATTTCAGGGTCTGCGTCCACAAATAACTGCACCATTTCTTCATCCGTCAGGATTCCGATATCGTATTTACTCCAGTTTTTCCCCTTGACGCTCGCCCCGGCAATCCTATCCAGTCTTTCGCCCGTAAAGCCCTTCTTTTCTATAAATTCTTTCCATGTGAAGTCGGCAAGCACGTTTCCGACGTCGAAAATAATTGTTTTTATCATGATAATCCTTCTCCCATTCTTGCGCATCTGCAATATTAGGCTCTAATTCTTAATTGCCAGCAGTTTCCGAAGCCGTCTTTTCTTTATGAAAGGGCACAAGTCCAGTGCGGTTTAACGCCACCATAACCGCCGGCAGCAATACAAGCTGTAACACGATACCGGGAATTGCATTGAGAAATGCGCCCGCCATGAACATTTGCCATGTAAACTGTCCGCCGGATATTCCTAGTAAAATTATCTGGGCAATCCCCCATACGGCGCGTCCCGATACCATCGCCACAAGGATGGAACGATAAAGCGCAACAACACATTTCCAGCGGGAATGCCCATATAGAAATCCCGCCACAAAACCATAAGTCGCCAATTCAAATGCCATAGCAATCGCAGTCGGGAAAAAGGGCGGCATCCCGAAAATCACTGAGCGCATCAACGGCAGAATAAACCCAACAATCAGACCACATTGCCATCCGCAGATTAATCCGCAGAGAAATACCGGAATATGCATGGGAAGCAACATACTGCCAACCGCCGGAATCTGTCCCGTAAACAGCGGCAGAACCAGCCCGATTGCAACAAACATCGCGGATAACGTTACTTTTTTTGTCGTTTCTTTTACTTTCATCATCAATACCATACCTTTCCGCAGCCACCAGCAATTACCGGCAGACTTCTGATAATCAGGATGCAAGATTTTGACAGGCTTATGCTGTCTTTTACTATCTTATCAGATATTTGGGGATTTTCCTAGTCTATTTAAGATAGAATTTCTCTTTGCCTAACTCGTTAACATAATATTTGACATCCTATCCGTAAAAGAATATAATAATTTTTAATAAATTTTAAGGAATGAAACAAATCGCCAAAACAGAAAGGACATGGTTAACAGGAATGCAATATCGTAAGGATAAAAAAGGAAACAATATCTCGGTTCTCGGCTACGGCTGTATGCGTTTTTCCAAAAAGGGAACCGGCATTGATATCGATAAGGCGGAAAAAGAGCTGATGGCTGCCATCGAAGGCGGCGTCAATTATCTGGATACCGCATACATCTATTCTGGCAGCGAAGCTGCCGTCGGGGAAATATTACACCGCAACCAGTGCCGGGACAAAGTCTATCTTGCCACCAAGCTTCCACACTACTTAATCAAATCAATGGACGGCGTTGAAAAGACATTCCAGGAAGAATTGAAGCGGCTTCAGACCGACTACATAGACTTTTATCTCATGCATATGTTAAGTGATACGTCTGTCTGGAATAAATTAAAGCAGATGGGAATCGTGACATGGATTGAGGAAAAACTAGCTTCCGGTCAGATACGCAACATCGGTTTTTCCTACCATGGCAACGCGGACATGTTCAAACAGCTCGTGGACGCTTACGACTGGGATTTCTGCCAGATTCAGTACAATTACATGGATGAAACGTCGCAAGCGGGCGTAGAGGGGCTGAAATATGCCCATGCCAAGGGGCTTCCCGTTATCATCATGGAACCGCTGCGCGGCGGGCGTCTTGTCAACCTGCTTCCTGAATCCGCGAAAGAGCTTTTCCAGAAAGATCCGGAAAAACGGACTCCCGCAGAGCTTGCTTTCAAATGGCTCTATGACCAGCCGGAAGTAACCTGCGTATTATCCGGCATGAACTCTTTAGAAATGGTAAAACAGAACCTACAGACCGCCTCTGTATCCCACATGGGATGTATGAGCGAATCCGATAAAACATTGGTGGAGCGTGTCAAAAAGGAAATCCAGAGAAGTGTAAAAGTCGGCTGTACGGGCTGTGGCTACTGTATGCCCTGTCCTAAGGGTGTCGATATTCCGGGAACGTTCCGTTGCTACAATGCCATGTACTCCGAGGGCAAACACTCCGGCAGAATGGACTATCTGCAATGTACTGCCCTGAGAAAAGACACCAGCAGCGCCTCTCAGTGTATCGAATGCGGTAAATGCGAACAACATTGTCCGCAGCATATTGAAATCCGCAAAGAACTGAAAAACGCTGCCAGTGAATTGGAAACTCTTACTTATAAAGTCGCAAAAGGCGCGGTACGACTGTTTAAATTGTGGTAAATTATAAATCGTAATACATTTTAAACTCGGCAGGATTCGGAATCTGCTCCAACTGTTTCAGCTCGCTGCGCTTACGCGCTACCCATACATCTATCAATCTCTGTGGGAAAACGCCGCCCTTAGTCAGGTAATCGTGGTCCGCTTCCAGCGCATCCAGCGCCTCTCCCAGGGACGTGGGCAGTCCCTTAATCTTCTTCTGCTCTTCCTCTGACAAGGTATACAGATTAAAATCATAAGGTCCCCAGCCATTTTCTGCGGGATCAATCTGATTGGCAATTCCGTCCAGTCCCGCCATCAAAATTGCGGAATAAGCATAATAAGGATTCGCCGTAGCATCTGGGTTACGCAGCTCAAAGCGCTTGGTTTCCGGCGTTTTGGCATATGCCGGTATCCTGATGACTGCGCTACGATTAGATGTGGCATAGCCTACCGTAACCGGCGCTTCAAAACCCGGCACCAGACGCTTAAAGGAATTGGTTGACGGGTTGGTAAACGCGCATAAAGAAGCGATATGTTTCAACAGACCACCGATAAAATAATGCGCCGTGCGGCTTAATCCTGAATAACCGTTTTCATCATAAAATAACGGTTTTCCATCCTTCATCAACAGCATATGTACATGCAGACCGCTGCCCGCTTCCTGATAAATGGGTTTCGGTAAAAACGTCGCAGTTTTACCTTCTTTAGCGGCTGTATTCTTGATAATATATTTCGTAATCATGGTATTATCCGCCATTTCAGGCATATCCGCCAGCTCTACCTCGATTTCCATCTGTCCCGGACCGCCTACCTCATGATGGTGGTATTTTACCTTAATGCCCCACTCTTCCATCATCATGCACATCCGGCTGCGCAAATCATATCCCACGTCCTGCGGAGCCGCCACATGATAGCCGCCGCCGCTTGGAACCTCATAACCGTTATTTCCCGGAACTTCCAGACTGCAATTCCAATCCGCCTGTCTTGTATCTACCCAGTAACCGCATCGTCTCGGTGTCACTTCATGGCGCACGCGGTCAAAAAGATAAAATTCAAACTCCGGTCCAATAATCATCCTGTCCGCCACGCCGCTTTCCTTCATATATTCTATTGCGCGCAGACTCACATTTTTCGGATATTGGTCAAAAGGCTTGTTTTCCCCCTTTCCAATCGTACAGACATTGCCGCACATCGTCAGCGTGGGCACCTCGGCAAACGGATCCACAAACGCTGTATCCGGATCCGGCAGAAAGACCATATCGCTCTTTTCCACCGGTGCGTAACCATAGTTAGAACCATCAAAACCGATTCCATAAAGAAACGTATTCTCATTGAACCGCTCCACCGGAATCGTAATATGCCGCCAGCGTCCGTCAATATCCGTCATTTTAAAATCAATCATGCGAATCTGCTTTTCTTCACATAATTTTTTGATTTCCTTACTCCTATCCATATTTTTCCCTTTCCCTTAGTGTATCTTATTTGTATACATCCAATTTTCAAGCATCATGTCTTTTCATACATCATGTTTTCATGCATCGTATCTTTCCATACATCATGTTTTCATGCATCGTATCTTTCCATACATCATGTTTTCAAGCATTTGTTTTTTCAAGCATCATATTTTTAAACATCACATTTTATATGCGACGTTTTTCTCGCTCTCTATCTGATCCATCAACCCTGCATTTTTGCCACAAAATCGCTCATTGCCTCGGATATCTTAATCTGCTGCGGACAAACCTGCTCACAACTGCGGCATCCGATACAGGAAGCCGGCTGTTTTTCTTCTGGCACCGCCATCAGCGCCATCGGCGCAATGAATCCGCCGCCGGTAAAACGATGCTCGTTGTAAAGCCCCAAAAGCGTCGGGATATCCAGCCCTTTCGGACAATGGCTGACGCAGTAACGACACGCCGTACAGGGGAGTCTGCCATCCAGCATACTATCTGCAACGAGAAGCAAGGTATCCATTTCTTCCTGATTAAGCGGCTTATCTTCTGCAAAAGTTGCGACATTTTTCTTCAACTGTTCCAAATCGGACATGCCGGACAGAATCATCTTCACATTCGGAATTGCCTGCAAAAAGCGGAATGCCCACGCCGGAATATCCTCATCCGGGCGCAGCGCCTTCAATCGTTTCTCATTTTCCTCAGACAAAGCTGCCAGACGACCGCCCCTTAGCGGTTCCATAACCCATACCGGAATATGGTAAGAATTGATTAAATCTACCTTTGCTTTTGCATCCTGGAAAGTCCAATCCAGATAATTTAGCTGTATCTGGCAAAATTCCATATCCTTCCCATAAGCTTCTAAGAAACGCTTCATCACTTCATAGCTTCCATGCGCCGAAAATCCGAGATGTTTAATTCTTCCCTTCTTCTTCTCTTCCAGCAAATACTCATAAATACCGTACTTCTCATCCAGATAAGCATCGATATTCATTTCACATACATTGTGGAACAGATAAAAATCTGCTTGTGTCAAGTAAGGAATAAAAAAAATTTCATTTTTTTTG
>JAMPFM010000068.1 GCA_023664455.1 Blautia sp.
ATTAAAAAGAAAGGAAGTTATGGTGTTTTTGCTTCTATAAACATCATACAAGAGAAAAATGGGAGAATTATTTGAGCATTTTAAAAATATCGATTTGCCGGCAGCCAGAAAAATAGCAGCGGAAGAAGGAAGAAAAGAAGGTTTAGCCGCCGGCAGGACAGAAGGGGAAGAATTACACTTAATTAAAATGGTCTGTAAGAAGCTGATCAAAGGCAGACCGGCGTCTCAGATAGCGGAGGAATTGGAGGAAGAGCTGTCTAAAATAGAGAGAATCTGCCAGGCTGCAGAAGCTTTTGTCCCCGATTATGATGCAGAGAAAATTTTTAATGCAATGAACGTCAGTAATGCCAGATAGTGTCAGATAGTATCAGATAATTTTAGAACATGGTATGTGCATAATCAATTAGATTGAGGAAAGGCATGTTTATGTGTGTTACGCAGCAATTTGCGCTGATATCGCAGATATCCTGGGTATATAAATCTGCAGGCTGAGGAAGGAGCAAAGTTATTAATATGAAAACAAAGGTTTTTATCGACGGCAGCGAAGGAACCACTGGATTGAGGATATATGAGCGTTTTGAAGGAAGAGATGATATCGAGCTGCTTTCCATTGCCAGTGAGCTTCGGAAAGATGCGGCGGAGAGAAAAAGACTGATAAATGAATCGGATATTACGTTTTTATGTCTTCCAGACGCAGCGGCAAGAGAAGCGGTGGATCTTATAGAAAATGAAAAAGTAAAGATTATCGATACTTCTACGGCGCATCGTACAGAAAAAGGATGGGCATATGGATTTCCAGAATTGTCTACGGCACATAGGGAATCGATAAGAACCGGAAACCGGGTGGCAGTGCCGGGATGTCATGCGACGGGATTTATTTCGCTTGTTTATCCACTGATTGCCGGAGGCGTACTATCAGCGGATTATCCGGTAACGTCTTTTTCCCTGACAGGTTATAGCGGCGGCGGAAAAAAGAAGATTGCAGAATATGAGGCGGCAGATAGAAATAAGGAGCTGGATGCACCCAGAGAGTATGCCTTGACACAGCAGCATAAGCATTTAAAAGAAATGAAGTTGATTACAGGGCTTTCCAGAGAGCCGTTGTTTTCCCCGATTATAGCGGACTATTACAGCGGTATGGTCGTGTCTGTTCCTTTGTATACGGAGTATTTTAAAAGTCATAAGCATTTAGAGGAAATAAAAGAGTATTTTATAGAATTTTACAGAGGGGAAAAATTCATTCAGGTGGCGAAAGATGGGGGCGATGCATTATATGATGGAATGCTCGCCGGGAATACTTTAAGCGGCTGGGACGGATTAAAAATTCATATCACAGGAAACGATGAAAGGGCACTGCTTTCGGCGCAGTTTGATAACCTTGGAAAAGGCGCTTCCGGCGCGGCAGTACAATGCCTGAATATCATGATGGGATGCCCCGAAGAGAAAGGTCTCGTATTATAGAAGTAAAACCGCCGCAAGCAGGATTTAAGTCCTGTCTGCGGCGGTATTGCTCTATTTTGTGTTCTATTTAATCTCAATCCTCTGAACGGCTTCTTTCGTCTCTGCGTCTTTCTTGGGGAAAATTACTTCCAGGATACCGTTATTGTACGAAGCGTCGATATCGCCCGCTTCTATGTTGTTAACCCGGAAGCTTCTGGAGTAGGAGCTGTAATATCTTTCCCTGCGGATATACTTGTTGTTGGCGTCTTCTTCCTTTTCCTCATTATGGGAAGCGGAAATGGTCAACAAATCGTTTTTCAAATCAATGTTGATATCTTCTTTCCGAAAGCCCGGCAATTCCGCCTGCAGCAGGTAGCTGTTTCCCTGGTCGATGACGTCTGTCTTAAACGCGTCATGGCGTCCGAGTTCATTGTTTCCCCAGAAATCACGGAACGCGTCATCCATTAGCTTATCAAAAGAATCCTCAAAAAATGCGGGTTTATAACCCCGGTTGTCAAATAATGCTGGTCTTAACATAGTAATTCCTCCTTTTTCATTTTAATCGCGGAGCGATTTTTTGTTTTCTTGTTTTATTGTTACCGAAAGTGAAAGAAATGTTTCTTTCTTTTCTGTAAATGATGATAGTATTTAAAGGAATGTGGTTGTTCCTTTGTTTATATTTGTTATATAAAATATAGAACAAATAGTCAATTATAGAAATATAAAGAAAAAATGAAGAAATTATAAAGTGGGGAGCAGGACGGAAGAAGAGAAAAGTTTATAGGTTGAGAAGGGGCAGGGCAGCCAGAAATCCCGCGAAGGCACGCTTGCGCTCCGTGAAAAACGCAGAGGTACTAGGTTCAAAAGCCGCAGGACGGCTTTTTCACCAAGTGCCGGCGTTTTTCAAGGACCTTCGTGGGATTTCTGGCTGCCCTGCCTTTTTCGATGGTATGGAGTGATTGGAGATGGATTTTCGCAGTAGTGGGGAAAAAAGAATTGACTATAGCAGCAAAAGTGATATAATGTACTTGTACATTAAGTACAATTTATGGGAAATGGATTTGTGCTTGCGTACAAATGATGTAGATTGAAAGAAAGAGGCACGGTTATAGTGGAAATCATTATCAGTAATAATGCTAATAAACCGATTTATGAGCAGATTACATCGCAGATTAAGGCGATGATAATGAGTGGGGAGCTGCAGGCGGGCGATGCGATTCCTTCTATGCGGACGTTGGCGAAATCAATCCATGTCAGTGTTATTACGGTGCAAAAGGCTTATGAGGATTTGCAGAGGGATGGATTTATCGACACCACGGTTGGCAGGGGAAGTTTTGTGGCGGCAAGGAATAAGGAGTTTTATCAGGAGGAACAGCAGCGTATCGCGGAAGAGCATTTGCAGGCTGCCGCCGAGATAGGAAGGGTGAACAATATTTCCCTGGAAAAACTGACGGAGTTGTTAGCCTTATTTTATCAGGGAGATTAGGCAAAATTAAGCTTAATGTTTTTTTGATTTAATAGGAAATGCCTCGACAACGCGGAAGAATGCAAAGCATTTCTTGTAGAAAATTGAGGACGGGTAATAAATTTTTGAGCAAAAGGAGGATTCTCATGGACAATATTTTAGAGCTGCAACAGATTTCCAAGACGTTTCCGAAATCAAATTTTACACTGGATAAAGTTTCTTTTTCTCTACCGTATGGGGCGATTATGGGCTTTGTGGGGGAAAACGGAGCAGGTAAGACAACGACTATTGGTTGTATTCTGAATACGATTATAAAGGATGGCGGCACTGTCAAACTGTTTGGGCAGGAGATGCTGGATGAGAATACGGATGTAAGAGAGAAAATTGGCGTGGTTTATGACGGGGATAATTTTCCCGCGTATTGGACGGCGCAGACGGTCTCAAAAGTCATGGCGGGGCTTTATGCGGGGTGGGATGCGCCCCTGTTTCAAAAATATTTAGAGGATTTTCAACTGCCTGCCAGTCAGAAGATAAAACATTATTCCAGAGGAATGACAATGAAACTGGCGATTGCGGCGGCATTGTCGCACCATCCCCAGTTATTGATTTTGGATGAAGCGACTAGTGGCTTAGACCCGGTGATGCGTGACGAAATGCTGGATGTTTTTCTGGAATTTGTGCAGGAAGAAGACCATTCCATCCTTTTATCTTCCCATATTACAAATGATTTGGAAAAAGTGGCGGATTATATTACGTTTATCCATCAGGGGAAGCTGATGATGACTGTATCCAAGAATGATTTGGCATATCGTTATGGCATTATGCGCTGTAGGGAAGAACAGTTTCTGGCGCTGGAGCCGGGCGATGTGCTGGCTTGGCGGAAGCGGGATTATCAGATTGATGTGTTGGTGTCCGATGGGAAAAAAGCGGAGCAAAAATACAAGGGCGCCGTTGTAGACCATGCATCGATCGACGAGATGCTGTTGTTATTAGCGAAGGGGGAAGGCAGATGAAAGGGCTTCTAAAAAATAATTTTTATGCGGCATGTGCAAGCGCAAAGGTGTTTTCCGTTTTTATGTTCTTATGGGGATTGTTTGTCGTTGCGGTTATCAGCCCGTCCCTGCAGATAGGATTTGTGCTGAGCGGGATAATCGGATTTTCGGGCAATGCGTTATTCGTCGCCAGAAATGAGTTTGTTTCCAAATGGGGCAAATATAAGCTGACCCTGCCGGTGCGGCGTGCAGATATTGTAAAAAGCCTGTTCCTGAATCAGATTATCTGGCTTCTTGTGGGTACCCTTTTCGTTGGTGTGGAAATGCTTTTGGCGTGGCTTCTGCACGGATGCCCTTTCGATAAGCCTATTGATGCGCTTTCGATGCTTGCAGTGGGAATCAGTATCAGTCTTTTTATGGGAGCGCTCTTTTTCCCGCTGTTTTATCTGGGCGGCGAAGAGAGGGGCGAGGTATTTCTGGTAATTGCCCTGCTCTGTGCATTCGGTATCGACTGGACGATTGTCAGTGTGCTAAACGAGCTGCTAGAGCCGGGCATGGTGACGATTTTACTTGGGGCGGCAGTTTTATTTGTTAGTTCCTTGCTGGCGTTTTTCTTATCCTATCTTCTGACTGTCCGTATTTTTAGCCAGAGAGAATATTAGAGTTACTCCAACATAATACTTTTTACAGGCTGCCCGCCTATTTTCTTAGCGTAGCAGTGGATAATTAGTTCATAGGTAATAAGGAATGCCACGAGGGAAATCGCCAGCGATTGAAAATTGAAATGGTATTCGGGCATACCTTCCATATCTGCAAAAACAATATTTACCATGATTTTGAGCAGAACATATTGGTAAATTGTTCCGATTGTAAAACCGATATAGGAAACGGGGCGGTAACAGCCGAGAAGGGAGCCGCTGCATTCTTTCTCGGAATATCCAAAGACTTTCATCATGGCGATGGTTTTCGTGTTGGCTTTGACTACGTTTGTAAGGGACATCAGAAGCGTCATAAATGCCAGGATGAGCCCGATAGAGAGTATCATCCAGGAAAAGGACTCGCTCGATAAATCTTTCATCGACATGGACATCTGCGTCATTGCCGAAAAACAAAAAGCTGAAAAAGCGACGAAGAATATGAGAATTTTCCGGCTTCTTAATGTGTTTTTCTTTAAATCTGCCAGAAAAGGTAAATCGTTCGTTTCTTTTTTGCCTATTTTTACTTTGCTATTTTGGATTTCTTTCAGCAGACCGATTACAGGATTTTTCATCTTAAAAAAGGCATAGGATACCGCCAGCAGTGAAAAAAATGCGGTCGGGATAATGATTAGGGAAAAAGCGAGCCCCAGATGAAACTGTGGCAGCAGTTCTGGGAGAAAGTCCTTGTTATTCTGTGCCTTATAGAAAGTCGGCATATATCCGAGGGCGCCGCCATATCCTAAAACCGAACCGAGAAGGACGCTGATACCGAACACCCAGAAGTGTTTTGCCACACGCAGTCTGGAATAGCCCAATGCCTTCAGGATGCCCAGCTCTTTCCCGTGGCTGTCGATGTAATTTTTCACATAGAAAATCAGCAGGATTATCGTGGTGACGACTAAACAGCCGCCCGATACGCTGGCGACGACTTTGCCGGTTGCCACCAGCGCATCGTACATGACAATGCCCTGGGGCGTCGTGATTTCCTCTTTTATCCCGACAACGTCGATGTTATAATTCAAAAACAAAGTGCAGACGAAGACCGCGCAGCAGGTTACAATTGTGATTGAAAAAAGTTTTGCTAAATCTTTGATTCCGATAATCATCTTTATAATTATGCTCCTTTCTCAACGTGCGAATTTATGTGCCCAAGACATCTACGATGTCTCTTCACCATCCAATCTCATAAGCGTTTTTCTGGGTTTCATTTTTATAGATTTCCAAAATTTTCCCACTGTTCATTTTAATGACGGTTTTCGCCATTTCCGCGATATTCAGGTTGTGTGTTACCATGACGATTGTAAAATTCTGCTGTGTCTGCAATTTGCAGATATAGTCCAGTACCTGTCTGCCTGTCTGTTCGTCCAATGCGCCCGTCGGCTCGTCGAGAAACAGGACTTTTGGCTTTTTCGCCAGCGCCCTTGCCACGGATACCCGCTGCTGTTCGCCGCCCGAAAGCTCGCCCGGATATTTTTTAAGCTTCTCTTTGAGTCCGACTGCTTCAATCACGGCTTCATAGTCCTTATTTGCGGCTAAATCAGCGCCCATTTTCACATTTTTGGCAACATTCATATTGGGCAGTAAATAATACTGCTGAAAAATAAATCCGATATTTTTCTTGCGAAACTGCGTCAATTGGTCGTCGGAAAATCTGGAAATATCTTCCCCATCATAAACGACCTCACCGTTTTCGGGACGTTCCAACCCCGACATGACATTTAGCAAAGTAGATTTGCCTGAACCCGAAGCCCCCAGAATAACGGCAAAATCTCCATCCTCGATTTTAAGGCTGATGTTTTTCAATACCTGGAACCGGCTTTCCCCGCTTCCGTAAAATTTGTTTAGTTGTTTTCCTTCAATCATTTTTATAACCGTGCTCCTTTCCTTTTCCTGCGTTGTTTTTTCACGCATAGATTGAAAATTCTAATTTTCAATTTTTTCTTCCCGCATTCTGATTAGCAGACTACTAAATACCTCGCTAATCATCCGGCTGATTTCTTCCCCTGTAAAATGGCACATTTTCGTCGCGCACAAGGAAGCGATGCCATGCGTGTAAATCCATAAATGTTTGTACAATCTTTCCGCCTTTTCCTGTTCCATGCCATATCCGGTGGTGATGGAAGCAAGGATTTCATCGTAGCTTTCGTCAATGATGGGCAGTACATTGTCGATATCGGGCAGCCCGCTCTGCTCGCTCATGAAAAGAATCTGAAATAACTTCGGCTCGTTGATGGCAAAAAGAATGTACTGTGTCCCTACACCCTTAAAAGCAGGATTTTCCGACAGCCCTTCTTTGATATATTTCCTGTAAACATGTCTGGCAGCCGTAAGCGTTGCCTGCTGCACTTCTTCCATGTTCTCGAATACGGTAAAAATAGGGCACGCAGAACTCCCCAGTTTTTTCCCCAACGCCCTTGCAGTTAAACTTTCAAAATTTTCTGTCCTTACAATTTCTAAAGCGGCTTCAATAATCTGTTCTTTGGTAAATTTGGCTCTCGGCGGCATAATACCTGGCTCCTTTCTAGAACTATAGTTCTATAACAGTTGTTCTAATTATAAGCGTAGAAGGGATGAAAGTCAAGAGGGGAATGAGGAGTTTTTATTAGAATAAAAAAGGTACGCCAGTTCATCTGGCATACCTGAAAATATTTTTCAACAGATTTTAAGCTATGCTGCCTTTGTATAATTGATAACAGAAATTTCTTGCATAAGTTGTTTGGCAGCATTCACTAATTTTTCTAATTGACGTGACGTTTCATCTGAATAATATTTTGCACCGCATTGTTCACATTCTTCACAAGGAACATTTTTTACAATAATCACGCAGCCTTTGTAATTTACTACATGGGTAGTAGTCGATTCAATTAAGTCATTACATTTACAATACATGCACATTTATTTCGTCCTCCTTGTCTTTAAATCTTCCATAAATTTTTTTGTATTAGGATAGTATGCTGTTATGATATACAAGATATCCCCATCAGAACCTCATATACAAATAATTTTAAATATCATCATTTAATCGTATTCGGAAATTCTCATTCATATTATGTCATCAAATACCTTAAAAATTCGCCGTTCCCGTAGAAAAAGAAGCCCCCCATAATAAGATGCGTATGATGCCGCAGATAAAAAGGTGTACCGGATAATAGATATAAAACAGTTTTCCAATTCCCTTCATCGTGCCGCGTTTTCCGTTATAAAGATACAGGAGCGGGATTGTCAGACAAGTGCATAACTGGATGAGCGCATATATTTTATCAATAAATAGGAAATATACGATGGCATACATCAGTGTACAGAGCATCATATGTGCCATTTGCTTTTTAAAATTGCCTCTGTTTGTGCCGATGGCAAGGATTGACATGGTCGCAATACAGCTCCAGTCGGACGGAAAAGTAATCAGACAGATAACGATGGTAGCCAGATATTTCTGCCAGGGCTTCCACGCAGCTTTATCATGAATATATAGTAACACCAAGCCCCATGCCAGCGACCATACGACGCCGGTCTGGTTAAATACCGATGTTTGGAAAGGGATAAAAGGAATGCCGAAACAAAAATTATATGCAAAATGGGATATCGCTGCCAATAGGAAGAGTCTGGCGGCATATTTCTTGATGTCATGCGTATAATGGTATCCCTCAGCAATGAAAAACCACATAATCGGCGCCGTAAGTCTGCCAATAATGTGAAACAGAATGACAAACCATTCTGTAGAATAGCCGGGAAATAGCGTCCATGTCAAATGATCCAGCGTCATTGCCGCAATCGCGATTAACTTTAGCTGATTAGAATTAAGTCCTTTTTCCTTGTCCGTATGTAACATGATAATGCTCCTTTGCATTGATATAAACTGTTTTGAAAACAAAAGCTTTTCATGAGTTTGAGAATACGATACAATTATAGAAGGATTCCGTGCCTATGTCAATTTTGGAAAGGGAATAGGCATGGCAAACGATTTTATGCAGTTTCCGGTGGAGCATATGCAGAGCAGACTATCGATGCACTGCGTTTGTGCTTTGTGAAAGGCGTAGCAGGAGGAATAAGAATGCAATATACGGGTAAATATGAATCGCCGCTTGGCAAAATTATGCTGGCGGCGGATGAAAACGGGCTGACAGGTCTATGGTTCGAGGGACAGAAATACTTTGCGCTCTATCTTGATAAGGAACATGAGGAAAAAGAGCTGCCTATCTTTCAAGAGACCCGGAAGTGGCTTGATGTCTATTTTTCAGGAAAAGAGCCGGATTTTAAACTGCCGCTTCATTTGATAGGAAGCGCATTTCAGAAAGAAGTATGGGAAATTCTTTATCAGATTCCTTACGGGCAGACGACAACCTACGGCGAGATTGCGGGGCAGCTTGCCAGGAAAAAGGGGCTTACAAGAATGTCAGCCCAAGCGGTCGGTGGTGCGGTGGCGCGCAATGAAATCTCTATTATTGTACCCTGCCACAGGGTCGTTGGCAGGAACGGAAGCCTGACCGGATATGCAGGGGGTATTGATAAGAAGATTGCTCTTTTGAAAATGGAAAAAGGTTATAAGGATACTTTTTTGTTCCTAGAAAGAGTACGGCACCATGATGAGGAAATTTGAAAAACCATTATCAGAAATGACCCTAGAAGAATTATGGGAGTTATTTCCCATTTTTCTGACGCCGCATAATGAACAATGGGTCAGCTACTATGACGAAATGAAGGAGTTTTTGCAAAATCTTCTTTCGGATTATCAAATCCGGCGCATCAGCCATATCGGGAGTACGGCAATCAAAAATATCTGGGCGAAAAATATTATCGACATTCTGATAGAAATAGACGCTGATGAAACGATGGAAGATGTTGCAAGGGTAATGGAATGCAACGGATTTATCCGTATGGCGTCAGATGCAGGGCGGATTTCCCTCAATTGGGGATATACGGAAAATGGATTTGCAGAAAAAGTCTATCATATCCATTTGCGGCGGATGGGCGATAATGATGAATTGTATTTTAGGGATTATCTGAATGAACACCCGGAGGTAGCGAAAGAATACGAACAGCTAAAACTGGATTTATGGAAGCAATATAAACATAACCGGGATGGTTATACGGAAGCGAAAGCGGATTTTGTAAAAAAATGGACGCTGGAAGCGAAGAAGGCTTATGCTGTTATAAAATAGAGTCACTTCAAAGAAATAAGCATTAACTCAAAAATAAGGGTATGCCAGCGTCCCCCGGCATACCCTTACCCATTCAAATCGTTAAGTTACAACATTTACAATTAACCAAAATATCTCTTTAACAATCCTTCAAACGCCTTGCCATGTCTCGCCTCGTCCCTTGCCATCTCATGCACTGTGTCATGGATTGCATCCAGATTAGCGGCTTTGGCACGTTTTGCCAAATCGAATTTGCCGGCGGTAGCGCCATTTTCTGCTTCTACTCTCATTTCAAGATTTTTCTTGGTGGAATCCGTTACGACTTCACCGAGTAACTCTGCAAATTTAGCAGCATGTTCCGCTTCTTCCCAAGCAGCTTTTTCCCAGTACAGACCGATTTCAGGGTAGCCTTCTCTATGAGCAACTCTTGCCATAGCAAGATACATGCCGACTTCGGTACATTCGCCGTTAAAGTTTGCTCTCAAATCTGCCATGATATCTTCGCTTGCACCCTGCGCAACACCTACAACATGTTCTGCAGCCCATTCTTTTTCGCCGCTCTGCTGTGTAAATTTAGAAGCCGGCGCGTTACACTGCGGGCATTTTTCCGGCGCTGCATCTCCTTCATGAACATAACCGCATACTTGACATACAAATTTCATACTTTATTTCTCCTTTATCATGATATATTTTAAGATGTTTTTTAAAGATAAAGTAACATCTTAATTTCATACTAAAAAGAATAATGATAACGCATTTGCTTAATTGGTGCAGTCTCCGCAGACGCCATAGAAATAAGTAATATGTCCTTGGATTTCCCCGTTAAAATTCATTCCGGCGATATCGATAATATTGTCGAGGGTATCCATCTTTAAATCCATGACTCGTCCGCATTTGGAGCAGATAAAATGATAATGTTTGGAAGTATCCGCGTCAAAATGGTCTACGCCGTCGCCTACCCGCAGCCTTACGATTTCCCCCATATCCGCCAAAAGCGTCAGGTTCCTATATACAGTGCCGAGACTGATATTAGGGAGCTGCTGCCGGACATTCATATAGACAGTGTCCGCAGTGGGATGATCCTTCCTCGTCATCAGAAAATCTTTAATAACCTGCCGTTGTCTGCTATTCTTAATCGCCAATGCAACGCCTTCTCCCTTCTAAGAAATCCTTTTAATATTAAAATAGGAATGATTACTATTTTTAGTATAACAGAGAAAAAGATAATGTCAATATGGAATTTTTTTCTAACAAAATATCCAGACATTCTTTCAGGATACTTTCCCCTGCTATTTTCGGTAATCCACTTTTACGGTCACATAAACCGGCGCTGCATTGCCCGCTCCATCTTGAAATGTCACTGCAAATTTTAAAGTATACTTTTTATTTACCTTGCCTGAAGGAATATCAGAGACCCATATTTTTCCGGCTCCATTGCTGTCATACTCATAGGTAAATGTGTCATAGTCGTTTACCAGCTTGATATCGTTGATGGCAATGTTATCAGTATCTTTTACCGAAAAGGCGATATCTTTCTTACATACCTCTTTATTTACCGATTCAAACAATGTGATGGTATCCACGCTCTTTTGCAGTTTGACCGCTTTCTGCTGCAGCTTCACCGTGACGGGTACGACAAGTTTCACACCGGATGCAAGCGTCAGGGATACTTTTAATTTGTAAGCGGTATTTCGTTTGAGAGAAACGCCGCTCTTCGCGTACAGATAGATTTTGCCGTCTTCTTCATGATAAATGCAGTTAAAAGAACCGGCGCGCTCCCCATACAAGTCGGCGGATACAACCCTGTCCGTATAGTTATTAAGAACTGGCGTATATACAATATTTGTTCCTGTCCGGTCTAACAGATTGATACTGCCTTTGGCTTTGAGGGACGCTGTTGCTGCCCCCTTCTTGATGGCAATTTTAATCTTTCCTTCTACCGTCAGGGAATCCTTCAAAATTGCTCTCACATTATATTGGTAAGTTCCCGCTTTCTTAAAGTAGGCGGCATCCTGTATTCCTACCGTCAATCGGTTTCCATCCTGTCCAAACATCAATGCGTTTTGGGCTGCTGTCGCATTTTTATTCGCGCCGCTCACCGTAATAGATATGATTTCGTCATCCTCAAATCCTTTGAGGAACATCAAGGTGGATACCGGCTCATAATTTTCCAAATCGTAGGCGGTATTCAGGTTGAGGGCGCTGTTTTCAAAGGAAAGCGCCGTTGCTTTCTGTGTCTGAATCACGCAGGATACTTTGACCGGCTCGTACCAGTCTGCACTGCCGATTTTCCATTTTACCGTAAGCCGGTTTGCAGCGCCTTCTAAGGCTTGTACTTGAACTTTAGGATACCCCTGTGTGTCTTTATCAAGCGTAACTCCTGTTTTCTTGGGTGCATTCCCATCCTGCTCAACAGTAATCCCATTGGAAAGCTCATTGCCGTCTTTATCATAGAATCGGACTGTCGTGGTATTCAACGCAGTTTTGGGATACAATACGCTGTGATCTGCTACGGCTTTGATTGTTGGCAGTTTCTTATTAACGCTCAAAGTAAGCGCTTTATTATAGGAAGCCTCATTTGTATAGCCCTTGAATTTAACGAGAAGTTTCCCTTTTGCTCCGGCGTTTTTATAATTTCCGGTCGTCGCATTCTCTAATCCGAAGGTAAATGTACCATCTGCGGGATTTGCATCTTTCTGTACCAGCATTGGGTTTCCGGGTGCAGCGGATGAGGTATACTGGATACTCTCGATTTCCTCGCTGGACGATAAATATACCGTTCCCCGCGCGTCCTTTCGATACAGCTCGATTGCTTCCTGCTTAATCGTGAGTTTAGGAGCTGTCTTCACTGCCTGGATTGTGAAAGGAATCTGATGCGGCGTCTGCTCTTCGGCTGAAGTTATAGCTGACAGCAAAAGATTTTGTTTTCCTTTTGTTACCTGCTGACCTGATTTTACGCTGATGTAGTAGCTGTCTGTTTCCGTTTCGCTCTTTTTTATCTCAAAGGCAGAAGGAGTACCGTCTTTATTCAGGATAGAAAGACTATCCGCCTTGATTTGATAACCGTCCGATGGCAGCAGGTGAACTGTTTCCTGTAAGGTTTCTTTGTAAAGATTAAAAGTGACCTTTGTTTCTTCCAGTCTGGGTGTGCTGTCTTTGACTACAATGCGGAATTTTTCTACATAACCGCTATCTTTCTCAGTCGCGGAAATGACGGCAGAGCCTTTCGTATTTTTTTTCACCGTAAGCGTTACGGCGGCGCCTTTGTTTGTCACCGTTGCAAGCGCCGTATTGCTTGATTTCCATGTCAATGTCGGTGCTGGTATAGACGTCTCACCCGCATATACCGATGCATTTAGCTGATAAACAGTATTCTCGTTCTGACAAAGCAGCGCCCGCAGGTTGGATAACTCCACCGGCTGATTTTGATCATCATGTGCTGTAATCACGATACGGTCTGTAACCGGCTGGCTTAGTACACTGATTTTAACCGATGTCTCGAACCATGTGATTCCCTTCTTCTTTGCATCTTTTGGCAAAGGGTTTCTATTCTGATCCAGTAAAATGAGTGTCGCTGTGACAGTCACATTGGACGCTTTTTTTACGCCCCCTATAACTGCCTGAGCTAGTTTGTCGTCTGTAGCCTGTTCTGTACTTTTTATAGAAAGCAAAGATGTATTAGCGCTTTTCCATTCCACCCTATAGAGTGTCGAACGATTGACGCCATCAGGCAGCGAATCGTTGAATATAGGTTCTGCCGTGAGCGTAAGTTCTTTGCCCGCTTCCACTTTCTGATTTGACGCACTGACAGTCAGACTTTCCAGAGTAACGCCTGTCACTGTAAAACCTCTCAAAATCGCATCCTGATATCCTGCCTGGCGGATTCGGATATTGTAATGATCATTGCGTCCGGTTTCTACGTCGTAATCAAGGTTCCACTCCGCAGTATATTCCGCACCACTTGGAAGAGAAATTTCCAAGTCGCTTATGCTCGTCAGCCGGTTTGTGACGACTGTCCAGTTGCTTTGGTTCTGCGTCTGCAAAGCTGTTTTGATTTCATCCAGTTCTTCCGCTGTCCACTGTCTGAGGACAGATACGATGCAGGATGCCTGTTTTCCGCCGTCCTTTGTGGTCACTGTGATAGTTGCTTTGCCATAGCCGGTAATCGTTATCAGTCCGCCGTTGTTTACCGTGGCGGTTTCCTCGTTTGATGATGTATAACTAACTGCCTTATTTTGCGCAGAATCCGGCAATATAGTGGCAGTCAGCTGCACGGTCTGACCAATGGCAGACGCCCCTGCTTTCGTAATCGTTTTTCTGTCCAAAGAGACATTTTCTACAGATAATTTTAAATTTGATTTATTTTTAAACGCTATACCGTTTGCTTTCGCATACTGTTCCGCCGTCGAACCCGGCTCGCCGTAAATGACAAGCTTGGGGCATTTTAACAGCACATAAGCGTCAATTTGCGTTACGGACGCCGGAATGTAAATTGCATTCAGTTTAGCGCAGTTGTAGAAAGTGTGCTTCGGTATGGTTTGTAGGCGTGCGGGCAGAATCACCCGCTCCAGGTTTTCACAGTCTGCAAAGGCTTTTAGCCAGTCAACACCATCGATTTTCAGAATTACCGTCTCGCCGTCCGCAAAAATGACCTCCCGCAGATACGCGCATTCGTGGAATGCTCCGGTTCCGATGGTTTGTACGGTACTTGGAATTGTCAGTGTATTTTTCTCTATCGCGCCTGTACTTAGTTTCCTGCCAAAGGCAGCGCCCTCAAAAGCCTGTGAGTTGATAGTTATCAGTCCTTCATTCAGAGTTGCCTTTCTCAGTCCTGTACAATTTCGGAAAGCATAGTCTCCCACGCTTGTCACGGTTGAAGGAAAAACGATTTCTTCTAAAGAAGGGCAGTTTTCAAACACATGATTTCCAATTTCCTCCAGTCCCTCCTGCAGCGTCACTTCCTTTAGGTTAGCACAGTTCTGGAACGTATACTGCGGCAGGGTTTTCAGCCGTTTAGGAAGAACCAGCCGCTCCAGACTTTCACAATCGGCAAAGGCTTTTAGCCAGTCAACACCGTCGATTGTCAGAATTACCGTCTCGCCGTCCGCAAAGATGAGCTCCCGCAGATACGCGCATTCGTGGAATGCGCCTGTCCCGATGGTCTGCACGGTACTTGGAATTGTCAGTGTATTTTTCTCTATCGTGCCAGTACTCAGTTCCTTGCCAAAGGCAGCGCATTCAAAAGCCTGTGACCCAATAGTTATCAATCCTTCATTCAGCGTTGCCTTTCTCAGTCCCGTACAATTTCGGAAGGCATAGTCTCTCACGGTTGTCACGGTCGAAGGAAAAAGGATTTCGTCTAAAGAAGAGCAGTTTTCAAACACATGATTTCCGATTTCCACTAGCCCTTCCTGCAGCGTCACTTCCTTTAGGTTAGCGCAGTTCTGAAACGTGTACTGCGGCAGAGTCTGCAGCCGTTTAGGCAGAACCACCCGCTCCAGACTTTCACAGTCGGCAAAAGTTTTTTGCCAGTCAACACCGTCGATTGTCAGAATCGCTGTCTCGCCGTCCGCAAAGATGAGTTCCCGTAGATATGCACATTCGTGGAAGGCTCCTGTTCCGATGGACTGTACGGTGCCTGGAATAGTCAGTGAGCTTTTTTCTATTGCGCCAGTACTTAGTTTCCTGCCAAAAGCAGCACACTCAAAAGCCTGTGAACCGATAGTTGCCAGCCCTTCATTCAGTGTCGCCATTTTCAGCCCCGTACAATTTCGGAAAGCATAGTCTCCCACGGTTGTCACGGTCGAAGGAAAAAGGATTTCTTCTAAAGAAGGGCAGTCTTCAAACACATGATTCCCGATTTCTACCAGCCCTTCCTGCAGCGTCACTTCCTTTAGATTAGCACACTTATAGAATGTGTACTGCGGCAAGGTTTTCAGACGTTTGGGAAGAACCACCCGCTCCAGGCTTTCGCAGTCGGCAAAGGTCTTTTGCCAGTCAACGCCGTCGATTGACAGGGTTATTGTTTCGCCGTCTTCAAATAGGATTTCCCGTAGATATGCACATTCGTGGAAGGCTCCTGTCCCGATGGACTGTACGGTGCCTGGAATAGTCAGTGAGCTTTTTTCTATCGCGCCAGTACTCAATTTTTTGCCAAAGGCAGCGCCTTCAAAAGCCTGTGAACCAATTTTTACCAGCCCTTCATTCAACGTCACCGTATCCAGCGCCGTACAATTTCTGAAAGCATAGTTTCCTACTTCTTCCACTCCCGCAGAAAAGACAACACTTGTCACGGTCTGATTATCCTTTAAAAAATTATCTCCAATTTTTGTTACGCCATCCGGGATTATCAGTTCTGTCGCCGTGCCGTTATAGCCGGTCAGTACGCCGTCCGTTATAACGAAATCCGCATCGGAGCTTCTAGTTTCCATTCCGAAAAGCCCTGCTGTCTCGGTTGCTGTATTTTGGTCGATTTTATCAGGCTCTGCAACGTCCTCTTCATCGCCTTCTTCTGAAGGTATTTCCTCGGAATCGTCATTTTCACCGATATCCGCATCTTCCTCATTTCCGGACTCATTTCCATCAATAGGGGGGGCTTTTTCCGTTTCATTTTCATCTACAGGAAGTTCTTCCTCGGTATCCTCTCCGGTTGTGGAATCTTCCTCGGAAAAATTTTCCTGCTCTTCGGATTCCCCGGTATTGTCAGAAATCTCTTCTTCCAAAACAGGGATAGAACCATCCCCCGATTCTATTTGGAAAGCATCAGAGCTTTCTACAGCCTTCTCGGCTGCAAATATCTGCATATTGTTTTGTGGCAGTATCGAAACCACCATAAATGCCGAGAGCAAAATTGCCATGCCCCGTCGAAATTTCCCTGTTTTTTTCATTGCCTTTTATCCTGCCTTGTATTATATAGTAGTAGTGTTTATAGACCCTCTCCAAGGTCTTGATGCTA
>JAMPFM010000069.1 GCA_023664455.1 Blautia sp.
CAGAGCAGGAATTTCACCTGCTTATATTTCAAGCGCCGAACTGGCGCACTCCTCCTTTCTGCATCCTATCTGTCTATGACCGCCATTTTGTCCATCAATATATGGCCTGCGCCTTCCCTGATCTGCGCATGGATACCCCTTCTATCCTATAGTCTACAAAATTCCATAAATCGTGTCAATCACTAAGACGTGAATATCAGATTCTCGATTATCAGCTTCCCAATTTTTCGATTCTACAAGGAATCTTAACTTTTTTCTTTCTCTTTTAACACTTCCAGAAGATACTCCCAGACCCTCTGGGTGGAAGAAATACTCAGTGTCTCTTTCGTGGTATGGATATCTTTCATGTCCGGTCCATAGGAAATGCAGTCTAATCCCTCTATCTTGGCGGAAATCAGACCACACTCCAATCCTGCGTGAATCGCCGCCACTTCCGGCTTTTTGCCATACATTTTTTCATAGACTGCGACCATTTTATCCCGCAGCGGCGAATCCTGTTTATATGCCCAGCCCGGATACTCCCCGCAGAAGCTGACTTCCCCGCCGGCAAGATGCGATACTGCCTCTAGCTTCCTGCACACCGTCTGCCTGGCGCTCTCTAGCGAGCTTCTGATTGCATAATGCAGGAAAAAGGCTTCCTCAGTCAGTTCCATGATTCCCAGATTGAGAGACGTCTCGACCAAGCCTTCCACGTCGGCGCTCATCGCCTGGATGCCGTTTGGCATTGCCATCAGATAGGCGGCTGTCTTTTTCATGCTGTCTTTTTGCAGACACGGTACCCTCTTTTCCTCCCCGGCTGCTGCCAATAGGCGGACTCCCGCATCTTTTACCGCCAGCTCTTTTTGTATCTGTTCTTCCATGTCGCGGACAATCTGCAGACACCGGTTTACTTCTTCTTTTGCCACAAGAAACTCCGCTTCCGCCTGTCTTGGAATCGCGTTATCCGCAAGACCGCCTTTTAAACTGCAAAGGAACGGGGACGTTTCTTTTAAAAGCGCATCCAGCACACGTCCTATCAGGCAGTTGGCGTTGCCGCCTTCTTTGATGATTTCCGCGCCGGAATGTCCGCCCTGCAGTCCGTCCACCTGCACCTGCAGCAAAACGCCGCTCTTTTCTTCCCATGCGATGGGGAGTCTACAGTCTGCCCTGACGCCCCCGGCGCAGCTTGTCAGCAGAACGCCTTCTTCTTCATTGTCCAGATTCAGCATTCTCTTACCCTGTAACATGGACAAATCAATTTTTCCCGCGCCTTCCATGCCTACCTCTTCGCCTACGGTCAGAATCACTTCCAGCCGCGGATGGGGTATATCTTTGGCATCTAAAAGGGCGAGGATATAAGCCACCGCAATGCCGTCGTCCCCGCCAAGACTAGTTCCTTTGGCAAAAATCGTATCCCCTTCTCTTTGTAATTGCAGGGGCTCTTTTTTCATATCGATAGACAATTCCGGTTCTTTGACGGCTACCATATCCATATGCCCCTGTAAAATCAGGGTTTCTTCCTCCTCATACCCTTTCGCCGCCTCCTTGGCAAGTATCAGATTCTTCCACGTATCCTGGATACAGAAAAGTCCCCTCTTCTCTGCAAATTCTTTGATATAATTGCTGATTCCTTCTTCATTGCCGGAACCATGCGGTATCTTACAGATTTCTTCAAAAAAATGAAATACTGCCGCCGGTTGTAATCCTTCTAATACGCTCATGCCGCTCCTCCCTCTTATTGTATCAAGAAATTTCCTAATTTAAGAAATGGAGGATGGCTCCCTGCCATTCTCCATTTATCGTTTCCGTTTCTTTCACTGATTCCAGACTTTCGTTTTCATTTCTTTCGCATTTTTTCGTCTGTCTGCACTTTCTTTATTTCAGGTTTGCTTTTGCAAGCTCCGCTAATGTCTCAAAACCTTTGGCGTCATTGACTGCCATCTCAGATAACATCTTTCTGTTAATCTCAACGCCGGCATTCTTTAAACCGTACATAAATCTACTGTAGGACAATCCGTTCATTCTTGCCGCCGCATTGATACGGGCAATCCATAACTGTCTGAACTGACGCTTTCTCTCTTTTCTACCCGCATATGAGGACGCTAATGCTCTCATAACGGACTGTTTTGCTACTCTGTACTGTTTAGACCTTGCTCCTCTATATCCTTTCGCAAGTTTTAAAACCCTGTTATGTTTTTTTCTAGCGTTTAATCCGCCTTTAATTCTTGCCATTTCTTTTTCCTCCTTAAACGACCTGTCAAAATAGCTGCAATAGCAAGCTTTTACAGATACGGTAATATTTTCTTCATATTCTTAACGTTCGTTGCATCTGTTATCGTAGCTTTTCTAAGATTTCTCTTCGTTTTCGGAGATTTCTTAGTTAAGATATGGCGTTTATAAGCTTTGTTTCTTTTTAATTTACCCGTTCCAGTTACTTTAAACCGTTTTGCAGCTGATCTGCTTGTCTTCATTTTTGGCATTTCAAAAATCCTCCTGTATTTATAAATTTATGAGATATCATAATTCGGATATCATTTATTTTAAACTGAATAAGCTTATCGCTTCTCAGCTAAAAACATCGTCATACTCCGCCCTTCCACCTTCGGCGCTTTCTCTATCACCGCAATATCGGCGAGCGCTTCGGCAAAATCGTCGAGTATATGTTTGCTGGTATTCATATGCGCCATCTCACGTCCCCGGAAACGCAGCGTGATTTTCACTCTGTCGCCCTTGGTGATAAACTTTCTTGCCGCATTGACCTTGGTATTCAAATCATTGGTATCGATATTGGGAGATAACCGGATTTCCTTGATTTCAATAACCCGCTGTTTCTTCTTCGCTTCCTTTTCTTTTCGGGTCTGCTCATATTTGAACTTCCCATAATCCACAATTTTACAAACCGGCGGCTTCGCTGTCGGCGCAATCTTTACCAAATCAACGCCCGCTTCCTCCGCAAGCCTCAGCGCCTCCCTGGAAGACATGATTCCAAGCTGTTCACCGTTTTCCCCAATCACTCTGACTTCTTTGTCCCTAATCTGTTCGTTAATGAATAATTCGCTAATAGCCTTGCCCTCCTCACATTATTCATACAAGAAAATCGCTTATGCGATTATCTACAAGAAAATCGCTTATGCGATTATCTTGGGAAGAATGCTTTGCATTCTTCCACATCGTCTAGCAATTTCCTATTTACAAAAAAAGTGGATAGCATAACTACCCACTCATTCTACACATACAAAACCCGCCAATCGTCATAGACGAAACCGCGATGTTCTTCCATGAATATGAACGCCTGCGAACCTGATCGTTGCAGGGTGAGAGTGGATACTCTGCTTGGTTGTTATATGTTTCCATACACACTCAGATACTTTACCATATCCGGCTGGTTATGTCAATTGGTTTTTTCCGATTTTTCACAAATTTTCACTTATCCTTTCTCCTACTTCCACTCTACCGTCACATTCTTCGTGATTTCCTTAGAAAAGTCGAAATCCCATGCGCCGCTTGCTGCCGGCTGTAACATAGGCTGGGTGGCTTTCTGGCCCTTCTTTACTTTCTGCGTCCCGAAAACCTGTCCCTGATATTGGAAGGTTACTGTATAAGTACTGTTTTCTTCCTTCTTATCCTCGCCTGAACCGGAATCGCCGCCATTATCGGTATCGTCCCCATTGTCGGAATCACCGACATTACCGGTATCGTCACTGCTTCCATTTCCGCCGTCTTTCTTATCCTCGGAATCGTCAGAGTCCTTGGAATCGTCTTCCTCGCCGGCATCTTTTTTATCTTCCGTATCTTTGCCGTCTTTTGCCCCCCCCCTCTTCATCTTCTGTATCCGTCTCGTCTTCCGGCTCTTCTTCACCGTCTTCTGCTTTTTCCTCGTCCTCTTCCAGCTCGGAAGCATCCTTTTCTTTTATCTCTTTCTCTTCTTTTCCTTCCGCATCTTCCTGCTGTTTCCTTGCAATCAGCTCCTCTAACATTTCCTTGTCGGTTCCGGTAACAGTCGTGCCCTCTTCTACCAGACCCAGCAGGACATTCAGCGGCTGCAGCGGCAAATCCTCATAGACAATCTCTTCCGCTTCCCGCAGATATTCCGTCAGTACCTCATTACTATAGATAATAACCTCATTGCCCTCTTCTACTGGAAGTTCCTCATCCATCGTTCCGTCAGGGAATATCAGTCTGGACGCTACTTTTCCTTCAAAGGTGGACAATTTGGTGTAGATTTCGCCTTTTTCATCATAATACACCTTGACCCTGAAAACCGTGCCCCGGACTGCCATCACCGAATTGGGCGTCGTCACCTCATAAGAGGATTTCTGGCTTAATGGATTCTGGATTTCATTCGTAATCGCCCCGCGCTCTAACCGGATCGTCGTCTCGGAATCTTTTTTCGTCCCGGAAGCCTCTATCGAGAGGATGGAATTTTCCTCTACCATGATATATTTATCATCATCCAGTTTCAGGCGCATAAAACTATCTTCCGCGACATGAATCCTGTCGCCAGATTCTAAATATAGATTCTCAACGGCGTCTATCGTTCCTGTATCGCCTCTCTCAATAAACGCATCACCCGATACTTCATAAATCAAAATAGAGCGGTATGAATCATCTCCCTGATAGTTGATAAACGCCACAACGCCTATCGCCGCTGCTGCCACTCCTACAACAGCCGCCGCTATTTTCATCCATAATGCTTTTTCCATTGTATCCCCCAAACCTTCATGTAATTCTTGTTATTATCCCTCTTAGAAAATTCATCTTATTGCTGTGTCAGCGTATACATATCATCCTGGGACACATAAAAAGTCCGCCCGCCTTCATAAACGGTACTATCCCCCGTCACCTTCCATTTCCCGCTTCCAAACGTATAAGCCGTGCCCGGAAGTAAGTGAAATTCCCCTGAACTGTCAATCTGGTTGTTCCCAGAATCCGCCGTGCCGATGATAATGCCGTCGGTGTTGGCATAGACGGTATTGCCCGCCACATCTTTTGCCCTTGCATACACCACGTATCGCCCTTCCTGCGAAAGCTGGATACCCGCCCCCGCATTTCCGGTATATTGTGTCCAATTCAGAATCGCGCCTTCGATTTCCTTATCCGTAGGCTGCCCTGCCGGAAAAAGGTCTTCGTTTGCCAGATAATAGTCTATTTCAACGCTTCCGTATCCTCCTGACGTGGATATGGTCAGCGTAAGCGGTGGGGAAAAGGTTTTATCAAAAGTAACCCCTCCTAAGAAGGAATCCCAGCTATCGCCTGTCGTTGCGGAAATCGTAACTTTAAGCCCTGAGTTTGACGCCAGAATCGGCACGATTAACACATTTCCATCGTCCGCTCCTTTGATTGTCTGAAACTCCCTTTCTGAAATCGTACCGTTTGCCGCAAGTTCCAGTCCCTTCTCATAAAGAATGCCACCGCCGCCGCTTACTATAAATTTCCATATCTCCCAGCCTTTCAGTCCATATCCCTGCGGAATGGTAAAACATTGCATGACGGCTTCCTGTTCATTCAGCGGCTGGTCATACGTTACCGAAACAAATTTCGTATTTCTTGTCTCAACCTGACCATATTCCTGCATAACCCCGGCGCCATTTTTCGTATAAACATACATACTTTGCGTCGTTTCCGCCGCCCATACCTGCGCCGGCAAAAAAGACAACACCATCGCGGCCGCCAGCCATAAGACGATTAACCCCTGTAACCTCTTCTTCATAAAATACCTTCCCTTCCCCTCAATCTTTTGCTTCCTTTGTCATTGCCTCTATAAACCATTCTACCAGCTTTGCATCTATTTTTCCTTCCTTTGCCATATCCCGCAGGATTTCCAAAGCCTGCTCCTGGGGCACCGGTTTTTTATAGGGACGGTCTGTCGCCGTCAGGGCATCGTAAATATCTGCAATCGTCAGAATCCTCGTTTCCAGCTCCAAATCCTCTGCCGTCAAATGATTGGGATAACCGCTGCCGTCTAAAAACTCATGATGGGACGCCGCCCATTTGGGCACGATGGCAAAATTTTTATGAAAACGTACTTTGCTGAGAATCTTCTGCGTCATAACCACATGGTTTTCCATTTCCCTGCGGTCCGCCTCGGTCAGCGTACCTTTCCGTATGGTCAGGTATTCCGTTTCCTTTTCCGTGATATATTTCGTAATGGCGCCGTCTTCCCCCACATGTTGTTTCTTTGCCAGACGGCATACCCGCTCGTAGCTTTCATCATCCAGATAGCCCATACTATCAATCCGGTGGATAAAGGCGAGTTCGTCTTCTAAATCCGCCAGTCGTTCTTCGTATTCTTCTTTGGTAATTCTTCCTTTTAACATATCGATTTCATAATAAGAGCGAAGCAGCTCAAACCGGGTATCCACTTTTTCCAGGTCTCCGGCAAGTCTCGTAGCGCGGTTCATGATACTTAAAGGAACGACCATTTTCCCGATATCATGCAGAAGCGCCGCCAATTGTAACTGTTCCTTGCGCTTATCGTCAAAGTCCTCGTCACATTTTCCTTCCTCGTACAGTCCGGCGATATAATCCGCCAGTATCCCCGCATATTTTTCCACATTCCTCGTATGTGCCGCATTATAGGGCGTTCTTTCGTCCAA
Organism: Blautia sp.; assembly: GCA_023664455.1. Classification (GTDB taxonomy): domain Bacteria; phylum Bacillota; class Clostridia; order Lachnospirales; family Lachnospiraceae; genus UBA3282. The sequence goes on from JAMPFM010000069.1 coordinate 6,576, forward strand.
TACCGTCGTCAGCGCTTCCACGAAAGAATACATCTGCGCTTTCAACTCTTCCATATACGCCAGATTGCTCAGCTCGATTGCCGCCATAGAACCCAAAGAACGGATAATGATATGGTACTGCTTCGTAAAAGGAATCACATTTCCTTCCGCGTCCAAGGCATTGATAAGCTGCAGCACGCCAATCAGCTCGTTTTCGTTGTTTTCTAACGGAATGACAAGCTGGGATATCGTATGGTAGCCGGTCAGTTTATCATATTGCATCGGTCCTGAGAAATCGAAACGGCTGCTGTCCCGGACGTCCGGTATATTGACAATTTCTCTATGGATTGCCGTATATGCACAGACATGCTCCTCACTCATGGGCACCGGCGGGATATCGGTAATCGGCTGCCCGCTTACGCCGCGGCTGATACCCAGGGACAATGTTCTCATCATTTTAAAAACAAGTTGGTTATCTTCATATAAATACAGCGTACTCGCATCGCAATTGGTAATATCCATAGCGCTCTGTAAAATGCCCGCCAGAATGCGGTTTCTGTTCTTTTCCGTCGTCAGTTTGATACCGATATTCAGTATTTTGATAAAATCATCATATTGTAAAGACACTGTTCTTCTCCTTTTTGCCCATCCTCAAACCCTATCCACTGGATAGGTTTCATGCTGTCTCATATAGGTTAACGATTCTTTCTGCGCTTCATAGCCTTTTACTTCTATCAGCATAGAAGCGTCAACCTGATAGTTTTCCATCAGTCTGCTAAAAAGCTGCCAGTCGATTCTGCCAGTCCCCACGGGTTTGTGCAAATCATTTTTCAAGTCATTGTCATTGACATGCAGATGCCGTATATAGGGCGCTAACGTCTTCACCCACATATCCAGCGGTTCTCTCTGCAGCGACGCGTGCGCATAATCTAAACAGACGCCGAAGTTGTCCACTTCTTTTAGCTGCCCTGCCAGCGCGGCAAGTACGTCCGGCGCTTCGTCAAACATATTTTCCATATAAATCTGCTGCCCCGGATACTCTTCTGCAAGCCTGGTAAAAAAGCGGGCGTTCATTTCCTGCCACTGCCGTAAATAGGACTCTGCGCGGAATCCCCCCAGCCGCCCCGTATGGAAAATGACGCCCCGCAGTCCCATGCGCTTCGCAATTTCCATAGACTGATGCACACGCAGCATGGAAGCCTCCCGGATAAGCGTATCGCTGCTATGCACCGTGATATCGAGAAATGCACCGTGCATCATATCCTGTGAAAAGTCGCTGCGGTATCTCGCATAATGATTGATAATTTCTTCCTGTTTGCGGGCATCGTCTAAAACCGCGGGCGCGTAAAAATCGTTAAACTCATAAAAACACCCATACTCTTTCGCAAGCAGGTTTTCACGCTCCATATCCTCTCTGTCTGGAACCAAATACCATTTTCTCATCTATGTACCCCATTCAGCTGATAGATAAAGACACCGTTGCTCTTGCCTTTTAAGTCAAGCTCGCCAACCGGCTCCGCCTCAATCCTATCCTTCACTGCTTCATATACCTGTCCGCTGATTAAAATCTGTCCCGGTTTCGCGCTGCTCTCTAATCTGGCCGCTGTATTGACGGTATCGCCAATCGCCGTATAGTCCATCCGGGTTTCGCAGCCGATATTCCCGACTACCGCATTCCCGCAATGAATCCCAATCCCAAAAGCCACCTTTTCCCCAAAACGCTTCTTAAATTTCCCGGCAATCTCTGCGGCTCCCTCCTTCATATCCCATGCGGTGCAGATTGCCCGAAAGATGTAATCTTCCAAGGAAAACGGCGCGTTGAATATTGCCATGGTGGCATCCCCCACAAATTTATCCAGCGTCCCTTCGTTATCAAAAATAGCCTTGGTCGTAAGATTTAAGTATTCATTCAGAATTTCTACAACCTCTTCCGGCTCTAAGCTTTCCGAAATTGTTGTAAAACCCCGGATATCCACGAATAAAACCGCAATATGCCGGTTTTCCCCGCCAAGCGTCAGGTGGAAATTCTTATCTTTGCTGATTTTATCCACAATCTGGGGCGCCACATACTGTTTCAGCACCCGGACAACCTGCCGTCTGCGCAGAATTTCCGCCAGATACCCCTGTAGTATCCTCGCTAGGTACAAAAACGCCAGAATACAGGGCAATAAAATCGTTGGGACAATTTTGCCATGAAGGTACATGACCCTTGAAATTATAATAGCGAAAAATACCGAAACCGTCAATGTAACAGTTGCATAGATTGGCCTGGCTTTTCGCAGGATAAGAAAGAAAAATAAACAAAAAAGACCGGCAATCAGCGCATAAAACACCGGGGAAAAGAGTGTCTGCGTCCGCCCTTCCATCAGGGCGTCGATGATATTGGCATGAATTTCCACCCCGTACATCTGGGCGTTGTGGGCAATCGCCGGCATGTAATTGTCCTGCATTCCCACGGCATAAGCGCCTACTAAGACAATAGCCCCGCGAAATAATTTCGCATCCACCGTTCCATCCAGCACATCCGCCAGTGAAACAACGCTGTACCCGCCGGGTTTTCCGGAATAGGAAAAATAATACCTGTTATTTTTACCGTAAGTATCGGGAAATACCGCTTCCCTTCCCTGACTTTCCATGTAATCCTGATAAATCTGGAAAGAAAAGCTGTTTATCCGCTCGCCCTCATAGTCCAGATAAGTCATCGCCTGTCGCACATAACCATCCCTGTCAATGAATGTATTGACGAATCCGCAGGTCACGCTTTTTTCCAGACTTTCGTAGGGTTTCGTCGCATAATCTATCTCGTAGGGATTATAGACAATCTTTCCTTTTTCATTCCGCTCCGGCACTTCCTTAAAAGCCAAACTCTGTGCCGCCACAACATTTCCCGCCTTGGCACAGACTCTGGCAAATTCCTCATCCGCCCCAGCTTCCACGTCCTCACTGTAAATCACGTCAAAACCGATGACAGCGGGTCTTGTCTTCTCGCTCTCGTCTAAAATTTCCACAAGAGACGCCGGAATCCTCCTACTCCAGGTGTTGACGGGACCGTATTTTTTCAAGGTCTTATCGTCGATTCCGATAATATAAATCTGCTTGTTGGTAACTGCTCCCCTCTGATTCATGAAATCCGACCATCCGATATCCCATGTATCCCGCGCGCCAAAATAACAGATAATAACAGAAAAGAGCAGAATCACTGCCATAGAAATGCCAGTGGTCCTGCCTCGGTTTTTTCTGCGTTTTGGGGGCGCTGCCTTTTTGGTGTCTGCTGCCTTTTTGGTATCTGCTGTAGTTCTCTCTTGTTTCTTCATCCTCTTGTATCCCCATCTTTTTGTGCTTAGACGGCTAATTTCCTCCGCCTATGCTTCCTTAAACGTCGCGCATTCCGTACCTTTACAGTCCGCCGCGCCGCAGCCTCTGATATCTACATGGTCCGCATGGCATTTATAGTTACTGTTATAAATACATTTATCCGCCTCACAGTCAATGCTGATGGTCCTGCTTGGATGGAATAAGGAGCTCGTATAAGAATCGCCCCTCTTCTGGGAAAAACTCTCGCAACAGGTGTCCCTGCTCGTATCCGCGTGCTGTCCGCCTACCATGATATCGCCCTTGCAGCAGCAACATTCCTGATTATAATAACAATTTTCCACGCCACATTTTAATTCCGCCATAATAACCTCCTAATGATTTCTATTCGTTTTCATTTACGCAGCGCCATCCGGCTTTTTGCGTCATTAGGATTATTATTACCGCGTTTTTATGTAATATTCACCGAATAAATGTTAAACCAATATCTTTCCAGCATATAACTGCCCAGCTCCTTTGTCTTTAGTCCATCCTTTTCCCATTCCGCGCAAATTTCTTCCCGGCTGTTAAAACTTCCAAAAAACCACACCGTTTTGCCCGCAGCAAGCCAGTCTTTTATCTGTTCGCTACTTTGTACGCTGCCCCTCTTGCCAAACATTTCCCCGATTAAAGGCTCCTGTTCACCATTCCACAGATAACTTTCCTGTTCCATATAATATCCTGCCACTGCCTGTAGCTGATCAAAATTGTATACTACAATGTCATCTTCTGCAATCTTATCCATTGCCGTTTTGGTTTCTTCCATGCGCGCCGCCTTATACGTTTCCTCGCCCATAAATGCGCCATAATCCCGAATCCCAACGATAAGAAGCAGGACAAGTATCAGACAACCGATACCAAAATCCCGCCGCCGTCCGTTTTCTAAGAAAGCGCACAGGCACCAGACGAAGCACAGCCAGAAACAGCCCATTGCGGGCAGCATATAGCGGTAAACGAATATCGGGCGGATGATGAGGGAAGCAAGAAAGCCAAAGCCTACTAAGCCGCACAAGACCATGCAGCCTGCCAGTGCGTGGAAGAAATTGGTTTTCCTTCCCTTCAAAGTCCGGTATCCATACACAAACAACAACCCTGCATACAGCCCGAAAAACACCACTGCCAGAATCACATTGACCTTATCACTCCCAAACGCCGGTTTTAACAAAAATTTCACACAGCCGCCGAGACTCCGCCAGGTCAGCGGTAAAATCCAGTAGTTTGCCCGCACGGTGGCAATCTGGGAAAGCAGTACGAAAAGCCAGGGCAGATAAGCCAGAATTGAGATCAATGCGCAAAGAAGCAAGCTTAACAACGCTTTTTGTGGCGCTTTCGTATCCTTTCCCTGCTTACGGTTTTTCCTATATTGGGCTAAGAAAAGCAAAAAGAGATATCCATAGACCATAATCACCGCCACACAGGCAAAATACTGCGTATAAGCTGCCGCCAGCCCATACAGGGTGAGGGCTAAGTAATGTTTTCCATTCTCTGTCCCGACGTTGGCGCCACTTCCGATTTCACAGGCGTGGATGAATGCCGCCGTCACGAAAAACAGGGCGAAACTATACATGCGCATTTCCACCGTATAGGCGCTCATCTGCGGCATGGACAGGGTACAGAAAAAGAAGACCCCCGCCGCCAGAATGCCGAATCTTTTGCGCAGCCATGTCAGACTGTAAAGAAGCAGCAAAAAATAAGGCATGACAGATACCGTTTTGGCAATCACGATACTGTCTGCCGCAGGAAGGATACCCTTCCCTAAGTCTGTAAAAAATTTGGTAATGCAGTAATAGAGCGGCGGGTGCACATCTTTTGCCGTAAAATGAACTAATTCACCGTAGGAATGCTCATACATTCCCACGGTGAACAATTCGTCATACCAGATATCACTGCAAAAGCATAACCGGATACTGTTTCCAAGCATGATAAGCCCGACGCCCAGAAAAATCCATCCAATTACTTCCCGATAGGACAATTTCTGTATTTTTAGACTCATTTTTCTATCTCATTTTCTTATGTTTCTTATTTTTTATATTTCTTACTTTTTCATACTTCTCGTTTTATATTTTTCTCATGTTTCTATTTTTTCTTATGCCCCATCCTGTTTTGCGACGTTTTTCTTAACTATCATTTATTTCTGTTCTTCTGCTGCGACTTCTTTACGGATTTCCTTCGTGCGGATTTCCTTGCAAATCTGCTCGATAAATTCCGCCAATGGCTTCACGCCTTCATCGCCCGCGAAACGGCTTCTGACAGAGACGGTGCCATCTTCCGCTTCCTGCTGCCCTACGACTAACATATACGGAAGCTTCGCCAATCTTGCCTCGCGAATCTTAAAGCCAATTTTCTCAGAACGGTTATCCACGGTAACGTCTATGTCATTCCGCGCCAGCTCTTTTCTGACCTGCTCTGCATAATCCGTATATTTCTCAGAAATCGGAAGGATTCTTACCTGTTCCGGGCAAAGCCAGGTCGGGAATTTGCCCGCATATTTTTCAATCAGCCATGCCAGCGTCCTTTCATAACACCCCATCGAGGTCCTATGAATAATGTAAGGACGGATTTTCTCGCCGTTCTGGTCGATATAGTACATATCGAACTGCTCCGCCAAAAGCGCATCCCATTGGATGGTAATCATGGTATCTTCTTTTCCGTATACGTTCTTGGCATTGATATCCACTTTCGGTCCGTAAAAGGCCGCTTCACCGATATCCTCCACGAAAGGAATCTCTAATTCGGTGAGAATTTCCCGGATATGCTGCTCTGTCTCATTCCAGACTTCCGGCTCACCGATATATTTTTCACGGTTATCCGGATCCCATTTAGAAAGATGATAGGTAACGTCCTCTTCCACGCCCAAAACCGTCAGACAGTATTTGGCAAGCGCCATACAGCCTTTAAATTCCTCTACCATCTGGTCGGGTCTCACGATTAGATGTCCTTCCGAAATCGTAAACTGGCGGACTCTGGTCAGACCGTGCATTTCCCCGGAATCCTCATTCCTAAAAAGGGTAGATGTTTCCCCGTAGCGAATCGGTAAATCCCGATAGGAATGCTGGCTGTTCTTATAACAATAATACTGGAACGGACAGGTCATTGGACGAAGCGCCAACACTTCTTTATCCTTTTCCTCATCGCCCAGAATAAACATGCCGTCTGTATAATGGTCCCAGTGCCCCGATATTTTATACAAATCGCTCTTTGCCATCAGCGGCGTCTTCGTACGGACATAGCCCCACTCTTTGTCTTCCAAATCCTCTATCCACCGCTGCATCTTCATAACCATCTTGGCGCCCTTGGGCAGCAACAGCGGTAATCCCTGTCCGATGACGTCCACCGTTGTAAAAAGCTCCATCTCACGCCCCAATTTATTGTGGTCACGTTTCTTAATGTCTTCCAAATGCTCCAGATAAGCCGCAAGCTCCTCTTTTTTCTGAAAAGCAGTTCCGTAAATACGCTGTAACTGGGCTTTGTCAGAATCCCCTCTCCAATATGCCATAGAAGAAGAAATCAGCTTAAACGCCTTAATCGGTTTCGTACTCATCAGATGCGGTCCCGCACATAAATCCACAAAACCGCCCTGGTCATAAAAAGAAATTTCCGCATCTTCCGGTAAATCCTGAATCAGTTCCACCTTGTACGGCTCTCCCTTTTCTTCCATAAACCGGATTGCTTCAGCTCTTGGCATCGTAAAGCGTTCTATCTTATGCCCTTCCTTGATGATTTTCTTCATCTCGGCTTCCAGCGCGTCCAAATCTTCCCTGGAAAAAGGCTCCGCATCAAAATCATAATAAAATCCTTCGTCGATGGCGGGACCAATCGTTACCTTTGCAGCCGGAAACAGCCTTTTTACCGCCTCTGCCAGCACATGGGACGTGGTATGCCGGATGACGCGCAGTCCCGCCTCATCACTCGCCGTCACAATGCTTAAAGTACAGTCCTTGTCAAGAACTGTCCGCAAATCCTCTATTTTCCCCTCAACTTCCCCTGCACATGCCACCCGTGCAAGACCTTCCGAAATGTCAGCGGCAATCTCATAAATGCTCATTGGCTGCGCATATTCCTTGACGGAACCGTCTTTCAATGTAATTTTCATAATAAATCATGCCCCTTTCCGTGTCCTTTTACCGCTCTTTTTATCTACTGCTTCTGTGCCGTCTATCTTATTTGCACCGTCCTGATCCAAACTGTCGTTTCCACTGCCATTTCCAACGTTATGCCCATTGTCATTCCCATTATTGCTCATGAGGCTGATATTGACTCCGTGGGTCAACGGCGCATGGATAAACCCAAGACAAATCCCTGCCAGAAGCAGAACTGCTCCGATTAACCAGCACTCTCTCTTGCTAATCGTAACCTCGCCCTCAAACAATTTCACCGACGCCTGCCTGATTTCTTTCCAAATACCCTTTACAACTGCCATTCCTGCTATCATACGCTCTCCTATCCGCTAAAAAGCTCCTTTTCAATAATTTCCGCCGCACAGGCGATAATCCTGCCGCATGGTCTGGACGCATAGAACTCCGGCGTCCTGATAGAAGGTTTCGCACTCTCTTCCATGCCTTCTATTCCCAAAAGCTCCCGACAGATAATCGTCCCCTGCTTTTCTTTAAACTGCGCGCTCATCCTGCGCACCAATGCATAAATATGCTCTTTTGCCTCTTCGTTTTCGGGGTCGTCATTGCCCTCTTTTAATCCCGCAAGCATCGCCATTGCAGAAACTGTACCGCATATCTCCCGCATACGTCCGACGCCGCCGCCCATTGCGCCAGACATCTTTAAGGCGCTTTTTCTATCCATGCCCAATAGTTCCGCATAGGCGGCAAATACCGACTGCGCACAATTATAACCGCTCTCAAAGAGGCTGACGGCATAGTCTATTCTCGACTGCTCCAGTTTTTCCATCTTCTTTACAGTCTCCTAAGCATTCTTCCCACAACATTTTTTATATTTTTTCCCGCTGCCGCATGGACAGGGGTCATTCGGATAAATCTTCGGCTCCTTATGAATCGTGGTGGATTCTTTCTGTTCTTTATAAAGGCTCTTTCGCGTTTCTTCATCAAAAATATCGTTCCACTCTTCCAGATTGTACAGCCAGTCAGCATCCGCCGCTACCATATTTTTATAAAGAAGCGCTTTTTCAAAACCGAGGTTTACCTGCGTGTCTTCTTCCATCTCTTCAATCGGATTCGCTTCTTTGAGGCTGTCGTTGATACCGTCCAAAAAACCTGTCATCGTCATGATATCGACATCATATTTTTCCGCCAGTTCCTTCACGGTTCCGGTCACTGTTTCATCCGGGGTTTTCAGAAGCTCGCTGTAAATTTCTTTTTCCTTTAAAAAGTATGCAGACCACAGCTTCTGCAAATCATTCTTATTTGCCGTCTCAGAATAAGCCATATCGCGCCACTGTTTTAATAATGCCATCTTTCTATACCACCTTTTATCCTGTATTCTCTACCTCGCGCCGCGTCGCCCTTTTGGGGATACGCCGCCGGTACAAGTATTGTCTGATACTCCGTAGTATATAACATTTTGGCGGAAAAGTAAATTTATATTTCGTGGATATTGGGGAAATGAGGAATGAATTACCCCAACTGATACAGGTTCTCTGCGCAGCTGGGGTCATTTATAAATGTACTCTTATACTTTTTGTTCAATTTTATAAATAAAAATTTACGTTTTTATTATAGTCAACTTTCTTCTTTTTTAACCTAGGAAACATTTTTGAAATTTTAAGTATAAACTCACTTTTTTTATCTAACTGTTCGATTGACATTTTTTTATATCTTTTAGGGATTTTTATATCGTCTCTTTCATGTGCTCTCATATTTCACCTCTCTATAATTTATTTTATAATTTTCTTTTATCTTATCTAATGCAAAAATTTGTGCCTTATATATATTATGAAATTCTTTATCATACTTTTCAACAAGTAATTCATAATATTTGTCATTAACAAACTCATCTGAATGATATATAAATATTTTACCATCATGACAAATAACTATACCAATTCCATAACCATTAGAATAATTTGAATTGAAATCATCTATACTCGG